>JBMOEI010000029.1:0-67234 GCA_049318985.1 Desulfuromonadaceae bacterium
CGCTGCAAACAACCATAAAAGCGGCACAGGAAATTGGCGTATCTGAACGCTACGCAATCATGCGACGTCTGGCATTCCTGCAACCGCAAATCAAAGAGAAAGAGCGCGAAATAAGGCTTTCCACCAAGGAATTGGGGCATAACGTGGATCCGCTTGAAAGAGCATTACTCTCTGCTCGAATTAATGAGGTTAAGAGTGAGCTGCATCCCTTGAAACGGGAGTCAAAGCTACTGTTGAAACATATCAACGGGAAAAAGGAACCTGAAACCAACAATGCGATCACTGATGAGATGATTGAGCACGCTCGTCAACATCCCATTACACGGATTGTCGCTTTTACCTCAGGGAGAAAAACTACCTGTTGCCCGTTTCACAAGGACAGTAATCCCTCCATGTCATTGTACGAGAACCACGTTCACTGTTTTGTTTGTAACCGGTCGTGGGACCCTATCAGTGCAATGATGGATGCGGAAAAAGTCAGCTTTCGGGATGCAGTGTTGGCGCTCCAATAGATAGTAACGCTCCTTTGTGAGCAATCCCTACCGCAGGGGGATGGTTTTTACCACACCCCTACGGGGATGGGTGTGCCTGAAAAGGAGAAACAAGATGATACGAATTGTCATGATACTCTGGATTGCAACTACTGGCTTCACCATAACAGGCTGTTCTCACAGTAGTTGGGTGAATTTCGAGGAACAGACACGAATTTCCGGCTTTTTAGCAGCTCCTATGGGGCTTGTGAATATGGTTGGCAAGGTAGGTCGCCTCGTAACAAACGATGAAGTCGTTTGCCAGGATTGTGAACAGCCATCAGTTGAAAAACCTGAGGCGATAAAATAGAGCCGTGGGGTGAGAAGAGATGTTTTCTCTCACCCCATTATCTCCTCTCAGCAGCCCAAAGGGCTCCTTTGAGTCACCGAATCAGCTCGGTGATTGAAGGGAGCCCTTTGGGTTTTCCAAATTAATGTGAGAGAGGAGAATATCATGTCAGTAAAAGTTCGTATCAATGGTAGGGAGTTCACTTTGTCTTGGGATGAGTTTGAAAAAGCGTTCTTCAACTGTACAAGCTGCGTCGAAGTCATCGACATCTTTACAGCATCAGGGAGAACAATGTGATGACCCACTACTACGATGAAATGTCCTGGCCACATGTAACTATTGAAGAGGTTGAAAGATCTGGTTATCTGTACCGATGGAGAGTAGAACCGATGCTCCGTGGTGCGCCATGTAACAACTTTGGAGTTGAGTATTCACGGCGTGTTGCAGAAACCAAAGCAAGCAACTACGTTCGCCTGATTCTTGGCGAATAGCAGTTGCAAAGCAAAATTTGATCTTCGAAGTGGTATAACCCATACCCTTCGGAAAGAGGCGGCCTCGATAATGGGTCGCCTTTTTTTAATTTTCTCTGCATGCATCCAGTGAGAACATTTCCCGTTCGGTATATATTTCATTGTCCCTAAGCCATCTCACCTGTTGTTTCCCGATCAGGAAATATCGCTTGCTTTATGTCATTATTGGAGTAATAATTCCCGAAGGGGAAATATTTATGATTACAAAAATAGACACTCCAATTTCACTTGGCCTGGCAGTACGAACCGCTCGTAAACGCCTTGGCTTAACGCAACCGCAACTGGCTCTGGCTTCAGGTGTCGGTGTGCGTTTCATTGTCGAACTGGAAGCCGGCAAACCAACACTCCGTCTGGAAAACGTTCTCCGCGTGCTTCATGCGCTGGGCGGGAGTCTGTGTGTTGAGGGCCTGGCAAAAGGTCAAGAGGATTAGATTATGACTCGTCAACTGAGTGTCTGGCTGTTCGGAACACATATAGGAACATTGAGTCAGATTGATGGTCGCTTGAACTTTTCCTATGAGAGTGACTGGCTGAATTCGAGTAATTCGATTCCATTATCGCAATCACTGCCTCTTCAGGCAAAGGCATTTAGTGATCGTGCCACCCGTCCATTTTTTGCTGGGCTTTTGCCTGAAGGAGACAAGCGTAAGTTAATCGCCCAGACTCTGCATGTTTCGAGACAAAACGACTTTGCTCTCCTTGATGGCATTGGTGGAGAATGCGCTGGTGCCGTGACTTTATTGGAGCCAGGGCAGATGCCACAAGCCCAGGATAATCACGATCTCGTTCGTTGGCTCGATGAAGTAGAGCTTTTACGCCTTCTCGATGAAATGCCAAAACGCCCGATGCTCGCCGGTGAAGAAGGATTACGGCTGTCTCTGGCGGGCGCACAGGACAAGCTCCCCGTGGTTGCTGAAGGTGATCGTATCGGGTTACCGCTGTTCAACTCTCCGAGTTCGCATATTCTTAAACCGGCAATTGCCGGCGTGGAGGGTAGCGTCTTCAATGAAGGTTTTTGCCTGGCCCTGGCCAATGCTCTGAAGCTTGATACCGTCAAAGCGGAGATTCGCAGTATTAGCGACCGACATTATTTGCTTGTGGAACGTTATGACCGGCAGGTAACAGCAGATGGGCGCTTAATGCGTTTGCATCAAGAGGACTTTTGCCAGGCTCTGGCAGTAGCCCCGGAATACAAATATCAGAACGAAGGCGGGCCGGATCTATCGCAGGCATTTGAGCTATTGCGCCGGGCAACGAGACCGAGTGCTCCACAGATTCTGAAACTACTGGACTTTGCGATATTCAATGCCATGGTCGGTAATCACGATGCCCACGGAAAGAATTTTTCATTGCTCTACACACCACAGGGAATCGTGTTGGCACCATTTTACGATGTGCTGGCCACTGCGGTTTATCCGAATCTGACGGACAAAATGGCGATGAAAATCGGCAGCAAGTATCGCTTTACGGAAGTACAGTTGCGGCATTGGGAGCGTTTTGCTACCGCAGCAGGACTGTCGCCGGCACAGGTAAAAAAACGCATTCTGAATATTGCAAAACGCTTGCCTGTCCTTGCGGCAAAAACAATTACAGTTTTTGAGGCAGAAGGTAATGGTCACACCATCCTGCCTCAAATCATGTCATTGATTGAACAACGATGTGCGCTGACAATTCGCTGTCTGACGCCTGATTAATCCGAATAAACGCAGTATATAATCCGAGAAATATCTCATTACCTGCAGCGCAAAGACTTCACTCACTCGGCCTCACCTTCCCCCCCATCCAGATATATAAGTAAGACCCTTTTTTTGCGGTCGAACTAATATTTCATGGAGACAACATGGGAATAGAATCCACGGAAGACGTCGACACCTCAGAACTACCTGCCAATAGCAAGACTCCGCAAGCTGCCATAAACTCAGATAACCAAGAAGGAATGGGTATTCCTGTAGTTGTCTGTATCTGTCTTTTGGTTGCCCTCATAACCTCATTTGCCTCTGTCTATTCATATGATCGTTGGTATGCCCAGAAAATAGTAGCGGTAGATATCAAGGGGTACATAGCTCAACAACGGGACAACTACATGGCAGGGAAATTGACTGACGAAGAACTGAAAAGAAGCTTTGATCACCTGGAAAATGTTGTGATAGCCATCCCAAAAAACAGAGTCGTCATCATGGGAGATGCGGTGGTGCGTAATGTTGAAACTATCAAGCCTTGAAGCAAACAGGCTCTTCAAAAGTTCGCGCTTTTGGTTCCTGATCATATCTCTTCTGGCAGTTGGAACGGCACTTCCCTACAAAATAAGCGTGACCATTACTCCATCACTGACCAAGCGAGTCTTCTGGATTAACCACAATCCGGATCACGTAGGACATGGAGATTATGTGCTCTTTACGTACCGGAATGAAACCATTGCCAATATCCTGGGTAAAAAGACAGAAGATATGATGAAAATTATAGGTTGCGATGAGGCCGAAACACTGACCGTCGACGAAAACAAGAACTTTTACTGTAACGGAGAATATCTGGTTAAAGCCAAGGATCGTTCTCTTAAAGGGGTTCCACTCCCGAAGTTTGTTTATAACGGTGAGATCCCCGCCGGTTTCATGTTTGTCATGGGACAACACAGAGACAGCTATGACTCCCGCTACTTTGGCCTGCTGGAAAAATCGAGGGTAATAGCGAAGGCTTATCCGATCTTTTGAGAGGAGCATATGCCAATTGAAAAGCTCAATCCTCTCCACTACATGGGTCGGGGAGATTATACAAGTTTCTGGCAAAAACTATTTGCCACGATGCTTTACGGCTTCTGGGGACGTCTTTTCTTTGTCCTCCTTATCATCGCTGCTTTCTGGGTCGGCGTACGACAGAGAAATCCTACGCTGGCAGCAGTTTGCCTCTTAATGGCAGCAATAGTTGCGTACGGTGGCGGCATATTGAATTTATTACGATCACTGGCAAGCTAGAGGAAATTCAATGGCAAAAGATGGTGGAGGCTCGCCAGACGTAATTCCGGTAGCACCAAGTAGCGAAATACACCCGCGTGGTTTACTGGAAGCGGTTTCATATATCGATCAGAATTTTGCCAATGAACTGGGCGGATGCCTTATCAAAGCTCGCTTTCTGACAACTAAGCAGCGGCTCGAATTCATGGAGGTGGGCTTCAGGAGTTCATTCGTCTCTGGTCTGGTTTCAGCGACCTTAACCCCTGTTGCTATTGGTGTCATAGAACAGTACATCCCGATGTTTGGCGACGCGAACCCCACCTTGTTTGATACCTGCAGCGCCTTTCTGCTTGCGCTCGGTTTTTCGCTCGGATACGCCCTGTTCATAGCAAAGGCGGCAATGAGCTTCATAGGAGAATACACCCGGGCAATGGTTTTAAATCTCCTCGGGGGGATGATCTTCGGAGCCATAGCAAAAGCTATTATCGCTTTCATTGCCTTTCATTTCATCTACTTCAAACTGTTTTCCGACAAGATGCTTCTCTGGGCGGTGGCGAAACTTTACTACGCAAAAGTGTCACAAAGAACAGTAGCCAACATCTATTACTGGCTTCAGGGATTCAAAGGAGTTTTTCTGACCTCTGCATACTTCGTCGTAGTAACGACACTGATATTTATCATCATACCGGTGATTGCCATGTTCTTTGCCTGGCGGCGTAATATTAAACTGATTGCAGCAGGAGTTGTCGATGTCGACACGTCGAATATTTAGAATACTGTCCGTTGTCGCACTGTTTATCCTACTCCCTTCCATAGCCCTGGCTCTTGATATGGATTACTACGTCTGGGGAGGACATGATGCGGTCGTTAATGCCTTCAGCAAGCTTGCCCTTATATTCGGAGACAATGGCTATAAATCATTCTACTTCGTCAGCATAACAGCCGGAATCTTCTTCGGCGGCCTCGCTGTTGTCGGTAAAATGCTTGGAACTGGGACTGGCAATGTGCAGAGCTGGCTTGTGCCGGCTCTTATCGGCATTGCGGTCTATCTTGCGCTCATTATTCCGAAGGGGACATTGCACATCTATGACCCTGTCTACAACAAGACACAGGCGGTAGGCGGAATTCCGGATGGTGTCGTTGCTGTTGCAGGAATAATGAACAGCATAGAGCGTGGTCTTGTTGATATTGTGACGGTAGCAGGCGATCCGCTGAGTTATGCCTCACAGGCAGGCGGAAAGGGCTTTCTGGGACTCGCTCAAATAACCAGTTTACCCTTGTCAGCCGTCGATACGAACATTGACTCATCAATGCGCCGCTACATCAAGGACTGCGTATCATTTGCCCTCATGAATCCGAATGCCGGACTCACAGTAGATGAATTACGGAACCAAACTACCAGTTTTTCTGCGTCACTCGCTAAAGCACAAAACCCTGCAATTTGGACCGTCTATTACGATGCTATCGATCCGCAAGGCACCACAATGAGTTGCAGTGCTGCATGGACGCAGGTTAACGCTAAAATAACTCCGGCAAATCTGGAAAACAATGTCAAAGGAATCTGTTCCAACCTTGGTTTTGACCCGGCTGATGCACTTTCACTCATCCAATGCAAAACCGTACTCAATAACGTCAACTCCGGAACTGGCCTGGGTGCGGCATCAATAGATGACTTCGTAAAGCAGGCGTATATCTCACAGAGACTTGAGGAGATATATCGTAGCGGCGACTCAACTGGTGCAACCAATTACCAGTTCCTCCTTAATGCGTCAGGTGCAATGAAGTCAGCCAACGAATGGCTTCCGATCCTTAAAGCCACATTAACTGCCGTGGCAATAGGACTCTTGCCGTTTTTGGCACTCTTCATTCCTACACCCCTGCTCGGCAAAGCTCTTGGCACCATACTGGGCTTCTTTGTGTGGTTAACTGCCTGGGGCGTTACTGATGCGATCATCCATCAGTTTGCCATAGACTATGCAAACAAGGCTTATGAGATGGTCCGTCAGAAGAAGCTCGGTATGGATGCGCTTTATATGTTTCCAGATCAGACCGTAAAGATTCTGGGAATGTTCGGCACTCTCCGGATGAGCGGAATGATGTTGGCAACTGTTATCACCGGTACGCTCGTAAAATTTGGTGGTCATGCCATGGCAATGATGGCTGGTGGTCTCGCCGGCCAGGTTGGCTCTGCCGGTGGCTATGGTGCACATACGGTCGAGGATCCAAGCGGAAGGGCCTCTGCAGAGAAAAGCAATGTAAGTGCCATGCCGACACAAGCGTGGAGCAATGAGTACAGCATGAAGGCACGACAGGCGCAGTCGTCGATGGAGATGTCAGCTGGAACGTCAGCATCAAACGATATGATAGCAGCGTTTGGCCAGGAGTATTCGGCTCAGATGATGGGTAATGCACAAGTTGGTAGAAACGTGGGCTTCGGAGCTGCCGGTACTACCATGAAGGATAATGGCCTTCAATCCTCGTATGATCTCAAATCCTTTGATTCTCGACTTGGACTCAATAAATCAGCAGCGGTAAAGGATATGGTCGCAGGCAGTTATGGTGGCAATGTCCGCAACTTTGCAGAGATGGGGGTCGCCAATGACAAGGCATTAGTACAAACGTTTGGCAATGGCTCAAACTACGCCGATTTTCTGGCTTCAAACATGGATAAAAACGTCGGGCAACTGCAAGGAGAAATGCAGGCGTTTGGGGCTTCAAAAGCACTCGGATTCAGTGGCGATTGGAGACAGTTCAATGCGATGCGTTCGGAAGTTTCTTCTTTGGGAGACTTTGCTAACGCCGATGCCGTTAATAAAATGGCAGAAAAGTTTGGTGTGTCGTCTGGAAAGCTCATGCAGATGAATTCGCTGTTCCAACAAGGAAAGCAATCATCGGAGATGGTAGGACTTTCAAATCAGCTGGGTGGAGCGGATAAGGCCGGAATGGAAGCTGGTAGCGTCGCTGCTACTGAGGCTGGCGGCAAAATCAACGGTATCTATGCAGCTGGTGGTCACGACAATTACCGCCAACTTGCCAGTAATGATGTGTCCGGGAAAATTGCTCGCAACCAACTGGTCCACTCAGCTGCCGATCAGTTGGCTGGTAAAATCGCTCCGGAATTGACACATAATCCGGAAATGTATAATGGCGGGCATCTGACCGAGCGTGGCTTTGCCGAGATGCAAAAGTCTATGGAAGGTCAGAACATCTCATTCACTACTGCTGATGGCAAGAATTCGGTGATTGTAGGTATGGATGGCGGCATTGTTAATTCCAGCGAACAGGGTGTTGTTGCCGGCGGAAACAAGTCAAGGGCTGAAGGGATTATGAACGAACTGCGTGAAGCTAACTTCGGCCATAACGCAGTAAACGAAATTGGCAAGATGATGAATAGTAACAAGGGATTCACCTATGAGATGGCAAAAGATGGGGATGGCAATATCCAGTCCTTTTCTATCGGACGAGGCGGGGACGTCAGCCGGAAAGATATGGCAACATTCAAAACGGGTAGGGATGCTGAAAACATCGACAGAAACATGCAAACTTCTGAACACGGCCGCAAAGCCTGGAGTGGTTCGTTAAGTGAAAATGTGAATGTGTCATCAACAAGCCAATATTCTCAGGTTGATCGACTCGTTGCGTCTGAAAAGGACGCCGCTTCAGTCAATAACGCGCTTGCCGCAAGTGGGAGCGATGTTCGTGTTGCAGCTGGTGACAGCATTCAAATGAGGATGGGAAAGCCGGCTGTTCAGGGCATGACAAAAGATGGATCTATGAGATCGCACGGTCAGCAAGGCACCACACCTACAATTTCCACATTCAAAATCCAACGTGGTGGCGAAAGAGATTACAAGGACTACACAAGTTCAGTGCTTGGTTCCCATACCCAGAAATTTGATAACAGGGTTGATAGTTCAATGGGTGTGAATGTTCAAGGGAGCGGGTCGGCTTTGATACGAGGGGCTTTTGGTGAAAGGGCTGCGGAAGTAATTATTGGAACTACCAACGGTACGGTAGCAACGATAAATAATGTCAGCTCTATAGCGACTGCCGGCAAATCAGTGTTTAAGGGTGGTAAAGCGGCTTTGGGTAAAGCTGGTGGTCAGGCGGCTCCGGTGAGTTCAGCTCCGGGTGGTAGTCCTTCTATGCAAGGTTACACAAAATATTAGTCGGGAGTTATTGACGATGGAAGATTTTAATTTTTTTGTAGCACGAGTCATTCTGCTTAATGATGGTTTGATGGCGCTCGCTACTATTCCGAACGAGTATTATGCAGAGTTGATGGCAAACAAAGCGACGGCGCCTATAACAATTTCAGCAGAGCCAGGTGCAGTTATAATCAGGGTCGGTCCGGTTGCCGTTTCCCTGCCTTCCCCAGTATTTGAACACTTGGCGGAGAAAGGCAAAATGTATGTTTACCTGTCCGACTACGACAACTACGTTATGGAACCTTGGCTGGAAGGGACTGTTAACTCGGCTGATCTCTGGTCTGCAAAAGGAATCGCCGATTATATTCTGGAAACAAATCAGGAAAAGGAAAAAGGTGATAAAGCGATATCTACCACCAATGAGATAAGAAGCGATAAGCCTAGCGAAACCCTTGCGCTGGTACAATGAAGACCCAAGAAGAGATTACCATAATTTATAACTGATCACGGAATTGAGAGCTTATGAAAATGTATTTTTCGATATCAATGTTCCAACCGGGTCTTTTGGGGATGAAATGATGACATCCTTAGAAACATTAAGACTAGATTTATACGAAACTAGAATAATGCGCGCTAATGGTGGTAAATTGTCGGAATCTGAAACAGATGAATTCATATCTCTTTTTCAAAAGCGAATTGATGACCTGGATGATACGTTTTATGGAGCAAAAGAAAGCTTTGATATCGTGATCGAGGCGGCGATATCTGTTGCCAACATGAAAGAAAACATGGGTCTGACCGAGGAAGAAGGCAAGCGTGTTATGGACACATTTTTTTCCATAATTATCCGGAGATGCAAATTACGCAGATGATGACTTGGCCTAACGGCATGGAATGATGTTGCACGTCTCGCTTGTCAAATCAAATACCACCTTAATCTTGTTATCCTTTAACTGCTGGACAACCTGTATTATCTTATCTTCAAACGTGCAATCAGCATCTGACAAGTCACTCCATTCACGCGTTACAAATTCTTCAACCATCTTACGTAACGTCTCAGGGTTAATTCGATCCAGAGGGACATCAACACCGTCTTCAGAGTTGTCGTCATGCTGGTCACGCACGATTGTTACTTCTTCGAATTCGGGCATTAGAAGGGATTGTCCACGATCTTCGGTTTGACTATATCAACCTTCTCTGGGAGTTCAACATTCTCCATCTCAGTTAAAGTCATATCCAGTATTGCTTTCAACTCTCTTGCCGCCTTCAGCCCTCCCTTATCTAGGGTAAGGTCTATACTCCCAAATATAGAAATTCTATCCACCCTGTTCTCAATAGTGAGGTCGTCGCCTATCTGGATACAATCAGATTCGTTCTTGAATGGGCTGAACTCTTTATTTTTAGCCATCACCTACCTCCTCTGCGCTTCCGTTCCTTTGGCTCTGGCAATCTCATACCATTGACCTTAACGTGGCCATTGATTGAAGGAAAGACGCTGATCCCGCTTAGTTTTTCCAATTCGGCTATAGTTATAACCTGGGCCTGTGCGCCTTCTGCATTCCCGACAAGATATGCCCCAGCTTCATTTCGCTTTGGGTCGTAAATTGCTTTAAAGACTTGTGTCGGAACCATAATAGCATCGCCGATCTGTTGCAGCTTGCCTGTGAATATAGGGCCAGTAACAACGTACAATTCGCCCCGGTCTTTTGTCAGTTTCCGAGTAGCAGATTCAACACTTCCCCAGACACCTCGGTTCACTGAAGGTTCTTGTGGCACCATATTTGCCAACGTAAAACACTCCTGCTGTGATTGCTGGTCAAACATATCTGCTGAAGGGGCAACATGCCCTCTGTCAAATCCTGATTTTGCATAGTGGTGAAGTTCTGCTCTCTCTGACGCTGGTATATTGGGGTCAGGGTAAAACTTGCTGGATCGCTTCATACCCTTTGCCATCGCCAATCGGTCGCGAGTTAGGTGCTCGGCCGAATAGATTGGTGTGCGTGTGATTCCGGAATGTTTCAAAGAAAAACCTGAATAGCAAACATCTCGCGCCTTAACCGAGAGTTTCTGGTTGATTAGATCAGGGGCTTGACCGTTCACAAAGTGTTCGGGACAGTTTGTTTGCGCGGCGAAGGCAGTGGAAATTGATACCACCGCTGAAAGTAATACCATTGTAATTGGCCTGATCACAGTTCAACCTCCGGCGTACTTTGAGAAAATTTACGTACCATTCGCTTTTTCCTTCCGACCGTTGAGAGTGTTCAGAACTGCCTCTCCAGCATACTTCTAAGCTGTTCGTTGTGCCTATATTCTTCCAGCATAAAATCTTCAAGTTCGTGAGTCGCAGTATTATAGCAAACGAACTTCGGTGAGTCTATTCCGACGTGTTTCTTTTTGTTCTTTCCCTTTCCCTCAATCATCACAAGCGGTTCAGGACGCGCGGTATGACCAACAACTTGGTTAAATCGGATATCCAACTTTTCATGGCCTATTGAACACCAAAATATTCCCGAAACATCTTGATAACCACCGCGTAGTGACCCTATGTCAAAAATAGAGGAAAGAGATTCCGGTGCTACGGGTTGATTTATATACCAGTCAAATTCTGCATTAATCCAAGTGCTCGCCTCTACTATCGTCTTAAATGGTTTTCCGTGTTTTTTAGAAAGGCCGCCGTGGGTGAGAAGATGGTCATCGCGAATTATAGAGCCATGTAAAAGTCCTTTATACATATTTACGACATGAAATAGCTCTGGGCTGTACCTGTTTCCTGAACACCTGAAATAACCATGGGCGTTGCTTAGATATGGAAGTTCGTGGTTTCCGCATAAAAGAACACATTCGTTGGCAACGGCAAGCTTAAAGGTGGCTATGATATCTGCGTCGGAGGCGGAGAACGAATCCATGAAATCGCCAAGGATAATGTGCTCTTCTTCAGGGCGGTACTTGATGAACGCTTTGCATTTGGCATAATTACCGTGAAGATCGCTTATTATCAGGCTCATACTCGATATCCAGCCCTACTTTAGCTCGAGAAGTGACAATTGTGCATTGATCGCAACTGAGAGTTTTTGTGCATATTCATCTGGTGAGACAGGAGTTCCGCCGCCTCTGTTGTTAGAACCGGCATTCCATCTACCTGAATATTTCTGATCGAACACGCTAAAGTCGATATCTTTAAGTGAAAGCTCTTTGGGAGCGCAGCTTCCGAGACGAACCTTAGTGATCCAAGTATCATTTCCATCTGGATGAGGGCTGGCAGTCATAATCACATATGCCTTTTTCAAGAATGGCAGGAATAACTCGCCGTCTGTTTTTTCTGTCAGTACTGCGTATGTCAAACAGCCGATATCTGAAAAATTATTGCCAGCAACCAATTCATGAGCATAGCGCCGTTTTTGGAGCCTATTATCCAGCGCCCTCTGCACGTCTTGACCGAAATTTTGCTTTCCACCCGTAAGATATAACTGCAAATTTTTGAATGATCGATCATGATCCTTGAATCCATCTGAATCAAGTGCCTGAAGAAGATCTGCTATTTCATTCTCCTCCCCAGTATGATCTGCTGCAATTGCTGCTTCGTTATAAATTTCGAGCGGTTCAAGTTCTCCGCTCATTATTCGACTGCATAAAATGCTATCGCAATCAGTGTGATTGATCAAAATGGTATCTGGCATGGATACCGGACCGAACATTTTTACATGGACAATAGCAAGACTTGTACTCGATATTTTCTCTCGCATACGTGCTGTAGCAGCATGATGATCAATATTGACCAGCCAGTCTACCTGGTAACCACCTGGAACAGATGTGCCTTTCTCAGCATCGTCGACGTAGAAATCACAGGCATACACAAGGCCGCCCAATGAATGTGCTGCCAGATCGTTTGCTTGTATTCTGTTTGTTGTAGGCAATTGAATAATCAGGGACATCGTAACCTCTTTCTCTTGGGAATATATTTTTTCAGAGCTGCCCGAGGATATTCATAGCCTGCTGATATTTTTTGGTGAGTCTGTCTTTTGTAACCAAATCAGTCAACTGATCCAGGCGTCCAAAGTTGTCCGCTATATCCGCCAGCTTGACTGCCAATGCCAGTTTGTTTGCCTTGACCAGTCCCAGGTACTCTTCGTAGTTTTGCCCTTGCTTCTTTGTGATGACAACCACTGCATCGACAACTTGGGAAGAAAACTGTTTGCGAAGCTCTTCCTCGGTGGCATCTGAATCCTCAAGAACATCATGAAGCAATGCTACTGACTGAAGTTCCTGATCATGGGTGAAATTAGCAGCGACACGCACCGGGTGAGTGATGTAGTCGTTACCTAGCTTGTCGACCTGGCCCAGATGGGCTTTGGTGGCGACTTCTAAAGCGTATGCTGGCGTCATAGAATCTCCTTGTCTATTGTCATTCTCCTGCCGCTTTCAGGTTATATACCGGTTTCAACTTATCAGTAACGGTTACCGTTCCAAGCAGGTATTTTTTGATATCCGCCGGATCTTTATAGGCAAATTTGCTCTCGTCAAAGTTCTCTCGATTAATTGAGCTAGAAAACACATCCCGCATGGATTTGGTGAAATCATCCATGTTGCATTCTCCTTTGTCTAGCTTTCGGAACATCTCCATACGGCTGTGGCAACGTCCGGCCCCGAGGGGTGCTGATTTGTTGTAACTCGTATTTCCTTTGCCGCCACCGATAATCGTTCCGTCAGCCAAATGTATGGCGTTGAGTTATTGATGCTTAATTTAAGGCACATTATGCGGGAATACTCGCTTTATATCTATTGAATCAGTTGAATTTTGTTCCAGCAATGCTTTATGAAAAACGACAGAGCATAGCTGGTCTTTTTTTTGTAATAACTCAAAAGCTTCGTTGAGTCGCAATACAATGCTATCAAGCAGCAGTGGGTGGAAATCTGGTGCCAGAAAACAAGCATTTATGTGCTTTTTCCCCTTCAAGTTTGCAGGATTGTAGCAATCCTTTTCTGGCACTCTTTGAGCAGAAATATTGCCAGCCACCATGTCTCTTACTAATGCAGTATAAAATAGCAGTTCCGAAAGAATGCCAAACGGATTGTTACTATGTTTTTTTAATTCAAAAATCCAGAATTCTGTACCATCATCGCTTTCAGCAACTAAGTCGATGCAAGCTTTTTTACCCGGAAATAGCTGGTTCTCATCTTTAGCCGTAACTTTATTGACGAAAATACCAACTGGAAACTGGCGGAAAACAGGTTTCGTTTTGAATGCTTTTTCAAGGCACTTGTGATCTTTACCGTCTTTACATAATCTGAACTCCAATTGTCCCTCGGTTTGATGCTCAAGCTCATTTAATTCATTATGCACTCCTATGGATCGTCCACCACCTTGACCTGTATTACATAATAGCTTGCCTCTATATTCTAAATATCTACTTTTACAGTATATTTGGTCTTTAACATCAGGAGACAGGACAAACCATGATCCAAATAGATTGCTAAACATCCACAGGCGCACAAGAAATCTTTGATAATGTTGGCCGATTATTGATGGTGATGATTCTAACTTAATAGTAAAAAGGTATTCAGGATAAACCAATTCCTTTAGTGCTAATATCCATGCCTCAAAGGCACTACTGTTATCCTGCATGTTTTTATTGAGAGATTCATTTGAGATAGCAATTGTAATTGTATCAATTGAAGCGGCTACACTTATGCCTGATGGCCATTTTATACTTCGTTTCCGGTCAGAGCCAATTTTTAGGTCATTGTAACGATCCGTTAGTAACCCCACTAATTTTGATGTTTCCATAAGAAGATATCCCTTAAATTGAGTACTCTTTTGAATCTTCGAGACACGATACATTTGCAAACTGTGTAAAGCAAGATTCTGCAGCTTCAGTATGTATCGGTACCAACATCTTTGGTTTCAAAGCGGCTGCAAACGTCTGTAAATCCCTAACAGTCGCGTGTCCACTTGTATGGGCATGGACAAATTTAACCTCAGGATCATTACGATAGGCGCCTATTTGGCTGGCACCATACTGATCTTGGTCATTTAGATACCCAAGCCATTGTGAGTATATCAGGTTTACGGACCCAGCACGCTTGAAGGTGTTGATCGTTTTGAAATACGACGTCTTGCCGTAAAAAAGGTACTGCGCTGGATTGGCACGGATTTCATCAGAGAGCACACGATATTGGTACACACGCTTCCGGAAATCTCCAAAATACTCTGGATGCGCCTTCAGTCGTTTGTCATGACAATAAGTGGCATACACCCTGATCTGACTCCATTCCATTGCCGGCACGTTTTTCGAAATTAACTTGAGCTGTTCCAGTATCCATGCTGTGTAGATATCAATTACCAATGTTTTGCTAGCACGAATACAGGCACGGCAAGCTGAAACGATTCTGTCTATATTTTGCGATGATGCAATGAGAAACGAGATACACTCCTGCCCCGATATGACTTCATAAATCATCTGCTCAACAGACACTTCAGATGGGAATTTGTCGTTCTTCCGTTCCATCATGGTTCCTTCCATGAACAGGACGTCAATATCCTTCGGAGGGTTTGCAATCATGCGTTCAAATAAGATTGATTTCCGTCCTTGTGCTCTGAAATCACCACTGTAAAAAACACGTTTACCTTCGGCTTCAATGAGAAACGCATAGGCATCAACAGCAGAATGATCAACAAGTAGCGCTGTAATAGTAATATCCCCGACTTGAAATGGTTGCCGGTTACTAAAATGTCTAAAATTATTGTCGAATGGTGGCACGCCAAGCAACAACCGTGGTGCGTCAATCAATCGTCTTCCAAGCTCTCCAATATAAACAGGAGTGTTAGGGCTCAGCGTATAAATCAAACCATAATGATCCTGATGTGGATGGCTTATCAGCACAGCATCAAGTTGTGATGTATCAAATTCAAGAGGGATGCTGTTTTTCTTAAGTGACAACCCTAGGTCAAGCAGGATAGTCGTCTTTTTAGTTGAGAGCTGAATGCAAGTCCCTCCAATTTCATTGGTTCCACGATGAATCTTCATTTTCATACAAACACTCCCGTTCGGATGCCGCGAATTGCTGGATTTAGTTCCATGTAAAATTTCAAAGTAGATTGCTGCCCATATTTCGGAGTAACTGCCTTCTTGATTTCAGAATAAGCTCTTACCACCCCTGAATAGTGTCCTATGTTAAAAATATAATCAGAATAGAAAATAAATAACGGCGTGCTCTGTATATTTCAGAGACACGCCGCGATACAAATGCGAACGGTGGGGATTGTAGGATTATATTGTGCTTCAGTTCTTGTTCATTCCGAAAATTCGTCTACGGTTAAACGAACAGCAAGGATTCCATAGAGTTACCCATATGATAAAGCAAAAGAACATTAGTCCTCCAACAATTGATCGGACCCATATTGTTGGATGGGTGGCAAGCAAATAGCCAAATCCGCATCCAATCAGTGCGAAGATTATGACCAATAAAGTGCCACGTAAGCCAGTTGCTAAAATATCTTTAAGATTGTGCCATGTCACTTTCAGATAAGCCAACATGCGGTGCTCCTCTAACCATTCTCCCAGTTACGACTACTTCCCCAATACCGCCTTAACCCTGCGATCAATCTCACCCGATTCAACCAGTGCATCAAAACCCTTCTCTAGGAAATATCCGATCAGCTCTGGCTCTTTTGCATCTGCGGATATTTCATCATCGAAGAGGGATACCAGTT
The DNA here is from genome assembly GCA_049318985.1 of Desulfuromonadaceae bacterium. Classification (GTDB taxonomy): domain Bacteria; phylum Desulfobacterota; class Desulfuromonadia; order Geobacterales; family Pseudopelobacteraceae; genus JACRCG01. The sequence goes on from JBMOEI010000029.1 coordinate 16,157, forward strand.
TTTTCATCTTATGGAGAGTTTCAGGCTTAATAACAATTCGCTTGGTAATTTTATCCATAGCCACTCCGTTACTCTCACCCATTTCAAAAACAGCACCAGCGCTCACATCATTTACATTTTTCGCCATAATTACCCCACAATGTTTGAAGTAGATGATTGAATTTAAAATACGCTCAATTTTTATCAATATCAATATTTTTTTATTGAATCAGATATGTAATATAGATAATATAAAACAACTTATGCAGCTCTTGGAACGAGATATGCTAAGTCTGAGTGCCAAACAGTGGGTTGAGAATATAATACAACATATAGTTGTTTTATATGGAGGCGGCAAATGAAGCTCGAAGCAGATAACCTGGTAAAGGATTTACAGAGATGGATGGCCACGTACATGCATGAAATTGCCAATAAGAACCTGGCAGGGCGCACTATTACAATTTATACGGGAATCCTTGACAGCTTTGTGGAATATGCCCGTCAGTACCAGGATGAGCTAGGTCTTTCTGATGTAAATCGGATGTTCTTGAACGGTTATTTGTCTAATATGGAGAATACATGCAATAAATTTGGTGCAAGTTCTAAAAAACTACATATCACGGTGTTAAAGTCATTTTTTAACTATATAACAGAAAATAATGACGATAATACTGATTTCACCAAAATGTTTAAGAGAATGGTTGTTAAGGTTGATATTAAAGAAAAACCTGCATTTAACGGTGACGAAATTTTAAGATTGCTTAAATATCTTGAAATAGAGAAAAAAGCGCCACGTAACCGTTTAATCAATTATCGAAATTCGCTGCTCATAAAAACTATGCTTTATGGTGGATTAAGGGCACATGAACTTTTAGATCTGCGATTGAAGGATTACGAACTTAATGCGGAGCATGAAGTTTATGTTCTGCTCGTCCGTGGCAAAGGTGGAAAAGAGCGTTATGTCTACGTACCATTCTCTATTGCCGCCGATGAGGTTGATACCTTGACCGAAGAGAAGGGCCGCGACTGGGCTGTTTGCACTACGCGGACTGGTGGGGTCATAAACCTGACGAATATGTACCAAATCGTAACTGGGATATATAAAAGGGGAGGGATAGAAAAAAAAGGATTGCACATCCTGCGACATACAATGGCGAGGCGCCATGTGAGTGCAGGGACTAACCTTGAGACCATTAGGGACCTACTTGGACATTCTAACATCAGTATTACGGCAACTTTTTATGCCAAGACAAATGAGGAAAATAAGATGGCTGCTATAATGAAGGTCGCATAGTCCAAAATACTTTGTTTATAACACTTTGAGGGCACAGAGCAATGCTGCACCCTTTCGAGGACATATCGGCGTAAGTCTCTCAGCAACAAAACATTTCCAGTTTTCAGTTTATGGATCAAAGTCAGATTCATGCATTTGGAACTGAATTGCTTAAAGTTGGCAATGTAATGTGTTTTTAACAGTCAGTACGGGGGAGGCAAAATCTCTTGAAATATAGGAAAAAGATCGAATCCAATTAGTTTTGTCTGTACCATAAATATTAAAATACGCCTATAATTAGGAAGATGTGAGCTTTAACAACCTCTCCGAACCAGACTCCCTTTGCATCTGTTCTACAATGTACTCAAGACTGGCATCACCAAAGGCTTTCCAATATTCTCCAATAACAGCATTTTTGTCATCGCCTTCACTTAAACCGGTGTCCTCGGTTTTAATACCACGAGCGTAAACAACGGCAGGAACTCGGTCGATGTCGTAACGCCGAAACAACAGAGGATCCACCCCAAACGGAACAGCAAGTATTTCGCACTCACCATCAGTTACTGGATTACATGAGAGATCACGCTGCATTACACGGCCAACCAAATCAATAGTCGGCTGAATCTTCCCAACTCCACCAACAAAACCGCGCAATACCATCATAATCCTCGAATCACCATACTTTGCAATTGATGCGGCGTAATTCCTGATCGTCTGAAGTGGCATCGACGCTGAGACAAAGACATAGATTCTCTCTTCAGGCCCCAGTTTCCCTTGGGATAGCACCGCATTATCGATGTCAGGATAGTATTGCTCAACAGCTCCACCAAACAGCTCATGCTTGATTCGCTCAGTTTCAGCCTTTAAACGCCCCTGAAATTCCGGTGACTGAAAAACAGAGCCGGTCTTCTGCGCCGCTTCCTTCATTTTTTCGGCAGATGAATTTGTCGGAATTGTGATTGATTTGGCAAGATCATCCCCCTTCTTGAGACTAACCTCAATGTCTGGAATAGACAGAGGCTGTGGCTTCATCTCCTTCCAGAGACTACCTTCAGCATATATTTTTACCGTGTCAGACTTCGACTTTATATAGGCCCTCCCGGGTTTACCGTCGCATGTACCTACAGCCTTCAGGTAGACCGAATCACCTTCTTGGCGTTCTATCTGAAAGCAGGCATCGGGGGTGTCAATAAATGCTGGCGGTGGTGATGCAACACTGCCGATCGCCAGCGCAGGAACGGAAAGAGTAACAGTAGCGATTGTCAGTTTATGCCATAGCCTACGCAACAGAGCCTCCTTCGTGTCAATGACCAGAGAAAATTATCAGCTGACCCCTTTGATGTTCCCCAGGGCGGGTTTTTGCCGGCGCCCCAGATCAAGGCTGACCGCCCGATAGGTATACAGTCATTCCCTTTCACGGGTCGTACTTCCTGAATACGGTAGTTACTCTTGGTAAGAATGGGAGCGATGACGCCATTCATTGCACATTTATTGATACCCACGTCAAAGAGAAGCGATTCTCGCCCCAGTTTGAAGAGCATTCTAGCCGCAAGGCCTGCATTAACATTGAGAGGATTGTTGTCACTCATACTTCCTGACAGCGGATAGAAAGAGCCCCAACTCCCCATACACCAGAAGAGTGGATCGAGTGGTGTCGATACGGCGGCAGCCACACTGTCAGCAGCGCAGGCGGCTTGTGAAATCGGATTGCCGAAAAGGAGTGCTTCCGGATTGATGATAAAGGAGAGACTATCGTCATTCCACATTGGATCGACTTCCGTCATATAGGCGACATCAAACGCTCCTTTTTCCGCACAGGGAAAATCCATAAAAAGCTGAAGGATCGACCATGCGGGGAATATGTAATAGTGAACCTGCTGAAACGACTTGTTTGCATCGCCATTTGTTTTGCTCTTTGTGCTTCCTGCCGAAAATCCCGGTTTCGGATTTGTCATGCCCGAGCCCAGAGTCGGGAAACAATAGGGATCTTTTACCGTCTCAATCAGACGTGCATGCTCCCAAAACGCAGACGTCACGCCGATGGTAATACTCCCCCTGCTATTCGGACAGACACAAACCGGCGAGGTAACATTACCCGGTGAAGGCTCGCCCCCACGACCAGTCGAAATACCACCAATCATTGCCGGAAACATGCATTGCCAGCAAATATCGGTTACCGGATTGATGGTTGTCCCCCTGCAAGCAGCTGCAGCGAACAAGGTCGGTGCGTCATGAAGAAGAAACACCAGCAACAGTACAATCAGGCTATTCCACTTCATCTTCATAACGAACCTTGTACGCATTTCCGGCGTCCCTTACGATAATGGACTTTTCACCAAGCTGATACCGTCCAACCTCCCCTTTGTCTCCTGGCTTCAGCATAGCATTGGCTTGTGCCTGGTCCGGCAAAACATCACCATAATCTCTCTGTATAAAGCGGACTCTGATCGTGGTAAATGCGCGAGCGAACGCCCCCTCATCAGTACTGGAAGCTGCTGTGATCTGTTTCGAGTATACAATGCGCTTCCCGCCCTCAGAATCGGGTAATGATGCTATTCCAGAAGTAGAAAACGCTTGTCCAGCCTTTGCCACGAGATTGACCGGAAACAACACGGAATTAAATAGAGAGGATACCCTGGTAGTTTCCTCAACCTTAGTCCATGACTCGTGGGAACACGCTGATAATACCGCTGCTGAGATAACTGCAATTGTGAGTCGTAATAGATTCATCCTTTTCTCCGTTTTTTGATATTTTGCGTAACCGGGACGACAATCTCCGTCACCTCCATCAGCTTTCCCTTCTGCCTGATAATTGAAGGTACAGCGGTGAGCTGGAATCGGCTGATTATCTTGTTGTTCGCGTAGGACACGGTGCGATCGACCTGTTCCGAAATGGCTTTGAATGCCCCTTCAGTAATGAGTAGCGTTACATCTAACTGCCGTCTGTACGTGGAATCTTTGAACCAGGCGACCTGAGCTTTGTCATTACCGTTGATGACGATGATTGTTTTCGAATAAGTCAGATATTCGAGTGGATTAAAGGTATAGCCTTTGGGGTAGAGAATTCCTCCCTTGCCATCCGGGACATCGATCTCGGTTGTGTAGGTCATATCGATCTGGCGCACTCGTTCGCTTTGCACCCGTGGAAGGCTTGCCCTGTCTGGCGGCCCCTGGTAGTTCTCTGCTTTCTTTTTATCCAGCACCTTGTTCCAGTCGACTTGTCTGGCACGATCCTCAATCTCTGTAAGAGCGTCCTTTTCAGCAACCGGGTACGTTCTGCCAAAACTCCCCAGATCTTTTGCTTGGGCCGATAAAACGCAGAGGTACAGGATTGCACCTACCAGTAGTGCCAGCAGAGAACGCCGGATCATTGCGTGACCTTCTGATATTTCGTGTTGATATTGTTGGTAATCGTTTGCTGTGCGCCTTGGATTTTGTTGGTCAGATCCTTTTGGATGTCGCTGAAGTATTCAGAAAGATCAATCCTGGAAAAATCAAGCGCCTGGAACTCATCCGGAGTAAGACCTCGGCAATTGGGGGAGGATGGCGTGCCCCAATCTCCATTTGGTTGGAAGGATGTCAGCTGAGGTCTCCCCTGTTCATGGATGATCCTCGCCATCTTGGAGTTAAAGCAGCAATACCCCTTCGCCTTCTGCACACAGCCGATAAACTTGTACCTTTTCTGGCAGTAGTCACCAACATGATGACAATCCTTCGCCTTTGCCTGCATACCGGTCTGGATATCACCCTGATCACACCCATTTCCAAACAGGACTTTCATCGCCACCAACACGACAACTGCTATCACGATGGTTGCCGGGTTGAGAAGAGCGCCAGCATATGCTTGTAGTCCAGATGAGACTGCAGCAGCTCCGGTGCTACCGCTGGCTGCCGCAGCTGAGACACCACTTGCCACTGATCCGCTCACTAATGTGGTGCTACCGGTTGCGGTAACAATGCCGACAGACGTGGTACCAACGATGGGAGTAAGAGTTGCTGCCCCACTCGTTACCATGGAGGAGTAATAGGCAACCTGGCCGATTTCATATGCTGTCTGGATCGCACTTACTGCGGAGGAAAGTGTATTGCCAGTATCTTCCGACATGGCTTCATCACTTTCGCAGCAATCATTGAGTAATCCAACGGTCAGGCCAGGAGGTCTACAACGTGAGGCTTTTCCGTTAAAGATGTACAGTTGACCGAGACAGTTGCCGTTTGCATCGCGGGCATCATCCTGAAGCATGGATTCGTCGAGTGTCGTTGTTGTCTCTGCTCCGGGAGCGGCTGGGTTGATGCAGGGATTCGGAGAACACTGCATTACTCCTTGGTAATCCATACATGTGAACTGGGTTCCGAGCGGGCAGGTATTGAATCCGCCAAAGCAGCTATCCTTTTGCGGATCATAGACGCCTGCACCACTACAAACCGGGATCGCTTCACATTTACCGGTTGGTAGCGGCGTATAGGTAGTACCGGCAGGACAGTCATGTTGTGCATCGGAGACGCACATATCGAGGCTTGTGGAAAATGTAGTGGTTGCCTTAAGTGAAAATGCCGGATCCTGGGGGCAGGTTACTCCCAGCAGACATTTAAAGTCTGATTGACTCCAGCTATAGGAACCACAGTTTCGGGAGATTGATGACTGACATACATTGAGGTTCGGGTCATATGCTCCGCTGGCGCACACCGGAGCGGAGTAACAAATGTTTGCACCTGGATCCAAAGAGTAGATGCCGCAGTCCTTGCTGATGGTCGCTTCACAAAGATCGCTTGAAGTATTCAGCGTTCCACTTGGGCAAGAAGGGGCAAGGGTACAGAGTCCTGTGGCGCTGTCGAATGTTCCCTGGCTGCAGGTTGGTGAATAAGTGGTCCAGCAGACATCCAGACTGGAGTCAAAGTTGCCGCCGCTACATGTTGGGTTAGTGGCAGCCAGGCACTGATTGCCATTGATAAGCGTCTGACCGGGTGAACAGACCGACTGCATTGATGCCATGGTGAAGTTTCCCGCCAAAGCCCACGCACTTGCTGGAGAACCGTCGCTGCAATAACGATCCATAAAGTAATAGCTACAGTTGCCTGCACTGTCACACTGGAGTGCTGACAGCGCATACCCGGTGCTGGTCAGTTCTTTTCTGGTAAGGAGTTCAGCAGGTGATTGAAATGTGGCGGAGTCAGAGCCAAGACAACAATACTGGGCATTAACGGCAACCTGCCCCTGAGCACCGTTAGGACAGGAAATGTTGATATTGCAACAGGAGTCACTACCCGGAATGCACAGAAACGAAGTTGGACTGCAGGCGAGAACCTGCTGTACCGGGGCAGTGGTAATGGCATCGCACTTATTTGTTGCTGTGTTATAGGTTGTTCCTGATGGGCATTCCGGTGCTTTTTCACAGCGGGAGCGGCTTGTCGAGTAATTGTAACCGCTAGGGCAGGATGGCACGATAGGCTGGACGCACAGATTATATGAAGCATTGTAGCTGCCATATGTACAGGTGGGTGTGCGTTGGCAAACTCCAGCCTGGGCATTGTAGGTGTAACCGTTGGCTGTATCGCAAACCGGCATCCAGACTTTTTCACAGCGATCTTTTGCTGCGACAAAGGAACCACCATCGCTACACGCTGCAGACTTAACACAGCGATCATAGGTCGGGCTTGTCGGATTGGCGTCATAGGTATATCCAACTGAACAGTCATTTTGAACCAGCTTCTCACAGCGGTCGGTTATTGGATTAAAGGTCCCATTTTCAGGACAAAGGACGGATTTCGTGCATTTATCAATTGTGGAATCCCATATGTAACCATTGCCACAGACTGTTGTGGCTGCCGCCTGACACATGTCACGGGTCGGCTCCAGTACTGAGCCTCCAGGGCAAATGGGAGGACTATAGGTCTCTACGCACTTTGTTGATGCTACCGGACAGAACTGCCCCTGTGCGGTTTGAATGCAGTTAGCCAATTCCCCCGGGTCTGTAGTATAGCCGTTGCCATTAAGATCCTGACCGCACATGATATTGCTGATAGCATTCGGATCAGTCGGTGGCGGGGGCGGTTGTGGCGGAGGTGTAATGGCATTCGGGTCAATTGGTGACAAGGCACAATCGAGAACTTCTGGGAACTCGACAATCTGTGATGTTCTAATACCATCCTGGCCGCTGATCCAGACACCATCAGCCCCAATGACGACAGCCTGCGGCAATATTCCGTTGTATTCGGTTCTGCCACCCGAAGTAAGACTATTATATGGTAATGCTGCTCCGGCTATAGTGGTAAAGCCGACTCCAGCGCCAAACTCCTTCCAGGCATCTATGTAGGTACTCTGTCCGGAGGTTGACGAGCCAAGATAGGTGCCGAACTTCTGGATAATAAAATTCTGGGTAGCGATGCTGTCGATAGTTACCGGTTTTGCTGCGCCATATTTGCCGAGCGCCACCATCTGCTTGAGAGACCCAATGTCCGTTCCTGCAACCTTATACTCCTGAGATATATCAGCAGAAAAGGCGAAGTAACCGTCAGGAGATGCAGTGATGCCTGTCGCAGCTGATTTCGAAATCGCATAGGTCTTTCCGTTATGCTCCGTGAAAAATGCCAGGGCATCGGCATAGCGATACGTTGTACCAGGAATAATTTCATTACAACTGACGGCCAGTACGGTTGATGGAATGCCGGTGACAGAGAGAAATACCAGTGAATATATAACTGCAAATATCAGACGAAACATCTATGACCTCTCTCCTACAGTGGCTTTTTTTGGCCGCCTGAACAGATCATGTCCTTACCAGCCAGCCGAAGTGTTTGAACAAAAACTGCCGTATCCGGAAAGTTATTGAGACAGGTACAATTTTCCATTATCTGCTCGGTTGGATCTTCAACTGGGCAGATGCCATCGACACAGGTTCTGTAGAAAATATCAAAGGACTGACTCGGCATTCTGAGATCGGTCACGTTTCCACCTGTTGTTGTTTGGGTGTCTATTTTCGGCACCCGGGTTTTGCAGCCCAATTCACAGTCGGCGCCCAAGGTCTTTGATATGCCAATACTGCCATTGGCCGTCGTCCATCCAGTTGGCCCCAGACGTGGATCTTGAAACGTAAGTGATGAGGTATTATCGGCTACCGTCGTTTCCACCTTGCCGAAACGGGTTCCAATATTTGAGAAGTCAAAAGGAGCTGCAGCACCGCACACATACGTCCGCTTTTTTCGCCACCAGGGTCGGCAAATTTTGTTAGATCCAGCTGAACCAGTGAATATTTGACAAGATGGGAGTTGGATAAGGCCTGTTGCAGTAAAGTTCTGGTAGGTAACTACTCCATCTATCAGCTCATCTTTTATTTTACAGTTAGGGTCGCTCTCCATTGCTGAGCATTTGTTGTCAACAGATTCGGTAAATTCATCGACAGAAAACTCGAAAAAATAGCTCCAGTCGAACGATGGTGCTTGTGCACCCCGTCCGCCGCATACAAGGCTTGTTTGGCTTGCTGAATCAAATCCGTTTATTACGCCATCAACAGTCCCACTTCCAACATTGCAACCCCCTGTACCTATATTTGTAAGACTGAAAGTGGCAGCGGTCAGCTTCCATATTGAAGTAGAATTGACTGGTGGTAACGTCACAGTTCTCAGCGTGTGCCAACCGTCGCCACCAGGGCTGTCATTGCAGTTGCTGTGAGCGGCTCCAAGTCCTCCCGGGCCGGTATCCAAATATTGGAGCTGGTAGGTCTGGTCATCAACTTTGTGCTCACGTATATAGGCCAGATGATCAGTGCAGAGCTGGCCAGCTCCCATATCATTGAACGATTTGGTAGTGCTTGAGATGCCAGCAATTCTATCAACCGTACAGGCACTCATTTTACCTTGCGAGTTCTGTGCAGCTGCTGAGTTGGACATCATGTAATAGAGACTGCTTGGGTCGGATGATTGAGAGATGGATATATTGTCTCTGGCAGCGGTCAGTTGTGTAGAGTTTCTGTAATAGCCCGCTGCAGAGCTCACAGCCGGTGATGAAGCCAATGCTGTAACGCTGCTGGTGGCGGTCGGGATGTTATTGGTAACTTGCCCGAAGTAGGTGATGCTCACCAGATCGTTAGTGACACTGCTGATTGTTAATGCCGGATTATTCTGATGTATGGCGTTAACAATGCCGCCGCCAAGGTCTTTCAATATTATGGAACTGTTCTGCCAGACAAGATTACTACCGCAGCTGCTATTGATGCAGTAGCAGCCACCAAGATCGGTCAGTGACGCCGGAATTGCTGATACGTTATTGCTTGCATCAGTTCCCCATGTGTAATTTGAGCAATTCTGCCATGTACCCGCCGTACAGGAGATGAACCCATTGGCACAAACAGCCGATACAAGTACCGGAACTGCATAAACATTGTCAGTGGTACCATCAGCATTGTTATCCTGGCTGATGACGACCTGTTGAAGGTCACCGGTTCCCGCTGGCTGAATAAAGAGTTCCAGAAACTTATTCGACGATGGCGCATTAAGCGTTGCCTGAAAACTCTTTGAGCCATCAACGGTTTGCATGAGGGTTGAGGAGTTGGTCATGGGTTGCGATATATTGGTGTTTACCTTGGTCTTGCTGCCGAACTTGGTAAGTGCCGTATTGCCGGCAGCCTGACCTGAGGTCGTACCATCAACTGCCAAGGCTGATGATGTACTGGCAGCAATCGCCAGCAAACTAACTGCGGTACTTTTTAACCATTTCACCGATTGCATCTTCATAACTCTCTCCGCTATCAACCATCGCCTCAATTTCAGCAATTTCCTTCGCATCCGACGTGAAGACGTAGTAGGAAAACGGGTCAACCGCCAGTCTGCCAACCCCGGTACCGAATGGAGTATCCATAAATATTTCAGAGTAATTCGGCTTATTACTCTTGGTGGACTTGAGAATCTTCATGCTGAACTCGTCATAGTCGAGCAGCTTCTCGCTGAGGGCTTTCTCAAAATCAGTCGATTCAAGATAGAACTTGAAGGCAGAGTTGTTTCTGATGACGTCGCCAACGCCGCCAAACAGCTTCATGTCGAGAATGGACTGGGTAATGATGGTAAAGCTTCCGCCATATTTACGAGCCCGGCGATAGCCTTCTTCGATAACCTCCTTCAAGATCGAGCTTTCACCAAGAAACTGCCACGCCTCGTCAAAAACGATGAGGCGCTGATCCGCTTTATCAGAGAGATAGAGATCCTGGGTGACGGCATTGATAACTTGAAGTGTGACTACCCGAAACAGATCCTTCCGCGCTTTCAGGTGTTCAAGCTCCAGTACAACAAACTCGTCATTGCCGATATTCAGGTTACTGACGCCGTTAAAGAACTTCCCAAACGCACCATCACTGGTAAAATCAGCCATATTGAATGCCAACCTGCTGGCGGCTTCCTTGATCTCGCCGTTTTCAGCTGAATATTGCTCAAAGTTATTCAGATATTCATGGACAGTATCGATAGAGGCTGCATTTGCCTCTTTATCCCACGCCCACCTGACCGCCTTTTTGATAAGCGTCATCTCGGTATCACTCGGTAATGATTTACCTGTCGTGAAAACCATCTGCGCTACGATAGGAGCGATGATCGGAATATCGTATTCGGGATCTATTACATTGGTGAAGGGATTGAGGCAGACATCGGTCTCTTCGCTGAAGTCGAGATAGCGGGCACCGAAGAGCTTGGTCATCTTTTTGTAAGAGCCGCCGATGTCGATAATTCTGATTTTTGACTTCATGGCAAAGTAGTTGTAGACCAGAAAATTGATGAAGAAGCTTTTGCCGGCACCTGAAGAGGCACACACCATAGCGTTGTGGTTATTGACCGCCTTGTTGAAAATATCGACTCCCAACAGTTGGCCTTTTCTGCCGGTAAAGAGCATCACAGGCTTTCCCATTCCGGAGAAATCACTCTGAACCGGCAAGGTCACGCAGATTGTCTCAACAGGCATGATGTAATCGCGATCAAGCGTATCAATAGTAGAGCCGAAATTGTAGAGACCGAACGGGAGTGAAGAGATGAAGAGCGGAATCAGCACCCCACGATCTTCCTGCATCTTGTATCCCTGGCCTTCCCACACCCGCTTGGCCCTGGTCACAGACTCATTAACCAGGCTTTCGTCCTGACCAAAGACCCACATAATCGGAATAATCCGGTAGAACTTGGTCCCTCGCTCCAATTCGTCGACCGCCCAGAGATACTCCTCTTTTTTCCTCGACAATGAGGGGGCAAGGCTGCCGACGCCCTGCTGCTGGAGGACTATGTTGCATTTGGTGTGAAGTTTGTTCTTCTGATCCTGGAGAACAATATTCAAGGTGTACATGAAGGGAGTTCTGATCTGGTCGGAGTCTGTAGCCATCCCCATTATTCCGCCGAAAAGTTGGTTGGTCTGGATTGGGTCGCCGGTTTTAGGGAAGGCATTGGGGGTAATACAGCGGAAGTGCTTCGAGTCAATTTTCAGATACGATAAATGCTTTTCGATACGTGTACCGAGCAGTGCCTGCTTGCGGATAACATTGCGCTCATCGTAATAATCAACGTTGTCACCCGGTTGGTCATTGAACATCCGCCGCATCCACGCGAGCAAGATACCCGGATCGGCTATTTCAGGCGATAAACCCGCTCCCTTCAGCACTTCAAGTACGGTTGCATGTACTTCGCCGAGGTTGACAGCAGCAGCATCTTTGGCCGGAAACTTTACGGTAAAAAAGAGGCGGAAGTTTCGCACGGGAATCCCGCTCAAACACCCCATGCCATTAACGCCGTTTTTGAAAAACTGCGACATTTTATCCGATACATCACGGATTAACTTGCTCTCCCTGGTCTTGATAGCACCATATGTCTCTACAATTGGATCTATGTACGGATCCGCAAACAGGATAAACTGCATGATTGCGCCGTCAGGCAAATTGATGCGAAAAAGTCCCCCAAGTGTATTGATGGTGTTCTCACCGGCAAACGCAAGCGGCGAACATTCCCACATCATCCCAATGGTGTTGTCCGTATTGAGATACACCTGCTTCTTTTTGTCATATGCAGTCCACGGCAAGTAACTGGAAAACTTTTCCCGGTTCACAAGCCGAAAGTAATCACCTTTTGTTACTCCACCATCTCCACCGAACAACCACGAAAACAGCCCCATTATCTACTCCTCCTCGTCGTTAGACATCACGGAATCGCCTAATATCCAGCGTGCGTCATCAACGAAGAAGTAGACATACCTCATCATGTAGAACTCGTTTTCTTGGCCGGTGTACGGAAGAAGGAGAACCCGCATGGTTTTGGGAGGTGCTACGATAGGTGTCTTTGGCTCTTTGAGCAGATTGCCGAACTTGTCGTACAGGGCGGAACGGTAACGGTTATAATTTTGTATTTCTTTCGATCCCTTTGTTGACTCAGCATTCTTTGCTTTTTTGCCGCACGAACTGTCACCCGGCAGTGAATCATCACTCTGCAAGTTTTGAGAGCAAGCATCTTCCACCGCCGGAATTTCTTCCCCCTCCTTGTGCTCATCTGGTTTGTCAGTTTTTGCCTCCCCGAATTGCGAAGTAGTATTCGACGTTGCTTCTTTGTAGGCGCTATTTACCGAAACACATTTCCCTTTACTGGTTTCTGGACAGCTGAAATCGCTATCGTATGGGTTTAGTATTGCGCAACCAGATAGCAGGCAAACTCCTGTGATAAATTGTATTGCGCATAATGCTTTGGTCACTTCCCGCCTCCCTGTACCTTTTTAATATCCAGGTTCACCCCTTCACTGATCACAAGCGTTACTTGCTTCGTAGCGCCAACTTCAATTACCGGCATGGTTTGCCTGGCCAGCTCCATATAAAACTTTTCGATTTCCTTGAAAGCATTCGACAATCCGGCGCCAGCACCGGCAATACCGATATTCTTCGCATCAATTGCCTGGGTGGAGCCAAGTGGGCTGATTGAAGTTGTCGTGGCAGATGCCTTAATTGCATCACCGGCACCTCCAAAGAAACCGGCAACCATGCTTCGGGCAATCAGAGACCCCATTTTAGAGACCACCTTGCCGCGTAAACCGATTTTGCCGTCTTCATCAACCACGAAGCCTTTGATCTTCTGGTCAACGACCGCCTGACCTTTCCTGTCGAGACATGACAGGGAGACAAGGACCAATTCAGCCCGTTCAGTTGAGAGATTGCCTTTCCCGTCAGCAATTACGAAACAGCCTTTAAGATTCGCTTTGACGCTATTGGGGAGAACTGCTGGAGTTTTGATACGAATGAGAACGGGAACCGGATTCCCCTTGGCATCCGAAGTAGTTGGGGCATCCAAGCCACTGAGAAGTGTCGCCTCCATAAAGGAGGGAGGCAAATAGACCTTGCGCTGGTCTTTTTTTTTATCTTCACCATCAGCTACTTTAGTAGTCTTGGCGCTTCCTTGTGACGTAACAATAGCAATATCCCCGATCTCGGTATCAGGAGGAGCCATCTGATTGCCCTGGTTCGATGAATTTGAAGGTAACGGTGGAAAAACCGCAGTGCCCGCTTGCGGCATTGGTGGTGGCGGAAGCGTTGCCGATGACCCCTTCGAGGAACGGACTGCAACTGCTGTGGCCGGTTGTGGCAGTGGCTGCTGTGCTAATGGCTGCGGGGGAGGATTGGCCGTTACCAGTGCATTCTTCTCTTTTGTAATTTCATCGAGCTTTTTAGTGAGTTCGACAACTTTACTGTCCCGTTCAGCAACATCCTTCTGGCTCTCCATCGCCTTTGATTTTGCGAGCATATCGTTTTCGATATTGAGAACGTGTGCCCCTTTAGGCGCTGTTTGTATTGGAGCATTACTTTTCATGGCGGTACTGCCGATAAAGAATATGATCAGAAACACGCAACCACCGCCGAGCCAGACAACAAGTCGACGCTGCCTGCCATTCATATCTCGCCAGATGGTCAGGATCCTATTTTTCATGAGCATCCTCCTGTGACACCGGCTTTGATTCACCAGTAGGGGATGAATCATTCTTTTTACTGCCAGCGTTCAGCATAGGAAGATCGCCACCAAGGTCGCGGTTATTTGGTCGGTCCCCGCGTTGTTCTACAATGAATACGCGTGCTGGTTCACCGGGACGTAACACATGACGTTCCAATGAGATGGCAATCGGATTCTCTGCGACTTCTGAGCGGAGGAACATCTTTTCACTCATTTTGAATGAAACGGTTCCCTTCAAAGCCGCTTCGAACTCTTTGATTCGCAGACCTTCACCTTCAATTTCAATTATGCGTTTGAGGGACAAGGAGATCTCTTTGAAGGATTTGAACTGTTTTTCTGGTCTGCTGACGCTGTATGAGTCGGGAATGTTCTCGGTGTAAACTTCCCTGATTGCTTTCAGCATCTTTTTCTCGAAGGGCAAACCGGAATAGAGAGAAAGGTTTTCTTTGATCTTTTTCTCCTTGCCTGATGACAGGCGGATTGTCTGCGAAGGAATCCTCTGGGGAAAGCCAATCATGCTGTATGTTTCTTCGCCGCAAACGACGTATATTTCGGTCGGAGTTGTTAAGTAGGTGAATTTCCCATCAGGCTTTTTTATGACCTTGAATTTCACAAAGGCGTCTTTGCCGGTAATCTTGATCGAGGCTCCTTTTTCGGTTGAAGTAAGCGCTTCTTTTATGTCACTTGGGCAGGCTATCCTGTTCATGTCAGAACTGGACAGGCGTATGTTGGTTGTAACTTCTGGCAATACAACGGTGGGGAATTCCGTCTCGGATAGAACCGTTTCCGTTTGTGCTACCGTGTTTTCTTTCTTGTCGGGTCTGCCACTATTTGCTCCCCATGCCAGTACTGGAATCATCAATACAGTGGCTACTGTTACAGCTCTACGCATTATGCCCCCTTATGTTCACCAGTCTGTTTTTCATATAAACGGCGCAAAATGAATTTACCGCTCTCAAATCGATATTCGATGACGTAGGTCTTTTGTTCGTCGGATGCTTTTTCGCCGGTCATGTACGTTTGCTTGCTTCCAGTGACCTCCAGCAGGCGCTTTTCTGCATCATGGGTAACCGAATTGATGTAAAAGGCACTGGCTGCGTGCGTGTTTTCAATTTTATCTGCCAACATATAGAGATCTTTACGAGCTGCCTGAAATTCGGAAGGATCGTATAGGGCAAGCAGTTCGCTGAACTGTGGTCTGGCATTTGACGGGTTGTATGTCAGAGCCAGGCCAAGGGCATATCGGGTAAACTCTTTGAGGTACTCGTCAGACGCTTTATCGCCTGTAACTGAAATCTTTGAATTTATAACGGGCGGTACCAGGATGATTTTCTGACTATTCAGTGCCTTGAATAACCCGGCAGTGTTTATGACGACTGCAACACTCAACACTACAACCGAAAACTTGAGCAGCCTGTTTTCGGCGAAGATGTTGGAGCTTTTTTGCAGATAAATGTCGAGATTCATGCGTGTTACTCCTGAAAATGCGATTCAAAGAATGTGGGATACCCCTTCATTGGAGCTAACCCGATAAAATAAAGGAGATGCCTCAGAAACCCCCTTGGGTACTGTCTCTTTAAGTGGCTATATCCCCACGGAAGGACAATCAGCAGCAGCCACAAATACCCCCCGAACTGGTTTGCGATTATCAAACTTGACGTCATTACCGCCAGGTCGTCCGGTTCAAACCAGAGAACCTGAAACGGTTTGGTCAAATACTGCGGAAACCTGCATTGCATACCGTCTCCTGAAACAAGGGGGGATGTTCATCCCCCCGGAAGAGAACCACTTAAATAATCATTCCGATAGATGTTGTGATTTTGTCCGCATTAATGACAAGAATGCCGCCAAGTATGGCAAGAACAGCTGGTACCATTTTCTGCTGAATCATGACGACGACACCAGTGATGATGGCAAGGATCCCGGCTATTGCCCCAAATGGCCCTTTGAGAACATCAGTGATAAGAAAGGTGTATGCTTCGTAGCCAAATGAACCTGCCACCGGGGCTGTCAGAGCCATTGCCTGGGATGCTACGAGCGTCATCATCATTGAAACTGCGAACATCAAATACATGTGTCTTTTGTTACTCTGCATCGGTACTACCTCCTGATTGAGTGTTTGTATTCTGCTGGATATGTGTACGTTACGACCTGATCGAGGCACTATTTTGCCCCCACCTCCTTTGCAAGAAGCGCCTCAATCTTTTTGAGATCCGCACCACTCACATGGACGCCGTTAATCCACATATCCGGAGTCCCACGGACTCCAATACTTGATCCAACAAGCTCCATTTCCTTTAATTGCGCCTCGTAGTCGCCATCTTTAACCGGTACGGATTTGCCATCAAGTGAGCCGGATATGACATCACTAAAGGCTTTTGCCTTATCTGCTTGTGACAAGATGTAACGAGACTTTTTCTCCGCATCAGGGTGGATCTGACGCAATGGGAAAAAATAGATGTATCGTGTGATATCCGTACGACCACTGAGAAATTTGTCTACATTCCGGCAGTAGGGGCAGTCAGGATCAGTAAATTCGATTACTGTCTTTGGACCACTACCGATCTTCATAGCTTTTTCCAAAGGGAGGTCTTTAATCTTTTGATCCATAGCTGCTTCCTTAACTGCAGCAGTCAGATTCTTTCCCTCCTTACTCCAAATCTCTCCAAACATGAGGAATCCGTCTGGACTGAAATAAAAGACCTGGCCGCCGGCGGTTACCTCATAAAGACCCTTTAGAGGTGATTCTCTTATGTCTCCTACGTTCTTCAGGTTTGGGAACGACTTGATCAGGTTTGCTTTTACCTTGTCAGCGTCATTGTCATTAGCAAGCGACAAACCTGCCGTAGCAATCATCACGGCCAGACCACTAATGAGAACTGAGCACCTGTTTATTCTTTTAATTACGGACATGAGACCTCCACCCTTCTGTTGAGTTGCTTGTCATCGGAGACCGGACAGCATTTGCCTTTACCTTCAACATTTCCTACTCGCACCCCTAGTGACATGAGATACGAAGCGACTGATCTTGCCCGCTGGTATGATAAAGTCTCGTTGTAGGTTTCTTTACCAATGGAGCAGGTGTACCCGGTTACTGCTACGAGCGTCTTTTCCGGAATCTGTTTAGCCAATTGCTGAAGATTTAATTTTTCCCGTGATACAAGTGTCGAACGGTCAAAATCAAAATGGACTGTCCCAATCAAGCCCTTAAGCTCAGCCTCTTGCTTGATTGCCGGTTTTGCTTCTTCAATTGGGGCCGGCATTGCGACTGCCGGCAGTGGAGTTGATAATCTTATTGCCAGTTTTATTGGCGGTGCCTCTTTGGTCAACTTGTCGTCCGGGCAGTCGGAACAGACTACAAAGACATCACTATCTGTTGTACTGACTACATCAGACGAGTAGCTGTAAGGCCGCTGCTTGATCTCAGCTGCAATGCCAGGCAACGGAGTAATCAAAGACAAAATGAGAGCACTTGCTCGTTTCAACATGAAATTCACCTCCACAAAAAAAATCCCCCTACAGCAAATATCTGTAGGGGGGGGAAGGTGAACGACTGATTTTGGGCGAAATGTGGTTAGGAAAATATCTTATTGAGGATCATTTTCTGAGTTTCTCCGTTGCCTTGGGCGTGAACTGGCTGTTCATTGTTTGAAATATCTTCGTATGCCGACTGTTCTTGAAAGTTCCCTTTATTCTCTGATGAAGGTGAGTCGGTGGGGGCTTTTGTCCGCTCTGTTTTCTTTTTTTTCCCTCCACACATCGAATCAAATGTCTGTAAGCCTTGTTTAGACATTGCATAGAATTTTACCGCATCTCTGACAAATGCTGCTTGCTTGTTACAACTTTTAAGCGTATTCAGAATGTTTTCTACTGCGGGGTCGTATATATTGAACCTGACATTGAACTGTGACATGGAAAACGCTCACTTTCCTATTAATGATCGGAAGCCCCTCGCATTTGCATATTCAGGCTCCGGAAGGGTGGTCACTTCTATATTTTTCACCGGTAACTCACCTTTCAAGAATGCGGCACCGCCACCAAAGAGCAGGACTTTTTCAAAAAATCCCTGCATGCCGACATGACCCTGCAGTTCACCGTGTATATCGCTCAAAATGTGCTTTATATATTCAACGCCAGCTTCCCGGATTTCTTTCGTAATATCGTGACGCTCAAAACCATATTGCAGAAATCCCTTCTCGATCAGGTATGATATTTCAATTGGCGTAAAGGTGCCCGAGGGGGCAAGATCCTTAATGCGTGGTAGCAGAAATTCTGTCGCCATCTGATAGACACCACGTTTATTGAGGGTTTTCCCATAGATGATGTTTCTTTTCTGAGGTGAGAACAGGGTAAAGATAACTGTGTTGAAGCCTATGTCGATACCAAGCAGGTTTTCAGAATTTCGTTCCTCTTCATTGTCAAGGTAGTCTCGAATTCCCCCCAGTCCCTGGGGGTACACGGCAACATCCTTGATAGCTCCTCCTGCAAGGGACTTTGTTAGCATAGGAATGCTGCCACCTGGTTTGTCCTGCTCTTGCCAATATGAGTATGGCAATCCGACTGCGAGGGAAATATTCTCGTCGTCAACATCCGCTTCGTACATGCACCGCTCAACGAAGACCGGATAGTAACGAACCAGCTCTTCGATTGTCTTGAGGTATGAAGCAGCTGAAAGAACCAAAGCCTCATCACCTAAAATAAGACTATCACCTTGTCGCCTGAAAGCAGATGTAACCCTTCCTTTCTTTTCGCCATACATCCATTTCGCAGATGAAAAACCCAAATCGCAGACAAAAATTCCCATATTGATCCTCCTTCAGATTATGGGGAGTTTATCTCCCCTGTTATGAATATCTGGTGAAGGGGGAAGGTGGATTTGTAGCAAATCCGATTGAAAGGGTTTTACTGCTGACAAAATGGTGGGGGCAAAAACTGTTAAAGTGCCAATTTATTATATGGTTACCAATAGTTGCTGTTGATATTTTTCACTATAAATATGTTAAAAAAAGTCTGGAATTTTTACAACTCAATTATATTGAGAATATTCATGCGTTTTTTCAATACTCCTTCATGTCACGGACACCCGACTTGGATTAAGGCAGGCAATGTTGCGGCCACCTCCGAAGCGATTCAGTTCTCTCCATCTTCCAGCGATTCGTCCACAATTTGTTGAAGATTGAGCCTGCTTTGCACCGTTATTTCCTCTGACAAATACTCGAATTTTTGTAGCACAAAACAATATTTACCAGCCCAAGCCTTAACAAAAGAATCAATTGCGCTGATATTGAGCACAGCTCTTATACTGACCGACATAATTACACCATTATTGCCCCCACCATAACTTGATGGAGGAAAATGAAACTGCGGATTGTTTACCATCGTGTAATAATCGGCCATTACCCCTGTGAGGCCAGTAAAAAGCCTGAGTATCGCTATTGAAAAGACTTCATTATCTGTTGGCCCCGCTACATTAAACCAGATAATGCAAAGACGTCTTTCGTCCTCAAATATTGGGCATTGGGGAAAATCTGAATTTGAGTAGAGAAGATCCCACGATTTATCAATCGCGCTTAAATAATATGGAGAAGTTTCAAAGTCAGACGGCACAACTGTTTTTTGCTTCTCACGAGCGCAAATGACTTGGACATCGCTGTCAAGGATGTCCTTTATTGGGCAGGCAATATCTTCCTCGACCGCTTTGCACACATCAGTTATCGGGTAACCATAGAAGGCCGCCCATTGTCCCAGAGTAAAGCCCGCCCCACGATAATCAGCGAACCGGGCTCCTTTTTGATTGAAGCGCTTTTGGAAACCCGGCATCATTTTTCTGGCTTCCTCGTATGAAACTGGTTGAGATATCTTACTATCTCGTAAAAGGTAGTTTAAGATGACACCGGGGTGTCTATCAACGGCTTCTACAGTTTCACCAAGGGTGTGCCCTTGTTGATACATCTCTATGATTTGGCTTTTCTCACCGGTCATATTGCCTCCAGCAAATATCTCACGCGACCCATTTTATGCCTATCAAGCAGGGCTTATTCCGACTCCATACGGTATTACCCAGAATAATTGCCCCGCTATAACATTTCAATTGAAGAGTCCTATCGCTGTATCAAGCCATTTGATCCTATTGGTTGCTCGATAGATGTCCTCAAAATGAATGGCTGCCTCAACAATATCGCATCCTGTTGCACTAACATTCGGGTCATCAAGCAACGAGCAGACGTACTCCTTTTGCTCATCAACCCAGATTGTCTGGACGGAATGCCTTTCAATTTTATACTTTCCTTGACCGAGCAATGTCGGCGGCATTTTCTCAGCATACAATTTTTCAAAAATCTTAGGAAAATCACGTCTTATTGCATTTTTTACCTTACCATCCCTTCTTTCTGTTAATTCGAGCTCTGCGTCAGATGCCACTAAGCCCCATCCCGTTGACCATTTAGCAAAGGAATAGCCTTTTCCTTTCAATGCCGAAATCAAAGCGCGATCAGCTTCGTATAGCCTGCGTGTATTGGAAGGTAAGGGGTCTATATAACCACGAGTACGCAGAAGGTTGTGAACGTACTCCGCACTATTACGATTTATGACGAAGGTGATTTCAAGTACGCTCAACCCAGCCAAATATGCGTCGATAATCCGGCGATTCAATATTTCCTCTAACTCTGATAATTTTGACATTGTTGTCTCCTGAATAATATTTGAGGTACATACATATAAGGTGGTTACTTTTTTCATCCTTATATTACTTGACTAATTCGACAGACGTTTTTACGTAAAAATGTATGTTTTTTCCAACAGAGCCAGCTCAATCATTTTATCTTTCTTCATTTTTGGATTAGAGTTTTTTCGAATGTTATAGGCAATCTGGCGGATGCGAGTTATGTCGGCTTTGTCATAATTTGGTACTCCAAGGTATATATGGATTCTGTCAACTACTACCGGTACACGCAGTTTCACTCCAGGTTTGAGTTTCAGATATGTATTAAGGATATATAGCTGGATCTTGTTGAAATCCGGAAAAGCCAGCATCACTGCACGTTTCTCCGGGCGAAACCTTTTGCACATTTGAGCCACATACCACTCATCAGTCCAAACCCTCTTCAACAGTCCCATGAAAAAGAGATCATCGTCGGTTATTCGACGCGAAATCAGTCCATCCCTCACCAACTTTCTGGTGATTTTTTCCGAAAACTCAAAATCGTCTGCAGCACCCATCTCGATTCTCCCTTTTAATGCTCTGAATTTGACCCTCAGTGGTTTTCTACCCAGCTGCACTCCCTCACCTCTTAATCAACGAATTTAGAGCCAATTGGAGCGTTCACGTCTTTCAGGATATTCATCGGCTCAATGACCCCCTCGTTAATCAATGACTCAATTCTAACCAGAGACCGCCGGATTGTTTGCTTTACGTTTTCCAGCGTGCATTTACGTTTTTCAGCAATTTCACGTTTATTCAATGCACCTTCCCCGGTGACCCCCAAGGACAGTGCCAATACCTCGCGCTCTACTTTCGGTAGGTAGTCGCACACCGACTGGTATATCAATTCGACAAAATCAAGAGGCTCCGCGTCAGCATCCGTAAAATCAGCGGCAAGATCTTCATCTTCAATATTTGAACAAAAATCAGAGGGGATTGAGTTAGACCCGTGTATTTCCATCGGGAATGGAGTAATTTCCCGGACCATAGTCTTGAAGATTGACCAGAATACCGGCCTGAATTCCAAATCTTTTGCCTGACAACGGAGAGCTGCGACAAGAGACGCTTCATAGGCCGTCTGTATGTAGTCAACAGGCTCATAGGGGCCATACTGGCAATAATGATGAGCTTTCTTAATAATAAGAGCCTTGTTCTCAGTTACCCATTTAACTGCAGCATCAAAATCCATATCCAGCTCCTATGAATAAAAAAAGCCGGTCCCAGGAAATATCCCTAAGACCGGCTTTGCCTTATTGCGCTTTGTAAGCGACTGGCCGTGCCATTGAATCGTATTTGGTGTGGAACTTAATAATGACTAGCTGGTGATGCTGACTCCTAAGCAACTTGCTGTTTTGATAATTTCGGCTGTTGAAGCTGACTTTCGAAGGTAGTCTTCGACTTTTCTCCGGATTCGGAGGGTATCCCATCTAGGATGAATGCTTTCTCCGCAGATCGAGATCGCTCCATCTTCTTCAATTCTGATCGCCCCATCTTGAAATGCCTGGTTGATCAAATTGATATTTGGAGTTCCAGCAGTAAGCAAATAACGGCCTTCATCAGCTTCAATAGTCAGGCGATTGTGTTTCAAGTGATTAACCACAATCCTCGAAATTTCATTGTTAGGGCTGTTCTTACAAAACATATCTAATGGAATCCTTCATTGCCTTCGTGCACACGGTTTGGTTATAAAAAGGTTAAAGAAAGGTTATAGGGCTGTTGACAACTCTTAAAGTTGCTATTATTACGAATGAATTCAGACACCCCCTGCCGGTCATAGGTCGATTTCTCTCCGGTCATACGTCGATTCCCTGTCGGTCTAAAGTCGATGGCGGTCGGTCATAAGTCGTATTCTTGCCGGTCATACGTCGAAAAGTGACCCAATTGAGTCGGTCATAAGTCTATAGATTCCAGAGCGTTTCAAAGCGAGTCACTCAAATCCTCATTTTCCTGGTCTCAAGCTGCATAATATGGTCGGTCATAAGTCGATAAAAAACTGGCAAATGGTGGATGTCTGCTTCAACCACCTGAAACTGCTGCTTTATCGGTCATAAGTCGAAAACTAGGCACGCATAACCTTGACTACATCGTTAGCTGAGATCTCCCAGGAGGAGAGGAAGCCAACCGTTTCCATCACAGCCAAAGCTTCTTTTAGCTGCTCCTTGAAATGTTTGACTGGCATCTTGGTCCCACACACGACCATTAAGCGAGATATCCCCTCTGGAAAGGGTTTACGATGCGATGACCAATATCCGTAAAGCCTAGTAGCTATACCTGTTGGAAGCTTTTTCCTGACTTGCCAGTCGAGATACGTGAGATAATTTGGCTCAAACAATAATAATATCTCCGGTTCAAGCCACACCTTCCACTGCTTATATGGCTCGCCGGTATATTCATCACGCCAAAGAAATTTCCTAATCAAAGAGACGTTAATTGCCATCCCGAGTCGCTTTGATGAAATGGTCAAGCCGGTCACAGACATCCTTAACAGGCATTTTCTCAATCTTTCAGCACCACCGCCATTTGTTGGCCAGCTAATTTCGCGTAGGAACGAGTAGGGCAAGAATTCCACACACTCTCCCAGATGATGCTTTCTGATTAAATTGAGAATATTGAGCCATACAAGCTCATCGTCTTGACGTAATTCCTTGCCAGTGTATGTGATACAACCATCACCGAGAGTGGCAATTTCCTCGTTTTCAATGTTACGCCTTGGTTGATTTCTGTTCCCTACATTGAAAAGAGCTGAACGAACAACCTCGTTAGGTAATACTCGTAATGAGTCTGCCCACTCTGGGAGTTGCAGCTTTATGTCGTCAGGCAGAAAGATGAAACCTGAACTGCTCATGAATTTTTTACTGCCGGAATCGATTCTTTTTTTGAACGTTTGTGAGGAATGATTTGAGTGGAGGGCGTTGCTGTTGCCAGATCAGACTGCGAATACCTCACAATACTTTGCTTTTCCAAATCCCGGCGGATGATATCCAGCATACGCTGCCATCTTACTTCTGAACCGTGACATTTATTAAATTCAAATGTTACTTTCATAGAACCGCCACGTGAGAATAGATGACGAGTAGGATTGACTTGAGTTTGCTATGGCACACTTCAAATCCACCACATCGAATTGCACGATCACTTTTCAGAATGCTCTGCCAACGTCAGGAGAGCACATCGTGCGGAATTGCTTTTCATTGAGCGAAATGCTTCAACCAACTTCTTTTCATCTAACGAAAGTTTGTATGGAGCATCAATGTAGCCATCAAAAAAGGCATAGATTGTTATTCCAAGTGCATCGGCGATTAACTGGAGCCTGCTTGTATTTAGTTTGCTTTTGCCATTCTCATATTTCTGGATCTGCTGGAATGACATGTCGATCGCTTCAGCCAACCTTTCCTGACTGAGCCCGGCCTTTTGCCTGAATACTCGGATTCGGTGGCCAATTTCCTTGCTATCGATTATGGAACTCATAGCGATAAATCTCCGTTTTGGAAAATACCGTTATGAGGGCTGTTTCGCTATATGCGGAACGATGCATAATTATTGAAAACTACCACTGTTAGTGGTATCAAATTGACAGACCACCAACAGGATAACGGCAGACTGCTAATAAGCAGTCCGAATGTAGCTATTTTAACTTCTAATGGAGTGCCTCTCAATAAATGCCAACGCTAATAAAGGCTGTGCTTTTATTCCTTGTAACATCCTGAACTTATTCGAGAGTAGATACTGATAATGTGTGTTTGAATTGGCTGAGCTTCGAGTAAAGTATTAAAATTCCGGCTTCATAACTTAGGCTGGTGAGGTGAATCAGATGGACGTAGGAATATGGATTAGAGTTTCAACTGAAGACCAGGCACGGGGAGAGTCTCCAAAAAACCACGAAGCTCGTGCCAGAATGTATGCGGAAATAAAGCAATGGAATATTGTAGAACTATACGATCTGTCCGGTGTGTCTGGGAAAAACGTCCTTGATAATTCTGAAGCAAAGCGGATGCTTGAGGATGTGGCCTCTGGTCGAATCAAGGCCATAATATTCTCTAAACTCGCCCGACTCGCTCGAAATACAAAACAGCTTTTAGATATTTCTGAATACTTCCAAAAATACAATGCATCGCTAATCAGCCTTGAAGAAAGCATTGACACATCTTCTCCGGCTGGCCGTCTTCTATACACCGTAATCGGCGCCCTAGCTCAATGGGAAAGAGAGGAAATCTCCGCTCGTGTCGCCGCGTCTATCCCTATAAGAGCTAAACTTGGTAAGCACACTGGTGGAGTTGGCCCATTTGGTTTTCACTGGGTAGAAGGTAAATTGATTCCTAACCCTGAGGAGGTTCCAGTTGTAAAGAGAGCCTTTGAGCTTTATGAGGAGCACGGGAAAATAAAAACGGTGTGCAAAATAATGTCACAAGAAGGTTTGCGATCAAGGAAGTCTGTTTTTACAGCTACAACTATAAAGCGTGTCCTTACAGACCCTGCCTATAAAGGTACTCGGCGTGCAAACTATTCAAGAAGTAAGGGCAATAAGAAATCTTGGGAACTCAAGCCAGAGACTGACTGGGTGTTTACGGACGTACCTCCCTTAATCTCTGAGGAAGCATGGGATAAAGTTCAAAATATGCTTTTCGCAAGCGAGCGAAGATACAATGTTCAGAAGTCCGTTCCCAAAAAAGGATCATATCTGTTTTCAGGCCTGCTGATTTGTGACTGTGAGCAAAAACTGTATGTCAGTCCTTACAGTGGAATGAAAACACCACGGTATATATGTCGCTCTTGCACGAGAAAAATTAACGAGGACGCCATAGAAGCCGCTTTTCTGGATTTGGTTAAAAATATAAACATTCACCCCGAAGAGTTGGAAGGCGAAGTCAATCTGGAAAATAAGATTGTTGATAAAACAGATAGGTTGGAAATCCTGCGGAAAGAGTTCAAGTCGATCAATCAAAAGATAGATATGCTATTTGAACTTTATGGTGAAGGACGAATTGTAAAGGACCTTTTCACCTCAAGGGTGGAGCCATTAAGTGTAAGAAGAGAACTTGTTGATAACGAAATCCCTAGACTTCAAGCAGAAATTGATTTTTACAAGACCGAACAGATAAGCAGAGAATACGTGATTGACAGGATAAAATCGCTTTCTTCCATATGGAATGATCTGAGTTATGGCGCAAAACAAGAGCTGCTGTCAGAACTAATTGAAAAGATTGATGTTGGAGATGATTGCCTGAATTTTGTTTTGCGGAATGTACCTGAGCTGGATGCATCTACTATGAAAAGAGTACCGCTTCAACAGGGATTCATGGCGGCGACAAGCATCACTCTGGCCGGGTACGTGAGGGAGAGGAGCGAACGGGAAATAGTGACTTTGCCATCTTCGAGCGGCTGTCGCAGAACTTCAAGCACATTCTTCTTAAACTCAGGCAGTTCGTCAAGAAAAAGCACACCATTATGAGCCAGCGACACTTCACCCGGTTTTGGGGTTGATCCGCCGCCAATCAAGCCAACATCAGAGATCGTGTGATGCGGAGAGCGGAAAGGGCGAACAGCCAGCAGGGCACGCTCTTTTTCCAGCATACCGCTGACGCTGAAAATTTTGGTTGTTTCTATCGCTTCATCAAAGGACATCTGGGGCAGGATGGTCGGGATGCGGCGGGCAATCATGGTCTTTCCGGAACCAGGGGGGCCGATCATCAGGATATTATGGCCGCCACTGGCGGCTATTTCCAACGCTCTTTTGGCGTGTTCCTGCCCCTTGACTTCACTAAAATCCTCGCCGTATTCACAGCCGCTCGAAAACAGCGCCTGCAGGTCAACCCGGCACGGTTCAATGATCTCACGACCACTCAGAAATTCGACAACCTGGGAAAGAGTTGTTGCCCCGATAACATCGATTCCCGCAACAACTGCCGCTTCAGGGGCATTCTCGGCAGGCAGAATCAGACCGGTCAGGCCGGCGCGTTTTGCGGCAACTGCCATCGACAGCGCACCTCGAATCGGCTTTAAACCGCCATCCAGAGAGAGTTCGCCCAGCAGAATATACTCGTGAAGCTTCGCGCCTTTGATGACGCCGGTGGCGGCCAGAATACCGATCGAAATCGGCAGATCATAGGCAGCACCCTCTTTTTTGATGTCAGCAGGTGCCAGGTTGGCGGTGATGCGCCGGGCCGGAAAATCGTACCCGGAGTTCTTCAGAGCAGCCTTAACCCGGTCTTTGCTCTCCTTGACCGCACCATCAGGTAACCCGACTGTGGCAAAGGCAGGAAGTCCGGGGGCCAGATCAACCTCGACATCAACCAGAATAGCATCTATGCCGATAAGGGCGCTGCTGAAAACTTTTGCGAGCACGACTCACCCCCCACTTGACTCTATAGAAGCAAGCGCTAAAACCAACAGGTTTTTTTACATGGATAAAAGGGATGAAGAGGATAAAATCTTAATAATAAATGCCCTAAAACTTTTTTGCGAAATCCAAAAAGCTTAGAGCTTTTATCCTGTTTTTGACGTTATCCCCTGTATCCCCTTTATTCCTGTTATATTGAATGACTTTTTGGTGGACTGACAACTAGATGAAAATATTCAGAATCGGTTCTCAGTCCTTTAACATGATAAAGCCCATCTGCCGTCCCGACTCGTCCTTGTCCCTGCGATAGGAGAAAAACTGCTCACTGTGACAGCAGACACATTGATCTGATACCTGAATAGAATCGGCTGAAAGTCCGGCAAGAAATAACAGTTCCCGGTTAGCGACGGTAAGATCCAGCTGCCACTTGCCGGGACTCTTTGACTCAGCACATGAATCCCACACGATTCCACTCTGCTGAAACGCCTTCCTGACCGGTTCGTCTACTTCGTAGCAGCATTTCTGGATGCACGGACCGATAGCAGCCTGAATGTGGTCCGGATTGCAGCCGAATTCGGATTTCATTCCGGCCACAGTTTTAGTAATCAGACCGGCAGCGGTACCCTTCCAGCCGGCGTGAGCCACCGCCACAACTTTTTTCTCTGCATCACAGAGTACGATCGGTACGCAGTCTGCCACGCATACGCCGATCATGACGTTCGGCTGATTGGTGATGACGGCATCACCCTCAACGGAAAGAAAATGGCTGAAATCTTCATTCGGTTCGTTGATAACCAGAATGTCACAGCCATGTACCTGCCGGGGGGCTACGAGCGCTTCCTGATTGATCCCGAAAGCGCGTGTAAGGAGACTGCGATTACCTTCGACAGTAGCCTGCTGGTCCTGAGTGTTCATCCCCAGGTTAAGGGAATTGTAGGGGGGGCGTGAAACGCCTTCATGGCGTGTGGTAAAGCCTTGTACTGAACATGACGAACCGGAAAATTCCACGTCAACATACTGAATTCGATCGATACGCTTCATCTGCATGATTGGTTACTCCAATTTATTTTGCCTTCTGCTACGATTTAGGCTTTACTGTCACGCTTACGGAGTCGCCAGATGTAGACCAACACTAAAACAGCGCAGGATAGTACGACCCAGAGCAGCGCTTTATGCGAATATTGAATGATAAGCTGCTGATTCTCGCCGATGGCATAGCCGATAAAAGTCAGGATGGTACACCAGATACCGGCCCCAAGCAGAGTATACAGGGTAAACTTGAAATGGTTCATTCCTGCGACTCCGGCCGGAATTGAGATCAGGTGGCGGACCACCGGGAGGAGCCGCCCGATGAAGGTCGATATTTCGCCATGCTTGAGAAAAAAATGCTCTACACGGATAAATTTATCGGGCGGAATGAGTACATACTTACCATATTTAAGGATCAGCGGTCGACCGAGGTAGTGCGAGACAAAATAATTGGCATACGCGCCGATGAGACTGCCGACGGTGCCGCAAAGAATGACAAGCGCCATGTTCATTTTGCCCTGATGGACAAGATAGCCGGCCGGCGGCATGACAAATTCGCTCGGCACAGGAAAGATAGAGCTTTCCATGGCCATCAGCAGCAGTATGCCGGGGTAGCCCATGGCCCCGATTGTACTCAGCAGCCACTGTATAAGGGTATGCATCATATGTACTCCCTTCAGATATAAGACTGTCTCTTATATCATATTCGTGCTGAGTAAAAAGGAGAAAAAATGATCCGATGGCTGACACATGGAATAGTGCTGCTTTCATACTTGATGTTAACCGCCTGTGCAGCTGCAACCCAGGCCAATTTGAGTGAGGAGCTTGACAAGAGTGTCAAGGCCTTCAACCGTATGCTGCGATGGCATGAAATTGAAAATGCCGGCATGACCTACATCGACCCGGCCTTGCGGGATCAGTTCCTGAAAGAGGCTGAGTCCCTCAAAAAAAGGGGTCTCACCTTTGCCGATTTTCGTATTCTTACCTCTCAATATCTCCCGGAACATAAATCCGGTGATGTGCTTGCTGAATTCGACTATTACGTGATGCCTTCAAATGTCATAAAAACCGTTTCCTATCGTCAGGAGTGGGTCTATCAGGTAGGCATCAAAAGCTGGATACTCAAAACCGGGCTGCCGGTCTTTGAGTAATTGCAAAAGATTTGGCAATGACTCCATTGGCGCAGCAGATACAGCATTTTTCACACTACCTCCAAACCGAGCGAGCCGTCTCTCCCCATACTATGGCGGCGTATGGCAGTGATCTGGCCCAGCTGTTGAGTTTCGCCGTGGCAGAGAAGGGGGAAGAGGTCTCGGCGGATGAGGTAGACCACCTGCTTCTCAGACGCTATCTGGCCGGGAAAGCTAAGGATACCAAGAAAAGTTCCATCGGTCGCAAGTTGGCCGCAATCCGCTCATTTTTCAGATATCTGGTCCGCCGTGGCATTCTTGCCCGTAATCCCGCTGAATTGATTGCCACTCCCAAGAAAGAACAGCGTCTCCCCTTTCATCTCGATATTGACCAGGCGACCACTCTCATGGAGGCACCGGGCGGAGAGCAGAAATACGCCCTGCGCGACCGGGCTCTGCTGGAGCTGCTCTACTCAAGCGGACTGCGTGTTTCCGAGTTAACAGGCCTCAATATCGGTGAGCTTGATCTGGCGACCGGTATGGTCAGGGTTACCGGCAAGGGGGGGAAAGAGCGCATTGTTCCGGTTGGCAGCAGGGCTCTGGAGGCGGTGAGGGAGTATCTTGAACAACGGGAGGATCACCCGGTCTCCGGGGCGCTTTTTCTCAACACGAGAGGAGAACGGATTAACCGGCGCAGCGTGGCACGGGTCGTGGACACTCATGTCATGCGGATTGCCGCTTTCAAAAGGATCTCACCGCATACACTCAGGCATACGTTCGCCACCCACATGCTGGAAGGGGGCGCTGATCTGCGGGCCATTCAGGAGCTGCTCGGCCACGCGTCGCTCTCCACGACCCAAAAATACACACATGTCAGCATCGATCGTCTGATGGAAGTCTACGATAAAGCTCATCCCAAAGCTCATACGAAAAACGGGGAATAAGTCTCCTTATTCCCCGCTCCGGCAGATGCTGTAAATTCAACCCTAGTCTTCGCAGAGATCGACTTTAACATCCCAGTTTTTAAGTTTCATGGTGCCGTTCTTCTCAAGGTTAAGATGCATTTTGAAGGCACGATCCCACAACTGCGGCTCGTGGCCCACCTTACGTCTGAGGCAGTCAGCTTCAGCAATATTGAGATACTCGGTTAACTGATCCTTGTACTCCGGATGCGCACACTTCTCAATGATGCGACGGGCACGATCTTTTGGTGCCAGGCCGCGAAGGTCAGCAAGTCCCTGCTCGGTGATAACACAGTCAAGGTCGTGCTCGGTGTGGTCAATGTGTGAACAGTGCGGCACGACACAGGAGATACCGTTCGGATCGGTCTTTGAGGGACGTGATGACGGGGTGTGCATCATCTTCAGATAACCGTTGCGCAGGAAGTCGCCGGAGCCGCCGAGGCCGTTGATCATGCGGGTACCGCCGACCAGAGTGGAGTTGGCGTGTGCATAAATATCAATTTCAACCGGAGTGTTCATGGCGATACAGCCCAGACGGCGGATCGGCTCGGGTGCATTCGAAATGGAGAGCGGTCGCAGGGTGATCTTGTCGAAATATTTATCCATGTTAGCGAAGAATTTCGGGAAGCCCGGTTCTGCCGAGAGCGACAGTGAGCAGGAAGAAGCGCAGTCCAGTTTGCCCGAGTCAAACAGGTCAAGCATGGTATCCTGCAGAACTTCGGTGTAGACCGACAGATTGTAGAAGGGGCCTTTGGCAAGACCGCCGATAACTGCGTTAGCGATGGATCCGACGCCCGACTGGATCGGCAGCAGGTTGTCCGGTAGACGGCCAGCCTTAACCTCAGCCTGGAAGAAGTCGATGACATGGCCGGCAATTGCCTCGGATGTATCGTCCAGTTCGGCAAAGGCGCGACCCTGGTCGCGAAGCTTGGACTCGACAATGGCAATGATCTTGTTCGGATCGCAGGGGATAGAGGTGGAACCGATGCGGGAGTTGGCCTTGGTGATGTTAAAAACCTGCCGGTTCGGCGGGGTCAACGGGGTAAGCAAGTCGTGGATTCCCTCGAAAGAAGGCTGTCCGGTGTTGATCTCGATAATGATACGGTCGCACTGCATCAGGATTTCGGGGATTACGCCGCAGGATGATGTTGGAACCAGGCCGCCGTCTTCGGTGATTGCCGAGCACTCGATAATGGCCAGGTCGAGTCTGCCGCTCTCGCTGTCTTTAGTGTAGAATCCGTAACCCAGATCCTGAGCGAACAGTGAGAGATGCTTGTCACCCATGCGGATACGGCCCTGGTTGATTCCTGCGGCGATGTTCTTGCCGGTCTGGTATGGCCAGCGACGGTCGATCATGTCATTAACAGCCCAGCGGTCTTCGGTCTCAGCTCCGACGGAAGCTCCTATAAAAAGGTTGAATTTCCATTTACCCTGCAGGTTGTTCTTCTCAACATGCTCGGCTACGGCGATAGGTACTACTTTCGGGTAACCGGCAGGGGTGAATCCTGACCAACCCAGGTTCATGCCCGGCTTGAAGAACTGAATGGTCTGCTCTGCGGTCATGACCTTGCTCAATAGTGACTTGTGGCGTACGCGGTCCTGCAGTGTACCGTAATCTGACATTTCCTACCTCCTGTTTGTTTTTGTGTTTACAGTCACATGGTATGTGCTGGTGAAAACCTTAACCATACTGTTTAAATGTGATACCTTCAACAATAACAATATCTTACAATAAAACGAACTGCGTCAACAAAGTAGAACCGGATTTTACGCATACAGCCATGTTTCGTCAAGCTAAAATATGTATACACAATTACGTCACCATTCGTAATCAACTGCTGCAATGGCCGAACAGACCGCCTTCATGTGCGGAACGACTTCTCCTGCGTGATACGGGTGAACCTGATAGGCCTGAAGGTCAGCAAGAGAATCAAACCTTGTCGTAAGCGCGATATCAAAGGAACGCTCCGACCGGATAACATCGACCCCGACTTCGAGGTGGCGGAGCAGGTCTATTTTACCGTCCATGCTCAGCAGCTTGTTTTTGGTAGCCTCGATATTTGCCGTGGTTGGTTCAGCCAGTTTGAAGAAGACAATGTGGGTGAGCATGATATACCTTTCATAGCAGGAGTTTTAGTGACAGGCTCTCTGTATACATTGCCTTTGAGAAGCTGTCAATGGACGGCGTTAATGCGGTGACGACAGATGCTAAACTGGAAGTGGCAAGTGCCGCAAAAAAGCTACATACGCCCCGTTGCCACCCAATTCGCGCGGAGCCGGAGCAAATTCAAGCACTGTTGTCCGCCCTGCCTCGCGCAGCCACGAAGCTACGGCCTGGAGAAGGACCGGCTCTTCAGGAGAGTGATTGCCTTTGCCGGTGATGATCAGGACAGCTTTCTGGCCCTTATTTTGTGCCGAGAGTAAAAAACCGGGTAATGCAGCCAGAGCTTCCTCCCGCGTCAGACCATGGAGATCCAGCTGGTGGTTGACGGAAACAATGCCCCGCTTCACCTGGCGGAGACGATTACCGGCCAGTGGCTGCAGCTCACCGTCATCCTGGACAGAATCGGCAAATCTGGTATCCAGCTTCAGTCTGCCGATCTCTTCAAGAAATGCCTTTTCTTCGATGTCGGAAATTACTGCTCTTTTTTTCACTGCTGCTTTCGTCACGGGGAGAGCGCCATCTCTCACCGTTTTTTTAGAGATGGGCCGTATCGGGCGAACATCCTCCACCGCTTGCAGGAACAGGTCGATCCCCTCTTCAGACGTCTCCTCCGTTTTTTTAGCTGCCGGCTGAGGCGTTTGAACTGCGGCCGCTTCAGAAACGGCGACCCCTTTCAGGGCACCAAACGGAGTGGCATGAAACTCTTTCGGTTTTGGTGGGTGCTGTTGCCGTTGTTTTTTAGCCACACGTCAGTCCTTTGCTACGAGTGTTATCTCAATACGACGATTCTTGGCTCGCCCCTCTTTGGAAATATTGTCAGCGACCGGCTTATGTTCGGCAAAAGCTGCAGCCGACAGATTGCCGGGATCTATACCCTGCTCCTGCAGAAATTTGGTGACGTTGATGGCCCGGGCAGCTGACAATTCCCAGTTGGTCGGAAATGTTCTCACCAGTGCACCCGTAATTTGAACATTGTCAGTGTGCCCCTCGATCCGAATGGTTTTATCTCTGACATTCTTTAACGTTTCAACCATCTTGCCAAGGATATCGAGTCCCTCCGGCATGACGTCGGCTTTGCCGGAATCAAACAGGATAGCCGCCTCCATATTTACGGTCAGCTTACCCTTCAGTTCTGATATGGTGACCTGCCCCTTGGCGATCTCGTTTTTCATGTTGGCAAGCAGCTGTTCATACGTACTGCTGACTTCTTTAACCTTTTCCTCTTTGGCTTTCTGAAGTTCAGTAATGTCGTCACTTAACTTACTGTTTTCAACTTTTAGTTCCGCCACTCGTTGACGTAGTTCGCTGATATTTTTTGATAATATATCTGATTTAGCCTTTAAAAGCCCCTCCAGCTGCTTCTTATCAGCTGCAAGTACAGCGTCATCTTCAGTGAGCCGGTTAAATTTGGCTTTCAGTGCACTGTTTTCGAAGACAAGTTTTTTGTGAACCGACTGCAGTTCTGAAAGCTCTTTCGACAGACCATCGGCTTCCGCCACTTTTTTCAAGTAGGTACTTTCCGCGACCAGGCAGCCGCTTGCAGACAACGTAAACAGGACACCAACGGTAAAAACCAGCAATCGATTAATCATATGTTAACCTCCTGTGAAGATATTCAGCTATGCCTTATATCATATTTATCGTTGTTTGGAAGTGCAATTACAGCCGCGCAAACTTGACATGTCACTGCTTTCCTACTACAAGGAACAGAACATTTCAGTTGAAATAATGAAACGACGGGGAGCCGGATGGCTGCGAGAGTATCATTTGTAGGAGCCGGACCGGGGGCAGCGGACCTGATAACGATCAGAGGAGCAAGGCTCCTGCGTCATGCAGATGTCGTAATTTTTGCCGGAAGCCTGGTGGACCGGAAACTTGTCCAGCTCTACGCTGCAAGGGCCGATATTTTTGACTCTGCCGGAATGACACTGACGGAGGTCATGGCCGTAATCATTGACGCCGTTACAGCAGACCGCAGCGTTGTCCGGCTGCATACCGGTGACCCGTCGATCTATGGTGCCATTCAGGAGCAGATGGAGGCACTTGACCGGCTCGAAATCGACTATCAGGTTGTGCCCGGCGTAACCAGCGCCTTTGCAGCAGCGGCGGCGCTCAGGCAGGAGCTGACTCTGCCGGAGGTTTCCCAGACCGTCATTATTACGCGCATTGAAGGGCGCACTCCGGTGCCGGAGCGGGAGCAGTTGCGGGCAATTGCCCGGCTTGGCGCCACGATGGTGATCTACCTTTCTGTAGGCATGGTCGAAAGGGTTGTTGACCAGTTGCTGGAAGGCGCCTATACGGCAGCCACCCCTGCAGCAGTTGTCTGCCGGGCCTCGTGGGAAGACGAACTGATTATTCAATGCACTCTGGCAGAGCTTGCTGATAGGGTTCATGAGGCGGGCATCGACCGGCAGGCTCTCATTATTGTCGGCGACGTGCTGGCCGCGCGCCGCGAAGGGCTCAAGGCAAAGTCACTGCTGTACGACAGCGGGTTCTCACACGGTTTCCGGGAAGTGCATGTTGCCTGAGACACGCATCGCAGTTATTGCCATAACCAAAGGTGGCACCCGGATAGGACGGATGTTGTGCGAAAGCTACCCCGGACTTCAGCTGTACGTATCCAGCCGCTATTCAGATCAGGCCGGTTTCCGTTGTTCTGTTTTTGAGCCGAAAGAATTAAAGGCCCTGATCGCCTCTCT
Source organism: Desulfuromonadaceae bacterium (assembly GCA_049318985.1). Classification (GTDB taxonomy): domain Bacteria; phylum Desulfobacterota; class Desulfuromonadia; order Geobacterales; family Pseudopelobacteraceae; genus JACRCG01. The sequence goes on from JBMOEI010000029.1 coordinate 51,378, forward strand.
CTGGAATAAACATGATGGTTTCGTGCTGATCATGGCAACCGGTATTGTGGTACGGATGATCGCACCACTGCTGGAGTCGAAGGAGACTGACCCTGCTGTCGTGGTCATGGATGATGCCGGCAGGTTCGCAATTTCGTTGCTCTCCGGACATCTTGGCGGTGCCAACGAACTGGCTGAACGCTGCGCCTTCGTTGTCGGAGCGCAGGCCGTCATCACCACCGCCACAGATGCCAACAATCTCCCCTCCTTTGACCTGCTGGCCAAAGAGCAGGGGTGGCTCATTGATGATATCAGCCGGGTTAAAGTGCTTAACACTCTGTTGCTTGATTCCGAAGAGATAGCCGTCGTGGACCGGACCGGTCAGGCCCGAACCTGGCTGCGTGGCCGGGGCAGAATTACCTTTTATGACACCTTTGCCGATGCGTCTCACAGCACCGCACGCGGTTTTTTGTTCGTTACCAATCAGCAGCCATCACTGGAAGCCATTCCGGAAAATCTGCTGATCCTCCGTCCCCGCAACCTGGTACTCGGAATTGGATGTAATCGCGGCACACCGGCAGATGAGATTGTAACAGTTATTACCCGTTATTTTAATGAGTTGCAACTCTCCCTGAAAAGTATCTGTTCAGTAGCCTCGGTAGCGGCCAAGCGTAATGAAGCGGGGCTTATAAAATTTGCCGAGCGCCTCGGCGTTCCGCTGCACTGTTTTGACAGCAGCGAACTAAGCCAGGTTGCCTTCCCCTCCCCGCCCTCGGAATATGCCCTGGCTGCAGTCGGTGTCGCCGGGGTTGCCGAGCCTGCCGCAATTCTAGCCTCCGGCGGCGGGGTGCTGCTGCTGAAAAAAGTCAAGTCGGGAAATGTCACCCTAGCGGTGGCGGAGCTCAAGGAGGCGTAATACCGTATGCAAAATCTCCCTATAATCGCTATAACCATGGGTGACCCGTGCGGCATCGGCCCTGAAATAATCGTCAAAGCGCTGCAGAGACCGGAGATAGCCAAGGTCTGCGTACCTTTTGTAATTGGTGACCGCCGGGCGCTGGAGCGGGCAGTTTCAGTCTGCCACTCAACGCTGAAAATTCTGGAAATATCAGCAGTTAAAGATGCGCGGAATGCCCCTGCGCACTGTATCCCCCTGCAGGCACTGTCTCACCTGACGGATACAGATATTATCTGCGGTGCTCCATCCATAGCCGCCGGTGACGCAGTCTATCGCTACATCTGCCATGCGGCCGGTCTCTGCCTGGATGGTCTGGCCTCTGCCATGGTAACCGCTCCGATAAGCAAAGAAGCCATGCATCAGGCAGGTCACGATTATCCCGGTCATACCGAACTTCTGGCAGAATTATGCGGCACGGATAATTTTGTCATGATGCTGGCCGGAGATCTTCTGCGGGTAAGCCTTGTGACCATCCACGAAGCTCTGGCCGATGTCCCGCGCCTCATCACGTTCGAGAAGGTTCTTAAGACAATTCGCATCACTGCGGAAGGGATCGCGCGTCTGACCGGAAAAGAGTCGCCAAAACTGGCGGTCCTTGCCCTCAACCCGCATTGCGGCGAAGCGGGGAAGTTCGGCACTCAGGAGGCAGAGATCATTGAGCCGGCCATCCAGGCGGCCCGGCAGAAAGGGATTGATGTCGAAGGACCATTATCAGCCGACACCCTGTTCCACTTTGCCCGGCAGGGAGGTTATGACGGAGTGGTCGCAATGTACCATGATCAGGGGCTCATTCCGCTCAAAATGTTACACTTCGATGATGGTGTCAATATCACTCTTGGACTGCCGATTGTCCGTACCTCTGTTGACCACGGCACCGCCTATAACCTGGCCGGCACCGGCAAGGCTTCAGAAAAGAGCCTCCTCGCGGCAATCCGTATGGCAGCGGAGATGGCGCGATAGTCTGCTCTGCTTTCCGCTTGCACAAACCGCCCGTTTTTCGTAGACTCCCGCCCATGACAACTTTCGAAACCATATCCGCACACGTTCGCGCCGGTCAGCGCATAACACCTGACGAGGCGCTGTTTCTGTTCAATTCAAACGATCTGCTGGCCATCGGTGAACTGGCGGCGCTGGTCAACGAACGAAAAAACAGTGCAAACGTGTTTTTTAACGTCAACCGCCACATTAACCCCACCAACGTCTGCGTCAACCGTTGTGCCTTCTGTGCTTTCTCGCGAACCGCCGGCGAAGATGGCGCGTACACTCTGGCACTGGACGAGATTTGCCGGAAGGCTTGTGAAGCGGAGGAGGAGGGGGCGACCGAAGTGCATATCGTTGGCGGACTGCACCCCGACCTTGCCTTCGAGTTCTATGAAGAGGCTCTTAAGGCTATCCGCCACACCGCTCCAAAGCTTCATATCAAAGCCTTCACCGCCGTAGAGATTGAATATTTTGCCCGTATTTCCGGCCTGACGATCGAACAGGTGCTTGAGCGCCTTATAAGCGCCGGTCTCGGCTCCATGCCGGGTGGTGGCGCCGAAATCCTGGTCGAAGAGGTTCGGCAGAAAATATGTCCGGAAAAAATTTCCGGGGAACGGTGGCTGGAAATAATTCGTCTGGCACACCTGGCCGGCTTGAAGACCAACGCGACCATGCTTTACGGACATGTTGAGACCGTTTCCGACCGGGTAGCTCATATGGAGATGCTGCGGACTCTACAGGATGAGACCGGCGGTTTCCAGGCGTTCATTCCTCTTGCGTTCCAGGCGGAAAATTCTGATCTGAAACTGGGTCTAAAGGGAACCTCCGGCCTTGACGACCTCAAGACACTGGCTATTGCACGGATCTTCCTTGATAATTTTGACCATATCAAGGCGTACTGGATCATGCTTGGTGAGAAAATCGCTCAGGTTTCACTGGCCTTCGGTGTCAACGATCTTGACGGCACTGTCGTTGAAGAGAAGATCGGCCATGATGCCGGCGCCACATCGCCACAATCACAGACAAAAGAGGGTATCATCCGTCTGATCAGAAAAGCGGGAAAAATCCCTGTTGAGCGCGACACCCTGTACCACGCGATTCGCAGTTTCTGATGCGGCTTTGCAGTACCACCGCCGAAGCTGATGCTCCGGAGTTGCTGCTGCATACCGCTGACCCGGGCCCCTTCAATAGTGCCGTGCGCCGTCTGCACACCCTGTTCACTGTTTATGCGAATACCTGCCCTGTGCCGTTACCCGCTCCCGGGTTAATCATTACTCCGGAGATACGGAACCAGTGCCAGTGCTACCTGCCGATTGACACCGTTTCCCCGGTCTTTTATCGCTTATACCGCACTGCACTGACCTATCCCCCGATTTTCTCCAGCACTCCATTCCATAAAGCCATGAGTTGGGCCGACGTCTTCGTCACGTTGCCCCCGAATGTCCGGATCAGCTCTAATCCTGCACGACTCCTGGAAGCTCTGCTGTCCGATCGCTCCCTGCTGATAGAATTTCTGTTTGCCTCATTCCTCCCCTCCCGCTTCTATAACGGATTTGGACGGTATCCCTGGCAGCAGAAGTTTATCAGGGAATGGCTGACGGATAGAAAAGTGGAAAGAGTACGTTGCCTTGACGCCGCGTGTGGAACGGGTGAAGGGGCATATGATCTTGCCCTCATGCTTTTGGAGTTGGGGTTTTCATCTGAAGAGCTTCACATTGATGGCTGGACGCTTGAGCCGTTGGAAGTATGGTCGGCTGCCATGCGACGTTTTCCGCACGATCGGCAACGTGAAACAGCTCTGAGAAATACGACTTCACCCCTCATGAAAAACGGATACATGCGCCGGATCGTGTTCACCTGCCGGGATATTGTAAGGCCTGCCACAACTTCCGCTTTGGCAACGGATAGCGAAACGCGTCGTTTCGACATGATCCTCTGCAACGGCCTGTTAGGTGGCCCGATCCTTCACCAAAAAGAGCAGATAGAGCTGGCGATAGGCAACCTTGCGGAGTTGCTGGCACCAAACGGAATCATGCTGGCTGCAGACAGCTTCCACGGCGGGTGGAAACAGAAATGCCCGCAGTCGGAACTGCGGGCATTATTTGAGAAAAACCGCTTAAAAACATTTGGGGCGGGAGAGGGGATCGGAGGGCTAAAATCTGACCAATAATCCACCCCAGGTCAGACCGCCGCCAAAACCCATGGCAAGAACCAGGTGACCCGGCTTGATCGTGCCGTTGCGCAGGTTTTCATCGAGCACCAGTGCCACTGAAGCAGCAGAAGTGTTCCCGCACCGGTCAAGATTGAGCAGGAAGCGTTCCTTGGGGAAACCGCTCTTTTTTGAGATGAAGTCGATCATGCGCACATTGGCCTGATGAGGAATAATGTAATCGAGATCAGCCGGAGTTATCCCGGCTTTTGCGCAGAGCTTGTTGATAATGTCGGGAATCACATCGGTTGCAAAGATATAGACCTGTTTGCCGGCCATCTGGAAATAAATTTCCCGGGCCTCAATCGTCTCAGGTGTTACAGGGCTGCGGGAACCGGAAGAGGGGACCTGAATCAGCGGCCACCCCTTACCGTCACTCCGCATGTAGGTATGCTGTACACCGGTTGTGGTATCACCACCGCTGCTCAAAATCGCCGCACCGGCTCCGTCACCAAACAGCGGGCAGCTGTTTTTATCGTTAAAATCAAGGATCTTAGAGTAGGTATCGGCACCAATAGCCATGACGGTCTTGTATTTCCCGCATTTAATGAAGTTGTCCGCGATTTCAAGGGCATAGACAAAACTGGAACAGACTGCGTTGATATCGAAGGCGAATGCGTTTTTTGCGCCGATATTTTCCTGAACAATACAGCCGGTTGAGGGAAGACTCATATCAGGAGTCGATGTGCCGACAACGATGCAGTCGATTTCCGAGGCATCAATACCGGCGGCCTCCAAAGCATTTTTAGCGGCGATCGTGGCAAGGTCGGAGGTCGCCTGATCGGTATGGGCAAAGCGTCTCTCGCGGATGCCGGTACGGCTGTAAATCCATTCGTCCGCATTTTCTACCAGATAGTCAAAGTGACTGTTGGGTATAACCCGATCCGGCAGACATGAGCCGCTTCCGATGATTTTTGAAATTATCATTTTTCCCCCGATGTTTCTCGAACAGACTGCGCTGATTTCATTTTAATTGACTGAACACCATTGCACAAAATAACGTCGTTTGTCAAGGACGCCGTTGGCCTTCTCCATGAGTGCCAGCCGGTCAAGGGACATGCTGCCGATGACCCTGTTGGCAGGTAATGCCGGCCAATCAGAGAAGTTCCAGAAATCATAGTGGTATACTGAGCTTGCCAACAGGTGGGGTTTTCATACCTGAAATATATTGACGATACGGGCCTTGAATGGTTATTGTCTCTTCCTTTGGTTGTGCCTTTGGCTGCGGGTTCTCTAACCATCATAGAAGAGGCAACAAGTAATCGTACGATACAACACGCTAGCGCACATCATGGTACTATGAAAATCAAACGTCTTGAAATTTCCGGCTTCAAATCTTTTGCCGACAAGGTTGTGCTCGACTTCCAGCAGGGGGTGACCGGCGTGGTCGGTCCGAACGGCTGCGGCAAGTCTAACATCGTCGATGCCATTCGCTGGTGTATGGGGGAGCAGTCCGCCAAGAACCTGCGTGGCAAGGCGATGGAGGATGTCATTTTTATCGGCAGCGAAACCCGTAAACCACTGGGGGTTGCTGAGGTATCGCTGGTCTTTTCCACAGAGGATGGCCGTGCACCGGCCAAGTATCTTGATTATGCCGAAATACAGCTTACCCGCCGACTCTACCGTGATGGTGACAGCGATTACCTGATCAACAAAACCCCCTGCCGTCTGCTTGATATCACTGAGCTCTTTATGGATACCGGGGTCGGTACCCGCGCCTACTCGATTATAGAGCAGGGGAAGATCGGCCAGATTCTCCACTCGCGACCCGAAGAGCGCCGCTTTCTGATTGAAGAGGCTGCCGGGGTTACCAAATTCAAGTCACGCAAACAGCTCGCGCTCAAAAAAATTGAGGGGACCCGCCAAAATCTGGCGCGTTTGGCGGACGTCCTCGGTGAAATCCGCCGACAGCTGGCTTCCTTGCAGCGTCAGGCAAAAAAAGCCGAGAAATTCCGTGAGATACGTGATGAATTGCGGGACATTGAACTGCTCTTTTCGGCACGGGAATATTGTGAGACGCAGCGGCAGCGGGGAGCGGCTGAGCGTGAACTCGCCGCACTCAACGAACGTATCCGTGCAGTATTCGCCTCCTCTTCGGTGGGAGAATCTCAGGCTGAAGAAGCCCGTGTGGCACTGCTGGAAGCGGAAAAACTGATGATGACCGCGCAGGAGGAGATTTTTCGTGTCAGAAACGAATTCAGCACTACCGAAAATGGGCTGGCGTTCCAGCGTAAGGAACTTGCCGGCCTGGATGGCCGGCAGACAAAACTGACCGCCGAATCCGCCGGGTTGGATAAACGGCTGAAGGAGTGCGCTGAGCAGCGGGAATTGCTTGAAATCCGCCGCGACACCGGGGGTGTTGATGCCACCGTGATGCAGGTGGAGCTGGAGAGGTGTGAAGAGGCTCTGGGCGGGCATCAGCTGGCCGAAGAAGCGCTGAACCGGGATCTTGAGAACCGCCGCCGGGAGCTTTTTACCGCTCTGGCCGAATCCTCACAGTTCAAGAGCCGCTTTGAGAATGCCCAGAAACGCCTGGCAGCACTCCGCGAGAGGTCCGATCGCCACGCCCGCGAAGCGATGCAGCTGGCTGAACGGCGTGAGCAGTTGCGCCAGCGGGCCGATCTGCTGGCGAAAGAAATCGCCACCGGTCAACATGAACAGGAAATGTTGCGAGCCCGGCTGTCAACCCTCCGTGGTCATGAGGACGACCTGAAACAGCGACTTCCCGAGGTTGAAAAATTGTGGCAGTCCCGGCGGGATGAATTAAATCGCAGCTCTTCCCGCCTCCATTCGCTGAAAGAGCTGGAATCTCAATTTGCCGGTTTTGGTCAGGGAACCCGCTCGCTGATGAAGGACTCCGGATTCCGCTCCCGATTCAGTGGCGTGCTGGCCGATGCTATTCAAGCCCCGGCCGAGCTGGAGGCGGCGCTCGAATCTGCGCTGGCTGAGCGCCTTCAGTGCCTTCTCTGCTCTGACGACCGGGATGCCGTCGGGGCACTGGAGTTTCTGAAAGCGCACAAGGGAGGGCGGGCCGGAATAGCCCTGCCGTTGGAGGTAACCGCCGAACCGCCACAACCGGTGGATGGAGCCACTCTGCTGTCTGAACAGATAGAGGTGACCGGCCCGTTTGCCGGTCTGATTCTGAATCTGCTGACTTCTGTCATGCTGACTGACGATTTGAGTCTGGCGCTCAACCTGGCCCGTCGGCATCCCGGCTTGATGTTTGTCACCCCTGCCGGCGATATGGTTGCCCACGGAGGGATAGTCAGCGGCGGATCAGGTGATCAGATTGACAATGGACTGATCCACAAAAAAAGGGAAATCAGGGAGCTGGAACTGACTGTGCCCCGACTGGGAGGGGAAACCGCAACACTCGGTAAAGAGAGGGATGACCTGCGGCGGCAGAGTCAGGAGGTGGCCGAAGGTTTTAAGAGTGACAGTGTTGAGCTGCACCAGGTTGAGTTGAAACTGACCGGTTTGCTCAAGGATCGCCAGCAGTCAGTTGATGAACAGGGCCGTATTGCCGAGCGGCTGGAAATCCAGGTGCTGGAGGCTGAAAATCTCAATGAGGAGCAGAGTGCCCTGGAAGCGGAACAAAAACTGGCCGGGGAGCAGATGGTTCTGGCCGGTGAGTCCTCAAAGGGGCTGGAGGGGGAAGCGACCCGCCTGAAAGGAGAGCTTGACTCCCGTCGCGCGCAGCTTGCGGCAGTCCGTGAAAGGGTAACCGCTATCCGGGTGCAGACCGCGACAGTCATAGAGCAGCATGATGCCGCTCTACGCGCCCTGGCAGATCTGGAAAAACGCACGGAGGAAATGGTGCGGCGCATGGCTGACGACCGGCAGGAGCTTGAATCCGGTGATTCGGCCAAACTGCGGCTTCAGGAAGAAATCAGCAGCGCTACAGAGCGACTGGAACTGCTGGTGCGAGAGCAGGTGAAGTCGGAAGAGAGACTGACGCTGCTGCGGAATCGTTTTGAAGAGGCGGGGACTGCCTTGGCTCTGATTGAAGCGCACCTCAAGACCGTTCGTGAAGAGAGTGACGCCGTCCGGCAGAGTCAGGCTGATCTTAACCTCCGTTTTTCGACGTTGTCGATGCAGGCGGAACATCTGAAACAGACTCTCCAGGAGCGGAGTCGTATCACCATGGCTGATGCTGTGGCTAAACTTGAAACCGTCGAGTTTGACGAAGCCTCCCGCCGGGGGCGGCAGATGGAGTTGCAACGGCTTCTCGATGATATGGGTGAGGTAAACCTGATGGCGATTGAAGAGTGTGCCGGCATGGAGGAGCGCCACGCGTTTCTGAATGGTCAGAAGGATGATCTTGAAGAGTCACTGCGCAGCCTGCAGCAGGCGATACAGCGCATCAATCGCACCACCAGGCAGCGTTTTCAGGAGACGTTCAATCTGGTCAATGCGAAGTTTCAGGAGGTGTTTCCGCGCCTTTTCTGCGGCGGCCGTGCCGAACTGCATCTGACCGACGAAGAGGACCTGCTGGAGACCGGCATCGATATCATCGTGCAGCCCCCCGGCAAAAAACTGCAGAATGTGACGCTGCTCTCCGGAGGCGAGAAAGCGCTGACCGCTGTAGCGCTGATCTTCTCGATCTTCCTGATCAAGCCGACACCTTTCTGCCTGCTCGACGAGGTCGACGCGCCGCTCGATGATGCCAATATCGGCCGTTTTAACGACATGGTCAGGGAGATGAGCGCTGTTTCGCAATTCATCATTATCACCCACAATAAGGCCACCATGCAGGTAGCCGATACCCTGTACGGCATTACCATGGAAGAGCCGGGGGCATCACGGATGGTTTCGGTACGGCTGCATTAGAGTACTGGAGTCGAGGTTCAAAATGGAAATTACAACCGACGTGGAATGCAGTCAAAACCCTGTTCATTGAAATGAATTCCCTTCATTTATACGCCCCAGCAAGATAGTCGTCATGCTTGGCAGATAATACTGAATTCTTCTCATCACTGAATTAATCCCTACGGCAATTCGCTGTTCCCCATCAGATAGCGGTCGCACTCTCTGGCCGCCCCACGTCCCTCATTAAAGGCCCATACCACCAGGCTCTGACCACGGCGGCAGTCACCGGCGGCGAAGACACCCGGAACTGAAGTGCTGTATTTTTCGAATTCTGCTTTGATATTACTGCGTGGATCTGTAGCCAGGCCGAGTGCATCTATCAGCGGTTGCTCCGGTCCGAGGAACCCCATCGCCAGCAGCACCAATCCGGCGGGCCGTACCTGTTCGGAACCGGGAACCGGCAGAGGGATAAACTGTCCTTTGTCATTTTTCTGCCAGGCAACTTCAACGGTATGAACGGTTTTTACTGCGCCATTTTCATCCCCCTCAAAGCGGGTCGCGGTTGTCAGGTAAACGCGCGGATCAGCACCGAATTTTGCCTCAGCCTCTTCCTGGCCATAGTCAACCTTGTGGGTTTTGGGCCATTCCGGCCAAGGGTTGTCCGCCGCGCGCTGGTCCGGTGAGCGGGGCATGATTTCAAGCTGAACGACACTGTTGCAACCGTGGCGAAGGGAGGTGCCGACACAGTCAGTTCCGGTGTCACCGCCGCCGATGATGATAACGTCCTTCCCTTTGGCGGAAATGAAATCATCATTCCCGTTCAGCAGTGCCCTGGTATTGGCGGTCAAAAACTCCATGGCGAAGTGAATCCCCGTAAGGTCACGGCCGTCAATCGGAAGATCACGCGGCAGGGTGGCACCGGTTGTCACGACAATAGCATCAAAATCACTGCGCAGCTTTACCGCCGGATATGCGTCCCCACCGATTTCAGTATTGCAGACAAAGCTGATCCCTTCCGCCTCCATCAGCTTGATGCGGCGCAGCACCACCACGCGCTTGTCGAGCTTCATATTGGGGATGCCGTACATCAGCAGCCCGCCCGGCAGATCGGCACGTTCAAAGACCGTTACGCTATGACCGGCCGTGTTGAGTTGGGCGGCGGCGGAAAGTCCGGCAGGACCGGAACCGACTACGGCTACTTTTTTGCCGGTGCGGGTCGCCGGGATGGATGGAGCGATCCACCCTTCTTCAAAACCGCGCTCAATAATGCTCACTTCAATATTTTTGATCGTAACCGCCGGATCAATCATGCCTAGCGTACACGAACCCTCACAGGGGGCAGGACAGACGCGCCCGGTAAACTCCGGAAAGTTGTTGGTTTTGAGCAGTCGATCGAGCGCCTGATGCCAGAAGCCACGGTAGATCAGATCATTCCATTCCGGGATGAGGTTGTTGATCGGGCAGCCGCTTGCCATACCGCTGATCAGGACGCCGCTGTGACAGAACGGGACACCGCAATCCATACAGCGTGCACCCTGGGTCCGCAGATCCTCTTCCGGCATGTGCAGATGGAATTCGTCCCAGTCGCTAAGCCGCTCAAGAGGCGCCCTGTCAGCAGGCACTTCGCGAATATATTCCATAAATCCAGTAGGTTTTCCCATAATAGTTTCCCTGTGATTAGTTATTAATGACCACTATGCGAATTTTCCTCAAACGCTGCGGCAAGTGCGTCGTCACCACTGAGGCCGGCAGCTTTCGCCCTCTCAAGCGCCTGCAGGACCCGCTTGTAATCGGTCGGCAGCACTTTGATGAACTGCCTGCGCACGTTGTCCCAGTTGATCAGCAACATTGTTGCCCGGGAACTGCCGGTGCATTCAGCATGTTTCTCCATCATGGCCTTCAGGGCGGCAGCATCGTCATCATCAAGCGGCTCAAGTCCGGCCATCTCGGTATTGCAGCGCGTGGCAAAATCCCCCTGTTCATCGAGAACATACGCAACACCGCCGCTCATGCCGGCGGCAAAATTACGTCCGGTCCGACCGAGGACGACCACCGTTCCACCGGTCATGTATTCGCAGCCGTGATCGCCAACCCCTTCAACAACAGCGTTGACACCGGAGTTGCGCACGCAGAAACGCTCCCCCGCCATGCCGCGAATGTACGCAGTACCGCTGGTTGCACCATAAAAAGCGACATTGCCGGCGATGATATTCTCTTCAGCCTTGAACGTTGAACCGGCAGGCGGATAGACAGCAATTGTCCCGCCGCTTAACCCTTTACCGAGATAATCATTTGCGTCACCCGACAGCTTCATCGTTATGCCGCGCGGTATAAATGCCCCGAAACTCTGTCCGGCGGAACCGTTAAAAGTAAGCGTTACGGTACCGTCCGGCAGACCTTTGGCGCCGTGATGGCGGGTGATCTCATTGCCGAGAATGGTGCCGGTCACGCGATCAACGTTGGTGATCGGCAGCTCTGCAGTGATTGCTTCACCCCGTTCGATAGCCGGCCTGCAGAGGTCGAGCAGTTTCGTCATGTCAATGGACTTTTCCAGGCCGTGATCCTGCTGCTCGGTATTGTAACGACCGACATTCAGCCCCACTTTCGGCTGGTGCAGTATGTTCGAGAAATCGAGTCCCTGCGTTTTCCAGTGATCAACGGCCTTGCCGGCCTCCAGCACGTCACAGCGACCAACCATTTCGTTCAGGGTGCGGAAGCCGAGTTGCGCCATTATTTCACGCAACTCCTGAGCGACAAAGCGCATGAAGTTAACGACATATTCCGGTTTGCCGCTGAAATTCTTACGCAACTCCGGATCCTGCGTCGCGACGCCGGTTGGACAGGTGTTGCTGTGGCAGACGCGCATCATGACACAGCCGAGCGTTACCAGCGGAGCGGTGGCAAAACCGAACTCCTCGGCGCCAAGCAGGGCAGCGATGGCGACATCGCGTCCGGTTTTCAACTGACCGTCCGCTTCAATGATAATCCTGCTGCGCAGGTTGTTCAACAGCAGGGTCTGGTGGGTTTCAGCCAGACCGAGTTCCCACGGCAGGCCGGCGTGCTTGATACTGGAGATCGGCGATGCACCGGTACCACCATCATAGCCGCTGATGAGCACAACATCGGCATGGGCTTTTGCCACACCGGCGGCAATTGTGCCGACACCGACCTCCGACACCAGCTTGACGCTGATGCGGGCACGGCGATTAGCATTTTTCAGATCGTGGATCAGTTCGGCAAGATCCTCGATGGAGTAGATATCATGGTGCGGCGGTGGTGACACCAGGCCGACGCCGGGGGTCGTGTGACGGGTCTTGGCGATCCAGGGATAGACCTTGTGCCCCGGCAACTCCCCCCCCTCGCCCGGTTTGGCCCCTTGAGCCATTTTGATCTGCAGCTCTCCGGCATTGGTCAGGTAATCACTGGTGACACCAAAACGTCCTGATGCGACCTGTTTGATGACGCTGTTTTTTGAATCCCCCAACTCATTGGTCCAGGTGAAACGCTCCGGATCCTCACCACCCTCACCGGTGTTTGACCGGCCGCCGATGCGGTTCATGGCAATAGCCAGAGTCTCGTGAGCCTCTTTACTGATAGAGCCATAGGACATGGCACCTGTCTTGAACCGCTTCATGATCACTTCAACCGGTTCAACCTCATCAAGCGGCACGGAGGGCATATTTTCTTTGAAGTCCAGCATGCCGCGCAGGGTATAGTGACGGGTATTCTGATCATCGATCAACGCTGAGAACACCTTGAATTCGCGGTAATCGTCCGTACGGGTGGCCTTCTGGAGGGAGGTGATGGTCAGTGGATTGTACTGGTGCTCCTCGCCATCTTTGCGCCATTGGTAGACACCACCAGGGGCGAGGGTCACCTCCGGGGCAACCCGTTCCGGATAGGCGCGGGAGTGGCGCTCCATCAGTTCCCGTGCAATGCCGTGAATATCGGTTCCCCCGATACGTGACGGTGTCCAGGTGAAATAACGGTCAACGATGCTGCTGTGCAGTCCGACCGCCTCAAAGATCTGGGCGCCCCGGTAACTCTGTACGGTGGAGATACCCATTTTAGCCATGGTTTTGACAACGCCCTTGATGGAAGCCTTGACAAAGTTCTTGACCGCTTTCCGGTGATCAAGCCCCGGCAGCATTCCCTGCAGAATCATGTCGTCAAGCGATTCAAAGGCCAGATAGGGGTTGATGGCATTGACACCATAGCCGAGCAGCACGGCAAAGTGATGCACTTCACGCGGTTCACCCGATTCGAGTACCAGTGAAACCAACGTGCGGGTGCCACTGTTGACCAGGTGATGGTGCAGGCCTGAAACTGCCAGCAGTGCCGGAATTGCCGCGTGGTTGCGATCTACGCCGCGATCGGAAAGAACCAGAATGTTGCTGCCGGCTTCAACCGCCACATCGGCTGCCGCAAAAAGCGCCTCCAACCCTCTCTCCATTCCTGCAGCGCCACGGGTCACCGGAAAGAGGAGCGACAACGTTGCCGCTTTGAAACCGGGCCGGTCAATCTGACGCAGTTTTTCCAGTTCCTGATTGCAGAGGAGCGGATGCTCAAGCTTGATCCGCCGCGCGTTAAGTGCCGTCGGCTCCAGCAGATTTCCTTCCGAGCCGATCAGGGTAATGGTGGAGGTGACGATCTCCTCACGGATCGGATCAATGGGCGGATTGGTAACCTGGGCGAACAACTGCTTGAAGTAATTGTAGAGCAGCTGGTTCTGGCTCGAGAGTACCGCCAGCGGTGTATCCGTCCCCATGGAGCCGAGCGGTTGAATGCCGTCAAGGGCCATCGGTCCCAGGACGACCCGCTGATCCTCATAGGTATAGCCGAAGGCCTGCTGACGCTGGGTCAAAGCACTCCGGTCAGGGAGGTGCATGTCAGAGGTAAACGGAAGGTCTTCCAGAAGGACGTAGTTATCTTTCAGCCACCGGCCGTAGGGGTTGGCTGCTGCCAGCTCGCTTTTGATCTCTTCATCCGGGACAATACGTCCCTGTTCGGTATCAACCAGAAACATCTGTCCCGGCTGGAGCCGCCCCTTGCGGAGAATCCGCTCCGGTTCTATCTGCAGGACGCCTGCCTCTGAGGCCATGATAACCAGATCATCGCTGGTAATGTAATAGCGTGACGGGCGCAGGCCATTACGGTCGAGGACTGCACCGATGCAGCGGCCATCGGTGAAGGCGATTGCCGCCGGCCCGTCCCACGGCGCTATCAGGCAGGAGTGATACTCATAAAACGCCTTCTTCTCGGGGCTCATCTCCGCGTGGTTTTCCCAAGGTTCCGGCACCATCATCATAATGGCGTGCGGCAGAGAGCGGCCACTCATTACCAGCAGCTCAAGGCAGTTGTCGAACATGCCGGAATCAGAGCCGCCGGTATTGATAATCGGCAGCAGTTTTTTGACATCATCTCCAAAGAGTACACTGGTTATATGGTTCTGGCGGGCATTCATCCAGTTGACATTGCCGCGCAGGGTGTTGATCTCGCCGTTATGTGCGAGGAAATGATAGGGGTGGGCGCGATCCCAGCTGGGGAATGTATTGGTTGAGAAGCGGGAATGCACGAGGGCGATGGCGCTTTCCATGGCGGGATCACACAACTCGGGAAAGTATTTATCCACCTGTACCGGCATGAGCATACCTTTGTAAATAATGGTCCGGGTGGAGAGGCTGCAGACATACCAGTGTTCGTCAACCCCGGCGCGGCGAATCTCATTGGTTGCCCGCTGGTTGATAATATAGAGCTTGCGGCTGAAGGCCTGCTCATCTGCACACGAAAGCGGGCGTTTAAGGAACAGTTGACGAACCATCGGCTCACCTTCCCAGGCGGTATTTCCCAATGACGAGTTGTCGGTCGGGACGTTACGCCAGCCGAGAATTTCAACACCCTCGTCAGCCAGAATTTTTTCCAGAATATGGCGGGCGCTGTTTCGCTCGGTCGCTTTCGGCGAGGTAAAGACCATGCCGACACCGTAATCGAACGGCGCAGGCAGAGTAATACCGAGTGGTGCGCAGACAGAGCGGAGGAAGCTGTCTGGCATCTGCAGAAGAATTCCGGCACCGTCTCCGGTATTCGGTTCACAGCCGCAGGCGCCGCGATGGTCCAGGTTGACAAGAATCTCCAGCGCCTGACTGACGATCTCGTGGGACTTCTTCCCTTTAATGTTGACAACGAAGCCGACGCCACAAGCGTCGTGCTCGAATTGCGGATCGTAGAGGCCCTGCTTAACGGGTGGTCTATTATTTTTCATTGAGGGTAGCCTTTGTCTGAAAATTAATCAGTTCAGAACGTCAATTGGGTGCGCTTCAGTCGCGCGGAGTGTTTCCTTTAGCAGAGAGCGTGCCATACTGGAAAAACGGACCTGTGACCAGCGGTTTTTCCGTTAAATAGCGGCTCGTTATAAAATTTATTCCTGTGGCATATTCAACGGGCTGCAACTGCGATCAGATGCAATGAGTGTTTTAACTACATCATTGAGTACTCTAAAAGTTTAGCGACCAGCCTCATCGATATCCGCAAATATTTCAGCGCGGCACTCAACCTACTCAATAGTAGGCATAAAAACTCAATTATGTACAAAAATAACTCAATATAGCGGGATCTGCCTCCGACTGATTGCCGGTAAAGTGCGCAGCAAGAGCCTTAACTGGTTAATATTTAGACTGTTGCGTATTTTATCAACTCGCCCTTCTGCTCTGGCGCGCAATTTGCTTACAATTTGCGCAATCAAGATCGCAGTCTGCATTTATTTTATGCACACTGCGTACATATTACTCAGTCGGAGGCATTACATGGCACAGGTAGATGCAAAAATCGAAACGATGTATCAGGAAGTCCTCAAACGCAACCCCGGTGAAACCGAATTCCACCAGGCTGTTCTCGAAGTTCTCGAGTGCCTTGGACCGGTCG
>JBMOEI010000030.1:0-64312 GCA_049318985.1 Desulfuromonadaceae bacterium
ATGCCACGGGACGAAATGTCATCTTCTATGTAAAAAACGTTCCCGTTCTCTATCTACCCTGGATGGCCTTTCCGATCCTTAATGGAAAAACATCGGGACTCCTTCGCCCTCGATACGAGAAGTCCCGGAAGAAAGGGAAAATGCTTGATGTACCGCTCTATCTGGTAATTTCTCCCAGTCAGGACCTTCTGCTGGATATCTATTTAATGTCGCTTCGCGGGGTGGGGACCGCACTTAATTATCGGTATATCCGCACGCGCGGCAGTGAAGGTTCTGTGAATCTGTATCAAGTCGACGATAAAGTAGAGAAAAAGTGGCGCTGGTACCTGGCCCAGGAGCATAAAGAGATCTTTTCACCTGACGCAAATCTGCGCATGACGGTCAACCTGACCAGCGACTCAGCCTTTTTGAGCGATTATGGCGAAAAAGTAGGTACATACAACCGTCAATCGAGTGACACCATCATCAATACCCTGAATATATGGCATAATTATGCCCTGACCTCCTACCTGCGCTACAGCGACAATCTTTATACAAAAGATAACAAAGCCACGCTTCAGGCTCTGCCGTCGCTTGGCGGTGCAGCGGTGCGCCAGAGTCTGTTCTCGGCGCCGCTCTACGTCGATTTTGACGGCACCATAGAAAACCTCTATCGGCAAACGGCACCAAGCGGCCAGCGCCTGAACATGTTTCCGCGGATCACCGTATACCCGTATAAAAGCGACGTGCTGCAGACGGAACTGTACACCGGACTCCATGTGAGAGGCTATGCCACCGATAATCGCGACAGCAGCGTAAACCGGGCGAGCGACACCGATCTGCTGCCGGAAGCGGGCGCACGGATATCAACATCGCTGACCCGGGTTTATGATACCGACTTCACGACATTACAAAAAGTCCGCCATGAAATCATCCCGGAACTCCGCTACAATTTTATACCGGAGAGGAATCAGCAGCACCTTCCCTACTATGATTATACTGATCGAATGATCACACAAAATGCAGGTGCGCTTTCTGTTGCCAATCTTATTTCCGGAAAATTTGTCACGGGTGAATCAGCGGAATATCGTGATATTTCAAGGATTAAACTGGGTGCGGACTATCTGTTTTCCGGAGAGCGACGGGACCTGCTGACACTGGTTGAAAGTCAACGTCCCTGGAGCGACCTGATTTTAGAGACCGATACGTGGCTGACCAAAATGCTCCGCTTCACCTTTGATACCCGCTATAATTTCTACGAAAATCACGTATCAACCACTGAAGCAGGGATTGAGGTTGATGACCGTCAGGCAAACACGTTCGGCATCAGTTACCAGAAGGCTCGCTCGACACCGGCGACACTGACCGGTACAGTCCCCGTTCCGCCCCAAAACGGCGTTGAGTATATGGAAGGACGGTTCTCAACAATGGCGATCAGACCACTGAAACTCTCCTATTCCACACGCTACTCACTTGACGGCAAGGAGGCTCTCTCTTCAGAATACATCGCAGAGTATCGCCATAAATGCTGGAGCTTGATCATCGGCATCCATCAGCGCCCCGGAAACAATTCATATAGCGTTAATTTCACCCTCGCCGGTCTGTAATAATCCTTACCACCAATTCACCGGTACTCCATCAAAAACAGCAGCCGCTTGTACACTGCAACCATTTCCACTTCTTCTCCGGTTAAATCGCTGCGACGGACAGGCGTAACAAAACGCCGTAAAAAGCTTCTCCGTTGACGATTGAGTGGCGGGTTATCGACCCCGATCCGGGGATAAACCTGCAACGTTCCACCGGTGAACCGGTTGACCGGGGAGGCGAGGCACGGGTTCAAAGCAATAAAACTGTCACCCGGACAAGCAGCGGCCGGCCTACCTTTGTTGCCGAGGTAGAGGACAAAGTTGCCGGGTGATTGTCGATCTTTCTCAAGCATTTTGAGCCGCAAAATTTCCGCCGCCGGATCCTCCAGAGCATCCCGGTGAGCGAAGAGCAAAGGTTCAAACCCTGCCTGCGTGACCATCTCAAGCAGTTCATCAACTCGATAGGTACGTACGCGGGGGTGAAGCAGAGCATCCGCGAGACCGGAGACTGATGCCGTCTCATCAGATCCGGCCTGGAAGTTTGCAAGACGCGAACCTTGCCTGGCCGTATGCAGCAGGCGGAGGGCACGATCCGGCGAATGTATGCCGAGAATCCTGAAAGCGCGGCGAATCGATTCCTCTTCCCGCCTGGCATAGCGACTGTAGATCATTATTCTCACTATTCCGCCCGGAGCAAGGTGCCCTGCCAATGTTTTCAATCCCGCCAGCGGATCTTCCAGATGATGAAGAACCCCATAAGAATCGATCAGCCCGAAGCGGCCATCAATACAATGCTGCTCCGACAGATCACCACAACGAAAAAGAACATTGCGTCGGCCATGCAGCAGACAGTGCCACCGCGCCCGGCGCAGGCTTCTCTCCGAGAGATCCAGCGCGGTGATCGGCACGTCAGGGTTGGCAACGGACATCGGGTACGGAGCAAAGGTGCCGCAGCCCGCTATCAGTATTTTTTCCGCTTCAACAGGAGGAAGGGTATTGTTAAAACGCGCCCAGAGGGCTTTCAGATTGAGGGCGTAGGTATCGCAGCGCCGTACCGAGGCGATCAGGGGATAGGAAGGATAGGGATAGTTTTGGTAATGTGCCTGTACCGGATTGAACATACGGCACTGTAACAGGATGTTGCCACGCTTTCAACTGTCAGAAAAAAGCCCTTCACACAAAAGGCGAAGGGCTCGAACAGCAGTAATCCTAAAACCGGAAATCTGTTTTTTGCTTATTTTTTGATGGTGGATTCTTCTACAATAGCGTCGTACTTGTAGCCGCCGCCAAAATCCTTGTCTTTGGCAAGGACTCCACTTATCGTCACAATGTCATCGACCTCTGCAATATCCTTCGAGGTACAGACGAGGTTATGGGTCTTTTTGGCCTGACTGCCGGTCCCATCCTGAATATGGATCCAGTTTCGTCCCATGATTCCGGTAGACACCTTGACAACTTTACCTTTCACGACAACTTTTTTCTTGTTCAGCTTGGCGCTGTTGGTAAATATCTCCTGAATGGTGTAGGCATTTGCTCCGGTAGCTTTGGCTACTGTTATTTTTCCATCCTTGGCTGCTGCGGCAGACTTGCTGCCACCGGATGTACTCTTGCCTTTATAAGAGGTGCCATCTTTGACAGGCGTTTCAGATACGGCGGCGTCGGCAAAAACAATCCTGTCGAATGTTCGTTTCAGACTCTTACTCTCAAAGTTGAACATCTCAGCGCCCCCCTTGAAACTCATCCTGGAGCCGACTTTAACCGGAGTTGCCGAAGATGCAACCCAGACTTTTTCTCCGTTTTTCTTCTCGATATACATATACGTGTAGCCACCGCTATCCATAGTTTCGAGAACCTTTCCGGCGAGAGGTTCAGCAGCCGGTTGAGCAGCTTTTTCAGCAGCAGGAGCTGTTGCAGGAGCAGCGGCCTTATCGGGCGTGGCCGATGCGGCCGTAACAGAAGAGAGTGCAATAACGCAGGAAAGCGACAATAAAACATACTTATTCATAAAATCCCCTTTTTTGTATTTACCAACCAGGACGGTAACACTATCATATCTTTCTGAACTCGGCACTCAAAAAATCAGGAGCTCACATGTTCAACCGACTCTATATTCACGTGCCATTTTGTGTAACTAAGTGCCACTATTGTGCTTTTGTCTCCAGCACACCCGAAAATAATGAGCTTATGGAATATCCGGATCTTCTCAGACGGGAATTTCAACTCCACAGAGGCAAAGCCGAGCCGCTTGAGTCGATTTACTTCGGCGGGGGTACTCCGTCTCTGCTGAAACCGGAGCAGGTTGCAAGACTATTGGCAGAAATTGCCGAGCAGATACCTATCCGGAAAGAAGCAGAAATCACTCTGGAAGCAAACCCGGGTACCATTGATCTGCTTTCTTTAAAAGCGTTCCGCGACGCCGGTATCAACCGGATCTCTCTCGGGATCCAGTCGTTTGACGACCGCTTTCTCACCTGCCTCGGGCGCATTCACACGGCAGAACAATCCCGACAGGCTTTTCAGGCGGCACGCCACGCCGGCTTCACGAATGTCAGCATCGACCTGATTCATTCCCTTCCCGGCCAGAGCCTCGATCAGTGGCAAAAAGAGCTGCAACAGGCGGTCGATCTCGGTCCCGAACATATTTCCATCTACGGCCTCACAGTAGAAGAAGGAACCCCTTTTTCGGCAGTCTATCGTGCCAGCTCCCCTGATTTGGCAGATGAAGACCTTTCGGCAGACATGTTTGAATATACCGATGAGTTCCTGACCGGATCAGGTTTTGACCATTACGAGATTGCCAACTATGCCCGCCCCGGTTTCCGGTCACGGCATAACAGCGGCTATTGGCAGCGGGACGGCTATCTGGGGTTGGGCGTCGCGGCACATTCGTTTGTGCGGGAGGGGTACGGCGTAAGATTCAACAATCCGGAGATCCTGGAGGAGTATCTCGTGGGAGTCCTGTCCGGGCATCCGGCCCGGGCGGATGAGCACCTGCTTACTGAGGGTGAAGCCATGGCGGAATATATGTTTCTGGGGTTGCGCCTGGCGGAGGGAGTCAGTCAACACGACTTTGAACGGGAGTTCGGCCTGTCATTCGATGATGCCTACGGTTCTGTGTCAGCTGACCTCGTCGGACTCGGCCTGCTTGATCAAGCCGGAGAGAGACTTGTCCTGACTAAGCGGGGAATGCTGCTTTCGAATCAGGTGTTTAACCGTTTTCTGTAACCATTCTGACTGAATGGCCTGCGATTCAGTAAAACCTCCTCTTGTCTGATAGCTTCCAAAGTGCTATGGTGCGGAGCCGTAACCTGCCTCAGATGAGGACAACAACTTTGGATTGAAAAGGAGAATCAGATGAAAAAAAGCATTATTGTGGCAACCGTTGCAGCCTGCGTAGGCATGATGTCCGCAGTATCATTTGCTGCCGAAACCGGCGAAGCGATCTTCAAAGCTAAATGTGCTTCCTGCCACCCGGATGGCGGAAACATCATGAAGCCGGGTGAAACCCTCAAAGGTCTCAAAGACACCAAAAAAATCACCAAAAAAATCCGTAAAGGCGGCGGCGGAATGCCGGCATTTGATGCCAAAGCATTTTCCGATGCCGACGCAACGTCCGTAGCCGATTATATCGTCAAGACTTTCAAAAAATAGTCGTGCCGCCGGGGAGACGCGCTGATACGTGTCTTCCCGGCATGTTAAATTATTTCATTCAGAGACAGGGCCGAATAATGAAAACTGCGATTTTGATGATGGCCCATGGCAGTCGCATTGCCGAGGCCAATGATGCCGCCTGTCAGGTGGCTCACATGGTACAGGAACAGACCGGCTTCGAAATTTTCGAGGTGTCATTCCGTGAACTGCATGAGCCGAACATCCAGAGCGGCATTGACGCCTGCGTTGCCAAAGGTGCAGAACGCATCCTGCTGATGCCCTATTTCCTCTTCATGGGCGCTCATGTCCAGCATGATCTGCCGGAAGAGATCGCAGAAGCTCAAAAACGGTATCCCGGATTGATCATGGAAATGGGTGGGCATCTTGGGGTGCATCGCAAGCTTGCGGAGATTGAAGCCGAACGAATCAGCGAATCGCTGGAAAGACTGGGGTGGCGCTGATGGATTCATTAGGCATGAAACCGGAAGAGATTGAAGCGGAATCATTCGCTATCATCGATGCTGAAGCCGGTGACCATGGCTGGCCTCAAGAGGAGTGGCAGATTGTACGCCGGGCCATCCATACGAGTGCTGACTTTGAGTATGCACAAGCCATGGTGCTGTCAGATGATGTGATTAAAAAGGCTGTTGCTGCACTTAAAAGCGGCGCCGGCATTGTCACCGACACAAACATGGCTCTTTCCGGAATCAGCAAACCCCGCCTGGCCCTGCTGGGCTGCTCACTCTCCTGTCATGTTGCCGATCCGGATGTTGCCTCGGAGGCAAAAGCCGAAGGCGTCACCCGCTCCATCACCGCCATGCGCAAGTCCGTTGCCAATCCGGACAACCGGATCTTTGTCATCGGCAACGCCCCGACGGCTCTCTTTGAACTGCTCCGACTTGTCGATGCCGGCGCCGTTAAACCGGCGCTCATCATCGGCCTGCCGGTCGGTTTTGTCGGGGCGGAAGAAAGCAAAAATGCTCTGGCATCCGGCACTCACGACATCCCGTTCATTACAAACATCAGTCGCAAGGGTGGCTCAAATGTGGCTGCCGCAGTCGTAAATGCCTTGGCAATCCTGGCGAATAATAATCGTGCAGCTTGAGGCATTGACCTCTTGACCGGCCAATGTTGGTCATGTAATATGACCACATAGGAGCGTGATATGACGCAATTTAATATAGCCGAAGCAAAATCACATTTTTCAGAACTGATTCAAAAGGCGTTAACGGGGGAGGATGTTCTTATCGCACGGGACAATAAGCCGATTCTGAGACTTGTCCCGGTTAAAAACTCTGGCAAAGGGCGTCAGCCCGGTTCCGCAAAGGGGAAAATTCTTTATATCGCCCCTGACATTGACGAGCCACTCACGGACTTTGCTGAGTACAGCTGATGCGTCTACTTCTTGATACACATACGTTTCTCTGGTGGATAAACAATGATCCATCTCTTTCTCAACCGGCGCGAAGCGCTATCTCCAGCAAACTGAACGAATGTTATGTGAGCCTTGCAAGCTGTTGGGAATTGGCCATCAAGGTAAGTGTCGGCAAGCTCCAGCTCACGAAATCACTCGAACGCTTTATCCCTGAAGAACTTGCAACCAATGATTTTCAGCTGCTCTCAATTCATTTCAAGCATGTTGCAAAAGTTGAGACCCTTCCTTTTCACCATCGTGACCCCTTTGACAGGCTCCTCGTTGCTCAGGCTCTGAGCGAAAAAATGACCTTTATCTCCGCTGATACCGTGCTTTCCGAGTATGGTGTCAAGCGTCTCTGGTAGATGAGAATGTCATGACCCGAGCACTCAGGACAGGCTACACCACCGGCGCCTGCGCTGCCGCTGCCGCCAAAGGGGCGGCTTTGATGCTGGCACATCAGGCCGTCGTTTCAGAAGTCAGCATTGATCTTCCGACCGGTGACAGTGCCCTTTTTGTTCTGTATGGACAGTCGTTCTCAGCGGATAAGGCAAGCTGTTTCGTTATTAAGGATGCCGGTGATGACCCGGATGTGACCAACGGAGTGGAAGTGTGGGGGAGGATACTATCGGCTCCCTTCGACTCCACTCAGGGAACAATGTTGATTACCGGCGGCATCGGCATCGGCACAGTTACCAAGCCGGGTTTGGCGATTCCCCCCGGCGAATGGGCCATCAATCCGGTGCCGCGCCAGATGATCGAAGAGGCTGTTGGCTCCGTTTTTTCACCCTTCACTCTTCACCCTTCACCCTTCGACACCGCTCAGGGCAAGCCCTTCACTCTTCACATTGTCATCTCCATCCCCGACGGCGAAGAGCGCGCAAAAAGGACCCTCAACGCCAGACTCGGAATCATCGGCGGACTTTCTATTCTCGGCACTACCGGTATTGTCCGCCCCATTTCAGCCAAAGCCTGGACCGACACGATTGATGCCGCTCTTGATGTCGCCAAAGCATGCGGCTGTGAAACAGTTGTGCTCTCCACCGGGCGGAGCAGCGAGATGGCAGCTCAAAACTTTTTCACCCTTCACACTTCACTCTTCACCCTTCCCGAAGAAGCCTATATCATGATGGGCGATCACGTGGCGTACACCCTGCAGGCCTGTGCCAGACGCGGCTTCGCTGCACCGGTCATCGCCTGCCAGTTTGCCAAGCTGCTCAAAATTGCCTGCGGCCATGAAAATACCCACGCGGCGGCATCAGAACTTGACCTGGCCGTGCTGCTCGGATGGGCGGAGGCGGCACATATCTCACCGGAATTTCTGGCGATTATTTCACACGCCAATACCGCCCGCGAAATTGCCGTTGCCACCGGTTTTGACCGGGCACTCATGGAACTTGTCTCAGACCGGGCCAGAAATTCTGCTGCCGTGCATGCGCCCGGCATTCAGGCACAGACTCTGTTGTGCGGATATGACGGTAACGTCTTTTTCTGAAAAACAATCTACCACCGCCCTTCAAGAGTAACGAGCAACGTCCGGTAGCCCGTGTCATCGGAAGTCAACTGCCAGGATTTTCCTGTTGATGTGTAAGTCGTCTGTTGAACCGAATTATCAGCCAGAAGGTTCTGACCGCTGCAGCGCAGGTTTAATTTTGAAGTCAGCTTGTACAGCCAGAAAGCATCAAGTGTAGCCTTTGCCTCCGCGTGTGCCTGCACCTCTCCAGGGACATCTGTCTCGCTTCGTCCGGAAAGCTTCAGGGTGACTCCAAAGCTTGAGTTCAAAGCGGGAAGGCTCTGATCCAGACCGGTGGAAAAGGTATATTTTGGCGTATCCATCGCCATGCGGGTAATCCCGAGACGGGTATCATGAACCCGGGCATGCGGCAACGTCAGGTGTGCTTTGACCGTGGCCCCCTTCCAGCTGTAGCTGTCGGTACGCAGTTTGGCATCCAGTTCCAGACCCCAATGGAGTGCATCCCCCTGATTATAGGGCCGGTCAACCCAGCGGGTTCCTTCCGGCAGCACATTTCTTTCGGTGAAGTCCCTTGTGGAACGCACATACACATTCATGCCGAGTACTCCGGAGTCCTTGTCGAGATACCGCTCCAGCACCGCTTCAAAATTGATGTTCTGCTCCGGAACCAGCTGTGGATTACCCCGTTTGTCGGCAGTGACCGGCGAATTTTCCGCGATACTTGGAGCAACGGCGTCAGAGATTTCCTCAAAACGGGGCATTTTCAACCCTGCTCCGACCGAGGTGCGCAGCACCCACTTGTCCATCGGTTCCCAGCGGACGGCAAGAGATGGCAGCAGTCGCCCCATGTCATTTGAAAACGCATCCGATTCAAGCTGGATGTTTTCACCGCGAAGCCCGGCGGTAAGGGTAACGGCCGGATGAAGTTTCCAGTCAGCCTGTACCCAGGCAATGACGTGCTGTTCGCGGGCATCATGGGTCGCATCTGACACGTAATTTCCGGTGAAACTCTGCTCGTCCTTCCGTTTCATATGTATGTATTCAACCCCTGCGGCAAGCAGGTGTTCACCAAACGGCTTGTCAAAGCGCAGTGCCGTATTGATTTCCCGCTCCGTGCTGTCCAGGTTATCTTGTGAAATGGTCGGCACTGAGGCGGCGTCATGTGCCGTACGGTCACTGTCCGCTGTCATTTTGCCGCCGTTCAGAGCAATCCGGCCGGAAAATTTGTTTTCGCCCATAAGCTTCTCGCCGTCGGCACGCAGCCGTAACAGTTGGCGCAGACTGGATTCGTTGCTGGTGCGGTCGCCGTTGTACCCCGGTCCCGTACCGGCTGCCGGATCGGCAAATGCAGACAGGGCCGTGCTGCTGTTGTTCTTGCGCAGACCATTGAAATAGAGGGGTGAAAAGGTAAAGGAGTCTCCCCCCTTCTTCCAGGTCATGCGGGGCTGGAACACGAATTCCCGAAAGGTGGAAACGCCGTCACTGCTCTCTTTTTGCCAGAGGGTGGGGACACCTGCCGTGGCATCCTGTTTATCCGAGTCGTTATGCAGCGGGTTTCGATGCAGATTCAACGTCACCGGCAGCGCCCACCCGAGCCCTCCCTCACCCCAGTTTTCTGTCCATGAAAGCTGCCCGTTCGGCTCGTCTCCCCGAAAGCCGACTCCGGCCTTCACCGATGTGGAGCGTTTGGGCAACGCCCGCTTCATGATCAGGTTGACGGTGACAAACGCTGCGCCGCCATGTTCTGCCGAGGAGCCACGCAGGATCTCGACGCGATCCAGTTCGCCCGACGGCAGACGCCCGACGACACCGGCCATGATTGCCGAACCTCCTGCCGAACTTTCACCGTCAACAAGTATTCTCACCGAATCCCTGCTCATGCCCCGGGCGCGCATACCGCCGCCTGTTGGAACCTCCACACCCGGCAGTTTCCCCAGCACCTCACCCACGGTCATGACGCCGAGGTCTTCAATTTCCTTCCGCCCCAGCACGACCTTTTGCGTCGAGGAGTCACGCCGTTCGACAACATCAGCCCCCTTGGCAGTCACGGTTACTTCCGGCAGAGCCAGTGAAGGCTGCTCTGCTCCCCATGCAGTGACACCAAGCAATAACCCGCCGGTTATCAGTACAATTAAATGCCGATTCGGGTAAAACGGTTTACCTGCTTTATTGTGCATACGTACCTCTCGTTTGATTTTGAATTACCAGCGGACCACGTTGCTAATACCGGTCGCAATCAGCAACAGGGCGCTGACCAGCTCGATTTTCGGACGCCAGACCTGCAACTCCTCTCGCAAGCGTGTCCCCATATAGGCCATACCGATGCCATAAAAAACCGCCGGGACGGTAATCGCCCCCAGTCCGAAACTTATCCCCAACAGCAGTCCCTCTGCTCCGCTACCGCTGGTGCCTGCCGAGAACAGCACGACACCGAGAGGGCCACAGGGGCTTAATGCCATCCCTACCCCCATCAGAAACAACCCGCCCGGCAGCAGTGTCTTCGGGCTTGCTATTTTTTTCATACAGTGGGCAGAAGAATTGACTTCAGAGCGGGATTGAGTGAAGCGCAGCAGCAGTGCCGCCCCCATCATCATAACGGCGCAGCCGATCACGACCCGGACGGTGGTATCAGAAATGCCCCCTTTAACGTACTGACCGGCGGTTCCGGCTGCCAGTCCGAGCAGGCCATACGCCGCAAGTCTCCCCGCAGAGAGCGGGAGGATGATTTTCCATGAAGTCCTGACACCTTCGTTGCCTGCCAGAAAAACCGGACTGAGAAACGGCAGGCAACAGAGGAGACACGGACCCATGCCATACACAAAGCCGAGTGTTGCCGCCATCGGCATCGAAACAGCCGCCCCGGACTGAATCACGCCCTCCCCGCTTGCTGTTCTGCCATGAACTCATCCCGCGCCAGCATCGCCGCGCCAAATGCCGTTGTCGTCTGGGGATGTTCCGGTATCACCAGTTCCCGGCCGAGTTCATCCTGCAGCGCAGCGACCAACCCCCTGTTCAACGCCGGCCCGCCGTCAAAATAGACCCGCCCTTCAATACCGACACGCTTAGCCAGTCGAACTGTTCGTGATGCGATGGAGTAATGGATTCCCGCGATGATTTCCGGTTTGCCATGACCATTGGCAAGCAGGCCGATGATTTCCGATTCGGCAAACACGGTGCAGGTGCTGTTGATGTTGAGCGGGGCGTTTTCCCCCTTGAAGTGATAGTCCCCCAGCTCTTCCAGATCGAGATCCAGATTACGCGCCGCCACATCAAGAAACCGCCCCGTACCGGCCGCACATTTATCGTTCATGGCAAAATTGACCACATTGCCGTTTTCATCGATCTGAATCGCCTTGGAATCCTGACCGCCTATATTAATGATGGTGCCCACACCGCCGAACGCTTTCCCCGCCTCAAACGCCCCGATGGCATTTGCCGTTATCTCACTGATCGAATCGTCCGCCTCTTTGAAGAGCTTGCGCCCGTAACCGGTGGCGATCAGATAGCGCACATCCGATCGTTTTAAATGCAAACGACCGAGGAGGCAGTTTAATGCCTCGGTAGAATTCCGGTGAAAGAGGCTGCCTGACGCGGCAACGTGGACCCCGGCAACGTTTCCCTCTTCATCAACCACCGCCACCTTGATGGCCGTGGATCCCACATCTATTCCCGCAAAATAATTCATTGCTGCCGCCTTTTTCTGTTCTTGATGGACTCCAGAAACGCCTCGACACGGGTGGACAGCTGCCCCTTGTCATCCGGACTGTAGTCCGTTTCGATATAGAGCAGAGGTATGCCGGCCTTGCCGAGCTCTTCGGCAACGCTGCGATACTCCATTTCATACACCTGGCAGCCGGCGAACACCTGATAGACCACCCCGTCCACATTGAATGACTCAATCAGATCAAGCAGACGACGTTTACGGTCGTCATTTTTGGTAAATACCGGGCAGGTACAGGGCTTGAGGTATTTGTCCGCCAGACTGTCCACCATGTCATTGACGCGCCACTCGTCTACGGCAGTCATGTCATAGAGCATACGGTTGGCAGAACAGGATTCATCCGTCACCACCACCCCGCCCGACTCTTCGATCAGCAACGGCAGCTTGAGATTGGGGAATACCGGTGGAGAGCCGGTGAAAAGGACGCGCGGTGCTTTACTCTGCACCGCCCTGAACCCTGAGAGATCCCGCTGTTCAAGCTCTTCGTTCAGTTTCTCCACCGCACGGGTCCAGCGGTCGATATCGTCAAAGAAATAGGCGTTGGTTACCAGAAAGACATCTTTTCCCAGTATGAGCGATGGCGACTTCTTCCGATAATTATGCAACCTGCGAAAAGCCGCCTGGGCGCTACTCGTCTTCGCCAGCGCTTCCTTCAGTGAAGCACGGGTCAGTTTCCTGCCGGTCAGCGCGCGTAATTTCTCGGCAAAATCACGCACTGAACGCTGCCAGTACACCCGGGAAGCCTCGCTTTCTTTCACACTCGGAAATTCCATGTCATAGACCTGATAGCCCATGGCCGCAATCATGGCGCTCGATTTTTTCTTCTGATCACAGGTGGTCGGGTTTACGATCATATCGGGTTTGCCAATCTTCGGAATGACCACCTCGGAGCTGAGCATTCCCAGTGTCGCCTTCACCATGGAACATGATTTGGCCGGCATGAAGTCCGACCCCTTCTGGTCGTAGTGATAGGAACCGTTGCAGAGACGCATGGGGGTGGCACCAAAAGCGTAAATCAATTCCTCAGGCGCCTGAATACACGTTGTAGCGACCAGTTTCCCCTCGTGCGGCACCGCTTCACCGTGGCAGTACACATTCCGGAACAGCTCGTAGAAATACCCCATCGCTTCCGGGTTATCTTCAAAATCATCAATTATATGATCCAGCACCGTCTGCGCCTCGCCCGCCTGACGCGAGCGGTTGTACGGGATTGACGGAATCGGCACTACTGTGGACGTTTCATTTTTCATTGCGGCACCCCTTATTCATACGTTTGATAAATCCGGCCTCAGTTGCTTCAAAAACAGGAATACCGGCGAATGTCGCTTTCAACGCTCCCGGTTCCGGACAGGACGCAACACATTTGAGGCACAAGGTGCAGTCATCTTTCATGATGTCAACACTCTTGACGTCATCCGCAATCTCACGGATCTCCATATCGCACACGGCATAGCAGTCGCCGCAGCGTGTGCATTTGGCGCCGTCTTTCTTCAGTCGCAACAGGGCCGGTCGGGAAAGCAGGTAGTGCAGTGCGCTCATGGGGCAGAAGAAACAGAAAAAGCGCTTTTTGACGAATGAGCCGACCAGAAACAGTCCGGTTATAGACATGCCCAGCGCGGTCATGATCATCGCTGTTTTGCTGGAAAAATCGATGATGAACTGGGAAAAGTCCCCCGTGAACATCGGCAGGAGCATCCGTCCCGGGCAGATCAGACAGAACGGCGGGCTTATGCTGCTGGAAAAGAGACCGCCGCCGACACCAAGCGGAATCAGTATCATCAGCGCCAGCAGGAGATATTTTACTTTGGTCAGCTGGGCAAACTGACTCTGGCTGTAGCGGGAAAAGCGGATTCCCATGCGGCGCCGCAGCGCCGTAAGCCAGTCCTGTATTGTCCCGAGCGGGCAGATGAACCCGCACCACCCTTTATTCAGAACAATGAACCAGAGAGCAAAAACCAGAAACCCGGTCAGGACGGCAATCCCCCCGTAACCGAACAGGCGGGACCAGGGCATGCTCAACTGGTGCTGCAGGGGCAGCAGGTAACAGACCCCTGCACGCCCATCCTGATTGAAACCGCAGGAGAAAAACGGCAGCCGCGATCCCAGGTCGATGGCAAAGTAGCCGCCATAGACAAACAGAACAAACGCGGACAACTGGAACCAGAAGCGGAAACGGTTGAAGTGAACCCGGTTGACCGCATCACGAACCCTGTTCAGGAAAGAACTACGCCCTTTGTTCGGCAAAGCGCACCTCCTGAAACGGCTTCACGCGGCGGCGACGATACAGGTAAACAGAAACACCGGAAAACAGGGTGATCAGCAGGCCGATACCCAGTCCCCACGAATAAGAGAGATAATCAGCCGGCGACGGGTAGTAACTGCCTGACAGAGACGACTGGTAGCGTATGGCAGTATACGGCTGCTCCTTATATCTGCCCGATTCTGTAGCGGTGAACTCTGCAGCAACC
Source organism: Desulfuromonadaceae bacterium (assembly GCA_049318985.1). Taxonomy (GTDB): domain Bacteria; phylum Desulfobacterota; class Desulfuromonadia; order Geobacterales; family Pseudopelobacteraceae; genus JACRCG01. Next base: position 14,294 of record JBMOEI010000030.1, read on the forward strand.
AAGTACGTCGCCTTGAAGCGTTTTTGAAAATCGTTCCAGGGGGGGAAATAATCACGAATCAGCTGAAACGTGACCCGCCCCTGTTCGTCGCTCACCCCCTCTTTGACCCACCCCTGATGGCTGATAAAACGAACACGGGCTCCTTGCAGCGGTAGGCCTTTCCTGAGAACGATGAAGTCCTGATTTTCACCTGATGCAAGCCGGAAGAATTTTTTTTCATCAGGTTTGCGCTCACGCACAATTTCAAGCTCCGCTGTCTCAAGAAAGCGTGAAACCCTGAGGTTTTTCTTGGCCTCCTCTTCATCCCCACCGTGGGTAAAGTTTGCCACCTCTGCCTTGGCGACGCTGATATTCAACGTTTCTCCCTGCAGCTTACGGTTCGTCAGATAGAGGCGATAGAAACCCTGCCGGGGGGTATCAAACGGGAGGCCAGCACGGGCATCTTTCCCCGGTGGCAGCGCACTCCCTTCCGGTTTGCTGTCAGGCGTAACCAACACAATTTCTGCAGGTGCCTCGGGGTCATCCTGCGCAAACCCCGAGCGCTGCGGATCACTTCCCGCCCGCAGCCAGAAGCGCTTTTTGGGAACAGCACCCCGTCCTCCCCCGCCCCCCATTTCCATTCCGGCCATGCCCGCCATTCCGGCCGTGCTACCGGGACGACCGGAACCGCCACGGGCTCCATCCCCCCGTGAAGGGGGAGAGTCGGAAAGCCACTGTATGCCGACGCCACGTCCGCCACCCGCATAACCGCCACCGGGACGACCGCCGCCGTACCCACCTTCTGTCGGCTTGACCGCTGTCGCTGGCGAACCGGGCTTGACGGCATTTTCAGCAGCGCCGCCGTAACGGCGCCGGCCACTCTCTGCAGCTGCCGGATTTGCAGACGCAGGTGCAGCTGATACTGCAGGGTTACCCGACTGGGCAGCCCGTTTGGCGCGCCACTCGGCAATCTGCTCGTCACTGGGACGTCCCCCCCCCTGCCCGCCATAGCGTTTCGGCGCTTCGGGCGGCTCTTCGCTATACGCGTTCATTGACGCTGTTGCCAGGACAACGAATAGAATCAGAATCAGTTTTTTCATCGTTGATCACTTCCTCATGTCCAAAAAATATCTATTGATCTGCGAAATTACTCTTTGGCATCAACAACAGATATTGCTCAGAATTTGTATGAAACACCGGCTCGCAGCGTAAGCGGTCCATATCCTGCGGAGTAACTGCTCCTGACTCCGGCATCAGTGGCGGAAATCCGCTCCGCATATTTCACGTCAAACAAATTGAGCGCAGTCCCCCAGAAACCCCAGTTTTTATAATTGTAGTTAACTCGCAGATTAAAGAGCGCGGGACGCTGGTAGCTATCGGTATTGGTCGAGTTGGTGTAATAGTTGGTGATATAATCCATTTCCAATTCAGCTTTCAGACCTGTCACCGGCTTAACCGCCACACGGACGTTGTAGTGATGATCCGGATTTGAAGAGCGATGTTTATTCGAATAATTGGTCGTCGCCGTTATCCACTTATCGTATTTGTAGTGGCTGTACGTGTATGATAGTCCCGTCTCCAGATACCTGTTCACGGTATAGCCAAGAGTAGACTCGACACCGTAGGCGGTTGCGCTCCCCGCATTTAAATTCTTCGTATAACAAATCTCCGTTGTTTCACATAGTTGAGAGACAATTAGATCTTTAAAATCTGTGTGATAATAATCGACATCGTAACTGAAGCTGTTTCTCAAAATGCCCCTGGCACCAATTTCTGCCGTCAATGATGATTCGGGGGAGAGGTCCATGTTGGTCGGCACATATCTGGTTCTCCGTGCATCTGCCGGAGTTGCCGGCGGTGCAGAGTTAGAACCAAGCAGGGTGCTTACGGAAGGCGCCAGAAAACCCTGGGCAACGTTAAGCCAAACTAGATTATTCTTATCCAGGTCATACGTAGCCCCTACCTTCGTCACAAAGCGGTCGTACTTCTTGCTGCCATCCTTCTTGTCATTGATTTGATCGTCGACAACATATTCGATGTTGTCATAGCGCGTGCCGACAGAAAAACGCAGCGGTTTGATTGGCGAAAATTCAAGCTGAACGAACGGTGAGTTGTGGTTTTCTTCAGTATTTGAGTTGCCGGTTAATGCACCGCGTACGAAATTGAACGTATTGGGGTCAGCGTCCGCATAACTCTTGGTTTTGGTTGTGGTAAAAAAGTTGTCCAGGCCAATGGTGACGGCTGTTTTGGCAAAATCGAAGCTGTGCTTGTACAGTGACTGAATGTTGGTATCGGTCGACTTGATATCGTTGATGCCGAGTCCGCCTCCACCGCCGCTGCCGGTGCCTCTCTGGGTCTGGTCAGTCAGGCGGACCTGACCATAAACGTTCAACTCACCGACTTCGCCGAATAAGCGCCGGTACTGCAAAGAAGGCGTCGTATAGGTAACATCCGTCCGTAAAAAAGTATTGAGCTGCGCCTGACGCCAATTTTCATTAAACTGCGCTTCGTTGATGGTGCCTGCGTCCTGATAGTCATCATGCAGGTATTCGAGACGGGCACTTAACTTGGCGACGTCCTCCGGATTCCAGATCGCCTTGGCACTGAACGAATCCTTTGTTTCTTCCGTATGGTCACGCCACCCCGTTGTATCCTGCCGGTTGACATTGGCAAAGTATCCCAGATTCGGTGATATTTGAGCACCACTGGTAGCACCTGCACGATAACCGCCATCTCCGAAGTACTCAGCAGTCACTTCGTTTTCGAGCTTTTTAGGCGGATTTCGGGAAATGACATTGATCGTACCGCCAATGGCGTTACTGCTGTTCAACACCGATCCCGGTCCCCGGATAATTTCGACACGCTCGATATCACCGGTATTCGATTGGTCAATAAAACTGGTTGTACCGGTATTCCGTGCTTTCATACCGTCGGTGCGACCATCGGTATAGTTTTTCCCGCCATCAGGAAAACGCATATTTCGCGACATGCTTACACTGGGAACACGACGCATGATTTCCTGCAATGCCGATAGTGAGCGGACAAATTCAAGTTCTTCACGCGGGACAACCGTGCCCGCCAGCGGTGTTTCCTTTGTAAGCATTCCCAGTTCGGTGCGCTGCTGCACCGGCTTGTCCTTTTCCGCTGAGACGACAGCTTCACCAAGATTCTGGGTTGTCTGCTCGGCAGCTTCAGCCGGTTTGACACTTTGCCCGGTGACCGGGACCGGTGTAATTTCTGTTTCGGCTGCATATGCACCATTAAGGGACGATCCGAAAATGACAAGCGACAGTGCGCCCATCCTGATATGTTTTTGCTTCATTTAGTTATCTCCAGTATTTGTTTTATTTTTTAATTAGTTACATGTGCGTCCTTACTCCAGAGTAAACTGCACCGGCATGACAAGCTCTGCTGCCACCGGCGGCCGGGGAAAGGGGGCCACTTTTTTCACCGTTTCCATGGCGCTGTTGTCCAGCACCGGATATCCGCTGCTCTCCTTGATGCGAAGTGAACGGACGCTGCCGTCTTCAGCGACGACGAACATCACTACCACTCTACCGCTCCACCCCATCCTTCGGGCGACCTGGGGATAGGTCAGTCGGGTTACGATCAGATCCCGGATATAGGCAAAATGCTCCTTGAGATATTTTTGCTTTGCCTTTTCAGGATTCATTTTTGCCTCTCCACCGGAAGAAACTCCTGGAGGTGCTGCCGCAGCGGGAGTCAATACCGGTGGCGGCGGGGCAACCACCGCACGCGGCACCGGATCGGCAACCGGCTTGCCGACAGCCGGTGCAGTCGGAGTCGGATCCGCATATTGGGCAGCCACCGGAACAGGGGGAGGAGCCTGTTCCGGTGGCGCCTGTACCTGCTGCACGGGAGGAGGTGGTTTGACAGCAGCAGGTTGCCGGGGGATAACTGCCGGTTTCGTGAGTTTCTCCGGTGGGACCTCAGGTATCGGGCAGCTGTTGAGAGTAAAATCGATGCTGATCGGCGGGGTATGTTTGACCGCCTGCGCGGTCAGCCCCAGCATCAGCACCAGCAATCCCAGATGCACACTGAGTGAGGTTGCGTAATATTTAACCTGGTCGCGCATTGGTGGTCTCCGTCTGCAGGCTCAGCTTTTTGAAACCCATGCAGGTCACTGAATCGAGAACTTCAACGAACCCCTGCAGGGCAAGCGCCTTGTCTGCTCTGATCAGCACGGGTGCTTCACGGTTGGCAGCGCTCAACGACTGCTTGAGCGCTGCAATAGTTGTGGATTTTCCATCAAGGAAAAGTCGGCCATCGTTGCTGATCTCGATTGTATGCCCCTGAAGGGCGGCACTTCCTCCCTTGGAGGACTTGGGCAGCTGCACCGGAATAGTCCCCTGGGCAATAAAGGTGGAAGTGGTCAGAACGATGGTCAACAGCACCAGCATGATGTCAATGAACGGAATCACATTGATGACACTAACCTCTTTCTCTTCCATTTTGGACCTCCCACGCCAGCATGGTTTCCTTGGCCTGCCGCACCAGGAAGTTGTAGATCGTCACCGCCGGAATGGCGACCACCAGCCCTATGGCCGTGGCTTTGAGAGCCAGAGCCAGGCCGACCATAATCTTGTTGGCGTCGACAAACCCCTGTTGGCCCATGGTGGAAAAAGTCAGCATGATGCCGAGCACTGTCCCCAGCAGCCCGATATAGGGAGCATTACTGCCGACTGTGGCGATGATGTGCAGCTTGCGGGTCAGGGCAAGCTCAAGTTCCTTTTTGTCTGTGAACAGGGAAATATCCAGTTTGCGATAGAACGACTTTCTCTCCAGTGCCACGCCGACAGCAATAACGCTCATCACCAGCAGCAGCCCGATAACCCCGTAATCAATTGCCTCTTTTAACCAATCCATAATGCCTCTCCTCGCTGATTTGTCGTCTGCCCGATATTCGATTAATTCTTAAAATTCCGCCCCCACACCCGCCGTAATCAAACGCCCGGGTGCCATGTAACCGATCCCCTGATAAATTTTGTCGCCGATATTAACCACTGCCAGGGTTGCTCGTACCGAAGAGCCAAATTTCTTGGCAATACTCGCATCATACGTGGTGTAGGCTGCATACGGCGGAGTGCTATTTTTGTCATTGGATTGACGTTCTCCGACATAATTAACGGTAAATTCCAACGTCGTCTGCAGTGGTAACGTCAGTTCGACCCGTGCCTGAGCCTGCTGTTTGGGAACCGTTACCAACTGCTTGCCAACCAAGGCAGCATCTAAGGCGCATTCCTTTATTGTCGATTCGTTGTAGGTGTAGGAGCCAATGAGTGCCAACTTTTCATGAAGTTTTGCCCGTCCTTCAAGCTCAACTCCCTGGGTAACAACTTTTTCGATATTGACTTTGTCGCTGTTCGTTGCATTCCGCATTACGGCATACACAAAATCTTTTGCATCATTTCTGTAGACTGTTGCCTTAACGTACCCGTTGACAGAGTAGTAATAGTCCAGTCCAAGATCATACGAATTCACTGTTTCAGGCCTCAAGTTCGGATTGCCCCAATAGGTAATCGTGCCACGCTTGTTTGAGCTGTACATCTCAGTCAATTCAGCCAGCTTGAAAGCCTTGCCAGCAGTCCCTCTCACATTGATTTTATCGGTGACGCTGTACAGTACACCGGCTTTGGGTGAAAACTCGGTGCCTGATCGCTCCGGATACGTCCCGGTGGGTTGCCCTGCCAGGGTGTCTGCCTGACTGCCATGCGTCAGCCATTTGTCAAAACGGCCTGCCACATTGATTTTTAACGTAGAACCAACCCGGATCTCATCTTGAACAAAAAAACCATATCGAGTCTGCTCGCCTTTTCTGTTAAGAACACGTGTCGGTGTGGCTAAAAATTTGTCGTCAACAACATCAATACTGCCATCGAGCCAATCCCCGCCGACGGTCAACTGATTGGACTTCCCGATAGAATAACTCGATTGAAATTTTATGCCTTGTGAACGGTCATCATATGAGGCATGACTCGCAACTGCCGTGTAGGTAGCATTGGCAGTATCGGCTTCCTGTTTGCCAAACCGGCCAAACAACTGAAGAGAAGATTCAACCGTTTCAGTAAAATGCTTCAAGCCAAGCGACGCCACATACTGTTTTCTTTCTTGCGGTGTGTAGCCGTTAATCGCATAAAAACCGGTAGACAGGTCGTCCAGGTAGGAGAAATTTAAATCCGCTTTTACCTGTTCACCAAAGGTTCTCGTTAACCGGGCAGAGGCGTTGGTCTTTTCCGTTCCCATGGCGATCAACTTACTCGCATTGGCTCCTGCTGCTGCCTTGGAGGCATCGGTCCACATATTATAGCCATCACTGGTCAACCTGTTTGCCGATAGAGATAATCCGGTGGTTGAGGAGGCAGTACTTAATGAACCGGAAAATCGTCTGGTATCATTTGTTCCGTACTCACCTTCGGCTTTTGCTTTCAAACCCAGCTTTGGCTGTTTGGATATTATGTTGATTACACCTCCCATCGCATTGTTGCCGTACAACCCTGAAGAGGCACCGCGCACTATCTCAACTCTTTCAACATCCTTTGTAGAAAGCTGGGACCAGTCAACTTGCCCATCGAACATCGAATTCATCGGGACTCCGTCCATAAGTACCAGCGTTCTGCCGGATCCGGGCAAACCACGGGTATACGTCTGGGCAATACGGTTGGGCGAAGAAGAGTCCATGCGAGCGGCATAGACACCGGGAATACCCTGCAGCAGCTGGTCTACGGTAGTGGCAGGTGAGTTTTCAATCGTTTTGCTGGTGATCACATTCACAGACGCAGGCACTTCACGGGCAAGTTGATTGGTTCGTGTGGCAGTAACGACTACTTCATCAAGGGAGGCAGATTCTTTCGTTTGTGGAGCGGATTGGGGGACAGCATCACCTTGTGATGATCGAACTACCCCCTGTTCAGCAACTGGCATGGCAATCTCCGGTTCTGCCGCTGAAGCAGTTGCAGAAAGAGCGCATACAGCAATCATCACATTCAATTTCGTTTTAATCATTTCAACACCTCGCAAAATAGATTTTTTCAATAATTTATTTCAAATATCCAGTCGCTGCTCCTCTTGCGACTGACAGTGACGGCTAATTACGCACAGCAAACTTCTTTGAATTTATCAACGATTGAAATGCTTTCTCAACTGTGCCGGGCAGGGTAAACGGCAGCATAAGGTGCATGATTACAGCGTCAACCGCGCAGGGACTGATCTTGGCAGCCACTACACCACGACAGTCAGAGATTCCTGACGCTACCTGCACAAGGAAGGTATCATCGTAGGATTGCCCCGTGCAGGGAGTTAAATTTTCCCGCGTTTCCAGATATTCATACCCGCAATCATACAGCCGGTATATTCTGAAACTGCGGGCCCGGCCAAAATGCTCATCGACGATTATTCCATCACTGCTTGCAACAGCAATTTTTACGTCCATTTCCACGTTCCTCCTCATACCATCTGCTTCACGTTACAGGAAACGTATCGGGATCACCGAGCAGAATGGCTTCGCAAAAACCATGATTACTACCAGCCAGTCGGCTGTGTTCGTATACTTGCCTGCACCGAATCAATAATGATCAGAATGCAGATCAGACAAAAAAAGCCGAACAAACCCTCTCGGTGAAAGGGACTCATTCGGCTTGCTTGCTGGCATAATTGACGGATATTCTCCGCAGCAATTAGATGGCTGGCTGGCTCTTGGTTATAAGTGATGAACAGGAACGGATGACACTTTTCTCCCGGGAGAAAACATGGCCATTGGACCTGTTCAGGTATCAGGATTGTCTGTTCAAGCGGAAACGGGTTTTCTCGGAGGGGGCTCGGGAGGTTCGGTATAACGGGACGTCATCTGTTGGGGTGAGATAAAATAGGTACGCTCCTGGTAAGTGGGTTGGGTAATCCTCTCGTCGTAGAGAGAAAGCAGCAGTTCAGAAAAACCGGAAGCGGCAAGGATCTGCAGCTTACCCTTGCCACAGGAGGAACCGCTGCGATACACCGTCTCTTTGGCATTTTGCTTTTGCGATTGATATTCCTTCCGGGCATTGTCATTTTGTTCAACCGGGTTGCCGCCTGCGGCACAGCAGCCACCGGCAGTAACCTTGGCTGCGCCTGCCGCCTGTTGCTTTTTCATCACGCAACAGCAGGTATGATTTGACCGACTCTCCAGTGAACAGCCGTCAATTTCGCAGTCTCCGGAGCATTCGCCGGTAATCGCATGGGCGACATACCTGGAATGCACGGAGAACGGCGTAATGAGGATCATCACATACAGCAGCACCATCACACCGGCAATTGTTCGTCGATACAATCGTCTCCTCTTATTTTGTGCAAAATTTATCATGTGAAGGGTTCCTGCGTTCATTTATTGTGCTGTCGGGTCGGTCACAAAGCCGATACGGACGATTCCCGCCTTGGTGGCGTTTGACATGACCTGGGCCACCAGTTCGTAATGCGCTTCCCGGTCAGCGCGGATGTGCAGCTCCGGTTGCGGCTCCCGCTTTGCTTCGACAGCGAAGCGTGCCGACAGAGTGGTAAGTGCCACGGTTTCGCCGTTCCAGAACAGGGAGCCGTCCTTGCGGATGCCGAACTGGATATGCTCCGGCTGAGTAATGTTGGCGCTGCTGGATGCCTTGGGCAGATCCACCTTGACCGCATGGGTCAAGAGCGGCGCCGTGATGATGAAAATGACCAGCAGCACCAGCATGACGTCAACCATGGGCACCATGTTCATGTCCGATATGGGACCCTGCTGACGGCGCTGGTTAAAACTTCCGATTGCCATTGATCTCCTCCTTACCGGTTCCGGGCATCGGATGCCTGGCGCGAATCTGTCGTAGCATCTCCACCGCTCGTCTTTTCGCCTACGGTGACAAGCGTATACAGGTCATGGGCGAAGCCGTCCAGTTGTGCCAGCCAGATGCGGTTGCGGCGGTTGAAAGAGTTGAAGGCCAGTACGGCCGGTATGGCAACACCGAGGCCGACAGCGGTCATGATCAGCGCCTCTCCCACCGGTCCGGCAACCTTGTCCAGCGTTCCCTGGCCGCTGATGCCGATGAACACCAGTGCGTGGTAGATACCCCAAACGGTGCCGAACAGACCGATGTAGGGAGCGGCGGAGCCGGCGGTGGCCAGCACCGTCAGGCCGGTTTCACTCCGGGCAGCCTCCTGCTCGAGGCTGTTGCGCAATGCGCGGGTGACGAATTCGGAGAGTCCCCCAGCCGAGGCCAGCTTCTGGACGCCGTGGCGGCTACCGTCCCGTCCGGCAGTCAGCGCCTGGTTGGCCAGTTCGGCAAAGGCATTATCCGCAGCTTCGTTCCGGAGCATCTTTTCCATCTCCTCCAGTGATTCCGCTTCCCAAAAACGCTTCAGGAACAGGTCGGCCCGCTTGCGGGCACCCAGGTTGGCAATCGTCCGGGTCAGGATAAGGTACCAGCTGGCCAGGGACATGCCCACCAGAAGCAGCAGTACGATCATGCCAACGGCATCCGTTTGAGAGATAAAATGAGCAAAGCCAAGTTTCTGATTCATATAATGTCCTTTGTTTGAGTGTTTATACTTTGTTCATGCAGTTGTTCAGATCGCCAGGAAAAACCTGCGCAATCCCAGTAAGATCAACACGGTTGCTGCCCCCCAGCGCATCCAGCGCGAGATCCACTCGCGATTTTCGCGCAACTGCTTTCCGAACAGACTTATGATCGGGACCAGTATCAGCATCGGTGTCAATGCGGTTCCAAATCCAAAGGCGACACCATTCGCCATACCGGATGTGATGCTCCCCGCAGCCGCACAAACAGCCAACAACGAAGCAAGCGGCGCACACGGGGTGAGGCTGAGGGAAAATCCAAGCAATAGCGGAGGTGCGCTCCCCGCGCTGCGCGCGACTCCACACGGCGCATGAAACGTGGTGGTGCGCAGCAGCCAGACTCCGGCAGTCATGGATGCGAAGCCAATGACCATATTGCCGACGCCTCCATGTATCATCTTCGTCAGCCACGAACCCGCCACAGCCGCTAACGCACCCAGAACGGTATATGCGAGAATTCGCCCCGTCAAAAACAGGGCAGTATCACGCAATGCCTGGAGGTGTGAACCACCACGTCCAAGCACCCACGTACCCATAAACGGAAGGCAGGTAACTGAACAGGCCGTCAGTCCTAACGAAACACCCAATAACCACACTGCAAACAAGGTGACCTGCTGATTCGGCCCCGCTGCAGGATTCAAAAAGTCAGTCATTATCAGTTTCCTGCTTGGCCGTATGTACGACAGTTTCACGCGTTTTCGGCGTGCCTTCAGGCATTTCACGCTTAAATCGGGCTTTGAAGTACTCGCGTGACGACTTGAACAGCGGGACACCAAAGAACCGGATAGAAATCACGCCATCGTCCGGACAAAACTCGGCACACCTTCCGCAGAGGGTGCAATCTTCATGAAAGGCTTTCCTGCCATGCTCATGGGAGATCTCGTGAATATCCATCGGACAGGCCTTTTTGCACAAACCGCATTTTTTACACGTATCGTTGGGTACCTTCACCAGCTTCAGAGGAGACAGCCTTTGGAACAACGAATTCCAGGAAAGCATCGGGCAGATACGACAGAACGGCTGCCGTACCGCCAGTGCCGTAATTATGACAAACCCGAACAGTGTATTTCCCAATGCACCGAGAAAAAAATTGATCCCTGTCGAGGTGCGCACGGCAATTTGTTCAGCATCGGCGGTCAAAAGCGTAGTTGCCAGTCGCGATGGGCAGACCTGACAGAAGGGATCGCCCAGTTCATCTGCCACAACACCCATGCCTGCCAACAAGGGCAGGCCAAGGGCCAATACCAGCAGCATCAGCCATTTTATCGACCGCACCCGCCCAACGGTACCGGGCCCGAAACGGTGCATCGGGCGTTTCAGCAGTCGACCGATCCGGTAAATCAGCTCCTGCAGGGTTCCAAGGGGGCATACCCAACCGCAAAAGGCCTTGTTGAATAGAAAGAAAAACATGAAGAACGTGCCGATTGAGACGAGTGTCGGGATAAAAACGGTGAATGAGAGCCCCTTCGCAGTCATCAACATCTTGCTGAGTCCTCGCAGCTGGTGCTGGTTTACCACCAGGATGCAGTGGTCAGAGGTGAGCTTGTTGTAAGCACATGCCAGTGAAGGCAGCGCTTGAGAAATGTGATCCACCATGTAGGTGCCGAACAGGACACCGCCATAAACCGTGATGAACAACATGACAACCTGCACCGAAAAACGGAAGCGTCCCAACGTCGGGAAAACAGTTTTAATCATGTCAGGGCACCCCTTCCGCCGCACTCATCTGTGACAGGCGCTTTCGTTATGCTGTTTCCTCCGGCAACTGGCCTGCGTTGACGGAGGAGCGGCACCGCAACGATCATGCCGAGGAAAGTAAAGCCCAACCCCATGGACAGGCTCCGTTTTTCAAATGCATCGGGCCGGTACGCCGAATTGAATGACGTCAGGTACACTTTGCCGCCATCGGCGTATTCGGTGAACAGGACCAAATCGGAACCGCGCTGCATTCCATGATCACCGGCAACCGGTTTCTTCTGTTGTTTTTCTTCTTCCGGCTTGAAATCATTCGGAATGAGTACTGAGACCACACCCTTCCGGTCGCTGACAAACTCTTTCCTGGTACCGTTCTGCGACTCAAATACAACCCTTTGCCCGGCAAGCGGCCGACTGTTGAAGCGCACCAGAAATTTCCACTTTTCATTGGCTCGATATCGACCATGCTCGCCCGGATATGGTTGTGGAATTATCTCCAATTCATTTTTTTGCTGCATGAACATGGTCGTCGGATTTTTTGAGGTCTTTCGTCCAAAGTAATACACCATTGATGCGACAAGAACCCTGTCCGCCCGCTCCTCGCGTGCCGTCAACATATGCAGCCCGCCTGAAGCCGGTTTATCCAGGAGTGCCCCACCGGTTTCGATAGGCAAAATGCGCTGCCCGTCTTTGTCTTTTACACTATTCGAATACGCACGAATGGCATCAGGTGTAATATTTTCAGGAATAACCACTGTGCTCATGGAGTTTTGACCACCTCCGCGCGCGGCATTTTTTCTGATCTTAAGCAGAGGACTGCCCGTCCAGGACAAAATCTGATCCATTCCCGCATGGTCATGGCCGGCTTGTACTGACGGAGGAGTCGTGCCGGTCGCAACCGGTGCACCTTCTGCTGTAAGAGTTCCTGTTAAGGCCCAGACCATAATCAGCGCCCATATAAAACACACATTTTTCATGTTTATCTCCTGCTGCTACCCGCAGAGCAACCCATTGGCGCACCGATGACAGAAGTGAACTGCCATCGGAGCATAAAAGTTAACCGACCTGCTGGTTAGAAATTCAGTGCCAGAGTACCCGTATAGGTGCGAGGCGCGGCGTAGTATGCATTGCTGGCACCGTCAGTTGACTCGAAATAGGTTGCGTCAAGCAGATTTTGGACATTCAGCTGCGCAGAAAGCTGGAAACGGTCGAATTTGGTTCGATATGACAGCATTGCATCAAAACGGGCGTAGCCGGGCAACTGGAAGGTATTTGTATTGTTACCCTGGCGTTCTCCGTTGAGGAACGCGCCGGCACCGAAACCCCACCCTTCAGGAGAGCTTGGCGCGGTGTCGTATTTTGCCCACACCGCTCCGGAATTCAGCGGAACCCCGTACAAGCGTTTACCAACGATTGAAGTAGCACCCTTGGTGTTGTCTTTGGTAATGCGGGCATAATTGTAGGTATAACTGCCGATCAGGCTCACATGCCTGCTGACCTGACCTGCCACATCAAATTCAACACCCTGGCTACGGACTTCTCCTGCAGGGAGAGAATAGCCGGTATGGTCCGGGTCAGGTGTCATACGGTTTTTCTGATACAGGTCAAAGTAGGTAAGTGATGTCGTTACCTTGTTATCAAGCAAACTGCCTTTTACGCCCACCTCATACTGTTCACCCTTCTGAGGTGGTGGCCGCGAACCGTCAAAGACGAGCGCAGATCCATTTGAGTTCCCGAACGATTCAGAGTAACTGCCATATACGGAAGCCTGATCATTGATCTTGTACAATAGTCCTACTCTCGGAGATGTCGCCCGTTCTGTCGGAGTATTCGGATCCAGTGTACCATCACAGTTCGGATAGCACGCAGCCGACGTGATTCCAACCATCTTGGTGACCGGGTCAAAGGTTTTGTCGTACCGGACACCCAGCAGAAGTTCCAGGTGCTTGCCGATAGACATCTGATCCTGAGCGTAGAGACCCATGTCGTTCATATTCTGGTAGTACACGATATTTGAAGCGGCGGGATCCATTAACGTATGCAGTGCTGCCGGATCAATATTGCCGTAAATCGGTGAAAATACTTTCAGTGCCGGGACTCCCGGTGTTGCCCCTCCCTGCTGCCGATACCCGGAGTATTTCGTGCGATGGTATACATAGTCAAAACCAGCGAGCAGCGAATGCTTGATAAAACCGGTCGCAAACTCTCCGGAGAGATCCAGGTTGGTATTGAGGACATCTCGGACCAATGGATTGTAGGTCACCCGGCGCGTCAGGCTACCCGTAGCCGGTGTGTATGCCACGGAAGTCATCATCGACATGACATCGTCAACTTTTCCAAAGACGAGCCGATTGGTCAACTTCCACCCATCAGTGATGCCAAAGGTCCAGTCGTAGCTGTACAGTGTCGATTTCTCCGTCGAGGGAAAATTAGACCACATGACAGGATCGTTCTGAGTCCAGTTCCTTGGCAGGTCAAGAGGACGATTACTGCCCGTTGGGACCGGAATCTGCTGGGCGGCATACGCAACGTTGGTCATTTTTTTGTCATAGTGCTCCAGTTGAACATTCAACTCGAATCGGGATGTGGGAATCCAGCTTGCGTACGCCGCACCCGCCCAATTCCTGTGTTGTTGATTATCAACAAAGGAGTCACCCTGATCGTAAACACCAATCAGTCGGTACAAGAGCGACTTATCAGTAGTGACCGGTCCGGTAGCATCAATAGTGGTTCGGTACTGATCATTGCTCGCAACCTGCTGCTGTATGCTGTAAGCCGCTTTTGCCTGAGGTTTTTTAGTAACCGTATTAACGAGTCCGCCCGGCTGAACTCGCCCGTACAGCATGGAGCTCGGACCCTTTGCCACTTCAACATGGTCTACAAAAGCCATATCCGGAACCCCGCGCATGGAGTTCAACCTGAGCCCGTTACGATAGGTATCAACGACAGTTGAAAATCCCCTGATATAGAGGTTGTCGTAATATCCGCCGGGTGCCGTCTGAACACCGCTGACGTTTTTCACCGCCTCGTTAATCGTCAACGGCTTTCTGTCATCAATAACCTCGCGTGGTACAATCTGAACGGCTTGAGGTGTTTCCAGCAGAGGCTTTTCACTTTTGAGTGCTGAGGTTACCGCAGGAGTAACATAGCCGGTCGCTTCTTCGTAAGGGACCGCTGTGACGTTCAGCTCTGACAGAACTTCTGCAGGAGGTACAGTTGGTTTGGCTGCGCCATCAACCGCAAAAACTGTTTGGCTGTAAAAAAGCATACATGCAGAGATACAGGCAATCCATATTATTTTCATATAAAGTCTTCTCCCATAATTGAATTATTTTTAAATGTTTTATATTAAAATTAAACCCTTGCTCGCTTCAACGCCCTTTGAGGGTAAAATTAAACGGCTGCAGAGCCACAGAACGGACCGAAATGCCATTCCGTTTTGCCGGACTACAGCGCCATTGTTTTACGGCGTTGATGGCCGCATCATCCAGGCGGGGATATCCTGATTTAGTTACTACAACGGCATTGACTACCCGTCCTGACTCATCCAGTTCTACTTGCAGCACCGTTTTACCCTGCTCACCAAATCGTACCGATTGCTTCGGATAAGCCGGCACGCTTCGCTCTGTACAACTCACAGAAAGCTCACCGCTCAACTGCACCGGTTTCTGCACCTGTACCCCACCAACGACAGGAAGATCTATACCCACAGTCGCATGCACAACCGGGGCATTTACCGGAACCGGTGCCACAGGTACTTTAGTCACAGGCGGAGGCGGAGCTATCGGTTCAGAGGGTGAGATCACCGGTGCCTCACTAACCAGTAACGGAGGAGTTTCAGGAATCACTGTCCTGAGAGCATCCGGCTCTGGAGTCGGCGGCTTATGCTTACTCGCAGGGATGCACGTGGGCGGGGCGCTGATTTTTGCCGGCACAGCAGGATTTATGCAACTTACCAAAACCATCAGCGCCTTGGACGGTGGCGGAATGATCTGATAACTCAACAGAAAATAGAGCACGACCGTGTGAAGTGCCACTGCAGCAAATAACCCGATTGCTTTTTCCCTGTTAATGTGAATAGAGGCAAACATTCAGAATATCCCTTAAAACCGTCAGTTAATGACACCGCCCCCATGCTGAAGACAAAAAAAGCCGAACAAACCCTCTCTGTGAAAGGGAATCATTCGGCTTGCTTGCTGGCATCATGCTTCGGAACGTATCCGCGGCATTTCAGCTGACTGGCTGGCTCTTCGTTACTCCAGTGGTTTCTGGAGCAGTAGTTTTTCGCTTTTTGTTACGACAAGAACATAGGTGGTTTCACCGTACTGGACGGTGAGCGGAAAGTCGCTGCGGGCCATTGTCAGGCGTTTTTTCGACTTTACCTTACCGGTTTCCTTGAACTCGGAAATATCCATACGCACAACTCCTTCGTCGCAGGATTTCCACACCGCTACCGATGCAGAATCAAAACTGCGGAAACAGGGGGTAGAAGTGGCGAACACGAGTGGATGACATACTTCTCCGGGGAGAAAATATCACCAACGAACTCTGTTCAGGTCTCTGGATTGTGTGTTCAGGCGGAAACGGGAAGTCTCGGGGGTGGCTCGGGAGGTTCGGAGTGACGGGAAGTCATGCGGTGTGAGAAGCTGAAGAAGCGGGTTCCTTCGTGATGTGGTGCAATCCTTTGCGAGTAGATATAAAGCAGTAATTCCGACGTGCCTGTTCCGACAAGGACGAACTGCTTGCCGGTGCCGCAGCGGTTACCGCATTTGAAAACCAATTCTGCTTTCGTACTTTTTTCTTTTTGAACTGCCCCCGTTTTTTTGTCACTGCCTTTGGTACAGCAATCATTCTTGACAACAACCGGCTTTGCTGTCTTTGAGGCTTCACAGCAGTCTCCGGTTGACGGCTTCGTCACAATACCAGTCTGCTGCTGTTTCTTCTGCGCACAGCAGCAGGTGTGGTTTGTCCGGCTTTCCAACGAGCAGCCATCGACATCGCAGTTGCCCGAGCACTCCCCGTGAACTGCACGGGCGAAGCCGCTCGAATGGGTGGCAAAAGCAGCGAGAGGCGCGAACATGATCAATAGATAGATCAGAGTCAGCACTCCGGCAATGATGCGCCGGCTCACGCGTTTTTTGCTATCGGCAGGGAGTTTTTTCATGGGGGGATACTTTCACTATTCTTACAGTAACTGTCAAGCAATTTTTCCCGCAAATTTTTCCCACAGCTGTTTTTCCAACGATAAGCGGAGCGGTGATTTCATACTCATATGAACTTATTTCAGGGCAGCAAACCGCTTGCTCCTGATCAAAGATTCAAACGCCTCTTCTATCGTGCCGGGCAAGGTAAATGCCATGATGCGGTGACCGATCAACGCATCAATTGCTCCGGCACCGATCTGCGCAACCACAACACCCCGACAGTCGGAAATTCGAACCGCCGCATTCTCAAGAGCATCATCATCATGAGCTTGCCCTGAGCACGGCGCATCATTCTCCCTCATTTCCAGAAATTCGTATCCGCCATCATGCAGACGGTAAATCCTGAAACCGGACGCCCGCCCAAAATGCTGGTCAATAGTGATACCGTCACTGCTCGCAACTGCTATTTTTACATCCATCACGACTCCCTCTTTCTGTAATAAAGTGCTCCCGCCACAACACAGAAGTGGCGGGAGCATGACATCTCAATTGGCCCTGTTACTGAACGGCTGTCGCAATTGCAGCAATTTCGGCTGGTGTCAGTGCTTTAAGGGTCGCGCTATTCATTGAACCTATTTTTGAGTCAATGGCGGTCTGAATCGTTACTGCACTCGAACCTTTATGGTTGTACGCAGCCACACTACCACCGTGGCATGACGCACACTTACTATTAAACAGCGCAACACCATCCGGCGGAACAGCCACCGCATTCACGGTAATTGCAATTGACTGATGAACCATGGTTCCCGCTTTGGCATCTTCCAACATGAACATAACATTAGCAACACCTGCTGTAGTCGGTGTCCCGGAGAGGGCTCCGGTCGCCGGATTCAGAGACAGCCCTGCGGGAATTGGGTCGCCTCCCATTGTCGACCATACGTATGGTTTCGTACCATCCTTGGCGGTCAGTGTCTGGCTATAGGCCACGCCTACCGTGGCAGCGGGAAGTGTGGTGATGGTAAATGTCGGCGGAACGTACGCCGAAGTGCCCTTCATTGCAGTGATAATCAGATTCAGTTGCGCATCGGTGAGCGGAAACACTCCTGAAGCGCCAAACTCACCCATACCACCGGTGTCGGCAGCAATGGCGGCTTTTACTTGCGCCAGTGTGGCATCCTTATGCTGCTGGCCAGTAGAGCCGATGGTAGCATGGCAATAGGCGCAATGATCGGCATAGAGTCCCGTTCCGGTAGTGCCAGGGGTAAACACCAGCGTACTCACGTTGATCTGGAGCGCTTTCTGCGCCACCAGAGCCGTCGTGCTTGAATCGGACACCTTGAACACCACCGTATAGGTTCCGAGTGCCGTTGGAGTTCCGGTGATGTTGCCATCGGTGCTCAATGTCAGCCCCATCGGCAGATTGCCAGTCACGACAGACCATTTGTAGGGCGCCTTGCCGCCACTGGCGCCAAGGAATGTGGTGTATGCAGCATTCTGCGTTGCTCCCGGCAGAGCCGAATTTTTCAGGACAA
Source organism: Desulfuromonadaceae bacterium (assembly GCA_049318985.1). Lineage (GTDB taxonomy): Bacteria > Desulfobacterota > Desulfuromonadia > Geobacterales > Pseudopelobacteraceae > JACRCG01. The sequence continues at coordinate 32,242 of JBMOEI010000030.1, forward strand.
CGGTACCGCTGTCTGCGACAGGTGTGGAAGAATCGCTGCTGTTGCCGCAACCGGAAAGAGTCACTGCGGTCAGGCACGTCAGGATGAGTGCTGAAATCCATTTTTGCATAGTCATTTATTCTCCTGTGAGTAGTGATTTAGTTGATTAACTGCATAGATACGTATTGAAGCGGTGTGGTCACAGAACCAGGCTTCTGGCTTTTACGACGTAATAACTGCCGACCAGCATCAGAATGATGCCGCCAACAACTCCCAAGCGCTGTTTATGTCGCACCATTTTGTTGATGAATCCTGCCGAAACGAAGCCGACAATCAGATAGACCGAAGAACTGAGGCCATAGACAAACGAGATGGCCAGTCCTTTGAACACGCCCAGATCCAGCAGAAACGGCGCGAGATACAGATATTTTCTCCCCGGATTGAACAGCCCCCGGAACAGTCCGAGGCCAAAACCCGCTTTGGCAGGAGTACCCTTGCCTCCACAGCGGCTTTTGATCCCCAGGCGTACCTTGTATTCCCGTATCTTCCACCAGAGATTCCCCTCCTCCACAACGACCGCCCGATACATGCCGAGCAGGATGATGGTGACACCGAAGATAAGATTCATGATCCGTTCGTCAATGTGCACCGCCTTGCCCAGCAGGCAGACGGCAACACCGAAACAGACCAGGCCGAGCAGTCTGCCGAGCAGAAATCGCACTCCGGCCATTCGGTCCGCCAGGGACAGACCGAAGGCAAAGAAGGGGCAGAGCACAAGGCCTTCCACCGACAGGCCGAGTATCATAACAGTCATAAGAGTATCCACTGATTGTCCTTACGGTCGTGAATCAACTGCATTTCAGACTTTTGGCTATTTCCACTACTTTCTGCAGTGTCATGAAAGGGTCCTGCATGCCCACAACGGCATAGTGGGTTTTGGAACTGCGGCAGTAGAGATCAATGACATTGAGAGTCTCCTGAACTATTTTTCCGCACGGTTTTTCTGCCGACAGCTTGATAACCCTGGTTTGAGCCACACCACCGCTACCAAGGACAAGAGATCCGCCGTGCTGCTCTGATACCGGAACATACGCCGGCGTCGGCAGAAGTGCCGATCCGGCGATATCCCGATCCGACCAGTAAATACCGGTGAAACGGTCAAAGGTAATATCGCAGGCATCTTTACTTCCGAGCGAAGCAGACCCGGATATGTTCGTGCCTGTTGTAACCTCACGGGGCAGGTGCAGAGGAACCTGTACAGTGCCCCTGCCGACGTTCACCGTCCGGGCTTTTGCCGGTTGTGCCGGTTGGGCCACGAGGGAAGCCATTGATGAGCCGATCAGAACCACACTGAAAATCAGAACGATCGTCATGGTTTTTGTCATGGTAAACTCCTGCAGATGCAAATACCTATTTGTTCCTCGCCAGACGGAGTCCGGCCGGACACATGGTGAAGTTCACATCCTTGGTGAAGCGTTTATTCGGCAGCATGCAGGTGTCCGGCCCACCGCTGTTGCCGCCGCGAAACACAAACTTGTTAAAACCGGTGGCATGTCCTTTCGGGTTCACCGTACTGAGATCGGTATACCCGGTTGCCGGCACTCCGGTGCGGGCGGTGGAATATTTATCCCAGACCCACTCATGGACATTGCCGGCCATGTCATAAATGCCAAGCTCGTTCGCTTTCAGTGAACCGACTTTACGCAGATCACCCTTTTTGGTGACTGTCCCTGTGGTGAAGTTTGCCAGAACCGCCCCGCCTGCCAGGGTTGCTGCAGCAGCTTTTTTTCCGCCGTACCAGGCTACTTCGCGGGCAACATTGCTGCCGGGGAATTTGTAACCTTTACTCAGCTTGCCGCCTTTTGCCGCGAATTCCCATTCGGCTTCTGTGGGGAGACGGTGTCCGTTGGCAGACCAGTTGGCGGTAACAGTCCATTTTTTCGGATCCTTTGCATCTGTGGTGATGTTTTTCGGATCCTTGTTGACCTTATCGATTGTATAGACAGGTGTCAGCCCTTCCTGAGTACTTTTCCAGTTGCAGTACTCCACTGCATCATACCAGTCGATGTTGTAGACCGGATTCTGCCCCCTGCCGGCGCTGTTGATGTCAACAACGTCAAGCTTGCCGGTTGCCTTGGTATAGGCATCAAACTCATCAAAAGTTGTCTCAAACTTGCTGATGTAGAAGTCGGACACGGTAACATCGTGCGCAGGTGCGGCTTTTGCCACCGCATTGTCGCCGATAACGGCCGTGCCCCCCTCAACGAGGATCAGGGGTGATACTTTTGCCACAGGTGGTGTTGTCACTGGAGCAGCGGTTGAGCTGCTGTCTCCGCAGCCGTACAGACCTGCCATGAGAGTTACTGCTGCTGCCGATACTGCGGTGATCTTTGCCAATCGATACATGTGTTGTTCTCCTTTTGGTTTAGTGCGTGCGAATTAAAATGCACGCTAAATTGTTTTCAAACGAGTGACTGATGCAGGCTGTTCTGGCCGATGAGGCCGACCGCATCGGCGCGGCACTGACTGCAATGCTTGAACTGACCGAGAATATGCTGGTTGGCATCACGGACTGCGCTTAACTCAGCATCCGTCGGCGGTTTGACATGGGCAAAATCAGCTTGGGGAATCAGCGGCATGACGTTCATGATCGCAGCTCCACGCGATTTCACCGCTACGGCAATTTTTTCAACTTCAAAGTCATTGATTCCCGGAATCAGTACCGTATTGATCTTGACGGTAATTCCCCGGTCCGCCGCCTGCTGAAGTCCGTCCAACTGGTTGCGGATCAGCAGTTCTGCTGCTTCAACTCCGCGAAGGGTCTGATCCTGATACTGAACATACGAATATATACGGCTGCCAACCTGTGGTGAAATTGCGTTGATCGTAATGGTCAGACTGCGCAGATCGAGCCATTCAAGGCGCTCCATGCTCTGCGGCAGCATCAGCCCGTTAGTGCTCAAACATTTGATCATTTCCGGAAATTCGGCATGGATGAGTTCAAAAGTTTCAAACGTTTCTTCGTTCGCCAAGGGGTCACCCGGTCCGGCAATACCAACAACCTTGATGATCGGCCCCATTACGGGACTCCCCTTTACCTCACGCACCCGTTCCAGCGCCTGGAACGGCGTCAGAATCCTGCTGGTGACACCGGGCCGGGATTCATTGGCGCAGTCGTGGCGGCGCGTGCAGTAGTTGCATTTGATATTGCAGCGCGGCGCTACCGGCAAATGAATACGCCCGTTCTTTTTGTGGTCGCCTCCAAAGCAGGGGTGACCATGGATGGCTTTACTCGACTGGCAAGCTGTGCTCATATTTTTTCCTTTACTGAATAGAAATTCGTCACAAACCGGGAGCCAACAAACAAAAAAAGCCGAATAACCCCCGCAAAAGGGGGAATTATTCGGCTTGCTTGCGTGATGTTGAGAAAATTATCTACAACATTAGCTGGCTGGCTTACGCTACTTGCAGTGGTTTCTGAAGCAGCAGTTTTTCAGTTTTTGTTACAACAAGGACATAGGTGGTTTCACCATACTGGACGGTAAGCGGAAGATCGCTCCGACCCACCGTAAGACATTTTCGGGATGTTATGACACTCGACTCCCGAAGCTCGGAAATTTCCATACGCGCAACTCCTCGCGCGACCGGGTTCCCGCAACATACCTGATTGCGGAAACGGTCCCGCTTTCAAGATTATTGTTGTGTACAGGTGATTTTCAGGCAGAGACAGGAATTTTTGGCGGAGGATAGGGTGGTTCTGAGTGGCGGGAAATCATGTTGTGCGGGGAGCTGATGTAGCGGGTTCCTTCGTGGGATGGTGCAATACTTTGCGAGTAGATATACGGCAGTAATTCTGATGTACCTGCTCCGGCAAGGACGAACTGCTTTCCAGTGCCACAACGGTTACCGCACTTGTAAACAAATTCTCTGTTCGTATTTTTTTCTTTCTGAACTGCCCCCTCTGTTTTTTTATCACTGCCTTTGGAACAGCAATCATTCCTTGCAACAACTGGCTTTACTCTCTTTAGGGAGTTACAGCAGTCCCCCTTTGTCACCGGTGCAACCGCTGACTTGGTAGCGCCGCAGTTGTCGGTTGGCAACTTTGGCGCAATATCGGCCGGGTGCTGTTTCTTCTGCGCACAGCAGCAGGAATGGTTTGTCCGACTTTCCAGCGAGCAGCCATCTGCATCGCAGTTTCCCGAACACTCCCCGTGAACTGCATGGGCGAAGACACTCGATTGCACAGCAAAAGAGACGAGAGGCGCGAACAGGATTAAAACATAGATCACTGTCAGCACTGCGGCAATGGTACGCCGGTTCACGCATTTTTTGCTATCGGCAGGAAGTTTTTTCATGGCGAACACTTTCACTATTCTTACAGTAACTGTCAAGTAATTTTTTCGACAGCAATTTTTCCGCTCGATCCACTCGTGTCGTCGGGGAACACCAGCAACAGCGTCATTATGAGGATATTTCCCAAGTCCTCGTCCTGCGTAACAAGTCATCCGTCATCAAAAAATTGCCGATGAACTGCATCAGTGTTAAAGGTGTTAAGCACGGGAAACTCGTCATGACCTCTGCTACAGATCTGCGCTAGCCCTTCCGTTACATAATGCTTCTCCCCCCTGTGAATCAAAATCATGTCTTACCTTAAGTAGCACGATTTTTTATTTAGTATGATTATTGGCGTTGTAATATAATTTTTAAGCATATATATTGCATCAAAATTATAAATACAGCTGCGTAATTATCAATACATCAAAGGAGGTTCAGACAATGAAAAAAGTACTACTCAGTATCATAACAGCCGTCATGGCAGCGTCGCCAGCCATCGCTGAGGAGGGGAAAATGGAAGTAAAGCCCTATTTCCTTCCTGAAGTTATTGTCACTGATACAAAGATTGCACAGCCCCAGTCCGAGGTAACCCAGAAGGTTGAGACGTTCTATTCTGATGAGTTTGATAACCAAACCAACTACAACAGAAATATTTCAGAGCTCTTGAAGTACAGCGCCGGACAGTTTGTCAATCCACTCTCCCGTAACGATGCCAACTGGGGTTCTTTTGGCGGACTGGGACCGAAGTATAACGGCTATCTTCTGGATGGGCTGCCCATCGATTCCTTTGTGGACGCCATGAGCCTTGATCCGTGGGCTTTTGATCAAGCTGAGTTGTATAAGGGACCGGCTTCGGTCATGTACTCCAACTATCTCAGCATGGATTTTGCCGGCAATGAAGCTCCCCTGACCGGCATTACCAACTTTATTCTCAAGGATAAAATTGATACCGCCGCAACCCGCATACTGCTTGGGTACGGTTCGTACAACACCTTCAACGCCCGAGTCTTCACCCAGAACCGCAAGGGCAACTTCAACTACTTCCTGGGTGCCAATTACGAGAAATCTGATTACACCAATTACGGCACCAACCCTTCATGGCTGAATTTCACCAAAGACCCCGAATATCAGAAGACCAAGCTCTACGGTAAACTGACCTATCTCTTTGACCGCGACGACCACAAGCTGTCGCTTTTCATGCATCACACCCAGCACTCGGGAGATGCCGGGCGACCCAACCGCGACTTCAATCACTTCTATGACACCATCAACGCCATCTACACCAATCAGATCACAAATGATCTGAATCTTCAGGTGAAGACCGGCTACCGCAATTATGACCGTCGCTGGGCTGAAGATAACTATCCCACCAACCTGGCCTTGCGTGAGCATGATGGTGTGGAACAGAACATCTTTCCTTCGGATGTGACCCTCAACTACAATCACCTCGGCAACAGTGTGTTGACCTTTGGTGCAGACTCCCAGGTTGCGACCTATAAGACCTATGCCGAGATTGGCGGGGTAAAAACCACTCAAAATGATACCAATGCCTGGTCCACCGGTGTTTTCCTCCAGGAAAAACTGGTGATTGATAAGTTAGTCCTGCGTGCCGGCGGTCGCTTCAATCATACCCAGCACAGCTATGACCTTATCAGCGGCGCAACACCCGGTCTCAAGGAACAATCCTGGGACAAACTGCTCTGGAGTGTAGGTGCCCGTTACAATGTCACTCCCAAGTTTGCTGTGTACGCTAACTCAGGCTCCAGCTTTGTGGCGCCATCCGCGAAATCCGTCGGAGGAACACTTAATGCCGCTGATGCCGGGGTAATCGGCAAAAACGGCCAGCTCCCTAATCCGGGACTGAAGCCGGAAAGCGGTATCGGTTCAGACCTGGGAATCGACCTGCAGCCGCTTGATTCGATGAAAGTCGGCATCAGAGGTTTCTACAATTATCTGGATGACGCCATCGTTGATAATGCTGTCAGCCAGAACCCCTCCCAGAGCAAATCGGTGAATGCCGGCAAGGCTCATTCCTATGGCGTGGAAGTCACCGTAGAACAGGCTGTAGCAGACTATCTCCAGTGGTTTGCCAATCTGACCTACACGGCAACCGAAGTCAAAAACTCACTGGACAAGGATCAGGACGGTGCAGACCTCTCCTTTGTTCCCGACTTCGTTGCTAATGTCGGCGTTACGGCAAAGCTGCCGTTTGACTTCAAAGTGTCACCGTATGTCCACATGGTTGGCAACTATTACGACAGCACCTCCACGAGCGGCCGCAAGAAATTTGGCCCCTATCAGGTGGTCAACCTGAAAATAGAGAAATCAATTCTGAAAACTGCTGACTACACCATGACCGCTGCTGTCGATCTGAATAATCTTTTCAATAAAAAATATGAGATGCCCTGGCAGTTCCAGGACCCCGGATTCAACGCATTTGGCAGCTTGGAGTTGAAGTTCTGAGGTTGAAGATGCTCCATTCGCACCATATACCAAAGAAACACGGGCACGCAGACGTGCTTCCTTCATGTAATTGCCGGGCGGTTCACCGTCCGGCTCTTTTTGCATTCTGCTACATGTCAATCGTAGTAGTTCTTCTCTGTACAGCTGTCGCCTCTGATGCTGCACAACTGTCGGTCACCGACTTCCGTGGCAAACATATAACATTGCAAAAACCGGCCAAGCGCATTGTCTGTCTGATCGAAAGTGCCCTGAGCGGTCTTTGCATGCTTGATGCCGAACAACAGGTCGTCGCTGTTTCGGCCAATATTTATAACGGTTCTGTCAACACATGGTATGCAGCGCTAGATGACCGGATCAGGCAAAAGAAACTCCCTGCGCCTGGTAACTGGGATTTTGTCAGCCTTGAAAGTGTGGTCGCCCTCAAGCCGGATCTGGTTATCATCTGGTCTCAGCAGACCGAATCGATTGCAGCGCTCGAAGCGAGAGGGATTCCGGTATACGGTGTGTTTCTGACCGGTTGGGAGGATGTGTATAAAGAGATGCGGGACCTGGGCGTACTTACCGGCAGAGAAAAACGGGCGAGTGAGGTGGTTGACTACACACAAGCTGAGGTGGGCCATATTGCCCGTCGGGTTGCGAAAATACCGACGACCAAACGCCCCGGTGTTTACTATATGTGGGCGCAGGGGAACCTGGAGACCTCCTGCGGCGGCAGTACGGTTGACGACCTGATCACCCTGGCTGGCGGACGCAATGTCTGCGGATCAAACAAGAGCGAACATCTGGTGGCAAACATGGAAAAGGTTCTGGGATGGAACCCTGACCTGATCGTCATGTGGTACAACGAGCGTAAAAACCCCGGAGATGTGATTGCTGATCCCCAATGGCAATCAATCAGGGCGGTGAAAAACCGCCGGGTACATGAATTTCCCGAACCCTTTCTCTGTGATCTCTGGACGCTCAAGTTCCAGTACGCCGTAAAAATGGTTGCAAAATGGGCCAACCCCGAACTGTTCAGGGATGTTGATCTGGAGAAGGAAAAGCAGACTATGCTGTTCAAACTCTACGGCAGAAAGATTCAGGGGATGTAGACCATGCCCCGTCCCGCTCCCGTCATCTATTATCTGCTTCCCTTTCCGGTACTGCTCCTGTCGCTGTTTATCGGCCCCGGAGGAGGTGTAGCTCCTGCCGAGGTGCTGCAGACGTTCGGGCACAAGTTGGCACTGAGCACACTTCCAGCAGATGGCACGCTAGATATGGCTGCTGAAGTGCTGTTCAACATCCGGCTACCGCGAATCTGCCTGGACTTCCTGGTGGGCGGTGCCCTGGCCGCCTCGGGAACGGCACTACAGGCCATGGTGCGCAATCCGCTGGTCTCACCTGACATCCTTGGCCTCTCCTCCGGTGCCGCTTTCGGTGCGGCCCTGGCTCTGACCGTCGGCTGGATTCCCCTGCAACCGAGTGCCTTCGTCTTCGGACTACTGGCCGCAGCCCTCAGTTACCTGCTGGCGGTCAACAGGAGTGGACTGTCAATTGTGTCACTGGTGCTGGCCGGAATCATCATTGGCGGCATTTTTACCGCACTCCTGACAATTGTCCAGATCGTGAACGACCCTTTCAAGCTGCAGACCATCGTCCACTGGACCATGGGCAACCTGCACAACGCCAGCTGGCAGAAGGTGCGGTCAGCATTCCTACCGATAACTACAGGAGCGGCGGTTCTATTCGCTATGCGCTGGCGGATGAACGTCCTTGCCCTTGGTGATGAAGAGACCAGAGCGGTCGGATTGAACCCGGAGCGAGAAAAACTCCTGCTGCTGATTCCTGCTACCCTGGCCGCTTCGGCGGCAGTGGCAGTGGCCGGTATCATCGGCATGGTGGGGCTGGTTGTCCCGCACATGGTGCGGATGTTGGTCGGTCCGGATAACACCCGCACCCTGCCGGTCTCGTTTGCCTTCGGCGGAACATTTCTGGTGCTGGTTGACGATCTGGCCCGTGCCATTACAACGTTTGAGGTGCCGGTAGGTATCTTCACTACTCTGATCGGCGGTCCGTTTTTCATCTATCTGCTCAAAAAGAGCGGCGCCGGATTCGGTGACTAGACAATGGCCCTGACCGTGACAAACCTGAGCTATGCCTACGACTCAAGCCCGGTGCTGAAAGATGTCTCCTTCACAGCTCCTGAAGGGGCCTTGACGGTAATTCTGGGGCGCAACGGCTGCGGGAAATCGACCCTGCTCAAGGTAATTGCCGGCATCAATACGATACAGGGAGGCAGCGTAAAGGTTGCCGGGCAGGATATAGCGTCACTTTCGGGGGGGAGTCGTGCCGGGTTGATCGGCTATCTGCCCCAGTTTCACCAGACGGTATTTCCTTTTGCGGTCGAAGATGTTGTCCTGACCGGTCGGGCGGCCTATGTGTTCTCCACACCGTCGGTCCGCGACCGGGAAATGTCGCAGCTGGCGATGCACACAGTAGGAATAGAAGCGCTTGCCAAGCGTCCGTATACCGACCTGTCCGGTGGAGAGCGTCAGTTGGTAATGATCTCCCGCGTCCTGGCCCAGGCACCCAAGGTGATCCTGCTGGACGAACCGGCCGCGCACCTCGACCTGGCCAATCAGCAACGGCTGCTTGGCATCCTCCGTCAGATTACAGCAGGTGGGGTTACTGTCGTAGCGGTGCTGCACGATCCAAACATGGCCTTTTTGAATGCCGACCAGGTAATTTTTCTCAAGCAAGGACAGGTTGCCGCGCCACCCGCTGGTAGCCAACCATGGGATGCAGGGTTTATCCGGGATATCTACGGGATTGCGACCACCGCACTTCCGTACCGGAACAAAGCTTTTATTGTCCCGTTCAACGATGAAGGAGGTAAGCGTGCAGTGTAGCTCTGACCTGCCCCGGAATATGATCAGGCACATTGGGATGAAGCTTTCCCTGGAGGTTATTGTCGCCTCCCTGGCTGATCAGTCTTCAGTGCGTTATTTTGTCAGGAAAGAAGACATCACCCAATGGGAGACCGATCCGGATGAAATTGTACTGGAACTGCTCCAATCGCCTGAATACGATATATCCACTGGTGCCCGCCAGAACTGTATTGTCCATTCAACCAGCTGGCGCTTTGAACCGCATCAGACCATCGTGCTCACCTATTTTGTCTATTCCGACATGCCTATGTTCAGTAAAAACAGCGGTAAGCTGCTTTCCCTGCATGATGCCACCTTCTCTGTCGGTGCTGATCCCGCCAAGCCACGGCCGGCCCGCATTGATGAAGAACATGTCGTTACACACGGAATCAGGCATATCAGCCACCTGGTAAAAGCAGGCAGCCAAAATATACTCAGGATACTGACACCGGACAGCATCCAGGCTTTTCAATCAATCGATAGCCTCCTGGCCGGTAGACTCTGTTGAATGGCTATTACATTTCAGCGAAAAGGGTAATGTTCGCCATGGTGAAACATTATTTTTTCACAGACCGCCAAGCCATTGGAAATTAGGTATCGGGTTTCTGAAGCTCTGTCTTCATATTCAGTTTCATATCTCAACTTTCAAATTCAAATTTTATGCTGATGCTTCATTACGATGAATAAACGCCTTCGCGGCAAGTGCCGCGAAAAACAACAGTGCAAGACCCGCAACAATAAGCGGAGCGGTAGGCAGGTCGAGCAGATGAGATAGAGCGATACCGCCACTGCTCACCAGCGTGCCTGCAGTCCACCCCGCCACGAGAATCTTTCCGGTGCTTCGGAAGAACAGCCGGCCCAGGAGGGCCGGCACCACCAGAAAGGAAAAAACCTGTAGAATACCTGCCAGCATTACCGACTTGACCAGCACCAGCGCAAAACTGGCAAAGAAGAGGAATTCCACCCAGAGCGGCCCTTCCCCGTTGAACGTCAAGTCATGGAAGCGTTTTCTCATGAACCAGTGCAGCAGACCGACCGCTCCGTACAACAGAGCGGTCGCTGCAAGCGCTTCCGGCGTCACCCAGAGGATGTTGCCATTGAGGATGGACTTGAACTCCTCCATCCCATGCGCCGTCCTGTCAAGAATCAGTGAACAAACCCCGAATGAGAAGATATAGAGCACGCCGATGAACGCTTCCACATTGACATGACGCGCCACCCGGCGGGTAAAGGTCATGATCAGCGCCCCGCCGAGAGCAAACAGCACCGCCAGAGGCATGCGGTAGCCATCAGCCAGCAGAGAAAGGGCAATGCCGATGCTTATGAACTGGGCAAGGGCCAGATCCACAAAGATGATGCCCCGCTCCAGAATATGCACCCCGAACCAGGTATGGATCAGGATCAGCAGCAGACAGGTGGCAAATGGCCATGCCAGGAATGACAGGGTTTCCATGGGCAATCTACTCCAATGTCTTGAAAACCGCGTCCATCAAGGTAAACCAGTCCGTGCTGCCAGCCGCGCCGACATCATGGGGGACGACCTTTGTTGGGACACCGGTTTTCGATGACACGAATTGCGGTGACTTCTGGTCGTGATATGAGGTGCTCAAAATGGCAGATGGCTTCTGCCGGGCGATGTCGGCTATCAGCGCCTGCAGATGGGCGCTGCTTGGGGGAATCCCCGGTTTATCTTCCAGATAGCCGACAATCCTGAAACCGAACTCCGCAGCCAGGTATTCAAAGAACTTGTGCTGGGCGACGAACTGCTTGCCGTGCAGCGGTCGCCCCTGCCACTCCTTTGATTTCCGGTCAACCTGAGCGGCAAAGCGTGTGGCATTACTTCGATAAAAATCGGCATTGGCCGGATCAATCTTTGCCAGCCGCTCTCCCATGCCGGAAGCTACCTTCTTCATATTCGCCGGAGAGAGATGGTAATGTGGATTCCCCAGCGGGTGGACGTCGCCGTTCTCGCGACCGGCAGAGGTCGGGATTTCCAGTGGCGTGGCAAACACGGAGCAGTTAAGGTTGCCAACGTTGCCGGGATGGATCTTCGGGTTTTTGGAAGCCTCCATCAGTATCGGCAGATAGCCGATCTCCAGGTCAAGTCCGTTGTACATGAAGATGTCGGCACGGCGGGCAGCGGCGATCATGGAGGGCTTTGCCTCGATGCTGTGCGGATCCTGGGAAACTTTCACCAGGGTAGTGACTGTGACGTTATCCTTGCCGATCTCCTTGGCCAGACTACCGATCCAGGGGAGTGTCGCCACCACCTTGACGGCGGCACAAGCCGGACCAGCCAGCAGAAGGATACAGAACGTGATTATTGTTTTTCGCATTGTTTTATCTCCTTTAAGCGTTGCAATTAGAATGGATGGGCCCCGTGGGCACCGATGGCAAAGGTAAGCTGCACAATCCCCTCGTTATTTACAAGACCGCTCCGATCCGAGCGATCATGATTGAACTGGGCGCGGATGCGGCTGTATTCCGTGAACCGGTATTCCGTCATGGCGCTGACGCGCCACGGCTTGCCGTCAAATGACTGCTGGTTTCCGCCCTGCCTGAAGGTATCGGCAAAGATCTCCATACGGTCATAGCGGGCACCAAAACCCCAGCGACCATAGCCATAGATCGCCTGAATGCAGGCGCCGTCCTGATGGCGTTTGAGAGATTCATCAGGCAGAACCCCTGCAGTGTCGGTCAAATCTCCGTTCTGCACCAGATAGAGATATTCACCCTGCAGCGTCAGCTTCTGCTGCCCTGATTTCCACTTCCAGACTGCTTCCAGTCCAGACAGCGCACTGTCGCCGCGCAGCTCAAAGCCAGTGACTATTTCAGCGCTGTTTGTTTTCCCGAACATCACCCAGGGAGACAGATAGAAGGTTGATTCATCACTCGTGTCAAAAGAAACACGGCCGAAGGCGGTAAAGGCATGTGCCCCCTGCTTACTGTCATCCCCGAACAGGAGCGGATTATCCCCCTGCAGCGCCTCGAAGCCGAGCAGGGTGTAGACCGGTAACGACGGTAGCCATGTCAACTGCACGCCGTTCTCCCCCCCCAGCGCTTCCGGTCCGAGAAAGGCACGGTACGCCAGGGGTAGTTCGGCGAAATCCCACGCATGGGGGTGCTGGGAATTGTAACGACTGGCGTTGCTCTTGAAGCGGCCCCCTTTCACCTGCAACCCATCCGGGAGGGCAGTGGTGACAAAATAGGCCTCCTCCAGAGATGTACCGTCACTGGTTACCGGAATATTGACGTACAGATTGAAATAGGGGTCCACCGGAGCGAAAATCAGCAGTTCTGCCGCATCAACGTTGAAGTTGTTGCGCAATTCGCTCCCTGCTGCAGTGTAGCCGGGAACACCCCGCGAGGAGAGTTCATTGTTGTTGCGGTTGGAAACATACCCCTTGGCGTCAAGAATAACTGAAACGTACGGGTTGTTCATCAGTGAGCCGCCAAAGAAACCGGACGTCTTTGTCGAGCCGTCAACAGCAGCCGCTGCTTCAGCGGTTTTACCGGCTTTCAGCATCTCCTTCATCTCTTCGATACTTTTCTGCTGATTGCTGATTGTTTCAGACTGACGCAAGACTTCTGCGTTGAGTTTATTTAAACGGAGATCAATGTCATCCGCCATGGCAGACAACGGCAATAGAACGACCCCGAACAGGGTCGCAAGAATAGATGTGCGCATGCACTCCTCCTGTGTCGCGTTACTAGCGATGTAGTGTGTTTGGTTATTTCAGCAGTGTGAGAAGAAGGTCAGGCTGGCGGTGCCCGGTCGTTGGCAGGTCTGTAAGCGTCCGGAGAAATAAAGATACATTCCGGCGAGCGCCATGTTGCAAGAGTGTAGGTGGTGACTGAAGAGAGGACAACCGGTGAGTTGTTCGCCACCGGCTGATGATGGCTTACGGCACATATAGAACAGTCGGCATGATCGCCGTCATTATCATGGTAATGGAAGGCGGTCGTAACAACCGAAAAGAGCAGGAGACAGATTATGAGGAGTGACAGGTGCTTGCGCATACGGGAAAGATAGAGTTCTTTTCTGTTGTTGTCAATAAATTGGTTCTGACACATTCGGTGAGAATGCAACTTTCAGGAAATGCCTGGCGGTTTTTAATTTTAAAGATACCGCTTGTAGGCGCTAATCATCTGCTAATCACAAAAAAAGTGTTGTACGAATTTTATTATCGTGTTACTCAGTGCGAACTAAAAAAATAAAATTATTATCTATGCTGTCATATTATTATGAACGTTACAACATAAGGGATCCAATTATGCACTTTTACTGGAGACTTATCGCTCACGTTATCACAATGTTGTTACTATCAGCCGGGACAAGCTTTGCCGCCCATCCACTCATAAGTGATGATGCAGGTACACTTGGCAAGGGAAACTTGCAAGTCGAACTGAACGGAGAAATCTCTTCAGACAAGGAAAGATCTGACGGCTCTACAACAAAAACAATTGGCAAACAACTTGCCACCTCTTTTGGAGTTGGCGTTTCAGACAAGATAGACCTTTCAATCGGCTTTGCCAGGCCGTGGGGAAGCGGAGATATTGATCGGGCAACTTTTACCGATGCCGGTTCTGCTGATTTCTCACTGGCTCTGAAATGGCAAGTATATGAACATGAAGGGTTTAGTGTCGCAGTTAAGCCACAACTTGGTTATTCATATAGTATCGGTGCTTCTGACGATCTCACCGTTTCGTATGGAACAACCCTGATACTGTCGAAAGAATTTGAACCCTTTGCCCTGCACCTGAATGCCGGTTACACCTACCAGAATTACAACCTTGCAGAATCCAAGGATACCCGCCGAAGCAGCGCCTGGAACGTTTGCCTGGGAGCAACATACGAAGTCATAAAGAACCTGAAACTGGTTGCAGATGCTGGTGCAGCCACCAGCGAGGACAAAGCCTCTAACGATATACCGGTATTTGGTTTGGCAGGTGCCGTTTATTGCATCAGCAAGGCTGTTGACATTAGTGCCGGTCTAAAAGTCGGCTTGACGAAACCCGAAGCTGACCTGACCGGCACAATCGGCGCTACTTTCAAATTTTGATAAAATTCCCCGGAATTAAAGGAGATATTCCCATGCATATGGCAGACGCATTACTATCACCGGCAGTCGGTTTGACCATGTGGGGCGCATCAGCCGCGACTATTGCCTACTGTTCAAAAAAAGTTCAGGCAGAAGCAGACAGCGGCATAGTGCCGCTCATGGGGGTGCTGGGTGCATTCATCTTTGCCGCACAGATGATTAACTTCACCATTCCGGTTACCGGCTCCAGCGGCCATCTTGGCGGCGGGATGATTCTGGCCGTGTTGCTCGGTCCCTACGCCGCCTTTTTAACGATTGCTTCAGTGCTGGTCGTTCAGGCACTCTTCTTTGCCGATGGCGGCCTGCTGGCACTCGGCTGTAATATATTCAATCTCGGCTTTTTCCCGGCCTTCATCGCTTACCCGCTGATTTACAAAAAAATCGTCGGCACTGCGCCAACAGCGAAAAAAATTTCAATCGCTGCGACGATTGCCGCTGTTGTCGGCTTGCAGTTGGGCGCCTTCGGTGTTGTCGTGGAAACGGTTATGTCGGGTATCTCTTCACTGCCCTTTGCAACCTTTCTCGCAATCATGCAGCCAATTCATCTGGCAATCGGCGTTGTCGAAGGAGTGGTCACCGCATCGGTAATCACGTTTGTCTTCAGCGCAATGCCGGAAATCCTGCAGAGTGCCATGACAGCCCGACCAATTGGCACTCATCCGATACGGAATGTGGTGCTCGGCTTCCTGGCTATCGCCGTTATAACCGGTGGAATACTTTCATGGTTTGCCTCGGAGCATCCGGACGGGCTTGAATGGTCAATAACTAAAGTGACGGGACAAGAACAGTTGAAAGGTGAAGAGCAGGGGATTCACCGTACGCTGGCAACACTTCAGAAAAGCCTGGCGTTTCTTCCGGACTACTCCTTTAAAGTACCGGAAGAGTCCGGACCGGCTGATAAAGCAGCCGATCCGGCAACAGTACCGGAACATGTCTCTAAAGAGAATAAACCGGAAGGGAGCAAACTCGGCACCAGCGTTTCCGGTATGGTTGGCGGCACGCTAACGCTGGCGCTCTGTTTTTTAATCGGCTTCATACTCAAACGGAGAACAGTGTAACGCCACCGGTAATGCACCAGATTTCCAGTTGCTTGCATAAATATATATGTACCAATTTATCGGAATATGGTACGTTCCGACCAATCGGAATCAAATACATTAAAAAGGAGATTACCCATGAAAAAATTGTTTACCAGCCTGTTCGTCACAAGCCTGTTGCTGGTCGCTGTTGTTGCTTTTGCCGACAAGAACCTGCCGGTTTACAAAAAGGGTGATACTGTCTACGTCTGCACCTGTGGAGACACGTGCGACTGTAAAACAATGGCCAGAAAAGCGGGTAAATGTGACTGCGGTACTGCGCTCGGGAAAGGCACGGTAAGCAGCGCCAGCAAAGACAAAATTGTGGTTACAGTTGGTGATAAAAAACTTAATTTCCCTGCCAAAGCCAAGTACGCCTGCGGTTGCGGGGACGGCTGCGATTGCGGCTCCGTCAGCCAGAAACCGGGCAAGTGCACCTGCGGAAACGAGATGAAGAAAATCAATTAGCAAACGACTGCAGTTATTATTCCCACTACAGAAAGGCGGCTTTGTGCCGCCTTTCGCTGTTCAGCGAAGATCTGGCATTGAAATGCGTATTGTACTTTCACTTCTGTACCTCACAATACAAAGCCGATCACTATCGGCAATGCCCCCTGCGGCAGCGGCACGTTATTCATGCTTCTGTCCGTTGAAACAACCCCGCCAAACTTCTTCAAATGACAATTCTATTTGAATTTGATGGCGAAACCGGTCGCGCGATATTCGGTTAAAGGGAAAATGCCGCTCGTTGTCGTATGTCCCGTAACCTCAGGCAGCATGACGGCATCTGCACCTAATTTCACCGCTTCCTGACGCACTGCAGACAAGCCCCATGCGGCGATGTCGGCCGATACTGAGTAGTCCGTGCCGTATACCTCGCGAGTTACCTGAATTCTCCCGAGCTTTATATACGGCCTGATCAGCTCATCCTGTGAAAGGATTGGAAGTTCGTCGGATCGTGAACCATGGCGGGCGATGCTGCATCCAGTTGATACGGCACCGAACAGCAACAAAACTATCAGCAATATTGGCGGCTTAATAGATTTAATCATGTTAACGAGATCCTTTTTTCAATAAATTCTCTCTGGACAGGTTGCGCTTCGCATGATAAAGTCTCTGACTTTTTTACGCAATAAAAAACTCGGTAATAATACCTTTCAAAGGAGCAGGGACAATGTCTGGTCATAATAAGTGGAGTACAATCAAACATAAAAAAGGTGCTGCCGATGCCAAGCGAGGCAAGCTTTTCACCAAGTTCATTAAGGAAATATCCGTTGCTGCAAAACTGGGAGGAGGAGACCCTGCAGCGAATCCCCGTCTACGAACTGCTGTTGATAAGGCCAAAGCCGAAAACATGCCTAAGGATAATATTGAAAGAGCAATTAAAAAGGGTGCGGGCGGGATGGAAGGTGTCACGTACGAAGAGATCGTCTACGAAGGATATGGCCCTGGCGGCGCTGCTGTTCTGGTGGAAGTTCTGACCGATAACCGTAATCGGTCCGTTTCTGATATCCGCAGTATTTTTACCAAGAGCAACGGTAATATGGGTGAGGCTGGCTGTGTTTCCTGGATATTCGACAAAAAAGGGCTGATCGGCTATGACAAGGCGGTTGATTTCGATCAGCTTTTTGAAGCAGCCCTGGAAGCAGGTGCCGAAGATGTTTCCGAGCAGGATGACTGCTTCGAGGTCACAACTGAACCGGCATCTTTTATTGAGGTGCGCGAAGCACTGGCAGCGAAAGGTTTCAAACATACAAACGCCGAAGTCACCATGATTCCCCAGACTCAGGTCAAGCTTGAAGGAAAACAGGCCGAAAGCATGTTGAAATTAATGGATAAGCTGGAAGATAATGATGATGTTCAAAACGTCTATGCAAACTTCGACATCTCTGAAGAGGAGATGGAAAAACTGATGTAGTTTCTATATTGGGCCCTACGGGGCCCTTTCTTGTTTTAAAGGAGGTCTCTATGAATGAAATTGCCACTTTTGCAGCAGGCTGTTTCTGGGGGGTGGAAGATGCATTTCTGTCACTACCCGGAGTTATTGCAACCAGGGTTGGCTACTGCGGGGGACGGACAGATAATCCGGCATATCAGGAGGTCTGCAGCCACGATACCGGTCATGCAGAGGCTGTGGAAGTTACGTTTGATCCGCTTCAGATCTCTTATAATGACCTTCTGAAAGCCTTCTGGGAGTGTCATGACCCGACGCAGGTAAATAGACAGGGGCCCGATTTTGGAGAACAATATCGATCCGTGATATTCTGCCACTCTGATGATCAATACTCAGCCGCGTGCGCATCCAGGGACGAGTTGGCATTAAGTAACAGATTACGCAGATCAATTGCTACTCAAATCGTTCCCGCCACTTTTTTCTGGGAGGCAGAGGCATACCACCAGAAATATCATCAGAAAAATGGCGGAGGGTGCGGATTTTAACATAAAAAAAACCGGCCGGGAGATTGATTCCCGACCGGTTTTTTCTGCTTTGCTTAAGCGTCAAGCCGCTTCTAATTCCGCTTCCGCAGAATCACTACTACTTTCCACTTCCTTTTCTACGATTTCTTTTGGCGCTTGCGACTCAGCTACCAGGCGAAGATTACGGTAGTGAGAAATACCTGTTCCTGCCGGTATCAACCGTCCCATAATAACGTTCTCCTTGAGTCCACGAAGATAATCAATTTTTCCTTCAATTGCAGCCTGGGTCAAAACTTTCGTTGTTTCCTGGAAAGAGGCTGCTGAAATGAATGATTCCGTTGAGAGCGAAGCTTTTGTGATTCCGAGCAGCAACGGTTCTGCTACAGCAGGGCGCTTCCCTTCACGGAAGGCCTTTTCGTTTTCCTGCTCAAAGACATACCGCTCAATCTGATCATCAATCAGGAGATTGGTGTCACCGGTATCTTTGATACGTACACGGCGCAGCATCTGGCGAACAATAACCTCGATATGCTTGTCATTGATCTTGACACCCTGCAGACGGTACACTTCCTGAACTTCATCAACCAGATACTTTGCAAGTTCCTTGACACCAAGTACCCGTAAAATATCATGAGGATTGGAGGAGCCGTCCATAAGCGGTTCGCCGGCACGGACGTGGTCCCCTTCGTGAACACTGATATGCTTGCCTTTCGGAATCAAATACTCCTTCGGCTCGCCCAGTTCCGGTGTAACAATAACCTTACGTTTGCCTTTGGCATCTTTACCGTATGTAATGCGTCCATCAATTTCGGTAATAACGGCAAAGTCTTTCGGTTTGCGTGCCTCAAAAAGTTCGGCAACGCGCGGAAGACCACCGGTAATGTCCTTCGTTTTTGTAGTTTCACGCGGAATCTTGGCGATAATATCACCGGCGCTGATAACCGTATCATCAGTAACCGAAATATTTGCTCCGGCCGGCAGGAAGTACCGACCAATAGTTCCGCCCCCTTCTCCGGTCGCATCCTTGATTGCGATGCGTGGACGCTTGTCAGTATCTTTTGTCTCAATAATAACCTTACGCGAAAGCCCGGTAACATCATCGAGCTGTTCTTCCATTGTCACACCTTCAAGTATGTCGGCAAATTTAACCCGGCCGGCAACCTCGGTAAGAATCGGCATGGTGTAGGGGTCCCATTCAGCAAGGGTAGCGCCCTGTTTGACCGCTCCTTCAGGTGGAATCTTGATCTTGGCACCATAGACAACGGTGTATTTTTCACGTTCACGACCGGTTTCATCGATAACGGCAATTTCACCGTTGCGGTTCATAACGATGTGATGACCGTCATTATTAATAACGGTATTGACGTTGATGTACCTGATGACACCTTCAGCACGGGCTTCGAGTGAAGTCTGTTCGGCGTGGCGGGATGCGGTACCGCCGATATGGAAGGTACGCATTGTCAACTGTGTTCCCGGCTCACCAATTGACTGTGCAGCGATGACGCCGACCGCCTCACCCATGTTTACACTATGACCGCGAGCGAGGTCACGACCGTAGCATTTTGCGCAGATGCCGCGTTTGCTTTGGCAGGTAAGAACGGATCTGATTTTGACTTTCTCAATACCGGCATCTTCAACACGTTTTACCAGATATTCGTCAATTTCCTGATTCATTTCAACCAGGACTTCATCAGTCAATGGATCATGGATGTCGTCAAGTGCCACTCGACCAAGGATACGATCTCCGATCGGCTCAATGATCTCGCCACCTTCAGTCAATGAAGATACAACAAGGCCATCCAGTGTACCGCAATCGGTTTCTGTAATAATTGCATCCTGGGCTACGTCAACCAGTCGTCGGGTCAGATAGCCGGAGTTAGCAGTTTTAAGAGCCGTATCGGCGAGGCCTTTACGAGCACCGTGCGTTGAGATGAAATACTGGAGTACGGTCAAACCTTCCCGGAAGTTCGCCGTAATCGGCGTTTCGATGATTTCACCGGAAGGCTTGGCCATCAAACCACGCATACCGGCAAGCTGACGAATCTGCTGTGCCGAACCACGGGCACCGGAATCAGCCATCATATGAATGGCATTGAATGACGATGTTTCAACTCTGCTGCCATCACGTGCCGTAACAACCACTTTTGAAAGGTTGTCGAGCATCTCGTTGGCAATTTCCTCCGTTGCTTTGGCCCAGATATCGATGACTTTGTTGTAACGTTCGCCGTCGGTTATAAGACCTTCAGTGTACTGGTTCTGGATTTCGGTGACCTCTTCATTGGCCTTCTCGATGATAGCCGGTTTCCCTTCAGGAATAACCATGTCATCCAGACAGATGGAGATACCGGCCAGATTAGCGTACTTGAAGCCGATTTCTTTAAGCCGGTCGGCCAAAAGCACCGTTTCCTTGCTATCCGAGAGGCGATAGCAGGTATCAACAAGATTTGACAGCTCTTTCTTGGTCATAACCTTGTTTATTGTTGAAAAAGGGACTGCCGCAGGGAGTACATCACGCAACAGGATACGACCCGGAGTAGTGTCAACCAACTGGGCTTTTTCATCAGTAGCCAGGTTTTTCATGCGGACTTTAATCATGGCCTGCATATCGACTTCGCCGGCATCAAAAGCGATACGGACCTCTTCAGGTGAAGAGAAACAGCCGGATGCATTGACGCCTGCCAGGAGTGCTTCCTCAGTCGGTCGGAAATATTCACCTTTTACGTTGATTCTGTCACGGGTCATGTAGTATGCCCCGAGAACCATATCCTGCGATGGTACGATGATCGGCTTGCCGTTCGCCGGTGAGAGGATGTTGTTTGTAGACATCATCAGAACACGGGCTTCTACCTGGCTCTCAATCGAGAGTGGCAGATGAACAGCCATCTGGTCACCGTCAAAGTCGGCATTAAACGCGGTACAGACGAGCGGGTGAAGCTGAATTGCCTTCCCCTCAATCAGAACAGGTTCGAAAGCCTGGATTCCGAGTCGGTGGAGAGTCGGAGCACGGTTAAGCATAACCGGGTGCTCTTTGATGACTTCTTCGAGAACGTCCCAGACCTCAGGTTTCTCTTTTTCTACCATTTTCTTGGCGCTTTTAATTGTAGTAACAAGACCGCGCTCTTCAAGCTTGTTGTAGATAAACGGCTTGAACAGTTCCAGTGCCATTTTTTTCGGCAGTCCGCACTGATGCAGTTTCAGCTCCGGACCGACTACGATAACGGAACGACCGGAGTAATCAACACGTTTACCGAGCAGGTTCTGACGGAAACGTCCTGACTTTCCTTTCAGCATATCGGAAAGCGACTTCAGTGGACGTTTGTTCGGACCGGCAATAGCGCGGCCGCGACGACCATTGTCAAAAAGTGCATCAACAGCTTCCTGCAACATGCGCTTTTCATTGCGTATGATAACTTCAGGTGCCTGCAGTTCACAAAGGCGTTTCAGGCGATTATTACGGTTGATGACACGGCGATACAGATCGTTCAGGTCGGACGTTGCAAAGCGACCTCCATCCAGTGGCACCAGAGGGCGCAATTCCGGAGGGAGGACCGGAATACATTCGAGAATCATCCATTCCGGCTTATTCCCGGAGTGGCGGAATGCTTCAACAATTTTGAGACGCTTAGCGGTCTTTTTACGTTTTGCTTCGCTTGTTGATTCAACCATTTCTGTCCGGAGTGACACCGCGAGATCCTCAAGCTTGAGAGCACGAAGACATTCGCGGATCGCTTCAGCGCCCATGCCGCCGGAAAATGCGTCAGAACCGTATTCCTGTTGTTTCTGGATATATTTGTCTTCCGACATCACTTCACAAAACTGCAACGGGGTGTTCTTTGGATCACTGATAACAAACCCTTCAAAGTAAAGAACCTTTTCCAGATCTTTGAGAGTTATATCCAGCAGGTTACCGATTCTTGACGGCAACGATTTTAAAAACCAGATATGGGCAACCGGCGTAGCCAGGTCGATGTGCCCGAGACGTTCACGACGCACTTTTGAAGGAATGACTTCAACACCGCATTTTTCACAAATAATGCCGCGATGTTTCATGCGTTTGTACTTACCGCAGTTGCATTCATAATCTTTTGTCGGGCCAAATATCTTGGCACAGAAAAGACCATCCCGCTCCGGCTTAAACGTACGATAGTTAATTGTTTCCGGCTTTTTTACTTCGCCATGAGAACGCTCCCGAATCTTATCGGGAGATGAAATCGAAATGCGTATAGCTGAAAAGTGGAGTGGATCTTTTGGTTTATCAAAAAAGCTGAAATAATCTTCCACGCTGCTCTCCTCCGTTTGTCTGAAGCCGTACGTCTGATTAGACAGACACAGGCCAGGAAATCATTACTGTTCTTCTTCACCTTCGAGCAGATCAACATCCAGACAGAGGGACTGAAGTTCCTTGATAAGAACGTTGAATGACTCGGGCAAACCGGGCTCAAGGGTATGTTTGCCCTTGACGATTGATTCATACATACGGGTTCGGCCGGAAACATCATCCGACTTGACAGTCAGGAATTCCTGAAGGGCGTGAGCCGCACCATACGCTTCCATTGCCCAGACTTCCATCTCTCCGAGTCTCTGACCACCGAATTGTGCCTTGCCGCCGAGTGGCTGCTGCGTAACGAGACTGTATGGCCCGATTGAACGGGCATGGATCTTGTCGTCAACAAGATGATGGAGTTTCAACACGTACATAACTCCGACGGTGACCTTATTATCAAACGGTTCGCCGGTCCGGCCATCAAAGAGAGTTACCTGGCCGGATGAATGCAGGTTGGCTTTACCAAGCATTGCCTTGATCTGTGCTTCACTTGCACCTTCAAAAACAGGTGAAGCCATAGCGACACCACGTTGAAGCCGATTGGCTACTTTAAGTAATTCAGTACGGTCAAGACCGTCAATAAACGCCCCCACTTCATCATCACCATAGACATCTTTAAGATAGAACTTTAAGTTCTCTTCAGAAGTCTGCTTCTCAAGCATATCCTCTATTTTCCAGCCGATACCTTTTGCCGCCCATCCCAGATGCGTCTCCAGAATCTGGCCGACGTTCATACGTGATGGAACGCCGAGAGGATTCAGAACGATTTCAACCGGTCGTCCGTCTTCCATATAGGGCATATCTTCTTCAGGCAGAATTCGGGAGACAACCCCCTTATTGCCATGGCGACCGGCCATCTTATCACCAACCTGAAGTTTACGTTTAATTGAAATGTAAATTTTGACCATCTTGATAACACCAGGCGGCAAATCGTCACCACGCTTCAGCTTTTGAATTTTATCTTCAAAAACATTATGGATCAGGTCAATCTGGCGGTTGAGTGTTTCCAGAATCTGATGAACCTTGTCATCAGTCTCGTTGTCATCACTCACCGAAATACTGCTCCAGACCGTACTTGCAAGGCTCTGAAGAGACTCTTCGGTGATCTGCTTTCCTTTGGCGAGTACAAGATTACCTTTGCTGTCTTCAAGTTTGACGGCCAGAGTTTTGCCGATCAAGAGACGCTTGAGCTTACTGATAGCGGAGTCGCGGATGATTCGAATCTCATCCTGCTCATCCTTGCGCAGCTTGTCCTCTTCAGCTTTTTCAATCAACTCGGTCCGGGAATCCTTGTCGTTGCCTTTACGGGAGAAGATTTTTGCCCCGATGACCGTCCCCTCTACGCCAGGAGGAACAGTGAGTGAAGTGTCACGGACGTCACCGGCTTTTTCACCGAAAATAGCCCGCAGCAGTTTCTCTTCCGGAGACAGCTGGGTTTCACCTTTTGGAGTGATCTTGCCTACGAGAATGTCGCCCGGTTTCACTTCAGCACCGATACGTATGATGCCGGATTCATCGAGATCCTTGAGTGTTTCCTCGCCAAGGTTCGGGATGTCGGAAGTGATTTCCTCCTTGCCAAGCTTAGTATCACGGGCAACACATTCAAATTCTTCTATATGGATGGAAGTATACCGATCATCCTTGATAAGTTTTTCAGAGATGAGGATCGAATCCTCATAGTTGTAGCCGCCCCACGGCATAAAAGCGACGACAATATTCTGTCCCAGGGCAAGCTCACCCATGTCGGTCGACGGGCCGTCAGCGATAACGGCACCACGCTTGACTTTATCACCTACCTTGACGACCGGCTTGTTATTGATGCAGGTGTTCTGGTTCGAACGCGCAAATTTAATCAGATTATAAATATCAACACCGGTACCATTTTCATCTATCTCGTTTTCGTCGATCTTCACGACAATTCGTGCGGCATCAACGGACTCTATTTCGCCGTTATGCTTTGCGATAACCGAAACGCCCGAGTCACGGGCAACAATGCGTTCCATACCGGTTCCGACAAGCGGGGAGTCGGCACGCAGCAGAGGTACCGCCTGACGCTGCATGTTGGAGCCCATCAGAGCGCGGTTGGCGTCATCGTTCTCAAGGAACGGAATCAGCGCAGCCGCAACGGATACGAGCTGAATTGGTGCAACGTCCATCAGGGCAATTTCGTCCCGGTGCACCAGAATAAACTCGCCACTTTTACGGGCTGAGTTGTAATCGTTGATGAAACGGCCATCAGCATCGATTTCGGCATTCGCCTGTGCGATAGCGTGACCCTCTTCCTCAAGAGCAGAGAAGAAGCGGACTTCTTTGGTAACCTTGCCATCCTGGACAATGCGATACGGCGTTTCAACAAAGCCGTGGTCGTTGATGCGGGCATACGTTGACAGAGAGGCGATAAGGCCGATATTCGGCCCTTCAGGCGTCTCAATCGGACATACGCGGCCGTAATGTGTAGGATGGACGTCACGGACCTCAAAGCCGGCCCGCTCACGGGTCAGACCGCCTGGTCCGAGTGCCGACAGACGACGCTTGTGAGTTACCTCGGAAAGCGGGTTAGTCTGATCCATAAACTGGGATAATTGTGAGGAACCAAAGAATTCCTTTACAACAGCCGATACCGGTTTGGAATTAATCAGGTCATGAGGCATGAGGTTTTCGACCTCTTGCAGACTCATTCTCTCTTTGATGGCACGCTCCATCCGGACAAGGCCGATGCGATACTGATTTTCCAGCAACTCACCGACAGCGCGAACACGACGGTTACCGAGATGATCAATATCATCTATAGTGCCACGACCGTTTTTAAGCTCGATAAGATAGCGGACTATCTCAAGAATATCGTTCTTGACAGCAATTTTAATATCAGAACCGTACAGGTCTTCAAATACCATCCTGTTTCGGCGAAGCGTTTCAATCATGCGGCGATTTTCGTCAAAACCGCTTTGGTCAATTGCTTCTGTCAGTTTGACCGTCGCTTTTGACAGTCCGAATGTTGCAAACAGTTCTTTCTGGAAAAAATCATTATCGCGGATTATGTTGTTAAACTCCTGCAGTAATTGATCCCGGAGTTTGTCAGATACAGACTGCCCAACTTCCATTTTTTTCAGTGATTTTACAAGATCGGCAGGAAGTTTCATCATGAGATACTGCGAAAAAGCATCTTTCGAGCCTGCCAGTTTGGCCGCTAAAGAATCAAAACTGTTCACATCTTCACTGCTTAACATACAAGGAGCGTTTAATACCATGCAGTTCTGCCAGACTTTGAGACCAAGTTTATAATTAAGCTTAAGTCGTCCGACAGCTGACAGGTCGTAGCGTTCCGGATTGAAAAACAGATTATCAAAAAGTGCCAGTGAACTTTTGAGTGTTGGTGGGTCACCCGGACGGAGACGCCGGTATATTTCAATCAGACCTTCATCGCTCGAACTGATTTTGTCAATCAGCAACGTGTCACGGAAAGAGGACGTTATGTGCAGATTATCAATAAAAAGGGTTTTAAAACTGACAACACCACGCGCTTTGATCTCGTTAAAAAGATCAAGTGTAATCTCATTATTACATTCAACAAGGATTTCGCCAGTAGTCGGGTCAACTATGTCAGACGAAGCGTAACGACCGATTATGTCATCTATCGCAGCAGGGACACTTTTAATACCCCGTTCCAGCATTTTTTTGATAGATGATTTGGTGTATTTACGGTTTGCCTTAACAAGAACTTCGCCATTAGCGGGATCTGTAATATCAACAATCGTTTTTTGAAGGGTGAGGAGTTCAGGCTCAATGCTTTTAGTAATAACATCAGAACCGACACAGAACTCTTCACTTTTGTAATAATAATTAAGAAGCTGCTCAACAGAGTAACCGAGTGCCTTGAGTAGAACGGTTGCCGGCATTTTTCTGCGACGGTCTATCCGGACATACAAAATATCTTTATGGTCAAACTCGAAGTCAAGCCAGGATCCGCGATACGGAATTACCCGTGCAGAGTAAAGTACCTTACCACTGGAGTGAGTCTTACCCTTATCATGATCAAAGAAAACACCGGGTGAACGATGTAACTGACTGACAATAACCCGTTCCGTGCCGTTTATAATAAAGGTACCGTTATCAGTCATCAGCGGAATTTCGCCAAAGTAAACCTCTTGCTCTTTTATATCCTTGATTGCCTTAACAGTTGAATCTTTTCCGGCATCCCAGATTACAAGACGCACTTTAACCTTCATGGGTGCGGCATAGGTCATGCCGCGCTGGTGGCACTCTTCAACATCATACTTAGGCTTGTTAAGCGCATATGATACGTATTCGAGTGAAGCGCTTTCACTGAAATCCTTAATCGGGAATACACTCCTGAATACCGCTTCAAGCCCGGTGTTCAATCGTGATTCCGTCGGCACTTCCTGCTGTAGAAAACGCCGATAAGAATCTTTTTGAATATCAATCAGATTGGGGATTTCGATTATGTTCTTTATCTTGGCAAAGTTTTTACGCAAGAGGTGATTATTGGCAATAGAATAAGCCATGGCTTCTCCTTTGGCGGGTATCGTAACTGGATCCAGATATATTGCTAACGTGCTGGAATATCAGAAGTAAGTAAGTAAAGCATGCCGAAACAGCACAAGCCAAGGCCGCACCGGGCGACCTTGGCTCTCATAAAGACAACAATTCCGGTTGCTATTTGATAGCTGCTTCTGCGCCTGCTTCTACAAGCTGCTTCAGTGCTTCATCAGCTTCTGCTTTGGAAACGCCGGTTTTAACGGTGCTTGGAGCGCCGTCAACAACATCTTTTGCCTCTTTCAAGCCGAGACTTGTCAGTGACCGAACGACCTTGATAACGTTGATTTTGTTTGCCCCGCATGCTTTCAGAATGACGTCAAATTCCGTCTGCTCTTCAGCAACTTCGGCAGCAGCAGCAGGGCCGGCAGCAGCAACAGCAACAGGCGCAGCGGCAGAAACACCGAATTTTTCTTCAAGCTCTTTTACAAGTTCAGCAAGATCAAGAACAGTCATTTTTTCGATAAAGCTGATTACATCTTCTTTAGTGATAGACATTGGGTAAATCCTCCGAATTTTAGTTTGGTAACGTATTTTTATTTAACTACAGTTCAGTTTGCAGATTTTTGGACACGAATAGCGTCAAGTACACGTACAAGTGAACCTGGCAGTGCGGCAAGTACACCAACAAAGTTTGTTGCAGGTGCCTGCATGGATCCAAGCATCTTGGCGATGAGAACCTCACGTGAGGGTAGATCTGCCAATGCTTGAATCTGCTTTACATCAAGCAGTTTTCCGCTCAGCACACCAGCTTTAAGTACGAATTTACCTTGCGGGTCTTTCGCAAACTTATGCAGTACTTTCGCTGCGCTGGCCGGGTCATCATAGCTGATCGCTACGGCGGTCGGACCGGCAAGAAACGGGCTGATACATTCTACATCCGTGCCTTTTGCAGCGAGGTCAAACAAAGTATTCTTGAATACTTTGTACTCAACCGACACGGCACGAAGCTCATTCCTGAGTGTGGTAGCCTTCCCCACGCTCATCCCGCGGAAATCTGCGAGAAAAACCGCTTTAGCGCGTGTCAGTCGCTCATGCATCCCGGTGACAAGTTCTTGTTTATTGTTTTTATTCAAGCGACATCCTCCTTTCTTTTGGTATGTTGGGCAGAGCCCCGGCCAAAGTCAGGATCGCAAGTAAATTTTGCGGTACCCAAGTCTCGGCAGGTCCTTTGCGAGGATTAAGCGCCTGATCAACGCGCCTGCTGTCTTTGACTTTGGCTAAACTATACTGTTTATATCTGGGCGGTTACATCACTTATATCAAGATTGATTCCGGCGCCCATCGTTGAAGAGAGCGAAATCTTTTTGATATAGGTGCCTTTCGCAGCAGACGGTTTTGCCTTAATAAGGGCTTCTACGAGAGCAAGTAAATTTCCTTTGAGCATGTCTGCAGCAAAAGAGACTTTACCGACCGGTGCGTGAATGATACCGGCCTTTTCAACCCGGAATTCGACCTTACCGGCTTTCGATTCCTTAACAGCCCTTGATACTTCAAAGGTGACCGTGCCGACTTTCGGGTTAGGCATAAGACCGCGTGGTCCGAGAAGTTTACCGATCTTGCCTACAACGCCCATCATATCAGGAGTGGCTATTGCCGTATCAAAACCAAACCATCCGCCCTGAATTTTAGCAACAAGGTCGTCGCCCCCGACAAAATCAGCGCCGGCGTCAAGCGCTTCCTTCTCTTTCTCACCTTTTGCAAAAACAAGAACACGAACTTCCTTGCCAAGCCCGTTAGGCAGAACAACCGCGCCTCGAACCATCTGATCAGCATGGCGTGGATCAACACCAAGCTTAACGGCAACATCGACAGTCTCATCAAATTTTGCATAAGCGGTCTGTTTTACAACATCCAGAGCAGTCCCAAGTTGATATACCTTGTTTCTGTCAATTTTTGACATTGCTTCAGAATGTTTCTTTGCGCTTTTTGACATGATACAACCTCTCTAGGGATCTTGATTAATAGATAGCGTGCTGTTTAGACTATATCAACGCCCATTGATCGGGCAGTGCCTTCAATTGTCCTCATGGCTGCTTCAAGTGAAGCAGCATTAAGATCAGGCATTTTCTTTTTAGCAATTTCTTCAACCTGAGCTTTGGTCAGCTTGCCAACTTTAGTCTTGTTGGGTACAGCAGAACCGCTCTTAAGGTCGAGTGCTTTTTTAATCAAAACAGGTGCCGGCGGTGTCTTTGTAATGAACGTGAACGACCTGTCAGCATACACCGTAATAACAACAGGAGTAATAGTTCCCTCATCGCCCTGAGTTTTTGCATTAAATGCCTTACAGAACTCCATGATATTGACGCCATGCTGTCCCAGTGCCGGTCCGATTGGTGGCGAGGGATTGGCTTTGCCTGCCGGTACCTGTAATTTGATGTAGCCGGTTATTTTCTTTGCCATGAATGTGCTCCTTTATAAACTGCTGTATGCGGCCATTCTTGAGCGAATGACTGAAATAAATTAAGTGATCAGTTTTTCTCGACCTGCATAAATTCGAGTTCTACCGGGGTGGCACGACCAAAAATTGTAACGGTCACGCGCAGTTTACCCTTATCAGGTTTAACATCTTCAACAACACCGGAAAAATTAAGGAATGGACCGTCGATAACTCGCACGGTTTCACCTACCTCAAATAATACTTTAGGCCGGGGTTTTTCGGCGCCCTCTTCCATACGGCGAGTGATCTTGTTAACTTCCTCATCAGCAATAGGGAACGGGGTGTTGCCGCCGACAAAACCGGTGACTTTTGCGGTCTCCTTAACGAGATGCCATGTTTCGTCAGTCAATTCCATTTTTACGAGAATATAGCCGGGGAAAAATTTTCTTGAGGAGGTCTTTTTTTCACCTTTTTTCAGTTCAACTACCGTCTCACAGGGGATAAGAATTTCATCAAAAAATTGCTCCATCCCCTCGTTTTTTATGGATTCAAGCAGATTAAGGCGGACTTTATTTTCAAAACTTGAATATGTATGTATACCATACCATTTCATCGACATTAGATGGATCCCTTTATCCGAGTATCAGACGCAACAGCTTGGCAAGAACAAGATCGCAGGCACCAAGATAGAATGAAATCAGCACAACGATAAAAATAACGACACCTGTTGTCGCCATTGTTTCTTTGCGTGACGGCCATGTAACCTTTTCAAGTTCAAGCTTTACTGATTCAAAAAAAGCAGTAATTTTTTGCACACTACACTCCTGGCTGGTAAGTAAACCGTTGCCGTATTTTATTGAAAGCTGGAATACATCTTTACAAGGAATTCGATTGATTTATGGCAGGCCAGGAGGGATTCGAACCCCCAACATCCGGTTTTGGAGACCGGCGCTCTACCAGTTAGAGCTACTGGCCTGTATCCGTGCAACAATCGGTTCAGGCTACTTTGTTTCCTTGTGTGGTGTGTGCTTGCGACAAAAGCGACAAAACTTGCTGAACTCAAGTTTTCCTGGAGTTGATTTCTTGTTTTTCGTTGTCGTGTAATTTCTTTGTTTACACACCGTACAGCCAAGCGTGATTATATCTCTCATTAAAGTGCTTCCTTTTGTATGAAATCTGTAATCCATGACACCTGTCATGGCTACATACCATTATTTTTAAACGTTATTATTCAACTATTGATGCTACAACACCTGCACCGACAGTACGGCCGCCTTCGCGGATAGCGAAGCGCAGACCGTCATCCATGGCAATCGGGGTGATCAGATTGATCGTCATTGCTACGTTGTCGCCAGGCATAACCATTTCAATGCCGGCGGGAAGTTCTGCAATACCGGTCACGTCAGTGGTGCGGAAGTAAAACTGTGGACGGTAGCCGTTAAAGAACGGGGTGTGACGACCGCCCTCTTCTTTGGTCAGGATGTAGGCTTCTGCCTTGAATTTGGTGTGCGGAGTTATAGAACCCGGCTTGGCAAGTACCTGGCCACGCTCAATATCTTCACGCTTGACACCGCGCAACAGGGCGCCGATGTTATCGCCGGCACGACCTTCGTCAAGAAGTTTGCGGAACATCTCAACACCGGTTACTGTCGTTTTGATAGTCTTTTTGATACCGACTACTTCTACTTCTTCGCCGACTTTTACGATGCCGCGTTCAACACGTCCGGTTGCTACGGTACCACGACCGGAAATGGAGAATACGTCTTCGACAGGCATCAGGAACGGACGGTCGATGGCGCGCTCCGGATCGGGTATGTACGCGTCAACTGCGTCCATAAGACGACCGATTGACTCTTCACCGAGAAAGCTCTTTTCGCCTTCGAGAGCTTTGAGTGCCGACCCTTTGATGATCGGGGTGTCGTCACCGGGGAAGTCATAGCTGGAGAGAAGTTCACGCACTTCGAGTTCAACAAGTTCAAGGAGCTCTTCGTCGTCTACCATGTCGGCTTTATTGAGGTATACAACCATATACGGAACACCGACCTGACGGGCAAGCAGGATATGCTCGCGTGTCTGAGGCATTGGGCCGTCAGCTGCGGAGACAACAAGAATTGCGCCGTCCATCTGGGCTGCACCGGTAATCATGTTCTTCACATAGTCGGCATGGCCGGGGCAGTCAACATGCGCATAGTGACGTTTGTCTGTTTCGTATTCTACATGGGCGGTGGCGATGGTGATGCCACGCTCGCGCTCTTCAGGTGCGTTGTCGATCTGATCGAATGGCTTGTACTCAGCCTGGCCTTTGCCTGCCAGAACTTTAGTAATCGCTGCGGTCAGAGTCGTTTTACCATGGTCAACGTGACCGATGGTGCCGATGTTAACGTGAGTTTTATTACGTAGAAATTTTGCCTTCGCCATGAGAAAGGCCCTCCTGAGTAGTAGATATCTATTGATTCTGCTTCAGTGAATTTCGTTTTTAAAGTGGAGCCCACATCCGGACTCGAACCGGAGACCTCTTCCTTACCAAGGAAGTG
>JBMOEI010000031.1:0-61748 GCA_049318985.1 Desulfuromonadaceae bacterium
GGCTTGCTCTTTACCGGTGTAAGGATTTCTGTTTTCAGAAAATGTACCATTTTCAAAATTTTTTCCTGTGCATCCATCGGTAAGGTTTCGATTTCATGATACAATTGCTGTTGGATATTCATGCCAGACCCCTGTTTTCAGATTTCTCATTCCAATGCACCAGCGTCCCGTATTACCTCTTTCTGACTAACTGCAAAATCTGGGCAGTTTTTGAAGCTGTATTGTTCAATATCAACAAGTTAGCTCAATTTCCGAACGTTCGGAAATTTCAGGTTTTTATTCTTGTTCAGGCCCGCTACACCACGTATCGTCGGGGTGATTCCTGCTCATGCCCACACGTAAAGACCACGTTGCAGTTGATTTGGGTGGTTAACCAATTCAGGTTACACCGTACAATTTTGTGAAGAGTTTAGTCGCCCCATCGCTCCCAGATTCCCAATGAACGATTTGACTTTTCATCTGAACCTCTTGTCTGTCTTTTAAGCTTAATTTATTAATTATTATAAGGCGTTACCGATTCATTCTTTAATTTCTACTTGGCCGTGCTGAAAATCTGATTTGCCTCTTTCTGCTAATTCGTCAAGTGCCTTTTCCCAAGCTTCGTTAGGAATATCAGCATTTTCTATAAAAACAGCTATTTGCTCTACTAAGTTTTCAAGTATTTGTTCATTCAATTCGTCGTTATTTAGTTTGCTATTAACTGGCTTTGGTTTGCATGTGTTTTTCATATTTTACGACTCCATTGATTACATATAAAATCGATTGTTCACGATACGAGCTTATTGAATAGGTCCCCATTTCTGATAATAATCGCAACTTGTACCAGTCCCAGCTGGCATTTGTTGGTTTCTAAAACCGCACTTCAAATTGTTACATTTGCCTTTGTCTGTAAATTCTTTTACTTGAACTAACTTTTGATATATGTTCGAGTTTCGTTGCCCAGCCCAGTAATCACAGGTAGCACAGTTTTTAACATGTGCTGGAAAAGTCGTCATAATAACCCCCTATCATTTATGTACTTGTGCTTCTACATGAAATTTTTCACCACTCATACTGCCAAGCGTATCCTCTAAATAGCGGAGACTTCGATGCTCGTCAGTACCTGTCTTTCCAGACGATTCTAAAGAAAGATACATTTCTCTGACCGCCTGCATAAGCAAGTCCATTTGCTGTTTATTGATAGTGATTTTGTTCATGATGTACCCCCTTATTGTCTCGCTGTTAATATACCGTTAATCGTTTTCGTCCCTTTATATTATAGCCGTTACAGTTCAATTGCATCTCGATATCTATTGCCTGTTTCGGAACATCCCCATTCATTTTCCGACAATTGTCGCGAAGTTTTGTATTGCCCAGCATGATAATTGTTCTTCACCGTAGGTTTTTATAATGCTTCTTATATTTTTCCTGTAGCGTTTCTGTTCTGATTGTTTCGGGAAAAAAAATGCATCCAGCGGATAGTCTGATCCGAAAACAACTCTCTTTTCGAGCCTTTCATCAATCAGTGTTTGGATGTCTTCGATTGGCATGAACGCGGTGTCAACCCAAACATTGGGGCATTGCTTCATCACCTTGATTGTTTCGTCTATAGGTCTGCCATGAGCAAGAATTATGATTATATCCGAAAAAGATTTACAGATTTTTGTATAACGTCCAGCATCGCTTTCTGGTCTGCCTCCAGTGTGAATGAGTACTGGAAGGCTTCGTTTTCGTGCCGCAATAAAAACCTGCTCGAATAATTTATCATTTGTATGCCAATCGTGTGAGTATCCATGAACCTTCAGCATGCGATACGGAATCTCTTCAAATCTGTTTAGATTTGGAGACTCTTCAATCATATCTGGTGTTAGCCACAGAATCGGAATTGCTTCATTCGGTGCAAGTTCAATTATTTCTCTCAACTCACGGCTGGCCATGTCATAACCACCGATATAAGCGCAAGTGGACGTGGACGATACGGCCCATCGTTTCACATGCAAAAGACGCATTGCATCAACTACATATTGGGGGGAAAAATACAGTCCTCTGAAATGACCCACATGAACATGGATGTCACAAAGGGCAAGGGTGTCAATCACTAGCGGCACCCTTTAAATCTTTATATTCTTCAACTAACCGCTTGTTTAAAAAAGCAGCTTCACAGAAGTGCTGGTTGATCTTGAACATGTCACCGCCACTTTCGTTATAATTGCGCACAAGGCACATGGCACAATAATCCTTAGCATCACAGACCAGACATCCTAGGAACGAGCCGTTAGTAATTGTCCTCAAATATTTGAGTTTTTCAGAATTTTCCCAGATGTCGCTGATTCGTTGTTTTTTTACATCGCCGACCTGATAGCCCTGCCAACCAGAACAGGGATAAACATTGCCGTCGGCAGCGACACAGATGTTATCAACAGCAACACCACATACAGGTTGTCGTGCATATTTTTCAAGATCAAGAGTTTTAGGAGGCAAATCCAGTGTTTGCCGGTAGTTGTCATCCACTTCAATAATATCTTTTAAAAGTTCTTCCGTTTCGGGAATGCTGATTCTGTGAGCGAGATTAGATGTATCTCCGTCTGCCATTGCCATCATGATAAAATCTGTTTGAGCCCTTATTTTTTTGCCGTATGCCCAAGTAAGAACATTTTTGTATGCTTGGCGATTCCCTTTCATTACAGGGCAGCTGATCTGAATAGGAATGTCGGCATTTAGTAACTTTTCGATGGCTGAGAGTGTCCTTTGGTGGGAACCCGGCAACTTGGTTATTGCATCGTGTTCAATCGGGTTCATGCTGTAAACCGATACCTGCACCATGTTGACGTTGATGTCTTTGAGTAGGCTAACAATCTGATCGTCAATAAGTGTTACATTGCTTAAAACGGAGATAGAGAAATCCTTCTCCCGTGCATGGCGTAGTATTTTTTCTACATCTTGATGCATAAACATCTCGCCACCACTTAAAATGAGCCCCACGGTACCCATTTCTGCAAATTGGTTTAAGGTGTCAATTACGATGTCAGTATCAAGATCAGTAGTCTTCTTTTCATGGGGAATGTAGCAGTGAACACAGCGTTCATTGCATCGGTTTGTCAGTTCAATTTGAGCCGCAAAA
This sequence comes from Desulfuromonadaceae bacterium, assembly GCA_049318985.1. Lineage (GTDB taxonomy): Bacteria > Desulfobacterota > Desulfuromonadia > Geobacterales > Pseudopelobacteraceae > JACRCG01. The sequence goes on from JBMOEI010000031.1 coordinate 3,101, forward strand.
ATGGTTGGCCGCTCATGGAATTGCTCATAAAAGAAAGCAGATGTGTCGGCCATGCCGGGCTTTCTGTCTGGTTCCATGAAGTTAATAGTAGCCGTTTTCGGATTTTCCCCGGCATAGCTGAAAAAGGGCTCTTTTAGATCAAGCTCTGCCTCGCTTTGACCGGTTACAACATAGCTATGTCGCTCAAGGTCGTCAATAAAATCGGTAAAGTCATCTTTGATCGTTTGGTAGTCAACATCTTCAAATTTGGCAAATATTACGTGAACTATTTCCTCAACTGTACGTGCCTTACGGGACAAACCCGTCAAGAAAACTCCACCAGCATCATTATAAACTCTGTCATGTTTAGTCAGTTGGCTGGTTACGTAGCCAAATTCACCGTAATTACGGGTAAAAGTATTTTTGCATAGCCTGACCAATTTCATTTTCTAACTTCCTTTTGTATTTTTGAAATACATAAATTTGATATGAAAAATAACAGCTTAATCTGTATGCAGTGTTGTAAAAAAAATGCCGGGAGCAACGCGCCCCCGGCTGTTGCGAGACTACTGTGCGACAAGACAATTTCTGCAACTACCATGACCCGGAAGCTTTTCTGGACAACCCGCAGCATAACTGCCTGCCGGTTGGTTCTGTGCAATAACAACTGGTTTTTTGTAAGACATTAGTATCACCTCCTTTTTTGTTAGGATGTGCTTTTCAAGGCACTTTTGTGTTTTTCACCCACTACTTAGGACCGCACCGAGTTGGCAAATTCGATGAAGCGGAGAAGCACCCTTGCGGCAGGTTCTGTGCAACAACTACTGGTTTTTTGTAAGACATTAGTATCACCTCCTTTTTGTGAGATATGTGCCTTTTGATGGCACATTTTGAGAACATTGTTTTCTCTCTAAAGCCTTTCCGTTCTACTATTTCTGACTGTCAGTCATTTTGAATTTTAACACAAAGAGTGCAATCGCTCGCTGGGTTGCCTTCAACCACTTCTTTGATGATTTTTGTCATTTCTGGCCTGTCAACAAAAACACCTTCAAGTTCACCAGCAGAATATTTTGAATTGGCGAGTATAGAGGCATGTTTGATTTCCTCGCCACCTTCAAAGACACACTCATCATGTTTTTTACATTGTTCAAGTACTCCAGCTTCAATTGCAATTCTTAACGCCACTTCTCTTTTGGCTTCATAGTCTTCCAGCATTTGTTTTCCGCTGCCCATAGTTGTATTCTCCAGCGAGTTGATTTTAAGAATCCACATAAAGACATTTCAATTTGAAATATCAAGTCGCCATACGAATTCTTGCGAACACGGTTGCCCAATTGTATCAGTGACCCGAGTTATTACAACTTCATTACCATCAAAATGCAGATCATAATTCATTCGGTATTCAACGCACGCAATTGAATCTTCATCCCATGTAGTCCATCTTTTGCTTAGCGTATCCACACCAACATGCACTGTTCGATTATCATAAAGCCAAGCTTGCATCAAACTATCATGAAGGTCATATTTGGTGTCACTTGACTCTTCGATCAGCACCATATTTTCGTCATAAATATAGATACATACCTTTGGTGGCCATTTGCCTCTTTCATGTGGCTTGATAGTCATAGTATACCTCGCTTTGATTTATCAACAACTGACCTTTCAGATGCCTCCGCCAAGTCAGTTGGTGGGTCGCGTTTGCTTCATCAACGCAACGTTTGTGGTATTGCCTCCAACATTGTAACATTGCGTTTACGATAAGCTGTTCAACACAACCAATAAAATCATCTCAAACTGTTCCACCACATCCCTACCACAAATCCCTAAAATCTACCACTTGCATAATCAACCGCTTGACGTGACGATTGAGCGTCTCCGTCTCCGTTTTCGCCATTTCCGAACGTTCGGAAATCAGCCTAACCAGCTGATTTATAACAAATTACCTCTCAAAAATACTTCGTTTTCAAGGTGCTGCTGTCGTTTGCACCTTCAATTTTTTCATCTTCTCCAGCAACATACTGCGAAGTTTGACTATTGTCTGGTTGAGCGATACCTTCTGGTCATCGGTCAAAATTGCACCGTCCAGCAGATAGATCCTTTCATAAAATTGATCCACAAAAGCTAGGTCTACAGGCGCTCCAGTCAGCTTTGGTTTTGCGGCTTTTTTCCTCAGTTCACCCACTGTGAGACCGTTCTCCTTATATTTGTTGTAGAGTGCAGTCATTTTTTCCGGATTCTTTTGACGTGCTATAAGCGCAAGGATAATCCGGCCTGCCTTGGGTTCATTGCGGCAATCATTCTTCACAGAATCAGGCAGTTTATTGAGAGAGAGGATTTCAGAAAGTGTCGAATCAGATTTGCCAAGAACAAGAGCCAGATCACCCAGCGTGTATTCATGCTGAGCCCGCAGTTTCTCAATCGCCTCTGCTTCTTCAATGGCTGTCAGGTTTTCGCGTAGCAGGTTTTCAACTATGGAAAGCTCCGCTGGATCGCCATCGGTAAAAACAGCCGGAATAGTCAGACAGCCAGCTAGTTTTGAAGCCTGAAAACGTCGCTCACCGGAAACCAGCAGCAAAGTGCCATCTGTACCCTGACGCACAAGAACAGGTTGCAGAACACCATGCTTCTCAATCGACACTTTTAAATCTGCTAGGGCTTGCTCGTCAAAATATTTGCGCGGCTGCTCCGGGTCTGGTTGCAGATCAGCGATGTTTAGATCATACAATTTTCCTTTTTCGTAGTTGACTTGTGTCGATTTTGCCATGACGTATCTCCTGTGAAGCCAAGTATTCAAAGCGAAGTAATAGTATCAAAAATCAAAGCATTAGCAATCTGAAAAAATGACCGACCTGTCATGACCTATCGCCGTTGGATCAGCGAGATCGAGAACAACGGTACCGCCACGGAAGCCCGGACGCACAACAAGCAGCTTCCGTACATCCGGCTCTTGAAGCGGATACCGTTCGACCTCGCCATCTTCGACGAAGCCCATAACGCGGCCAACCTGATGAGCAATCAGGGGACCGCGTTCATCCGGCTTGCCGCAACCGCCAAGAAGGTTCTTGCCCTCACCGCCACCGTGACCAACGGCATGGCGAAATCCATCTACAACATCCTGTGGGGGTTGAATCCAATGCAAATGCGGAGTGCCGGCTGGGAGATGAAGTCGGCTACTGATTTCCAGACCAAGTACGGAGCGTTCAAGACCGTCAGGAAAACCGATGAGAAAAACCGTCACCGTGAATCGGAGCGTGTCACCACCTACGATACGGCTGGCATCTCACCGGCAGCCCTGATATTTACGATTCCCAACTTCGTCAATGTGGACAGTGACGACTTCGACGATCTCCCACCGGTAGAACGGGAGGTAATCAAGTGTCAATCACACGCCTTGGTGGAAACCTGTCACCGGAGCATCGAAAACATCATCGAGAAGGCAGACCTGCCGCCGGAAGACCTCCTGGCAGCTGCAGCCGTCCGCAATGCCGCGTTCCTGCGCGTAAGCGATACGTTCCGGCATTACAACGACGAACTGAAACTGCGGGATATTCCGCTTGGCACACTGCACCGGCTGTCGCTTCCCGACGGGGAGCTGCTGCTGGAAAAAGAAGAAAAACTGATTGGTATCGCCCAGGGGGTGATCGACAGGGGAGAGCGTCTGCTGGTCTATACCGGCAACACGCAGAAGATCGACATGCGCCCCGTCTTGAAACGCATCCTTCGGGATAACGTGCAGGGCGCCAGCATTGAGATCCTGCCCGACTCGGTTGCTCCAGAAAAGCTGGTCGGCTGGTTTGAGCAGGTAACGGCTCAGGTCGTTGTTGTCTCGTTCCACCGCGTCGCCACGGGTCTCAACTTATCCCAGTTCAATAACCTGGTCTGGTACGACTACACGTCCAATACCAGGCTGGCCGAACAGGGGGACGGCAGAATCCGTCGCGTCAATACTGCTGATATCCACCGGGCCCAGTTCGGGGAAGTTCGCCCCGTCCGTTACTGGTATCTCACCTCTTCGGAAGTCCAGGCATTGCAGCTCGCCTACACTTTAGAAAAGAGGATGGTCGCCAAACTGGCGGAAGGGGAAACACCGGACATCGACCCGGCTGAATGCAGCAGCAGCCAGTCGTTTTCATCCCTGATGACGAAGGCGCTCAAGGAGGGGAACTTCAACTACACGGACCCATCGTCCCTGTTGAAGAAGATGACCCAGCATGAAAACGCCCGAGTCAGGGGCGACAACAAGGCAGAAGCGCCGATTAAAAGCAACATCATCCATCTTCCTACCACCAGGCCGGAACCTGCTCCAACTCCATCATCCATTGCCGTCATCCATTGTGAAGACGGCAGAGAGGTCACTCGGGACTTGCCATTTGGCATGTACCAGCCCTTGCTGGATGCGGGAGTCCTGGAGTTCACCCTGTTTGGCGTCTATGTGCGTAATCCCGCTCCCGGGCGGAAATACGCCTGACGAAACCTCAACCATCAACCCGTGCGGGGACAGACACCCCCGTAAGGGTCGATCTGTCTCCGCACATTACAAGGAGACAGTCCATGTCAAACAACATAAATCAGGACGAACCGACCAACGAGGAGCGTGCCGACCGAATCGACACGGTTATGCAGGCCTACTGCCTGACACTCGAAGGCCGGGATTTCGATGGCGACGAAGATGACGTCAAGGACATGCTCACAGACCTGATGCACTTCTGTGAGCGGATGGGGATCGATTTTGAAGAGAATCTCCGCGTCGCCCGCAACAACTACAACCATGAACGGCTTGCGGAACAGGGCGATACCGGCCAGCTCGGCTACCCGGTATGCGGCTGCTTTCTGGAAGTCACCCGTACCGACACCCTGTTGGGGATCGACCGGGAACTGTACGACTGCCAGGAATGCGACGAGACCTTCATCCGGGAACTGAATGCCCCGGACAGTCCACTCGAACGGGCCGTTAAATGTGTCGGCTGCGGCAACATGATTCCGCAGGCCTCAGCACGCATCCTGTACCAGCAGGACGACTACGCCCACTTCATCGGCGAGTGCTGTTGGGACGAACGGCTGCGAGACTGAAAGGAGACTGACAATGACCCTTAACGCGACGTTACAGGCGGCACGGGATATGGGAGTGCCAGTGCGTTACGCAGTAATGCGCCGGCTTGCCTTTCTGCAACCGCACATCAAACATCTGGAGCGTGAAATCTGGGGAGCACGACGGCGGATAGAACACAGTCGCGATCCTCTGGTTAAGGCCCTGACTGAATCCTTTATCAGAGACCAGGAAAAGGAGCTGCGCCCCCTGAAACGGGAGGCGACGGCGCTCCTGAACCATGTCAACGGCAAGGAGACGGTGCAGACGCCCGGCGGGATCACCCCGGAGATGATCGACCAAGCCCGGCAGTATCCCATCACCAGCATCATCGACTTCCCCAAGGGAAGGCACCGGTGCTGTCCGTTTCATGAGGACAGCAATCCATCAATGGCTCTGTATGACAACCATGTCCACTGTTTCGTCTGCAACCGGTCATGGGATTCCATCAGCGCTGTTATGGAGCTGGATGTGGTGAGCTTCAGGGAAGCCGTGTTGGCGCTCCAGTAATCTGAATCAATAACTTTCAACCCTATGGGGGCGGACACTGCCCTCGGGGTGGTCCGCCCTCAACATTTCAGGAGGCGGACATGAATCTCGATCTCTTCGGAGAACCAGTAGCATCTACAACAAAAAGAATCTTCATAAAATCAATTGAAGCCCGTTACCGCAACGAAGTTGTCAGAGATGACGCCCCGAAATGGGTATCGATGCGCTTTACGCAACCCCAGCAGGTATTCGAGATGTTCCGGGAACTCCGTCTGGAGACGAAGGAGCATTTCATTACCTTGCATCTTGATGGTAAAAACCGGATCGTCTGCTTTGATCGAGTCTCAATTGGCTCGCTCAATCAGGCCATCGTGGTAGGAAGAGAAGTTTTCAAAACGGCATGCATCTCAAATGCGGCGGCAATCATTCTGATGCACAATCACCCTACAGGTGACCCGACACCCAGCCAGGAAGATATCGCCATTACCAGACGTCTCAAGGAAAGTGGCGAAATTCTAGGCATCAAGGTTTTGGATCACATCATCATTGGTGATGGCGAGTTCCTGAGTTTTGTCGAACGGGGACTCTTGTAAATAATAATGAGGGAGCGGCGCTTTGTGCGCCCTCCCTCGATTCTTCCCCCAGCCCAAAAGGGTTCCTTAGAGCCACCGCCCAGCGGTGGTTGTAGGGAGCCCTTTTGGGCCACCATCACAACGATAAGGGGGATAGAGTCATGTCAGTTCGAGCACGCATTAACGGTAGGGAATTCACACTGAGTTGGGAGGAGTTTGAAAAGGCGCTGCACAGGAGCAATCTTGCAGGCGGCGAATTTGAAGTTCTTGCCATTCTTTCGGGAGTGAAACCCTACTAGAGTCTTCAGGCCGGATACCCGTCCGGCCTGGATAGAGGCGGCCCTTGTGGTCGCCTTTTTTATTTTTACAGCACAATAATCTAGCAGTGGCAAGACACAATAATCTAGCTGGCGCATGAAATGTTCATGATGCCGTACTGATTAAGAGTGGGCTCTGACACTCTTGGTAGCGTGCTTACGCAATCTTTCGCAAGGTTTTTTCTGCCTGTTCCCCCACCAATTGCATCAAGCGGTACAAGGCATCACATTTATAGGGGGAGAATCCTCCCTTGAAGAGCTGCAAGCGGTTGTCCTCAATCTTCTTTGCAAGATCGGCAACACGGGTCAGCACCAACCGTGGCTTGATGCCGATCTCCTCGGCAAACTGTTCCCAATGCTTTTTCTGGATTGCGTTAGGATCACTCTCGCCACCAATCTTCATAGCCAGACCTTCCGCTAACCCGTAATGGGCGTAAATCCTCGTCGAAAGCAGATCGTAGAATGGGGCCAGCATCGGTCCTTCCGGCAACAGTAATAGAGAGATGTTCTTGCCATGCGCATCGGAGTTGCCAATCAGGTAATTGAAGATCACCCAGTTCAAAAGCGACAGCACATCCTTGCCGGACCTGATGCTGGCAGTGCGAACCAAATTGAAGCATGCTGCCAGAGACGGTCCACCTTCGGATTCATACTTGTATTCAGGTGGGATATGGAGCGCCTGGCAGAAATCTTCCTGATGCAACCGCCTGGTATCATCGCCGACAATCACGCGATCAAAGCGCTTGACGATGAATACACGTGTTTCCCCATGTTGATGGATGAATGATCGAGGTACATCCAGGCCAACCGAGTTAGCCAGGGCCATGCAGAATGCTTCGTTTTCCACCGTGCCATCCAGGTTCTCGATGGCTGGTTTGATGATGTAATTGGAAGGAGCGGTGCCATATCCCAGATGAAATTGTTGCTCATCATAAAAGATCGGCAGCTTTTTCTGGGCACCGGCCAGTGAGAGCCGTATCCCTTTCTCCCCTGCCAGAAGTGGCCGTTGCGGGAGTTCACTGATAATAGTGTTGAGTTCATCCAGCGTGAGCTGGCGATAGGTGCCGGGTTCGCGTTTCGGTTCTCCGGTCTCAGGATAGAGTGAAACCGCACCGGCGCAATCACCGCCGATCCGCTCCAGGAGCCCATAGTCGTTATTGAGGGAAACACCAAGATTCCGGGCAATCACGGCACGGATTTTTTCTTCAGGAAGGAGGTTGGCGAAAAAGGGATGTGACTCATCGTCGGAATAGGGGGCGGCACGTAAGGGCAACGAGAGGGACAATGGGATTCTCGACTGCTCCAGCCACTCCTTGTCGTACTGGAAGCAGAAGTGCTTCTTCTCATCAAACCAGAGCCGCCCCACAACATCTTCATCTATACTGACAAGCAGGCCGATAGTCATGATTCGTCTCCTGGAGTTGCCCACGTACGGATACTCGCATCCAGCTCGATTCCGAGGCACTTGATGACCTGCAGTACCTTGTTCAGGCGCACGGTCTCCTTGCCGTTTTCCAGAGCAGACAGAAAGGCATAACTTACGCCACAGACTGCAGCCGCATCTTCCAGGGTGAGGCCATCGTCTTTACGTTTCTGTTTGATGAGCCGTCCAATGTCTATTGCACTTGTAATCTTCATTTCAAAACCCTCTCCATAATATATGCGTTCGTATATTTATAGCAGTTAGAATGAGACATTAACAGCAAAATATACGATCGTAGATATGGAGACGCTATAAGCCAGCGGAACGGAAAATTATCTGCGTTTATAGATGAGAGTACGGAGTATGAGGATTGAGTCAACTTGGTGGCGTAATCTGAAAGTGCAGCCATAAATTCATCAGTGTACTTCAACCTGCTTAGCGGTACACATCCGGGTAGATATTTCACAGGGATGATCAGGCTGATCACGCCACCATTGCTTGTCTACGACAGAAGAGCAACCCCCATCTTCCAATAGCCCCTTGCGCCCACTCTGATCGCACACGAGCACAACAGCATGACCGTTAACCCCTTGCGCTTTTAAGAGATATCCCACAAATGGCTCTTTCAGTCGTGGATCATGGCTGGTTGAAAAATCTACCAACTCCATATCCTTCATTTCTGCCGGTGCTTCCTTGAACAGCACTTTCTCTTCCACTGCTGTAGTCAATTTAGTAAGGGCAGAAGCCAGTGAGTACATTTCTTCTTTATCCGCAACGTTGTAATGGGCGCACCCGGAGCTGAAGATCAGCAGGGAAAACAGTATCAGCCGCACACCGATGTTGAATTTTTTCATTATTACCCCCAGAAAATGAGATTGTTTGCCTGATCCCTGCCGGTATCTAAATTCCACTCACCGAAACGCGCCAGAATTGTGTCGTTGCCGTTGAATGTCCCACGCGCTATATCCGCCCATACTGTTGCTACATTGTCCACTGCCTCAGTGTAAATATCTGTATAACTCATGGTTCCGTTGGGAATCTTGAGGCCTTCAATATACTGTTTGTCTATCTGCCCGGGCAAAGGATAGACCATTCCTGAATCTGCTGCGAGATGTCGGGCAAAAGGAAATAGATGATTTCCTGCTGATGATATTGTATCTACAATCTCATTGAACCGCTCATGCCACTTGTGAATGTCAGGAGGATTAGCGGCAAAAATATCCGGGTGGACAGCTTTCATCAAAGCACTCCAGAACGAGATAATGTCAGCATCCAGCTTATCGTCATCATCCGGTGCAGAGCATGCGCCAATACCTGATGCTAGATGGTCTGACACTCCAACCCCTCCAAGATCAAGCCTCTGGAAGATAAAGGCATCCTGGTGCATTTCACATACCCTGTGTTTCGTTTTATTCTCTTCATACGTGCCGACCTTGAGTTCGATTACCGGATGAACCGTCATGTCTGCGGTAACATGCGAGGAGTACCCCAGCAGCCACGCCAGACATTTGTACTTCTTCTCTCCATCAATGGCTCGAAGCAACTTTGAGCCTTCCCGGACCATCGCTCCCGTGTGGGTGTAGTGCATCAGATCAGACCATTTTGCGGCATCGCTGTCATCTACAGCCAGGTACGGATAGTCAGGGCTTACAGCTCCCAGTTCTGCAAACTTGAACCAGCGCAGGAATGCTTTTGATGCTTCTTTCGGAAAGTCAGGAATGGCAAGAAGCTTATCGGTGTTCCTGAATTCATTAACTACCGATATATGCGCGTATGCTCCAGGCATAGTTTCCCCTTATCAACAAAATTTGCCAGCAAATTTTCCGGTGATATTGATATTTGCAGCCACATCAATTCCCGCCCAAAGGTTAGCATGCGGCCACGACACATGAATGACCATCGACATCCACACCACCGAAAAAAACTTCAGACCTCACGGCGACAAGCGAGAGCTTTTGACCTTATTCTCGCGATCAATGAGCCGTTGCGCCCATTCTTTCGCCCCTTGATATCGTTCCAGTTGTGTCGCACTTGGCAGTTGACCGCTGGTCATGGCACTGGATGCCTCCAGTAATTCCTGGAGCGATGCCAGCAGATCCTCATTACTCATTACAGAAACCTCCATTTGTTGTTATCCTTCAGCCTTGATTCTGCTTGCCACATCCTGAAAGAAATCGTGCGAACGGTATCGGTTGTAGCAGATACCCTTTTCCATGAGAGTCCGGCTGATGCAGAATATTCACTTGTTAATTGCATCCCTAAGCAGATTGCTCGGCTTGAACGTCAATATCCGCCTCGCTTCAATGGTGAGCGCCTCACCTGTCTGCGGATTACGACCACGGCGGTCAGCCTTCTGTTTAACGATAAAATTGCCAAAGCCGGATATTTTAAGATTCTCACCGGATTCGAGCGTGCTTTTCATAATGGCAAAAACTGCTTCTACCATCTCGGCTGATTCTTTGCGTGTCATGCCGATGCTTTCCTGAACCTTTTCAAATATGTCTGCTTTAGTCATGATTCCTGCTTCCTCCTTGAAAATTTATCATACTGAGAATGTACGCGTCATACTGTTCCAAACCGCTGCTTCAACTGCTCAATGGTATGATTCCATTTGTGTGTCTTCGGGCGGGTAACCGTATTCTGGTTGCCGAAAAATCCTACCTCTGAGACGGCCTCGTTTGTCGGCTTTGTGCAAATCCATTCGACTGGCACAAAATATTCGGACTTTTCTTCGTCGTCGTTGAATTGGCGATGATAATTGGACTGTGCGACATCCAACAGAGATCGTTCGACTCCGTCAAAATCAAATCAGGTCTCCACGAAATGCTTTATCCAGAATCGACGGCACCATGGCATCCAGTTCGGTGGCAGTTTCGGTCTGGAGGCGTTTGAGGGAGTCAATCTTGGCTTGGAGGTTGTCCAGGTGGGTGACGATGTTGTGCTGTTCTTCAATTGACGGTAGCATAATGGGAAACTTTCTTATGGCTCCGATATTGAGATGAGGTGATGCTGAACCTTTAGAGAGCGGAACTATCTGATCTTGCTGAATAATCGGCGAGAGCCATTGGTACAAAAGGAATTGCGGTAGAATTTTCCGGGAATCAGGGCGAACTTGCATAACTCTTTGCCCTAAGCTCATTTTATGACCTTCTTCAACAATGCCGGCTTTTCCGGTTCCTCCACCTTCTCGAACGATGATAATGTCTCCTGGTACAAGTTCTCCCCTCCGAGTTCGACGAAGGTACTCATCTTCACTTGTTCTCAAAGCTGTTTCGGGAAAAAGTTTGCCCCATCCTATATCCGGAGATCGGAGTGTTGGAATTCCCGAATCGGAATATATCGCGTTCGAGTGTAAACAATCGATTATGTCAGTGCAAAGCGATGCAAGCACTGCACTCCCATTATATTTCGACATAGAGAACAAGTTGCGGGACGTGCTGTGTAACAGCGCCTCCGTCTCCTCCACCGCATGCCGTCTGAGCCCCCGCGCCTCCTTAATCTTCGCCGTCAGCTCTTCAATCCGCGCAACAATGCACCGTTGTTCGGCCAGCGGTGGGAGGGATATTTCCATGGCAAGAAACTTCTCTTCTTTGAGGCGTACCCTGTTAGTTGTACCTTCACTGGCTGCCTTACAAAGTTCAACAAATCCTGATGTCTTGCTTAACCACTCTAGGAACTTCGGTGTAAGCCTTTCCTGATTCAAATCGAATGCCGGAAAATCATTACTGACAACCGCTCCATCAAGCATTTCAGGGACAAGACCAAAAGCACCGTTGCGGGCATCAATCCGCGAAAGTATGAACTGGCCTTGCCGGACAATGGCTCGCCGTGATGCCGTCATCTCTGTGCCAGAGACCTCACGGCGTAGCACAACACCCTTGCCCCAGAGTTTGATCGTCACTTCCCGATAAAAGGCATTTGGGTCAATAGAAACCAATTCCTCAGACTTCTTCAGCACCTCTCCAAGCGCCACCAGCGGCCACGCGCCACTCATACGCCCGTCATCCTGAGAAGTTCCGAGACGAAACCAACGACATCCGCCTGCATCTCCGCGTCCTCGGCCCCGGAGGCAAAAAGCGCCACCCGCATCGGTCCGAGTGCTCTTTCGTCAAGAAAATCCTCGCGAAGAATAGCGACAGCACGACGACCAGGGGCGGTTTCAATCAGGTGGCTAAAAAAAGCAGCGACGTCTTCCGTGCCGCTACCATAGTTTCTCGTCATGTAGTAAAGATCGTAGGCATCTTTGAATTTCCCGCGATTGCGGAACGCCAGCGCCTTCAGGATGACAAACGCACCTGGATTACACACGGGGATTTCACGCGATGCGGTTTCACCAAAAAGGGTCGTCCCGTCAAGCCTGACTCTAATCCGCTCACTAAATGCGATTTCAAGCCCCTCGATAATAAAAGCGGCCAGGCCCTTTTCGAGTGATTGTAATTTCCCTGGGACTGCCTCTTCATTGATCGGCGGAATAAGAAATTCTATTTTTGCTGACGGATTTCGCGTATGGGTCCAGCGCTGACGGACTTCATTCCCTTTATTACTGATGTCAGGGGTAAAACCCGAATCCCTCAAACGCTCCGCGATACCCTCGTACCGATGATCATCAAGAATTGCCAGATCAAGTCCAAGATCAAGATCCATCGTACCTACATGCGGTTCGGCTCCGATTGGGAGTGCTGTCGGAGGGATGAGGAGGCTGGGCACCAATCCTCCGACAACAACCAGATCATCCATATAATCGCCGAGTATGGTCGCTGCCGTAAGGGTGGCGGCACGGATCAAGTCAGTCTGTTCGGGGGTATAGTCGGCGGCAGTGTGAAACGTCATGGGAACTCCAGATTTTTCCGCAACTCGGTAGCTGCTTCTTTAGCCCGTTCCGGGAGGGATTTCAGGTCAAGCCAGACCTGGATGCGATGAACACAAGGAATGTCGGCAACGGGTTGTATGCCGTAAAAGAGATCGGGGTCTTTCGGAATGATCAGCCAAACATTGGCTCCGGAGGTGTTTTCCCGGAAGCCGATCTGTTCCAGGATATGCTTGTCCGGCCACTCTTTCAGATACATGGTAACAGTGCGAAACGCGGCAAACCTGGAATACAACCATGCAGCCCCCAGCCCGGTGGCGGCATGATCAACAGACAGACTTTTCAAGGTGCTGCTGATTTTCCCTTGAATCTCTTCCCCGGATCGTCCGGCCACATGGCCGCGCAGTATCTCATGCTTTGTGAAATCGTACCCTTGCTGCCACGCATCCAGCATTACTTCTGACTTGGCGACAATGAGTTTCCCCTGATTGTCACGGGAGATAAGCTGCTGGGCTTCAAGTGATTTAACGATCCGGCTGACAAATCCTTCCCCCAGACCTGTTTCGTCTGCCAGCTCCCGTTGCGTCCAGGCACGGTTTGTTTGATACAGCATGTGTCGGGCAATTCGCGAACTTTTCGGGGCAAAGGGATTTTCATTGCGCCCGGGGGAGATGAACTTGTTCTTTTCGCCACGGACGAAGAGACGGAGGCCGGGAGCGGTAATATCGGCATTGCCCGAGAGATCCAGCCAGGAAACACCGGCCTCGGCGCACTTACCAATCCCGGTTTCTCCCATGAATGGTGTAACCAGCAGTCGAATATCGGAAGGTTTGGCGGGGTAGCGTATCAAATGCTCAATGCCGGCGGCAACAGAGCCAATCAGGGGTGATGACTTGTACTCAACTACGAACCGGAATCCACCTGCCTCCATAACAAGGTCTGGCCGGTATCTTTCGCTTTGCGGAGTACCTGTAAGAGGCTCGTAGTCAACCCTGTCGGCGCTAACACCGATGAGCTTCTCCAGCCGGTCTACCACCTGTTTCAACGCATTTTTCTCATGTTCAATCTTCATGCTTTACTTTTTACCACTACTTTACTTATTTGTAAAGGCGGTTATTTTAGTGAAGTGGCTGATCTTATTTTTGCATTTCCCTTTCAATCTACTACACCCTTGGCAAGTACCAGCCGGATCTCGCCCATGATCTCAAGTATTCGCTGCTCTTTCCTGACAATATCTTCTACCAGCCGCTCCGGCGGCAGATGTTCGAAGTCATCTTTGCCGGTGGGATTCTTGATGTCCAGGTTGTAGCCGTTCTCGATGATCCGCTCTACCGGCACCCGCCAGGCGTGCTCGTTCTCCTCCTTGTTGTTCCACCATGACAGGCAATCGGCAAATTCCTCGAACTGGACCGGCTGGGTCTTGGTGTAGTTCTTCCGCCCTTCCGGCAATGGCTGTTCATAGTACCAGACCTCTTTGGTCGGCCCGGAACGGTCGAAGAAAAGGAGGTTGGTGGGGATACCGGTATACGGGGCAAAAACGCCATTGGGCAGACGCACTATGGTATGCAGGTTGAAATCTTTGATCAGTCGTTCCTTGATTCGCCCGCAGATGCCGTCGCCGAAGAGCATGCCATTGGGGACGACCACTCCGGCTCGGCCAGGTTTGGGTTGGCGTTTGAGCTTGCGCATGATCATCTGGAGAAAGAGCAGCGTCGTCTCCGAGGTCTGCATCTCGGCGGGAAAGTTGTTGAGAATCCCTTTCTCTTCTTCACCACCAAATGGGGGATTAGTCAGGATGACATCCACTCGATCCCGGTCGCCAATCTCATTGAGCGGAAAGCGGAGGCTGTTATCCGGGTCGATTCTGGGGAATTCCAGCCCGTGCAGCAGCAGGTTCATCTGCACCAGCAGATAGGGGAGCGGCTTGGCTTCGCCGCCATAAATGCTGCTTCCCTGGAGAATATTGCGCTCTTCAACGGTCGTGCACTGCTTCTCCAGGTGGCTGTAGGTCTCCACCAGAAAACCGCCAGTGCCGCAGGCCGGGTCAAGGATGGTTTCACCCAATTGGGGATTGAGGACATCGACCATGAAGCGGACAACCGGGCGAGGGGTATAGAATTCTCCCGCATCACCGGCTGCATCGCGCATCTCCTTGAGCATGGATTCGTAGAGGTGGCTCAGGGTGTGAATTTCGTCAGACGAAGTAAAGTGGATGCCGTTGACCTTGTTGATCACGTCCCGCAACAGGTAGCCATTGATCATCCGGTTGATGGTGCCTTTGAAGACGGTGGCGATGACATCCCGCCGGTCGCCGCCGTTGATCCCCTGGAGGCCGCGCAGATAGGCGAACAGCCCTGCGCCCCTGGTTCCATCCGGACGGACCGCTTCATCGTTGTTGACGAAAGCTATCAATTCATCGCCGGTTATGCCGTCTTCCCGTGCGGCCCAGTCGCGCCAGCGATACGGTGCCTCAATTGCCGGTCGGAACTTCTCACCGGAAAGGATCGCTTCTTCCTCCCGAATTCGCTCCATGTCATCGAGGAATTTGAGGAACATGATCCAAGTAAGTACGGGGAGCCGGTCGATGTCGCCGGAAAGCCCCTTGTCCTTGCGCATGATGTCGCGGGATGATTTTACGATAGAGCCAAGTTGTTGGGCGGTTGATAATGAGTTTATGGTTTTGCGTGACATTTATGGCTCCGAGGCGCAAATGGTGAATGAAAATTGCATGGATGTCGTTTACTTTTTAGTCGCTAAATTGATAGACATAATAAAAGAGGTCACAGCTTCAGCGCTATTATCAGCAGTGGGGTCAGAATCTGGGACCAGAGTGCTTTCTACTAAAATCGAACCACCATGTAATTCAATAATTGAATTCGCAACTGCCAATCCAAGTCCTGTGCCTCCTGAGTAAGTTGTATAAAATGGTTGAAAAATCCGCCTGGAATAGATGTCGTCCTTTGGGATGTATTTGCCGATATTACTTACTTTTACAAATGCCGATGACCCAACCCGATACACATCTATTTCTATGGGATACTTCGAATTGCCAAATTGCTGGGCATTAATAATCATATTAAGAATGACTTGGCTAAGTTGGTGGGTATCACCAAATATCTCGCACTGACTCATGTGCTGATTTAATTGGATCTCATAGCGGTTATTTGTATCATTCACCAAATTATAGGCCTCATTAACAATCTGCAAAAGATTAACTCGCGAAAAACCAACCGGTAATGCTGTGATGCTGTATATCTGCGGCATAATCGCTAAGATAAGCTTTTGTACTCCAGCCTCCAAATCTGGGAATAAGTCTACGCGATGTATCTCCGCTAACATCGGATGTTGAGGTTGACAGTCATCAAGTCGCACAGGGAGAAGATATATTTTATCAGGAGGCATTGTTTCCATTACCTCAATGGCCTGGCGCAGTTCTTTCTGCACTACACCTCGTTTATTAACTGCATGATTTGACATCAACGCTATGAACAAATCAGATTGTATAATTGCCTTCGTGATTTCCTGTTTCCAATTTTGCCCTGGTTGAAGAGATTCTTCATCAAACCATATATATACAAGCTTATTTAGCCTTTTGAGGACACGATAAAGCTCTCTTGCCGAGTCGATGTCTTCTCTAGCATAGCTAAGAAATATTTGTTTCCTTTCGGGTATCATCACGTGATCTGACAGACCATCTAACCTCGTGAGCATATCCTGTAAATTGTTTGCCATTTTTATAACCTTTCAGATTAACGGCATTATGGTTACTGGATTCCCGTTATAGACAACCTGTGTTGACAATCATCGGTCGCCGCGCCAGTCGGGAGTGTGAAAGCCATCAAGGAAGCGTGAGCGAACCGCAACAAAGGAATCCTTTCCAACATTAGACCCACGTTGGGCCATGTCCTCAATTGCTTCCACGTCGTCAAGCTTGATTTCACAAAGCGTCTGCTGATTTACCCTCAGATGGCGAGCTGGACTCAAAAAACTGTCTGCTAGTTCGGTAGCCGCGTGCTCCTGTGCCGCAAAAAAAAGATCGGCGCTTGTCGGTGCCCATCCTACTTTTCCTTTGCCTAGGGACTCTGTGAAATCGGTTTCATTACACATCGTTCCGATGCTCAAGACATCAATTCGATCAAGCGGTATTTTGAGGTGACGAACCGCCTCAGCTATTGCAGGCAATACTGGATTGTTTGCCCAAATTCCGCCATCAAGATAACTCTCAACCGATATTGCATTGTCAACTATTGCTTCATCAAAGTATGTTGGTGCGGCAGAAGATGCTAGAGCTGCATCTACGGCGGATATTGCCGCAAATGCAGTCCGGTCGCGACAGTGAGCAGTTACAATAGCCTCTGCTTCACCATGGTTTGCCCTCACAGTAGGGAGCACTAGCCTACAGAGAGAATCCTGCGTTAGTATGCGATCTCCAAACACCGATTGAAGCGTCTCTCGTAGAGTTTGAGATTCATGCTTGGATTTCAGCCAGTGGCGCAGTTTGCGGTTTTTGGGGAATATCTTAGGCCCTTGCGTTCGATAAAAGGAAAGCATTTCAGCTGGGGTTAGACCGAGGCCGAGGCCTATGGCGAGAATCGCACCTGTAGATGTACCCGCAACAAGATCGAAATGTTTTACTAATTGGTTCCCGCCACCACTCTTTATCATATCGTCCCACTTAGCGAGGACAGCAGCGGTAAAGGTGCCTCGTAGGCCGCCGCCATCAAGCGCCAGGATTCGAAATAGGCGCCCACTAGAGATACTCTCTCGTGCCAGTGGAAGTAACTTTAGCTGAGATATTATTGTGCCCACAAGCTCATCAACAACAGTGCACGTAGCAAATGCTCGATTCTGCTGTTCAGAAAGACCGTTGCGCAAACGACAAAACACAGTCTCGTCATCTCTTACGTAACCTTCAATGGCCCCACCAAACCCCGCTACTGCAAACCCAGATTTTCCACGGGCCAAGGTTTCTTCCAATTCAGCCGGAACTCCAGCGCGAGGTTTGTTGATGTCATACCATTTCCCACCTACTGCGACGACAACATCACATCTTTCAGCCATCCATTGCCTCATGGGAACTAAGCTTTCATCAGGTCTGTTACAGATAGATGGAATGATCTGAACAGCAGCGTATTCACGTTGATCTTCAATATTTGCAAGTTGTTCAGCTGTGGCAGAAAACTTCTGGGTACGAACAAAAGTAAGCGCATCCTTCCGACCGCCTGACTCAACAAACTGCTTAGCGGAATTTTCAAGCGGATCTTGGAGAGTTGGGTGGCTGCCGTGAATAATGGTACCTCCCTCCCTGAATACAGCTTGACTAAGCCTCTGAACAAATAGTTGAATCGCTTTTGCCTGTTCAATAGAAGCGTTATCGTGAATAGCCCCGGAAATATGGACTCTTATGCCAAGCAGCGGAAGACGAGTTGTCATTGCATCCTCTTTTCTTGTGGTTCAAACGTTGGGTTCGCATTCGTACTGTAGATATTTTACCAGCCCGCGAGCCCAGCAGCTGTCTCGATCCATCCGCCGATGTTCTGGCGTCCATTCTGTGCCGTAAAATCATAGCTCATACAGTGATTTGAAAGTTGTACGACATTGTTGTCACTTGGGGCGGTAAACCATAGATCGCTCTCCGGAATAGCGAGTGTGTAATCGTCGTATTTAATCCATTTGCCGCTCTTCCACTCGGCAAGGTAAATTCCCTTTTCAGTTCTATATACACCCATCTGCGCCAGTGGGTCAGCGCCTTTCACAGCGACTACTCCATCCTTGTTCTTTACACCATGTATATAGACTGTCAATAACCCGTTGCCCTTGATTAGGCTGCGGGCGATTTCGTATCTGACCCAGCGCCGACTCCAAGTGTCAGTACCCGAGAGTACACAAGTCACAGAGGTATTTTTTACCCCATCTCGGAGGAAAGCCTTGAGAGAGTCATCACTTTCTTTTTTGGAAGCTTCGAATACGCTACTATCGAAAAAACCAATGCTGGCCTGATCCTCTGCCTTGACTACCCAGCAATTGCGAACATTCCAAGCACGCCAGACGTCGGGTACGTAGTGAAACGAAAAAAAAGTTCTTCTCATTTTGTCTCCGTTATTTTCATGGGGGTATAACGTCTAAAGGGTTAGCTGTGGCGAAGCCAACTGCTTGAGGGTCTGCTGTGTAGCGTAGCGGAAACAGCAGTACCTAAGTGTTAGGCATTTCGGCAAGATTATCGGGGCTCTTCACCTTCTATTCTTGCCTTTATTAATCCTGCAAATAGACTTGAAGAAGGCCAACGGAGTTCAAAACTATTTGCGGCTTCTTCAAGTGTTGTTAACAAGGATTCCGTATCATCATAAAAAATTTCGACTGTAGTATATTTCCCATTTTCAAGAAGCTTTATACCGTAACTCGTCTCTGTATTAGCCGACTCAGTCATTCTTTTGATTGCACTTGATAATTGTGCCATATACAAATCGGCTCTTTTTTCCCCCGGCAAGTCAGCTGGTATCCATCCTTCTTTATCATCACCGTACTCGAAAGACACTCTTCTGATTACATCATTGGCATCGTGCGGCAGAGGGTCGCACTCATAAGTGAGCTTATCATTTGTGTCTAAATTAATGAGGGTCGTAATCAATATGGGCACTTTGTGCCCTTGTTTTTCGGAGATATTTCTTGACAACAACATTTCTCTAGCAAATGGTAACAATTTTAACTTATCTTGAAACTTTCCATATTCTCTCTCATATCCTTCTTTGTGCGCGTATAAGCTCTGCATCGCAAAGGTTGCACTTCTGGTCGCCGACAGTAGCGCGGAAAAATTAAAACAAAATTCCTCACTCGCAAGTTTTAGACCGCGTAGTTCATTCAAAAAATACCTTGCCTCTTTTATTTTGTATGATGGGTACATCACTTTTTCTCCTGTGTTTGCCTAACTCATTGCTGACCGTTTCACGCGCACATGCGCGTGAAACGGTGATCTTCCCAGGTTTTTTTGTCTGCGCACAATGAACTACCCCGCAGCAAGCTACGAGGTATCACGACGGTAATTTATTTTTCAACGAAGCGAGCTTCGAGGAATTTACCCGAAGAGATTAAAACGACACATCAGTTGATTAAGTTTTCAGTAAAACGGTCACCTCAAAACACATTTCGCCAACATCACACCTCTTGATATACGAATCTAATTCGCGCCAGGCGAGATTGATCGTGACATCCGTATTCCTGCATTAAAACCCCGCATAGAGCAGCGTCTGTAGTTCATTCACCGCTTCCCGCAGATTTTCCGCTCCACCAAAATACCCGGCAATCTCAATCACATTCCCACGCCCAGATATTGGCGGCACTTTCAAGATGTCCGGTACCACAAATTGTGCCGTACCATGTTGGGCGTATTTCTCCAGCAGTTCTTCAAGTATGGCCCTGGCCTCGGGGCCGTAGTGATCGAAGAAATCCTTCCGGTCATGCTTAAGGCGTTCAGCCCGCTCGCGGCGAGTTCGTAACGGCGCATTGAAGGCCAGGTGACAGAGCAGATCAAAGTGGTCAGCTTCTGGTTGCCCAACGGAGTCTGCCAGCTCATTAAAGTTGATACCACGCTCCTCAAGCTGGCGGATAACTTCGGCCCGTTCCTTTGGATTGGCCCACTGTTCTCGCATCCGAATAGCACCGGTGAACAGAGTACGAACCTTGTCAGCGGCATAGTCGCTGTATTTGACGACACGGAGCTGCTTGCCGTCTGGATCCAGTTCATAAACCAGATGGGCGGCAATCGCCACCTGTCCGCCATCGACATAGTACTTGCGGGGTTCTTTTGTGACGTCATCAATGACAACCCCTGCCGGGCCGTAGTCATCCTGAACGCCGCCATCTTCCACAACGGGAGCTTCCTCAATAATGGTCGTTTCGTAGGTGGCGCCACTCGTATCAATCTTCTCTTCGCTGACCAGAGCCGGATCCCCGTCGAAATCACTATCGGCAAAGAGCCTTGTGGCACTGCCGGTATAATCGAGGATGCTGAACCAGAGCTTGCCGTAATCGTCCCTGACACGGGTGCCACGGCCAATAATCTGTTTGAACTCCGACATGGAGCCAACCACGCGGGCCAGGACGATATTTTTACAGGTAGGGGCATCGACGCCGGTGGTCAGCATCTGTGAGGTGGTAAGGATGGCTGGGGTCTCGGTCTCCAGTTCCTGAAACCTGCCGAGATGCCCACGACCTATATCGCCCTCATTCGAAGTCACCCGGCAGACGTAATCCGGGTACTGGCTTACCAGATCCTGGTTAAGGTTGGTGAGTGCCCGTCGCATCTCGTCCGCATGATCCTGATCCACGCAAAATACGATGGTCTTGGCAAAACGGTCAGTCTTTCTCAGAAAGTCATTCAGGTGACAGGCAATAGCCTCGGTACGGGCCTTTAGAGCGACAACCCGCTCAAAATCCTTGGTCTGGTACTCCTCGTCCGGTATCTCCCGGCCATAGCGATCCAGCTCTCCCTTGCTGGGACGCCAACCTGCAGCATCAAAGTCAGTGATAATGCGGTGGACCCGGTACGGCGCCAGGAAACCGTCGTCTATCCCCTGCCGCAAGCTGTACTGGTAGATGGGGTTGCCAAAGTAGAGGTAGGTATCCCGGTTGTCTTCCCTGAGCGGGGTAGCGGTCATCCCCAACTGAAACGCCGGAGAGAAATACTCCAGGATCTCCCGCCAGTTGCTGTTGTCGCGGGCGCTTCCCCGGTGGCATTCATCAACTATGATCAGGTCGAAGAAGTCCGGCCGGTACTCCTTATAGAGCCCCGGTCGCCGTTCGTCCTTGGCCAGCGACTGGTAGATGGCGAAATACATCTCACGGCTTTTGTTGGCCTCGCCATTCTCGATCTTCCAGCGGGCATCGCCGAAGGGAGCAAAGATCTTATCCTTGGGGTCATCGACCAGAATATTACGATCAGCAAGGTACAGAATTTTGGGGCGCCGATGCTCGCCGGTTGCATTCCAGCGGGCGCTCCAGAGTTTCCAACAAATCTGGAAGGCGACTACGGTTTTGCCGGTGCCGGTGGCCATGGTCAGCAGGATTCGTTTATTGTCCTGCAAAACCGACTGCACAACCCGGTTGATGGCGATTTCCTGATAATAGCGAGGACTCTTGCCGCTGTGGTGGTAATAAGGTGAAAGAATGCGTTGCGCGGATTCGGGGGAGAATGCCTGAGAGCTTTGCAGTCGCTGCCAAAGTTCCTCTGGTGGCGGGAACTCCGTCAATACTCGCTCCTGGCCGGTCATATAATCAAACTCGATGATTTCTATGCCGTTAGTGGCATAGGCAAACTTGATACCCAGAATCTCAGCGTACTCTTTAGCCTGCTGTATACCATCCCCGGCTGACAGGTAATCTGGTTTGGCCTCTACAACGGCTATGAGATAATCACGGGTATAGCGAAGCAGGTAGTCGGCCCGTTTCTGGGGACGACGCCTCACCTTGTTCCCAGCAAGAACAATACGGCCATCGGTAAAGGTAATTTGCTCGTTGATACGGTGGGGCTCGTTGTCCCAACCCGCCTCAACCAGCTTCGGCAGCACGTATTTTCGGCAGGTATCTGCTTCGTTGCTCATAGATTACCCGATAAAGAAAAAGCCGTTTGTCAGCACTTGAGCAGACAATGCGGCTTCAGTTGGAACAATATGTCCTAAAGGGCACAGAGCCCATCTCTTTACCCTCCATAAATGCATGAAATTACGACATGTTAATACCTCTTTTCACCCTCAAAGTCAATTTGATATGGCACCTGTACATTCCTACCGACAAAGAACGCTATTAGAGAACCCTGTCCTATCAGAACAGAGTGCTGCAACATGCTGTAATTTTTGTATTTACAGTTGACATTTGATATTAAGCTGGCCAAACTGACGTTGAAAAACTGACTATTTTGACTGTCGAGAAAGGAGGGAGGACATGATAAAAAAAATTGCAGCAATCTTCATTGCGGTTGCAGGAACTGTTCTCCCATGCCTACTTGCGGGAGCGGTGGTTGGGCTTATGTTTATATCGAGTTTCTGGATATGGGCTCTCGGGTTGACGACTATTTCGTTCCCCTGGATGCTCATGAACCGGGTGCATACCCGATTTTACCATGGGTACCTTAACGGAAAAACTTTATTTGAGAACTTGAAATACGCCTACACAAGTACTGAATATTATCCAACAACATCTCTCTTCGGTGCTTCATGGTGGAATTGGTACTGGGGATTTTTTAGACGACATTTCTGATGACAGAAGTGATAGCTCATGAAGGTGCATAGGAATATTCCCATGCCCCTTTTATTTTGAGGAGTTCATCGCGACTTATTTCAACCCCGCCGACAAATGGTGCAACGATGGCATACGGAGATGATTGGTAAAAATATACATTCGTACCATCTGCCCGTTCTAAATGCTCAAGGATCGCAACCGGAAGATTGATCACACAGCTTCCTATCCGCAAATCAGCCCCATGCTCTTGAACATATAGTGAAATTGACGTGTCATGGTTGTCCGGCAAAGAAAATGTATCAGTTGCAATGACTATTATTCCATCTGATACCAAGAGAATCTTATCCAACACGAATTACCTCCTCGATCCTTTGTATGGTTGCGGTCCACCGCCTTTCGGCAGCAGAGAATTCTTGCTTTGATGTTGAAGGATTCTCCCCGTCCTCTGCAAATCTCTTTCAACACGAGTTTCAGCCGTCCTGGCAACTTGTTCAGTCATTCGAGACTCAGCTTCACGTTTAGCGGCATTCTTTTCCATTGAAGAAGTCAAAGGCCTGGCGACTGTTGCCGCGTCACCAATCAATCCAGAGGTTTCGTGCAGAGCCCCTCTACCAACAGCTATCGTTGTAGCAGCAGTTCCCGCATTAATAGACCGACCTTCGACAAAATCGCTACTCGCTGCACTACCGGCAAGATCCTGTAATGATCTGACCGATGTACCAACTGTTTGCCTGTTTGAATAATCTGCCTTAACCCCACCATCAGCACGAATACTCCCGGTAATTCCACCACCTGACCTGGTACTGACAACAGCCGCCCCCTGCTGTGACGACTGAACAAACTGGTCCTCGGTAATCTCCGACCGCTGTCCGGCAATGAGATTCCCGCTCTTGTCCATCTTCCCTTGGACTTGAGAGTAGTGCAGGTTGCCATCCTTGTCCTTGGCATACATAAGGACATTTCCGTCGAGTCCGTTGGAGAACGATCCACCGACTACCTCCATTTTGCCGGTTTTATCGTTCTTGGCATAATACCAGTCACCATTGACCATCATCTGCTTGCCGCCAGCCTGGATCATATAACTTCCGGACTTCCGTGACACATTCAGTGACTGGTTCTCGTAGCCAGTCTTGATGAAATCACCAACCGTCTTGCGCAGCCCCTTGTCAGTAGTCGACACGTTTCGATCCAGACGCTCGATATCTGTCCCGGCCTTGCTCTGACCGAGATCAAACTTCTGCACCCGGCCACCCTGATCAACGGCAAACGACGCGAGATTGCCGTTCCGGTCGTAATCAGCCCTGTAGTCGAAGGCCTGGCCGGACAGCTTGGCGACATGGGCAGCAGCACTCTGGAATCCGGCAGAACGAAGCTGCTTCTGCAGTTCGAGTGCCTGTCCTTTGTCTCCTTTGGCAACGGTACCGGAATCAGACGAATTGACGATCCCGCCATCCATACCGACATTGACCGCACTCTTGCCGTCAACTGTCGTGAAGTTGATGTTCTGCCCCTCCATCGCCTTCTGCATCTCGGCAAAGCCCCGTTCGGTCAGGTGACCGTCCTGGTACATCTCCGGATCGTTTTTGAGTTGCGGAGCAATCCGTCCAACCAACTGATCCGCTGCAGCATGAACAAGCTGGTTGCGGGCAATCCGTCCTGAGACATCATTGCTGGTTAGCTGTTGGTAGTTGCCGTAACCGCCCCCAGCATAGATTCCCTGGATCTTGCCTCCGGTTTCCGTTGCCACGACATGACCAGCCTCAGTACCGGCGGCAACAGGACCACCCATTTGATTAGAAAGCCCGGTAACCTCTGATGCATGTTTGCTCTGCTGAAACTGGGCATTCATCTGCATAAGTTGTCCGGATGAGATTCCGTAGTTATCGGCAATCTTGTTCACCGCATCGGTATTGGCAAAATCCCCCAGGGCTGTAACTTCCGAGCGCATGGCATTAAACTCCCGCCAGTTCCCATTGAACCCGAGAGACCTGGCAGCGGCATATGCTCCCATTTCACCCTGCAATTGCCCGACACTCTTGTCCATATTGGCAGTCAGGAAATCTGAATAGTTTTCACCGGAGCCAAAGACATTTGCCAAGGCCCGGTCGTTGGCAACTCCCATATTCGCGAAGGCCTGAGTGTCGCCGCCGTAACTGCCTGAAACTACATCTTTGGTAGCAGCCGACCTGTCGAGTCCCAGTCGGCCATCAAATGATTTCAACTCGTAGGCTGATGACAGACCACCTTCACGCATTGCCCTGCCGCTGCCGCCGAAACCGATTGATCTGCCAATCTCGCTATCAGCGGATATCCGGCTCGAAGCCTCCATGCCGAAGTCCCGGATCATATCGCTCGTCGCCGTGGTTTTACCAGACATGCTGACCAGCGACTGTGCCTGCCTGGCTTGGAAGCTATGCTCATTGCTCCAGGCCTGGGTCGGCATAGCAGTAACATTACGCTGCATGGCTGACGCTCTACCGGCGGGATCTTCAACCTCATGTGTTGCCCGGTTGCCTGCGGACTGAACCTGGCTGACCATCCCTCCGGCCATCATCGCCATGGCATGACCGCCGAACTTGATCAACATACCGGTAATAACCGTCGCCAGCATCATTCCACTCATCCGAAGCGTACCAAACATCCCAAGTATCTTTACCGTCTGGTCAGGAAAGAAGTAGAGGGCATCCATACCCAGCTTGTTCTGCCGGACTATCTCATAAGCCCGATTAGCATAGTCCACGGCAAACTGGTGAACAATGGCATCGGTGACACCCCATGCAGTCAACCAAATGAAGAAGCCGGCGATGATCCCGACCGCCTTTCCGATCAGCGGTGTGGGAATGAAGAGCGCCAGGAATGGCAGCAATCCAACAGCGATGGCAGTAAGTGCCGCTTTCAGGATCGGCAACCATTCGTTGGCCGACTTCATGGCACCGGAAGCGCTGAGCAGGAATTGGTAATTGGTGGCACCGGCAGCATTACCACTACGGAAGATCTCCTCCAGTCGCTGGGAGACGTAGGCCTGCTTCAGAAAATCGTCAATGCTTGCCGCTCCCAGACCGATACCGGTATTAACATTGTTCAGTACCGTCTTGCACTGGATCATGGCTGCAGCATCGGTTACGTCATAGCCAAGATTGGCACAGACCGACTGGATGTTCTTTTCAAGATTGGCCGGGGTGAGCGCCGCTTTGATGCTGGTCCAGGAGTCGGTACAGGTAAGCGTCTGCCCCTGTGGATTTGCTACATCGTAATAAACCGTCCAGATGGCCGGATTGACCGCCTTGTCCAGTGAACCGACAAAATTGGTGGTCGTTTTGCGCAGTTCATCCACGGTGAGGTTGGCATTGGGATTCATCAGTGCATAGGATACGCAATCCTTGACGTAACGCCGCATGGAGGCGTCCAGATTACTGTCCACCGCCGACAGTGGAATGCTTGTAAGCTGGGCGAGACCCAAAAAACCTTTGCCGCCAGCCTGGGTCTGGTAATTCAATGGATCTCCGGCAGTGGTGACAATATCCACTAAACCGCGTTCGATCTTGTTCAGGATGCCGGTCACCGCTACCACACCATCCGGAATGCCGCCGACCGCCTGATTCTTGTTAAAGACCGGATCATAGACATGGATGGTTCCCTTGGGGACAACCAGAGCCAGGTACACCATGATGCCGATCATGGTCGGCACGATCCAGGTCATGACCGAACCGTTGGCGGTTCCCAGCGACTTGGCGAATACCGTCACCCCTCCGAAAAAGAGTCCGGCAGCGATGACCACGAAGTAGAGCGACTTGTAGGCGTTGTCGCCGAAGATCAGCGCCAGTTTGCTGAAGGCATTCACCACCGCGTCGTGACCACCCCAGACATAGAATTCCATATCCAGGGCCAGTGCCATGGTGGGGATGAGTACCAACAGTAGTGTGAGGCCGAGCCTAGATACGGTCCGTATCGACATGTACTACTCCTGCAGCGATAAGTTTACGGTTGCGCCGCCAGGCGACCAGCATGGCGACTATCGGAATGACAATGAATACTGCCGTGGATACCAGAACAAAGTACGCTGAGATAAGGAAGATCCCCTTGAATCCCTGCACCCAGTAATAAATCGAGGCGACCGTACTGGGCGAGGTCTTGGCGTAATAGAGCTTTGCCACCGCCCACAGAACGTTCTTGTCGGTGAAGATCTTGAAATAGAGAAAATGGAAGGCGATGAAAGCAAGAACCGCTTTGACGATGGCTCCTAACACCATACCGCCCAGAAGATTCAGTACCATCGCCCGGGTGTATTCGCCGATGAAACAGGTGGATGCCTTGGCCATGAAGATGGCGTATCCCAGTGAAAAACCGAGAGCCAGCAGGAAGGCACTGAACTTGTCGAAAAAGGTCGGAGATGTATCACCGAACATGGGGATATACTGTTCAATCACACCGATGGCCACAGGGGTCAGGAACGCCGAAACGATGCCAGAAGCAAAAGCACTCCGGAATCCCACTTCCATGAATTCAAGCCGCTGCTTGGTAGTCAGGAAGCGGGCCTTGATTATGCAACCGCCCAGTTCGTTGGCAAAGTTCTGATCTATGTAGGAGATCGCCTCCAGGAGCCCTCGCGGGTGAATCTCGTTGCTCTGGGGTACCGGCATTACATCAGGTGAGCTGTTGCTATCTTTCGACATGACGCCCCCTATCCTGTCAATGACCTGACCAGATTCATGACACCGCCACCATAGGCGACGATAACCGCCAGCAGCAGGCAGATTGCGGCCAATGTCGGGTTTCTCTGACGCACACCAACCCAGAAAGCCGAGACTACCAGAGCGACAAAAAAGAAGCGCCCCCAGAAACCATAAAGGAGCGTGGCAAAGAGCTTCTGCCAGAAACCGGTATATTCCGCCTGCCCCATGTAGTGCAGTGGGTTGAGCTTTTCGATAGGCACGGCGGCTCCTTTCAGAAAATCGGGTAGGCTTTTGCCAGGATACGGTTTTTCTCGGCAAATCCAAAATAACGGGAGTCGAAGCTGTCTTTGTGCTGCCCCATGACGAACATGACACCTTTGGGGATAGTGCCGTTGAAAACAAAGTGCTGCAGCGGTTCCCCCTTCAAAGATTTGTCTTTTGCCCGCACCAGGTACTCACCGTTGCAGTAGAAATTCTTCTCCGCATCGACGGTGAGCAGTTCCCCCTCGTTACAGCCAAGGATTTTCATGACATCCTCGGACTTTTCCATCCCCATGCGGGTTGTAAGTTCCTTGTGCCTGAACAGGACGTAATCACCCCGCACCACCTTGTCCGGATTCCGGGTGAGCCAGTAGATCCGATGCGTGAGAGACGGCGTGAGTGTAACACTGATCTTGTAGGGGAGCAGCGTCCCCACCACGAGCAGTGCCGTGATAGCCAGCCAGAGCCGCCAGTTGCGGAAATCAAGGTTTAATGGTTTCGGCATTGCGCACCACCGCGTCACCCATGATGACCACCCGGTTTTTGGGAAGGGCTGTTATGACGGCCTCAAGTCGGTCAAAACGCCTCTTCAACTCGTCATCATTCAGTTTCCCGGCCAGGTAGTTGTCCCGTTGCTCGGCTATGTATCCCTTGATGTCAACGGCCACGACCTTTTGGGCGTACCAGCGGTCATAACCGGCTATGGTGGCCAGCGAAACTGATGCCGATACGAGCGCATACAAGAACACTGTAGAAATGAAATTTGCCCATTCGTAAAATTTCACCTTGAACATGTCGGCTTGCTGTTCACGAGGGTTTTCCGCTCTTCGCCTGATAGTCGAGTTATTCTCGGACTCGATTTCTCTTGGATCTTCGTTATCACTGAAAGATTCATCGCTTATGCAATATGTATCACTTCCCTTGTGTAGTTCATGTCGCTCACTGTTTGTTTTCGGTCTTCGCCATAAATCCGAGACGCTCCCGAAGCCGATCTCCCGTGGATCGGGGTTTTTACCAAATGATTCATCTTTCATGCGGCAAGCCTCACTTCCTCTGTTCAGTTTTTGTAGCCGGAGCAGTAAGCAGGGCGGTCAGAGAATGTGCCCCGGTTTCTCTCTGGATCTGCTCGATCAAATATTCGAGACTGGCATTACCGTAAACCGTATGGTGCTCCGTAATGCTGACGTTTTTGGAGTCGCCTTCACTCAGGGCGGCATCATCTGCTTTTAGTCCCTTGGCATAGACAACAGCAGGAACCCGGTCAATTCCGTACCGCCTGAACAGCAGTGGATCGATGGCAATTCCTACCGGCAATCTCTCGCACTCTTCCTCTGCAGGATTGCAGACAGGATCACGTTGCAACACAGAACCGATGAACCTGATCGTCGGCTGAATCTTCGTCATGCCATCCACGAAGCCGCGCATGACCAGAGTGACATTGGGATCACCCAGACGTGCCACCGAAGCAGCATAGTTCCTGACCGTCTGCAGCGGCATGGCTGATGAGATGAACAGGTATACTCGTTCATCGTTACCGAGTTTTCCGTGTGATGCGGGAGTCTTGCTGTCAGGGTAGAACCTGACCGAAGCATCGCCGAAGAGCTCACCTTGTATCCGTTCCGTCTCGCTCTTCAGTCTCCCCTGGAATTCCGGGGACCGGTAGTAGGCGTTCATCTTCTCCGCGATTTTCGCCATTTCCACTTCGGAGTTGTTTGTCGGGATGGTGACAGTTTCTGCCATCTTGCTTGCCTTATCCAGACTGACTGCCACTTCCGGGATGCCAAACCGGGGATTGTCCCCGCGTACAACTGCGGGGATGACCAGGAGGACCAGTATTAATTGAGCGCATAGCCGACGCAACAGACCCTCCTTCGTGTCAGTGACCAGAGAAAATTATCAGCCGACGTGGTAGTAGTCCCGAAAGGCGGGTTCTTTGCCGTTCCCCAGAGGAGTGACGGTCTGCCGATGGGGATACAGTCATTACCGCGCACCGGACGTGCAATCTGAAGCCGGTAGTTGCTTTTGACGAGAATTGGAGTCACGACTCCGGCGCTGGCACACTGATTGATGCCGGTATCATAAAGGAGAGTTTCACGACCAAGCTTGAACAGCATCCGGGCCGCCAGCCCGGCATTGACGTTGAGTGGATTATTCTCAATCATGCTCCCTGACAGCGGATAGAATGAACCCCAACTCCCCATACACCAGAACAGGGGATCGATAGGATACGTCACGGTTGCCGCCACGCTGTCGGCAACGCACGCCAACTGCGAGACCGGATTGCCGAACAGCAGCGCTTCCGGGTTGATGATGAATGACAGGCTGTCGTCGTTCCACATCGGATCAACTTCCGTCATGTAGGCCAGGTCGAACGCCCGGTTCTCCGCACAGGGAAAATCCATGAACAGCTTCAGGATCGACCAGGCCGGAAAGTAGTAATAATGGGCCTGCTGGAAAGCAAAGTCCGAATCGCCATACTCCTTGCTGCGGATTTCTCCGGAAGAAAAGCCCGGTTTCGGGTTGGTCATGCCGGTACCCATGACCGGGAAGCAGAAAGGATCCTTGACCGTTTCGATCAGCCGGGCATGTTCCCAGAATGCGGTAGATACCCCAAGGATCAAAATCCCCTTGCTGTCCGGACAGGCACAGACCGGCGATGTGATAGTGCCGGGAGCCGGCTCCGCACCATTGCCGAAAGAGACACTCCCCATCTTCACCGGAAACATGCACTGCCAGCAGATGTCGGTCACCGGATTGAGCACCTTGCCCTTGCAGGCTCCGCCAGCCCCGTAAGCGAACGGAGCTGCCAGAAAGAGCATGACCAGCGTGATGATCGGGAAATTATTTCTCAGGTTCATCCTCATACCGCACCTTGAATTCGGACCCTTCATCCGTAATGATGATGATCGACCCTTTACTTCCGGTCGAAAAGCGACCGACAGCACCTTTGCTATTGGTGGAGCTGTTGTTGGCCTTGAGCTGCTCCGGGTATATCTCGCCCCAGTCGCGGGCACGGAAGCGGCTCTGCATTGTAAGCATCTCTTCCATGAATTTCCCGTCGCTGCTGAAGTCATCCAGTACCCTGCGTGTCAACACGAATTGTTTACCGCGCTCGGTATCCGTTCCATTGGATACAGGTCTGGTGGCAGCCCTGCCGGCCATCGCCACCCAACTGACTGGTGCCAGGATCGGCGCTGCTGTGGATGGCAAACGGGATGTTTCCTCTACCGTTGTCCATGTTTCATGGGAACACCCGACCATTAATACACAGAGAAGAAATACCGCGCCCCGGACTTTCGGCTGCACTTTAATTAGTCGGTCATTCCGCATACTGTTCCCCATAACCGTTGTGACTGTGCCTGCGTGTATCTGTGCAGTTCGTTCCTTGTGTAAGGGATTTTGATCGATATGAATTTCCACATATTCAGCAAATCCACTGCCATCAGCTGTACTCAGGTATTTTTCCATGGCATATTTATATCGTTATAATCTCTGAAAATAGCTACTTATCACCGAGTCCATCATTTGACTGTTTGTCATAATCCTCTTCAGACAGCATATCTCTATGTTTGCGAATGGATCTCAAAACTACGTCCCAGGTATCTATGCAACCGGACGTTTTTCCTATCTGACGCTTTAGTTCATAGATGATTTCTGACAAAATTGAATCCATCTCCCCAGTGTTTTT
Organism: Desulfuromonadaceae bacterium; assembly: GCA_049318985.1. Taxonomy (GTDB): domain Bacteria; phylum Desulfobacterota; class Desulfuromonadia; order Geobacterales; family Pseudopelobacteraceae; genus JACRCG01. Next base: position 34,629 of record JBMOEI010000031.1, read on the forward strand.
GAGCAAATAACGGTAACGATCAACTTCACTGTCACTCAGTTCAGAATAAGCACAAGCTGTAATGCCCATGCTCGTAACCAAAGGTAGTGAATGGCAGATTTTTCCGATTTTGACGGCCGCATAAATTCCGACTTCCTTGAAATCATTAGCGGTGTGTTGATATGGGAAATAGGCGGGCACAAGGCCTACCTTATAAATGCTGACAATCTCAGATACGTTGAGAAGACACCCTCCATGCAGTGTTTCAATGAATTTCATGCATAACTCCTTCTGCTAATATGATCGTGGCGGGTCTCTTAGCGACATGCTTTTGGATCGCTGTGAAGATTACTTACAGAGTTCGCCATAATCTCCTCTTCGCTGTCGATTACTCTCTTCACGTGCCAATTCAATGCCTTTTCTAACAGCGAATACATATCGATAATGCGCATATCATCGTAGAGCCCTTGCTCCACCTGATCCAGCAAGGGACGGAACAACTCAAAGTGACTGAGCCTGCATGAAAGCGATTTTATGTATTTTTCTACCTTGGCTTCAGAGTGATACAATTTCACTAATTGTTTCACATCAGAAAGTGTCACCAGAGGATAGGATTGCAACCTCCTACCGTTACTAACAAACTCACAGTAAATACCTGATTCCAGGCTGCTCCCGAAAATTATTCTTGTGAAGTTCAACATCTTCGGATTGATCACTTCGTAGAATCGCTGCACGCTCGATACATTGATAATGAATTTTCCGTCAGCGCTGCGAATGAACTGTGACATGCTTGTCTCCCTTCCTGCGAATCGTGTTTCCAGAAGCCGGTGGTACTAATATTTCCAAAACCTCCATGACCCGTCCCTTTTGTCGTATGACCGACGGCACAGCCTTCAGCTTGAGTCGTTCAACGATCTTCCGGTCGGCATAGAACAGCGGACGGTTGATCCGCTTTGATACGGCCCCGAAACTCCCCTCCGTCAGTAGGAGCGTCACATCGAGCCGCTTGTCATACTCGGATGCGGCAAACCACTTCACCTGATCCAGGTCGGCTCCGTTGATGACCACCAACGTTTTCGGGTAAGTCACGTATTCGAGCGGGTTGAAGGTGTATCCTTTGGGATAGAGAATTCCTCCCTTGGCGTCAGGCACATCGATCTCGGTGGTATAGGTCATGTCAACCGGGAAGCTCCGGCTCCGCTTCGCTCGCGGCAGGCTCGTCTTGTCCGGCGACCCCTGGTAGTTCTCGACCGTGCGCTTGTCCAGTACCTTGCTCCAGTCCACTTGCCGGGCCCGTTCTTCGATCTCGGCGAGTGCATCCTTTTCTGCTATCTGATAGGTCGTGCCGAAGGTGCCAAGCACCTTGGCCTGCACCGAAGTAACACCAAGCACCAGCGCTATCACTGCCAATCCGGTGCGCTTGATCATTTCGGCGTCGCCTGGTACTTGTTCTGGATGTTTTGCATGATGGTCTGTTGTGAACCATCGATCTTGGCAGCAAGATCCTTCTGTACATCTGCAAAGTATTCCGAAAGATCGATCCTCGAAAAATCCAGTGACTGGAATTCATCCGGGGTGAAGCCACGACAGTTGGGCTGTTTCGGATCTCCCCAGTCGCCGTTCGGCTGAAAAATTTGAAGTTGCGGTCTCCCTTGTTCATGGATAATCCTCGCCATTTTTGAGTTGAAGCAGCAGAAGCTTTTAGCCTTCTGCACACACCCCACCAAGCGCCATTTCTTCTGACAGTAATCCCCCACATAATGACAATCCTTGGCGGCGTTCTGCATCCCGGTCTGGATATCACCCTGATCGCAACCACTCCCCATCAGTACCTTCATTACGACGAGAACGACCACCGCGACTGCGATAGTGGCAGGATTCAACAACGCAGCAGCATACGCCTGCATACCAGCGCCGACGGCAGACGCTCCCGTAGCACCGCTGGCCATGGTTGCATATGCGCCTGTCGCTGCCGCTCCGGAGAGGGTTGTGGTTGCACCGGTAGCTGAGACAACGGTCATTGAAGTAACCGCTCCGGTGGCAGTAGTGGAGATAGCAGAAATCTGGGCCGCACCAGTCACCAGCGCATTCCCGTAGTAGGCAACCTGACCAATCTCGTAAGCCATCTGAATACCCTGTGTTGCCGCAGTAATACTGGCACCGGTATCCTCCGAGGCAACATTGTCACTCTCGCAGCAGTTGTTGAGGTACCCGACCGTCATACCGGGAGGGCGGCAACGCGATGCTTTTCCGTTGAAGATGTAGATCTGGCCGAGACACTGACCGTTGGGATCACGAGGCCCGTCATCCTGAAGCATCGACTCGTCAAGAGTGGTCGTCTCCTCAGATCCGGGCGCTCCTGGATTGAAACAGGGGTTCGGGGAACACTGCATCTTGTTCTGGTATTCCATGCAAGCGTACTGAGTCCCAAGCGGACAGGTATTGAACCCCTCGAAACAGCTGTCCTTCTGCGGATTGTAGATACCGGCGGCGCTGCAGATTGGCACCGCCTCGCACGTGCCGATGGGAAGCGGAGTGTATGTTGTTCCCGCCGGGCAGTCGTGCTGGACTTCGGATACACACTTATCAAGCGTGGTTGAAAAAGTAGTGGTAGCGGCCTGAGAGAAGGTTGGGTCCTTGGGGCAGATAACGGGTTGAAGGCACTTGAAGTCAGCCTGACTCCAGCCGTAGGTGCCACAATTGCGCGTCAGCGTGGCCTGGCAGACGTTGAGGACTGCGTCATAAGCGCCATTGGCGCATACCGGCGACGAGAAACAGAGATTGGCGGCAGCATCAAAGGAGTAGCTGCCGCAGTCCCTGGTAATGGTTGCTTCACAGAGATCGGTTGTGGTGTTCAATGTGCCGTTCGGACAGGAAGGCGCAAGAATGCACAGCCCGCTGGAGCTGTCATAGGTCCCCTGGGTGCAGGTTGGCATATAATCGGCCCAGCAGACATCCATGTTCGGGTCGAAGTTGCCGCCTGAACAGGTCGGGTTGGTTGCAGAAAGGCACTGATTACCATTGATGAGAGCCTGACCGGCAGGACAGATCATCTGGGTCGAAGCCATCGTGAATGCCCCGGATAGCATCCAGTCACTGGCCGGTGCCCCATCGGCACAATAACGATCCATGAAATAGTAGCTGCAATTGCCGACGCTATCGCATTGCAACGCTGACAGGGCAAAACCGGTGCTGCTCAGCTCCGTTCTGGTTAAGAGGCTGAGAGGTGACTGGATAGTAATGGCATCAGAACCAAGACAGCAGTAATTGGCAGCGACACTGACCTGACCCTGGGGGCCATTTGGGCAGGAAATACCTACATTACAGCAGGAGTCGGCATAGGGTGCACAAAGAAAAGATTGAGGAGTACAGGATAAAACCTGTTGTGCGCTGGCGCCGGTGATAGCATCACACTTGTTCGTCACCACATTGTACGTGGTGGCTGCCGGGCATTCGGGAGTCTTTTCGCAGCGGCCCGGGGAACTATAGCTGTAGCCGCTTGGACATGATGGCACGAAGGGTTGAACGCAGAGGTTGTACGAGGCGTTATAACTGCCATATGCACAAATAGGCGACCGTTCGCACTTGCCGGTCGCACCGTTGTAGACGTAGCCATTGACAGTGTCGCAGACCGGCATCCATGCTTTTTCGCACCGATCCTTTGCAACTATGAACGCTCCCCCGTCACTGCACGTTGCCGACTTCACGCAACGGTCGTTGGACTGGCTGGCCGGGTTGGCGTCATAGGTATAGCCAACGGGACAATCGTTTTGAACCAGTTTTTCACAGCGGTCGGCAACCGGACTGAAGGTACCGTTTTCCGGACAGACAACAGCCTTGATGCATTTGTCGATACCAGAGTCCCAGGTATAGCCGCTGCCACATACGTTCTGGGCTGTGGCCTGACACATATCTCGGGTTGTTTCCAGAGTAGAGCCAGCCGGACAGACTGGTGCGGTATAGGTTTCGACGCATTCCGTAGAACCGACCGGGCAGAATTGTCCTTGAGTCGTCTGAATGCAGTTGGCTGTTTCTCCCGGATCTCCGGCATAGCCGTTGTTATTCAGGTCCTGACCGCACATGATGTTATTGATTGCATTGGGATCAGGTAGTGGCGGTGGGGGTGGCGGCGGTGGCGGAGTAATCGTGCCGGGATCAACGTACGACAGGGCACAGTCGAGCTTGCCGGAAAATTCGATGATCTGTGAGCTTCTTGTCCCATCGAGACCGCTGGCCCAGATCCCGTCACTCCCCATGACGACTGCCTGCGGGTCCTGACCAGTATAGGCAGCAGCTGACGGCCAGTTTGTGAATGGAAGACCCGATCCATCTATGGCGTTGAATCCAACGGGCCCGAACTCTTTCCAGGCGTCGATGTAGGTGCTCTTATCCGAGGTTGCTGTCCCCAGATATGCGCCATAGCGCTTGATCAGGAAATCCAGAGTCTGCTGGCTGTCCACGCTTACCGGTTTGGCCGCCCCGAACTGTCCGAGAGACAGCATCCTCTTGAGCGAGGCCGTGTCGGTGCCGGTCATCAGGTAATCCCGGCTGATGTTCGCCGAAAAGTCGAAATAGATGTCGGGAAGCGACTGACTGCCGCTGACGGCTGATCTGGCGATGGCGTAGGTCTTGCCGTTGAATTCGGTGAAGTACGCCAGGGCATCACTGTAGCGATAGGTGGTACCGGTCGAGATGGTATCCTGGCAACTGACAGCAGCCTGCGCCGTGGTGGTTATCCCGGAGAGGGAGAGCAGGATAACGGCATAGAGGACTGAATAAGCGATACGGAAAAGCATCTGCTTTTACCTCGACTGCAGCGGCTGCTTCTGGCCGCTCGAACAGATATTGTCCTTGCCGGCCAGCCGGAGTGTCTGGATGACCGTGGCAGCCTCGGCAAACTCGTTGACGCACTGGCAATCGATGACGATTTCTTCGTCTGGATCGGCTGGACAGCTGTTGTTGATGCAGGTCTTGTAGAAAATGTCGTATGACTGGGCGGGAACACGCATGTCGGTGACAGTGCCGGTCGTTGTTACCTGGGTGTCGGTCTTGGCGATGCGGGTTTTGCAGGCCACTTCGCATTCGGACGCCGGATCTCGTTGCGGCAGATTGATGCTGCCGTTGGCAATGTTCCATCCCGTGGGGCCGAGACGTGGGTCCTGAAATGTCAGATTCGCCGTGTTGTCGCTGGCAGAGGAAACCACCTTCCCGAAACGGGTCGCCACACCAGAGAAGTCATACTGCTGACTGCCGCAGACGTAAGTACGCTTCTTGTGCCACCAGTCGCGGCAGATTTTGTTGGTGCCAACCTGGCCGGTGAAATTCTTACAGGAAGGAAGTGGGTTGAAGCCGGTCGGATTGAAGTTCTGGTAGGTCACGATACCATCGATATCCTCTTCCTTCAAGCGACAGTCCGGATCGTTGGCCAGGGTGGCGCACGTATCCTCGATACCTTCCGAGTAGGTGTCTTCCTTGAAGTCGAAGAAATAACTCCAGTCGAAGGTCGGGGTTTGCAATCCTCCTGCTGAGCATTGCGTCGAAGCCAGAATAGCGGTATCGAAACCGTTAATTATGCCATCTACAGACGCAGAACCTGTTGTGCAGCCAGGGCCACCCAGATTCGTCATACTGAAGGTTGCGGACATCAACTGCCCCAGTCTCGCCGGATCATTCGGTGCCAGCACAATTGTTCTGTATGTATGCCAGCCATCACCTCCCGGATTGTCGTTGCAACCGGTATGAGCAGTGCCGTAAGGCCAGGAATCCAGGTACTGCAACTTGTACGTCACTTCATCGACCTTCTTGATTCGAATTTCGATAAAATGTTCGGTACAAATTTGCCCTGTTCCAGAATCGTTAAATGCGGTGCTTGTCGTATCGACTCTACCGGCCCGTTTTACCGTGCAGACACTTGCTTTGCCTTGTGCTTCCCGGGCCGCACCGGAGTTGGAGATCATGTAATAGAAACTACTCGGATCTGATGATTGGGAAACGGCCGCTGAATCCCGCGCCGCAGTTAATTGCGGCCAGTTACAGTAGTAACCGGACAGGGTGGATACGGTCGGCGACGAGGCGAAAGCCGAGACACTGGAGGCAGCGTTATTGGTCTGGGTGGTCACCAGGCCGTAATAGGAGATGGTAGTGATATCCGTGGCGACGTTGGTGATGGTGAACTGGGTATTGCTGGTATGAACGGCATTGACGATGCCCCCGCCGATATCCTTGAGCACGATCGCACTATTGACCCAGACCAGATTGCTGCCGCAACTGCTGTTGATGCAATAGCAGCCACCGAGATCGGTAATGGACGCCGGTGCTTCAGTGACCCGACCATCAACATCGGCGGCCCAAGTGTAATATTTGCAGTTGGTCCAGCTACCGGCATTGCAGGAGATGAAACCGTTGGCGCAGACCCCTGACACAAACGACGGCACAGCGTGAACATTGTCGATGGTGCCATCAGTGTTAAGATCCTGGCTGATGATGACCTGCTGCAGGTCACCGGTTCCTGACGGCTGTATCATCACCTCAAGGAACTTTGCCGAAGATGGAGCATTCAAAGTTGCCGGAAAACTTGTGGCGCCATTCACAGTCTGCATGAGGTTTGAGGAGCTGGTCATCGGCAACGAGATGTTGCTGTTGACACCATTCTTGCTGCCGAATCTGGAGAGCGCTGTTTGACCGGCATTCTGACCGGCGGTCTTCCCGTCGACTGCAAAGGCAGACGTGCTGCCCAATGCCACAGACATCATCAGGCTAACTGCGGTATTTCTTGACCATCTCACGGATTGCATCCTCATAACTCACTCCGCCGTCCACCATTGCCTCGATCTCAGCGATCTCGCTCGCATCAGACGTGAATACGTAATAGGAGAACGGATCTACCGCCAGCCTGCCGACACCGGCACCGAACGGGGTATCCATGAATATCTCCGAATACTTGGGCTTGTTGCTCTTGGTTGACTTCAGAATCCGCATGGTGAACTCGTCGTAATCCAGGAGTTTTTCATCCAGCGCCTTTTCGAAATCAGATGATTCCAGAAAAAACTTGAAGGCCGAATTATTCCGGATAACGTCGCCGACCCCGCCGAAGAGCTTCATGTCGAGCACCGACTGGGTAATTATGGTGAAGCTGCCACCATATTTTCTGCAACGGCGATAGCCTTCAATAATTACCTCTTTCAGGATCGAACTCTCGCCAAGAAGCTGCCAGGCCTCATCAAAAACAATCAGTCGCTGATCCGATTTGTCAGAGAGATACAGATCCTGGGTAACCGCGTTGATCACCTGGAGAGTGACAACCTGGAAAAGTTCCTTACGCGATTTGAGGTGCTCCAGTTCCAGTACGACAAATTCGTCATTGGAGATATCAAGACTGCTTTTGCCATTGAAGAAACGCCCAAACGTTCCGTCGCTCTTGAAGTCGGCCAGATTGAAGGCGATCCGGGATGCGGCCTCCTTGATCTCGCCACCCTCGGAGGAGTAGTGGTCGAAATTGAACAGGTACTCATAGACGGTATCGATATCTGCTTCATTGCCCTCCTGCTGCCAGGCCCAGCGAACCGCCCCCTTGATGAGGGTCATCTCAGTTTCGCTGGGGATGGTTTTGCCGGTGGAAAAAACCATCTGGGCAACGATGGGAGCGATAACCGGGATGTCGAACTCGGGATCGATAATATTAGTGAATGGGTTCAGGCAGACCTGCGAGTCCTCACTGAAGTCCAGGTAGCGTGCGCCGAACAGCTTGGTCATCTTCTTGTAGGAGCCGCCGATGTCGATAATTCGGACCTTCGATTTCATGGCGAAGTAGTTGTAGACCAGATAGTTGATAAAGAAGCTTTTGCCGGCGCCACTGGAGGCGCAGACCATCGCATTGTGGTTATTGACTCCCTTATTGAAGATGTCGAGACCGAACAGATTCCCTTTGCGCCCGGCGAAGAGCATTACCGGTTTGCCGAGTCCGGAGAAGTCGCCTTGTACCGGCAGGGTAACGGCGATACTGTCCACTGGGAGGATATGGTCCCGGTCAAGGGTGTCGATATTGCTGCCGGTGTCGTAGAGACCGAACGGCAGAGATGAGATGAAGAGGATTGGCAGTATCCCTTTATCCTCCTGCATGACGTACCCCTGCCCCTCCCAGACCCGTTTGGCTCTTGTGACCGATTCGTTCACCAGCCATTCGTCGCTGCCGTACACCCAAATGATCGGGATGATCCGGTAGAATTTGGTACCCCGTTCCAGTTCGTCGACCGCCCAGAGGTATTCATCTTTCTTTCGGGACAGCGATGGTGCAAAGCTGCCGACCCCCTGCTGCTGCAGGACCATGTTGCATTTGGTGTGGAGTTTGTTTTTCTGGTTCCGCAGGAGGATATTCAGGGTAAAGAAGAACGGCGTCCGGATCTGGTCTGAGTCGGTCGCCATACCCATGATCCCGCCGAAGAGCTGGTTGGTCTGGATCGGATTACCATTCAGCGGGAACGATTTCGGTGTCACACAACGGAAGTGCTTCGATTCAAACTTAAGCGAAGAGAACCGTTTCTCGACTTTGGTTCCAAGCAAAACTTGCTTGCGGATTATGTTTCGTTCGTCATAGTGGCTGGAATTACTTGATGGATCATCGTTCAGCATCCGTCGCAACCAGTCCAGCAGCCTTCCCGGTCTTACTACAACCGGAGAGAGGCCTGCTCCCCGTAATACTTCCTGGATCGTGCCGAACACCTCCTCCATGTTCACCTGGCCACTTTCCTTTACCGGGAACTTGACCGTAAAAAACATTCTGAAGTTCCGGATCGGAATGCCGCTCAAACAGCCGAGACCTTCCACTCCCTCCTGGAAAAACCGCGAGACATTTTCAGACACGCCATGCACCAACTTGCTATCGCGGCTTTTTAGCGAAACATATGCATCCACTATCGGTTGCACGAAGGGGTCGGCAAACAGGATGAACTGCATGATCGAACCTTCGGGCAGATTTACGCGGAAAATTCCCTCCAGGGTTCTGATGGTGGTCTCGCTGGCAAAGGCCAGAGGAGCGCACTCCCACATCATGCCGAAGGTGTTGTCGGTGTTCAGGTAGATCTGTTTCTTTGGTTCATAGGCGATCCAGGGGAGATAGCTGGAGAATTTCTCACGCTGCGAAAGACTCTGCAGTTCGCCGCGAGTGACTCCTCCAACTTTACCAAACAGAGATGACATGATGCCCATGCGCTATTCCTCCTCACCGGACGAGACAGTGTCGCCAAGGAGCCAGCGAGGTTCGTCAACGAAGAAAAAGACGTACCGCAGCATGTAAAATTCATTGTCCTGTTCGGTGTACGGCAGAAGCAGCACCCGCATGGTTTTTGGCGGCGCCACGACCGGAGTAACCGGCTCTTTCAGGAGGCCGCTGAACTTGTCGAAGAGCGCAGTGCGGTACTGGTTGTGGGTACCGGTGTCTTTTGATGAGGAATTGAGCTTTATACCTTTTTCCCTGTTGGCACAGGCTTCAGCAGATGCGGCATCTGGACTGCAATTTTCCTCTATAGGATCTGCAGTCGCTGCGGCGCTTTTTCCTGTGCCCTTGGCTGATTCGCTGTACGCCGTCTGGACGGATACGCATTTCCCGTTACTGGTCTCCGGACAACTGAAACTGCTTTCATATGGATTGAGCAGGGCACAGCCGCTCATGGTCAGCATTCCTATGACTATCAGGGCCTTCTTCACTTTGCGCCTCCCTTGGCAATTTTCTTGATGTCGAGGTTGATTCCTTCGCTGATGACCAGTGTCACCGGCTTTGTGGCTCCGACCTCTATGACCGGCATGGTTTGTCGGGCGAGCTCCATGTAGAACTTCTGGACCTCTTTGAAGCCGCTCGACAGGCCGGCGCCAACCCCGGTCATGGCGATGTCCTTTGGATCGATGGTTTGGGTGGTACCAAGCGGGCTTACCGCCATGGTTGTGGCCGAAGCCTTTATGGCATCTCCGGCTCCTCCGAAGAATCCTGCCAGCATGCTTCTGGCAATCATGGAACCCATTTTCGCCACGACACGTCCTCTCAAGCCGATCTTGCCATCCTCATCAACGACAAAGCCCTTGACCTTCTGATCGACAACAGCCTGACCCTTACGGTCAAGACACGACAGAGAGACAAGCAACAGCTCCGCTCTTTCAGTTGCCAGGTTCCCCTTGCCGTCGGCAATCACGAAACACCCTTTGAGGTTCGCTTTGACACTGTTGGGCAGAACAGCCGGGGTTTTGACCCTGAGCAGAACCGGCACCGGATTACCTTTGCCTTCCGATGTTGTGGGAGCGTCCAAGCCACTCAACAGAGTCGCCTCCATAAAGGAAGGGGGCAGATAGACCGACCCGGTTGTCGTGTCTTTTTTTTTATCCTCTGCTTCTGTCTTGGCTGACTTACCCGATCCGGAATGTAACACTATGGTGATGTCACCAACTTCGGTTTCGGGCAGTGGTGGCTGGCCAACCGGCAGCCCTTGCGTTGTGGCAGGCAGTGGTGGCAGTGCAAAATTGCCTTGCGGAATCGGCGGCGGTAGCGGCAACGGCTGTTGAGTGATGGCTGTCCTTCCTGAACCGGCCTTTTGTGGTTGACCCTGTTGTTGCCCTGTAACGGCACTGCGCGTGTCACCTGGTATAGCTGCTGATGTACCGGTCTGCATCAGTGGCGGTGCCATCATTTCACCTTTTTTCTCACGGGTGATCTCATTGAGCTTCTGCTGGAGTTCGGCAACCTTGTCATCACGCTTGGCAATCTCTTTCTGGCTTTCAAGAAACTGTGATTTCTCCAGAAGCTTTGGTTCAATGTCCAAAGTGGCATGCTTGGCACTTTTTACCGGTAGTGCAGACTTCCCCCGATTCATAACCATGCTCCCGACAGAGTAAACCGCGATAAATGCACACACGGCGCCGCCCCAGACGACATTTCGCCGCTGGTTCCCACTCAGGTTATTCCAGAAGGAGAGCAGCTTATTTTTCATCGTCTGCCTCCTGATCCGCTTCTTGTGCCATTGGTTTTGACTTTATCGTCTGCTTATCCTGCTGCCCGGTTTTGGGAGCGTCCATCACGGGTAACTCGCCGACCAGTTTTCGGGATTCAAGCTTCTCGGCACGCTGCTCCACTACGAAGACACGCGAGGTATCGCCTGTCCGCAGGATGTGACGTTCAAGTGAAATTGCAATCGGGTTCTCGGCAAGTTCCGTTTTCAGGAACATCTTCTCGTTCAATTTGAACTCGGTGGTCACTCCCCGCAGAGCAACTTCATACTCCTTGATCCGGAGCCCTTCACCTTCGATATCCACGGTCCGTTTAAGGATCAGTCGGATTTCCCGGAACAAAAGGAACTGTTTCTCCTTTTTGTTGATGCTGTAGGAATCGGGGATATTCTCGGTGTAGACATCCTTGACGGCTTTGAGCACCTTCTTCTCGAATGGCAAGCCCACATAGAGCGACTGATTCTCCCTGATCTTCCGGTCCTTGCCTGATGTCAGGCGAATCGTTTGCGAGGGGATTCTCTGCGGAATGATAACCATGCTGAATGTCTCGTCACCACAGACCACGTAGAGTTCGGTCGGTGTCGTTGAATAGGAAAGTTTGTCACCTTTTTTGATCACCTTGAACTTCACAAAGGCATCTTTACCGGTGATCTTGATGGTGAGTCCTTTCTCGGTGGATGTCAGTGCTTCGCGGATATCAGCCGGACAGGAAATGCGATTCATGTCCGAACTGGACAGCCGGACAGTCGTGGTTGCTTCAGGGAGAACAACTGTGGGAAATTCGCCCTCAGCTGGTTGTTCGACGACCTGTTCAATCGTAGTTTTCTGTTTCTGTCCACCACCATGCTCTGTTGCCTCAGCAAACACCGGCACCAGCAATACCGCCAATAATGCAACCGTGCGCATCATGCCCCCTTCTTCTCGCCCAATGCCGGCTTCTCAAAGAGCCGGATCAGGATGAATTTTCCGTTATCAAATCGGTACTCAATGATGTAGACCTTCAGGACGTCTTCCGCCTTCTGATCCACCATGTAGGTTTTCTTGGTGCCGGTAACTTCCAGGCGGCGCTTCTCGCTGTCATTGTTGATGGCATGGATGTAAAAGGCACTTGATGCCTTGGTGCTTTCAATTTTATCTGCCAACTCGTACAGCTCTTTCCGGGAAGCCTGAAACTCGGCGGGATCATAAACAGCCAGCAATTCACTGAACTGCGACCGGGCATTGACGGGGTTATACGTAAGAGCCAGATTCAGAATGTAACGGGTGAACTCCTTGAGATACTCATCAGAAGCCTTGTCGCCTGAGACCGAGATCCTGGAATTGATGGTCGGGGGGACGAGGATTACCCGCTGGCTGTTCAGGGCCATGAACAATCCGGCGGTATTTATGACAACGGCAATGCCGAGCGCCACGACGACGAACTTGAGTAGCCGGTTTTCGGCGAATACATTGGAGCTTTTTTGCAGAAATATATCGAGGTTCACTTCTTCACTCCCACTGTGGTGGTTATTCCAGAAAATCTCTTTCGAAAAACTGCGGGTATCCCTTCATCGGTGCCAGGCCGAGAAAATAGAGGATGTGGCGCAAAAACCCACGCGGGTACTGCCTTTTGAAGCGGCTGTAGGCCCACGGCACGACAATCATGACCAGCCAGAAATACCCTCCGTACTGTTGGGCGAAGATAAAACTCGCCGTCATGATTGCCAGATCATCCGGCTCGAACCAGAGAACCTGGAAAGGCTGTGTCAGGTATTGGGGGAACTTGCGGATCACGTTTTGTCACCAGAGAAACTGCGAAATGCCAGGGGGGCCAGCGCCCCCCTGGTTGAGGTCAGATGATCATTCCGAGAGAGGTAACGATCTTGTCCGAATTGATGACGAGAACACCCCCCAGAATGCAGAGGATTGCCGGCACCAGCTTTTGCTGGATCATGACGACGACACCGGCAATGATGGCAAGAACCCCGGCGATTGCACCGAAGGGACCTTTGAGAATATTGTTGATGAAGAAGTCATAGGCTTCGTAGCCAAATGAACCGGCTACCGGGGCGACGAGGGCCATGGCCTGGGATGCCGCCAGCGTCACTATCATGGCGGTAACGGTCATCAGAATCATTTTTCGATTGTGCATTTATTTCTCCTTTGTACTTGTGTTGTGATAGTCAGTCTTCATTACAGGATTTATTCAACGCGATTCCGGCCCACTCACCCCCTTTCCCTTGTCCAGCAAGCCGGATATCCGTTTGAGGTCTGCGCCATTCACATGGGCACCATCGATCCAGAGTGCCGGAGTTCCTCGCACACCAATCCCGGAGGCAATTTTCTCCATTTCCTCCAATTGCGATTGCTGGACACCTTCGGCGACAGGTATCGGTTTGCCATCAAATTCACCTCCGAACACCTCGTGGAAAGCTTTCTGTCTGTCGGTATGAGACAGGATGTAACGGGCCTTCTTTTCAGCATCTGGGTGGATCTTGCGGAGCGGGACGAAATAGACGTAGCGGGTTACATCTGTTCGTTTTGCAAGGAAGCTATCAACTTTGCGGCAATAGGGGCAGTCGGGATCGGTAAACTCGATAATCTTCTTGGGCCCGGTACCGATTTTAATGGCTTTATCCAGGGGGAGGTCCTTGATTCTATCGGCAGCAACCTTTTCCCGCATCTCGGCTGTCAGGTTTTTGCCGTCCCTGGTCCAGATTTCACCAAAGAAGAGGTATCCTTCCGGACTGAAGTAAAATACCTGTTCTCCTGCAGTGATCTCGTAGAGGCCCTTGAGCGGTGATTCCCTGAAACCATCCAACGTCAGATTTGGGAAGCTCTTCATCAGATTATCTTTCTCCGTTTTCAGATCTTCGTTAGCCATTGAGAATCCCGCTACAGTCACAACGGACAGCATCAGCCCGCAGATAGTAAAAATACTGTTATTCCTCAGTTTCATTTTTCCTCCTTTCGTTGCTCCACAATGTCAACCCGCCTGTTCAACTGCTTGTCATTTGATACAGGGCAGCATTTGCCTCTTCCTTCAACAGCTCCCACATTCAACCTATTGGACCTCAAAATATCTGCTACGTGCTCCGCCCTTCTGATCGACAACTTCTCGTTATATGCATTTGTTCCTATCAAACAGGTGTAGCCCTTCAGGTCAAATGTGCTGGTTGTCGGTAACCCCTTCAGCAATTCGATGAGCCGGTTGCTCTCGTGACGGGACAATTGTGCACTGTCGAAATCGAAAAGAACTGTTTCGGTTCGGACCGGGGGGAGGCTTGTTTCACTTTTCTTGTTCAGAGCTTCACGCTCTTCCTGTCTCGGAGGGACAGTCTGCTTTACCGGAGCAGTCAGACGCACTGACAGTTTTGGTGGAACTGGCAGCATCGACAGCTGGTTGTCCGGACAGCCTGAGCACACTACGAATTGCTCCTCATCCTTGGCCATCGCGACTTCGAATATGTAGCTGTACGTTCGTTGGCGGATGTCAGTGGCGTGGCTTGCCAATGGAACAAGTTGCGAAAGCACGATGATGCTCAAGGTTTTTGCCAGCATGTGGCCTCCAAAAATAGGTTGTTCATAGAAATAATCTATAGGGGGGGCAGGCTGGACGCTCTGCTTGGGAGGTCATGAAGTTAACGGAGGATCATCGGGAATCAACGTGAGACGTCAGGATAAATTGTGGCCGCAAATAATTTTTATTATTGTCATATTGAATGGTTACATATTTTTCAGAGCAAAGCGGCCGAAGCCACCTGCCCCCCTTATAGATAATTTTACAAGGAGAAACATCAAGAACGGAGGAAAAACAATGGATGCTCTTTTGAGGCAACGTGACCTGATGGAAATCATGCATGTATCGCGAGCAACACTCTGGAGAATGCTGAGATATCAGGATTTTCCGAAACCGGTCGTTTTGATGGGATGCAAGCGGTGGCGGCATGAGGATTTTGAATCGTGGCTGGAGGCAAGAAAAAAGGCATAGAGGTGTCAACGGGTGCAGACAGCAAAGCATGACAAGCCACAGTTGCAGTTGTTTACAGACTCTCAAGGCTCGTCAGCCCCTGAATCATTTGAACAGATACTGGCAAGCCTTGCCTCAAGACCGAAATATCTTCCTGAGTGGCCCGACGGGCAGAGAGCAATGCCGAATGAAATTCTGCGGTCGGCGCTCTTCAACTGTCGTAACCGGAATCTTCCTCGCGTGTTCATGAAGGAAGCAGAAATTGCCGTGATTGGAGATGGGGAGGTCATCTATCGAGGCGAAGAGCTCCGCCAGGATGATGAACTTGTCTGGATGCACCTTATGCACCTGATCAAAAAGCTTCCTTTGGGGGAATGTGTCGACTTTACGCCATATTCGTTCATCAAAGCTCTCGGTTGGCCTATCAAGGGGCAGAATTATGAACGACTGAGAATCTGCCTGAGTCGCATGCAGGCAACGGCACTTCGCATCCAGTCGAGGCGTCTGCAGTGTTTTATCAGCATTTCGCTGATTCAGAAGTTTCTGTCGAAAAATGATCAAAATGAAAATCTCTCCCGCTGGCAGGTATGGGTCGGTAAGGAGATGCAGTTGCTGTTCGACGAAGAATTTCTTACCAGGATGGCCTGGGAGACGAGGCGTGCATTGCCGGACGGAATTACTTCAAAACTATTCGGTTACTGGGCCAGTCACCGCAAACCATACCCGGTCAAGATTGAAACTTTGTTGAAGTTGTGCGGTTCAACAATGGCTGTAAAGCATTTCAAGGTAGAGCTGAAGAAGGCCCTCGATCATCTCAGGCGGATCGGTTTTCTGGAAAAATGGGAGTTCAAGAAAGATCTTGTAGTGGTTTCCAGGCGGTATTGACCTTTGACCGACCAACTATTGACCTTTGACCGACTCACTATTGACCTTTGACCGACTCACTATTGACCTTTGGCCGACCGGTACTGACTTTAGACCGACCAATGTATTGACTTTAGACCGACCGGATTGTTGACCTTAGACCGACCGGCATTGCGCGGTTTTCAGATATCATTGGCATAGTTACAAGGTTATCAACAACCCGCTAACCTTCTTTTAACCAATTTTTAACCAATAATATACGTCGGATTGACAAGGAGGATACTAATGAACTGCCCATTTCCGGAAGAAGCAAAAGCAACTGTGATTTCGTATCTGCGCCGTTCAGGCCAGGCCATTGTCTTTTCGGAAGGTTCATTCGTTCTCGTAAAAGGAACAATGAATGTAAACGTCATTGGGCAGGCATGCGCTGACGGATCAGTGTCGTTAACCGAGGAAGGTTCAATTCAGGTATGTGGAACAAGAATCATGAAGGATATTGATACCTTGAAGTTACGCAGAAAGGTTGAGGATCATCTGCGGAAATCAGCATCAAAACAGGACATTATACGCATAGCAGCATGCCTTGGCATCACATTGAAGTAATTGCTGATTCCTTCACCACCTGAAAATTCATACCAATTGAACGTTGTAGCGTCTGGCTTCGGCACATAGCTGTTCCTGAACGCTTAATCGAATATTCATTCTGGCACGGCCAGACTCACAGCGTTGAGTACTGGCAAAGCCGGTCATCGGAGCACGACTCCGTGGCCGGCTTTTTTTATCTGGAGGGTAAAATTATGGACATTCAGCAAGCGGCGGCGTGGGTTAAGGATCATGAGTCAGTAATCAAAGGCTATATTGCCAAATATCGCTGTTTTTCGCCTTATGAAGAACGCGACTACATGCAGGAAGCACGTATGGCGGCAATTGTTGCAGTCATGCGCTGCCAGCAGAAGGACCTTCACTTTGTGCCAACATTCTGGAAGGTCTTCCGCAACCAGATAAGTGTCATTACTCCTTCACCGGAAACTCAAACCCATGGGTCAAACTCGATTCCCTCACATCTCTGCACCGATGATCTCACATTAATTTCAGGCATGCGTGCAAAGAGCAAATCAAAGCAGCCGGACACCGAGGCTATTTACAACTCTATCTGCCACCACCTCACCGAAAAGGAACGGCAGGTCCTCTTTCTGGCTCTCGGGATCGGCATGGAAGGGAGCCTCTCAAACTACGAGATTGCCGAGCGGCTCGGGTGCGTTGTCTCAAATGTTCGTGACATCATCAAAAGAGCGCTGGAGCGGATAAAAACTCATGTCGACAACGGTACCATTGATCCCAAACGTTTTGTCTGCTGAAAAGGTAGTAATCACATAGCACAGGAGGTCACACATGGATGTAGAGGCAGCAGTAGCTAAATTTTACCCGGTATCATTGAAAGCGCTGAAACGGATGGTTGATGAAGGGCTGATATCTGAACCGTTGAATGAGTCGGATCAATATGCCATGTCCGTACTTTGTCGTTTATGGTCAGACGAATGGTATGTCGCTCAGATGAACATGACATTCAAGCCCGACAAGAGAGCGCTTATGCTGGCTTTTCCAAATTTTGGAAAAATCGAACGATACATTCTGTGTTCGTATCTCCCTGGCAAATATAAAAAGAAAGCAAGGGTATCAGTCCACGAGGTTTCAAAGAATCTGCGGGAGTATTTTAAAATCGATTATCCGGATTTCAAGATCAAACGTGTCCGTCAAATTGCTTACAACATGCTGAGAAGCTCGCGGGGAGAAGTCAGAAAACAGTACCTGGGGCTGTCGGTTCTTGAACGGGAAGCATTCAATTTGCTTTCAGAGAAATCTGTCAAAAAATCCAAATACAAACTTTTCTAAGGAAAGTCTTTGTAGAAAAGTTTGTTTTACATCATGGAGAGAACAATGAAGATTGAAGATTTGGAAGAGAAACTCAACAAGCGGATCATTGAGGCGTATGCAAAAGGATTCAGTGTAGTGCAGATCACCAGAGCTTTCAGGAAAACCAGTGTTGAATTCGTTCACAGTCTGCTGCGTGATACCGGGCATATTCCAGTCATGGAAAGAAGCGAATATCGCCGCCACTACGATATTGACCCCAGACTGACAAAAGCATTTCGGGCAAAGGGGTTTTCATTTGGCCGATGGTGCCTTGGCTGGAGGTTCGATCCTGCGACAGTAACAGCTGAGTTGAAATCTGCTCCTGAAAAGGAAAATGTGAGTGCAGCTCATTCGGCACTGAAACGAGACTTTCCAGACATATTCGTGAGCATGTATGACGGTAAAACTATCAAAAAGGAAAAACTGAAACGGCTCCGCTCACATCCGGATTCATTGAAAATTGACTGGAATGTCAAACATAGAATATTTATTGCCTCCGTTACTGAATTTCCGGACATTGAAGCACAGGGAAAAGACTGGGATGATGCCTTTTACGCCTTGAAGGCAGCGTACAGGTTGCATGACTACATCCTGAGGTTGGACCGTCTTGTCCAAAATCAGGTGTCAGCCAGAATGGCTCTTTGATGGTGGCATTTTCGCCACCTTCAAAAATTTGGCTCTTATTCGGCTACCTTTTAGCATCCATAGATGCGGCATTACGGGAAGGTAGCCAATAAACAGCCATTTTCGGCATCAAATTCGCCACCGTAACCTGCCCCCTCTATAGATATTTGAGTATGGAGGCATTATTGCCTCACATTACTTACTGGGGGTGAATATGAATGTGCTTGTGTGTGATCTCGGATTCTCTTCGGCCAAGTGGATCTATGGAGAGCGCAAGGGACGTATTATCTCCGCGTTCAGTTACAACGGTGACAATTTGCTGGTCGGGGAGGATTCTCTGATGGCGTCCGGATCTTCCTATTTGAAAACGATGGAAGAGCTGATACGCTATTATCCGGTTTTTGTAGAGCAATGTCAGAAACAGGCTGACACTGAAGGAGACATCCTCCTTGCAGTCGGGTTACCATACTCCTATTGGCTCGAACAGCACAGACCTGGGGGAGCGGTTCCCGCATTGGCAAAGTCACTGACTGGTGGTTCAATCAAGGATGTTGCCGTATTCCCACAGGGATTGGGAGGCCTGAGAGATTATCTGGACGGCCTGCCGGAACGGCCATCCGGGAATGTGCTCGGCATTGACATTGGCTTCAACACCATCATCTTTACCTTATTTTCCCCGCAGCGGAAGCAGATCATACATGGCAAGACCCTTAACAAGCGTGGCGTACACCAGATGGCAACCAGCTTCCTCCTTCCCCGCATCAAAGACCTCGCACCGTCAGGCACCTTCACGCCGGTAGAAATTGCTTTCCTGATTGAAAAGGGATATCTGCAATACGGCTTTGAACGCCACGATGTTACCAAAGAGATCCAGGAAGCTGGCGTTGCGTACATCGAACACATCATACGGGATATTCAGGGGGAGCTGCAGGCGCATGTCGGTATGTATGCAGATTTTGATCAGGTTCTGCTGTTCGGAGGAGGAGCCGCATTCCTGAATAATGAGCTGCCAGCAAGAAATATCAAAGTTGTCGTGCTCCGTGAACCTGAATACGCCAATGCCAGAGGTTTCCAGACACTCGCCTTTGGTAAGGGGGTGTGATGTGCCCCAATTTTCCATCAAGCTGTGCACCTATGATCCAGTCATCATTAACGCGTTCGGGCGCTTACGTAAAAATAGAAAGCACGCAGCCTATACACATGAGGCGCTTAAACATTTTCTCGCGACAGAAAAAGGAATTCAAGTTCTCTCGCTCATGGAAACGACTAATTCAGTTCTAACGTCAACATTAGATTCAGTACCCCCAGTTGCAAAGCCAATATTCGCAAATATAAAAAGTAAGTTAGATATAACCGCAACCAGTAACGTACAAGACTGCTCTTCTGATGTTTTAGCCAGCATTCTGAAATACTAGACACAAGATGTGCACACACATTGGCATAAAATTTCGTAACATCCACTTGCATTAACAAAAAGATTGATGTTGTTCAATAATATGCGCTATAAGCTTCCAATTCAAATTTCCGGAGGGGAATCTATGACAAAGACTGAACTCGTAGCAAAAATTGCAGAAGATGCGGGACTAACAAAGGTTCAAGCTGAGAAGGCTCTCAACAGTTTCATAGCAACTACAACGGCCACATTGAAAGCCGGAGATAAGATCGGTCTTGTAGGCTTCGGAACGTTCAGTGCTGTAACTCGCGCAGCACGAACAGGCAGAAACCCACAGACAGGTAAGTCCATCAAGATTGAGGCAAAAACCAATGGAAAATTCACCCCTGGTAAATCGCTGAAAGATCTGAATGCAAAACCAGCAAAAGCTGCTGCTAAGAAGAAATAGGGTTCAACTAAAGTACCATCGCTTACAACTACCGGTAGAGCTGGAATAAATAACTGTCAATATTTAAAAAAGTGGGCGTCCTTATGGGACCACCCACTTTTTTTATTCGAATCTTAGTGCAAAACCCGTATCATTATCCACGTCAACCGTATTTATGAAATTTTGCCAACCTAATATTTAGCTTATATTTAAACATGTTAGCAAGAAACAGATGCATAATCGGATGCAAATTGCTCTTAAGAATCAGCCAAAAGGTTGAATAACATCATCTATCATCCCACCGCACCTTATCAATAAACACCCTTTCAAAGCCGGTCTCTGATATCTGTTCAACCACCGAACCAGTTCTACAGGCCACTAATTCAAAATCGCAAGGATTATACCAGCAATGAATAACGTGTAGTTGTCGCCTCAGTTTCAAAACGTCTCACAGTATTTCTTGTTATCTCAAATACAAACGGATGCAAAAACGGATGCAAGAGGCAAGACAACAATAAAAAAGAGGTTAAGCTGTCAGCCTAACCTCCTGATTTTATTGGAGCGGGAAACGGGATTCGGACCCGCGACCTTCAGCTTGGGAAGCTGACACTCTACCACTGAGTTATTCCCGCTTTATAAATCGATCAATAAAGTAACGACACTTATAGACAATTACGCATTGCCTGTCAACACTGAACACACTGAACACGTCAAAGAACTACAACAACCCATGCAGAGGCCCGCCGGGAGCAGCAAGTGCATCGATTTTACGCTCTACGACCGGATCATCAACAAGAGGCGGGGCATGGAACGGCTTGATACGGGCGTCTATCACCAGTGAACCACAACAGCCCCAGTGTCTGCCACGGGTTTCGGGACGGATACCGTAGATATCGGTTGATGGATTAGAACGGGTAAATGCCACCCAGAGGAAGTTGTTCAGGGTTGCTGCGGTAAAACAGCTGTCGTCGCAGAGTACGATCAATGGAAAACCGTCAAAGCATTTACGTTCCGGATAGAAGCGGCAGAACTCTTCAATCAATAGATCAACTTCTCCCCTCCCCTGCCCTGATGGCGGACCGGTAATTGCCAGGATACCGGGCTGGCAGACGGCAGCAGGGCCAAAGCCGGTCGGCAGTTCGAGTCCGGCGGGGATCTCAGTAGCGAGTTTCAGACGGACCGGACCGGCAGCGGCGATAACCACCTTGGAACCTTCATTAAGTCCGGAGCCGCTGTAATCGAGGGTGTCAATAGTCGTAGCAGTCTGAAAATGCAGGCAGGTCCGCCAGTCGGCCCGCTCCAGAACATGCCCGAGAAACGCGGCAATATTGTGAGTGTGAAGAGACGGTGCGTCTTCCTGGGCCGCAATCAGCAGGTATTTGGCGAGAGAGAGCTGCCCCTGACCGAGAATGGCGTTGGCAACCGTCAATAGTTCCTGCGGCTGGCGAGCAGGGGAATACGGTACATAGCGCTCACTGGCAATTGCGAGCAGCAGCGGATGGACTCCGGCGGCATCAACTGCGTGAACCTCCTTCACCCCTGCAACCACCGTTGGAATGAGCGGACCGGTCAGTTCATGAATGAAAGCACCGAAACTGGTATCTTCCTGCGGTGGTCGACCGACGGTAGTAAAAGGGAAAATGGCATCCCGACGATGATAGACCGCATCCACTTCGATGCAGGGGAATTCATGGGTCAAGCTGTAATAGCCGAGATGATCGCCGAATGGGCCTTCCGGGAGCGTTTTGGCAGGATGAATGACGCCGCTGATACAGAAATCGGCCTCCGAGTAGACCGGTAGATGTCCCGGCATTCTGGTCATAGGGAGGCGATGACCTGACAGCAGGCCGGCAAACGAGATCTCCGGCATCCCTTCCGGTAGAGGCATAACAGCGGCAACAGTCATGGCGGGAGCTCCGCCGAGGAAAATATTGACCCTGAGCAGGTCTCCACGGGCAATCGCTTCGGCATGGTGCGCACCGATTCCACGATGAATCTGATAATGAAGACCGGCCTGCCGGTCAGGCTGATAGCTGTTGCCGGAGATCTGGATCCGGTACATACCGAGGTTGGACCGGGCAAAACCAGGGGTTGCCGGGCTTTCACTGTACACCTGCGGCAGCGTCAGAAAAGCGCCGCCATCTCGCGGCCAGGACACAAGCTGCGGCAACCCTGAGAGAGTCGTAGAGCATTCAAGTACCGGCGCTTTGGAGGAAACGGCAGGGAGGAGGTGCCAGGCTGCCAGGGGGGCTTTGACGATATCAAGCGGGTTTTTGAGGAGAGAGAACGGGTTGATTTTGATCTCGACAAGGCGGCGGATATCATCAAGCGTGTCCCGGAAGATGAAACGGGTCCGTTCCAGCGTTCCAAACAGATTGCCGAGCAGCGGAAAGCGGCAGCCGACCGCGCTTGTGAAGAGCAGTGCCGGTCCGCCTGCCTGATACACCCGCCGCTGCAGCGCGCCGATTTCAAGATGGGGATCAAGCGGTACGCTAATCCGAACCAGCTTTTTGTGCCGTTCAAGATCGACGACACATTCCTGCAGATTTATATAGCCCATATCAGAATAACCGCCTTGAAAAAGATATTCAGATGATCGGCTGTTTCAGGACGTACTGCCCCTGCCCTGTAGCCAGGCTTCCACCCCGGCAGCCGGCATCGGCCTGGCGACCAGATATCCCTGGTACTGGTCGCAACCCTTTTCCCGCAGCAGGGCGGCCTCCTCGGCCGTCTCCACGCCCTCGGCGAGCACGTCGAGGCGGACCGCGTGCGCCAGCGTGATGATCGCCTCCACGATGGCTAAAGCAGTCTTGTCAACGGTTATCCGGCGCACGAATGACTGGTCGATCTTGAGCTTGTCGAACGGGTAGCGTGTGAGGTAGGCGAGGCTTGAGTAACCGGTGCCAAAATCATCGAGCGACAGCGTGAACCCCATCTCCTTGAGGGTGTACATTTTGAGGCGCGTATCATCAGCGTTGTTGATCATAAGGCTCTCGGTGATCTCAATCTCGAGGCTGCCTGGACGCATGCCTTCTGAGCCGATGCAAGCAGACAACTGCGCGACAAAATTGTCCTGGCGAAAGTGCAGGGGAGAGATATTCACCGCAATCGGCACCGTCTCCAGGTTGCGCTGGCGCCACACCGAGGCCTGACGCGCCGCCTCCCCCAGCACCCACTCACCGATATCGATGATGAGCCGCGAACCTTCGATCACGGGAATGAATACGCCCGGGCTCACTATACCACGCTGCGGATGGTTCCAGCGGATCAGGGCCTCCAGACCGCACAGCCGCCCGGTTCCGACCTCGACCTGGGGCTGGTAGTAAAGCTCAAACTCTTTGCGTGCCAGTCCGAGCCTGACCGCATTGGTCAGTTCGAGACGGGCGGATGTGCCGCTGTTCATGGCCGATGAAAAGAACTGGAAATTGGCACGACCGTTGTTCTTTGCACTGTACATGGCTGTGTCCGCATTCGAAAGCAGATCGTCGACCGCGTCGCCGTCGACGGGGAACATGCTGATGCCGATGCTCGGGGTGAGCAGGAACTCCCGACCCTCCATGACGTATGGCTCGCTCAGTCGCTTGATGAGCTTGTCCGCTACAAGCACCACGTCGTCAGTTTCGGATCGATCCGGAATCACAACCACGAATTCGTCTCCAGCCAGCCTGCTGACCAGGTCATCTTCGCGCATGGTCAGCGTCAGGCGCTGCGCCACCACGATCAGCACCTGGTCACCGACGGCGTGCCCCATGGTGTCGTTGACCATCTTGAAGTGGTCGAGGTCGATGAATAAAACGCCCACCCTGCCGCCGCGACGCCGGGCGCCGGCGAGGACCCGCGCCATGTTTTCACGCAACATTGCCCGGTTCTGCAAGCCGGTGAGCGAATCGTGCTGGGCAAGTTTGCGGATGTGCTCCTCGTTGAGGACCCGTTCGGTCACGTCGGAGAAACTTCCGACAACATGGTTGGGGTGACCGGCGGCATCATTGACCAGGCTAATGTTGAGCCAGGCCGCAAACGCTTGCCTGTCCTTGCGGCGGCTCCAGAATTGGCCACGCCAGGCACCATCCCTGGCCAAGGCCGCTGCCATTTCACGGCAACCGGCTTCATCGAGGCTCGCGCCGCTGAGTTCCCACATGTCGCGCCCGATCGACTCCTCGACCGGGTAGCCGGTGATTGTGCTGAAGGCCTGGTTGACATAGACCAGCCGCTCGCTTGCATCGGCGATGAAGATCGCGTCCGAGGTGCTCTGGAATGCCCGATCGGTCAGCAGCAAGCGCTCCCGCGCGTGGACCGACTCGGTCTCATCCTCGAACGAGGCAACGACGAATCGCGGGTTGCCTTCGCCGGACACAATCACATGCGCATGCATCTGCAGCCACTGAATGGGTTTTCCGGTGCGTTGCAGGCCCAGTTGTATGTCATCCTGGGACTCTCCGCTGGCAAGGGCCTGACTGACCGGCCACAGCGCAACATCCATCGGAACTGCGTCGCTCCCCACCACGAGGCCATCGAGCAGTTTCGTGAGATCGGCGCCGACCAATTCCGCCTCCGGCACGCCGAGGATGCGCGCTGCGGCGGGATTGGTCGCAAGCACCCGCGAGTTCGCATCGGCAAGCAGGACGCCTTCACGCAGACCGTTGACGACGGTGCGGTTGCGCTCTTCGCTGCTGACGAGCGCCTCATTGGCGCGACGCAAGGCATCGAGCGGGATACGCCGCATGGGTCTGTACAGGAGGCCGCCCACAAGGCTGCTGACCAGAACAATGATGAATGCGTGCTCCAGTCCGTCACGGAAGGAGGCCTCGACCCGCACAACACCTGCGGGCGCGCCGAAGTCGAAGAACACTGCCTCGCGCACCAGTACCGGCCAATACAGCGATGTCGGGAACTCGGCGATCAGGATGCCCTTTGCATCGATGATGCGGGTGCGACGCTGCACATCCCTCACCTCCTCCAGGCCGCTCTTCAGACGTTCGTGAGCAAACTGCCAGACTCCCGGGTTGCGGTTGACTATCTGCGAGACTATTGCGGCCTGGGTGCGCGCGTCGGCTTCCAGAGCCCCATGGAGTTGCTGGTAGTCGCCGAGCAGGTAGGCCAGCGCCGGCACGATGGCGATCAAGCAGGCGGTGGCACCCGCCAGGCGGTTGATCAGTCGCGTGCTGCGATTTTCGCTCTGGTCGCTCATTCGCTCGACGGCAGATATTCGTGGCGCAACAGGATTTCCCTGGCCCTGGGCGTGCTCAGAAAGCCGACGAACCCCTTGACTGCCGGTCCGGGCGCCTTTCCGAGCACAACATACAGGGGTTTGAACCACGGATAACTGCCGTTGGCAATCGCTTTGGTGGATGGGGTCAAACCGTCCAGCGGCAGGACGCGCAGGTTCTTGCCGAGGGTGCTGATCAGGCCGAGGGTGGCGGGTGCCATCGCGCCAGGGATACGTTCAACCAGATTCAGGGCGTCGAGGTCATTCTCGCCGAACGCCATACCTTTGCGCTCGAAGGCGACCTGCATAGACAGATCCATGTCTGCAGACATGTGTCGCAGTATCTCGGTGTCGCTCTCGAAGGCCGAGCGCAGGATGAGGCGCAGCGGCGCCCCGTTGTCCCAGTGTGTGATCTTGCCCTTATAGACATCGGCCAGTTCCCGCAGCGAAAACCCTTTCGGTCGGAATCCATCTTTCGTGACCAGCACAAAGGGCATTCTGGCCAGTTCGATCGATCGACCCAACGCCGCGATCTCGTCGCTCTTGAGCGGTCGACCGCTGACGGCGAGGTCGATCTTTCCGGTGGCGAGCGCCCTCAGCGCACCGCCACTGCCCAAGGGTGGCTCGATCAGTTTCAGTCGAAAGGCCGGGACCGACTTGGCGTACTCATTGGCGAGCAGTCGCAGCAACGGCGCCGACGAGCCCGTGCCACCAGCGCTGATCTCCCCGGCCAGCGCCGACGCTGCCATCGATACGACCACTGCGCAGACGCAGACAACCCGCATCCAGCTAAAAATTCCGATAACTGACATATGAAGTCCCCCATTAAAAAAAGGATATAAATATGCTTTTAAGCAGGGCAGACAATACCACCCGACATGAACCACCGTCAATACTGTTTTCAGAAAACCGTTACCGCCGCATAGCCAACTACCTGCCGGTTATCTCCGGTCACGTCTCCGCTGGAAGCGTAGGCAACCAGTTCCGTTTGTGATGCCCCCAGCTGGAGAGCCGCCTCGATCATGACGGTGGCAGGCACGACTCCGCACATCGTAATTCCCCGACTGCGGCAGACTTCCAGCAATCCTTTGCCGTCTAACGCCAGAGCCCGTTCAAGAGCCATTTCATCCTTCTGCCGGGCGGCCTCAGCAGATTCATAATGGGTCATATCCGAACTGGCGACTATCAACACATCCTCACCATACTCCCGGATAGCGGCGGCGATGCCAGAGCCGATGTCGCGCAGCGGAGGGTAGTCGCCATGACCGATACAGAGTGCCGCAATGGTAACATCAGGACGGAGATACTGAATAAAAGGGAGTTGGACTTCGAGAGAGTGTTCGTTCTGATGGGCGGTCTTGTCGCCTCTGAGATAGCGACCGTGCTGAAGAAGAAGTGTGTTAAAACGGGAGTTGATAGCCGTCACACCGAGCGGGGTGAGCCATTCACCATCCGGATAAAGCGCAGCGGCCTCCCCGGCACCGTGATGATTGGGCCCGATGATCAGGACCGTGCCGGGAATGGTTATTCTTCCAAAAAGCCGGCCGGCAATCGCGCCGGAATACATATAACCTGCATGAGGGGAAATGATGCCTTTTACCGGAATCGGTGATGCATTATCCGGAATCAGTTGAGACAAGGCGGCACGGAGTTTCTGTTCACTGCCGGGATAAAATTGACCTGCTACGGCTGGCTGTCGTTGCATGGTGCACCTCCCTATGGGTTACTCAAACGGTAGATCACTCTCCACCGGAATCGCCTTTGCCGGTTCAAGC
>JBMOEI010000032.1:0-61737 GCA_049318985.1 Desulfuromonadaceae bacterium
AAGTGAACCTGACCGCAACGACTGATCCCGCGGCAACAGACGACAGCGGTGCCGGGTATGCCGTCGGTTCCCGCTGGGTCGACACGGTCTCTAAAAAAGAATACGTACTCACCGACGCCACGGCAACTGCCGCTGTCTGGAAAGAAACGACCGCATCCATCAGCGGCCTACTGGTCGCTGCCAACAACCTGAGTGACCTGACCAATGCCGCTACCGCCCGAACCAACCTTGGTTTGTCAGCTTCAGCCACAACCGACTCCACCAACGCCTCCAACCTGACCAGCGGCACGGTAGCCGCCGCCCGTGGCGGCGCAGGAACCGTTTCCGGTCTGCTCAAAGCCGATGGTGCCGGCACGGTCACTGCCGCCACAGTCGGAACGGACTATCTTTCTCCGAGCGGTAATGGTTCCGCCCTGACCGGCTTGACCAAAACCCAGGTCAACCTTGCCAACGTCGATAACACCACTGACGCGGGCAAACCGGTCTCCACCGCCACTCAGACGGCACTTGACCTGAAAGCACCGCTGGCTTCACCGACCTTTACCGGCACCGTTACGGCAGCAAACCTAGTCGGTCCGTTAACCGGCAATGTCACCGGCAATCTTTCCGGCAATGCAACGACTGCTACCTCAGCAACAACGGCGACAACCGCCGGTAACGTAACCGGCACCGTCGCCATCGCTAACGGCGGCACCGGACAGATTACGGCGACCGCCGCTTTTAATGCCCTCGTTCCTGCCCAAACCGGTAACAACAGTAAATACCTGACTACAGATGGTACTAACACTTCCTGGGGTTCACCTCCAGGTGCTGCCGGATGGTCGGTGGTCAGTGGCACAACCCAGACGGCGGCTTCCGGCGGTTCCTATTTGACTACCAATGCTTCTCAGGCAGCCGTAACTCTGCCAGCCACTCCGGCTGCGGGTGATGTGGTGCGGGTAATGGCGAAAAACGGCAGTGGCGGCTGGTTGGTAGCGGCCAACACCGACCAAGTGTTTGGTTTAGCCGGTATTGGTAGTGGTGCCTGGACAGCACGTGGACCAAATAACAACTTTTATTGCGTTGCTTCCAGCAGTGACGGCAGCAAACTTGCTGCTGGGAGTTCTCATGGAATCTATACCTCCAGCGATAGCGGTGTAAGCTGGACCCTGCAAACATCGACCCCACTTAATTCATTTAATTGGAATAGAATTGCTTCCAGCAGAGACGGGGTTAAGCTTGCGGCCTTACCCAATACCTACGGATATATTTACACATCTGTTGACAGTGGTGTTACCTGGGTTCGAGGGAATACTGAGGGTCAATGGTATTCTATTGCTTCCAGCGATGATGGCACCAAGCTGGTTGCAGGGGCAATAAGCAATTGGATATACACTTCCAGCGATAGCGGGGCCACATGGGTTCAACAAACAGCATCCCCGTCGGGAAACTGGTTATCAGTTGCCTCAAGTAGTGATGGGGAAAAACTGGCTGCGGTAGATACCTCTTCTCGTCAGATTTATACATCAAGTGACAGTGGTGCCTCCTGGACGCCAGGGGACACCGAAAGGGCATGGAATTCTGTGGCTTCCAGCAGTGATGGTACCAAGCTGGTGGCAACAGTTTCCGGTGGTCAAATTTATACATCCAGTAATAGTGGCGTAAACTGGGTCGTACAGGCAGGTAGCCCCACCGCATATTGGAGGGACTCTACTGGCGTTGCATCCAGCAGCGATGGTACCAAGCTGGCAGCAGTAGTTTTCGGAGGACGGGTCTATACTTCAACCGATAGTGGTGTTTCCTGGACAGCACGGGATAGCAACAGAAATTGGAGAGCAATCGCCTCAAATTCAGAAGGTAATAAACTGGTCGCAGTGGATGAATCTCATATATATACTTCACCTGCCATAAATAGGTTATCTGGCGGATCGCGTGCAGGAGCTGATTTCCTCTATGACGGTAGCGGTGAGTGGCTGTTGCTAAATACTCAGGGAACAGTAACGGTACAGTAGAATGGATCGAAACCGGAGGAAGCGGCAATGAAACATATAGTCCTTACAACCATACTTGTCGCACTGCTGCTTCCATCTGTTGCCATGTCGGCAGTAATGAGCAGCCCCAGTTATAGTATCAACGGCGCCAGTATCGTCAGCGGCGGCGGAAGCTCCACTGATGCCGAAGGTGTAAGCAAAACGGGTGTTGCCATCGGCCGGACGCTATACCTTCCGCCGGGGTCTACCACAAGCAGCCCGAACTATACCAGCAAGCAGGTGGCGCAGGTGTCACCCGGCGGTGGCGGTGGATTTCTGCATACCGGTGATATCAACGGCGACGGCGTTGTGGATATTGTCGATGCCCTGCTTGCTTTGAAGAGCGGTGTCGGCCTGGTGAAACTCTCGTCTGCCGAATTGACGCGCGGTGATGTCGGGCCGCTGGTCAAGGGGATTCCGGTGGGCAACGGTGTAATCGACGTTGAGGACGCAACACTGATTCTGCGCAAAGCTGTCGGGCTTGGCTGGTAATTCACGGACTATTTCAGGAGGAACACCTTTATGAACATTCGTACTATTCTGCTTGCAGGCACCGTCGCACTATCGCTCTCCGCCTGTGGCGATGGCGGTGGCACATCCACCGATGTACTGGCACCCGGCACCTATAAACTGACCTTTTCCGCCATCAGCACAGCCCGGCTTCCGGCAGCTATCAGCGGCGTTGATGTGGCGGTAAAGTTCCCCGTCGGGCTTTCCGTCAGCACGATCTCCGGCGGCACCGGCCAGATAGTTTCCGCATCAATCACCCCCGGCAGCGCCATTCAGACCACATCGCTGGTCTATGGCAACTATTCGGCATCCACCCGCACCGCCTACCTCTCCATGGCCACCACCCAGGTCTCCTACCGGAGCGGACAGTTTATGAATCTGCTGTTCACGGTGGCGTCCGGAACGTCAGTTACGAAGAATGACATTTTTCTCCTGAATGCGACCTATCCGAAATACAAGGTTGTCGGGTTTGATGAGGTTACTCACAGCACGGTAACCATGAGCGGCACGGTAAAGACGATGCTGGGGGTTGAGAGGTAGTTTGCGTTTGGGATTGTCATTTCTGAAGGGGTAATTGTCGCAGTCTAAGTTAAACATTTATGTTGAGATCAAAATAACTGAGACCGTTCCGTTTTTAGCAAAAAAGTTGTTGCGGGCTGATAAAAGGTTACACGAAAGGTTACATGGAAAGAAAAAGGCATCTGATCGGTATCAGATGCCTTTTAATTATGCTTGTGTTTCTAGGTATTTAAGTGGTGCCCAGGGACGGAATCGAACCGCCGACACGAGGATTTTCAATCCTCTGCTCTACCGACTGAGCTACCTGGGCAAAAGGACTTGCTTTATATCTTTATTGTGACATGGTGTCAATAGGAAAGTTTGGACATAGGAACGTTTAAAATGCGCTTAAAAAGCTGATTGGTATAAATTTTACATCACATCACCGTCATGAGCATTCGGAATAACCACAGACATGGCAGACTGAGCAGCCACCTTCATGCTCGACGATACCGCCACACTCCGGACAGGCGCCACGCTCATGGCGAGTTGCTTCACTGTTGCCGTCATAGCCGTTATCGATAAGATGGTTCTGGATCGCTTTTGCTACCGCGTCAGCACAGGAAAGCACACGGTTGTCACCAAAACCGGAAGGACAGTGACAGGAGATGCCCTGAAGCTGTTTTACCACCTGTCGCGCCTGAACGCCGCTCCGCCAGGCGAGTGATACCATCCGGCCTATCGCTTCGCTCTGTGACGCCGCGCACCCGCCGGCCTTGCCCATTGTGGTGAACAGCTCAAACAGCCCGTTTTTATCCTCGTTAATTGTTATATAAAGCGGACCACAGCCGGTCTGCATCTGGTGGGTACACCCTTTTAGTGCCTTCGGTCGATCGCGTTTGACCGCTTTTTTGTCATCTTCAACAGGTGTTGCAGCGACAGATGCAGCCTGTTCCTGCTTTTTGCCGGTAGAAAGAACCTGCTCGTCTCTGGAGCCGTCACGATAAATAGTCACTCCTTTACAGCCGCTTTCATACGCCAGCATATATACCTTTTCAACATCTTCAATGGTGGCGGAATTTGAGAAATTTACCGTCTTGGAAACGGCATTGTCGGTGTAGAGCTGGAAGGATGACTGCATCTGAATATGATACTCAGGTGATATTTCGTGTGAAGTTACAAACACGTTGCGGATATCAACCGGCACTTCAGGGATGTCAGCAACGGTACCATGTTCAGCTATCCTCTGCATGAGTGCTTCAGAGTAGAAATTACGCTCTTTAGCTATTTTTTCGAAAATAGGATTCACTTCAACAAGAACGTTCTTGTCCATGACGGTACGGATGTAGGACACGGCAAAAAGCGGTTCAACGCCGGAAGATGCGTTAGCAATGATTGATATGGTTCCGGTCGGAGCGATTGTAGTGACGGTGGCGTTTCTTTGCGGTGCTGCACCCTTTTTGTCAAAGATTGAGCCCTTGAAGTTAGGGAAAGAGCCGCGCTTTTTACCGAGTTCCTGAGAAGCCAGATGCCCCTCATCATTAATGAACTTCATAACTTTCTTGCCGAGTTTAACCGCTTCGTCTGAACAGTACGGAATGCCGAGCAGAATAAGCATGTCGGCCCACCCCATGACACCCAGGCCGATTTTCCGGTTGGCGTGAGTCATGTCATGGATCTGTTGCAGCGGATAGCTGTTGGCTTCAATGACGTTATCAAGGAAGTGGACGGCGTTATGAATGGTCTCGCGTAGTTTTTTCCAGTCAACGGAACCGTCGTTAACAAAAATACCAAGGTTGATCGAGCCGAGATTACATGATTCATACGGTAATAACGGCTGCTCACCACAGGGGTTGGTCGATTCAATTTCGCCTACCAGAGGGGTCGGGTTATCGCGGTTCAGCCGGTCAAGAAAGATAATGCCCGGTTCACCGTTCTCCCACGCCTGTTTGACGATGCGCTGGAATACTTTACGGGCGTTATGGCTGCCGCAAATCTTCTTGTCGCGGGGATTAATAAGATTATATTCCTCATCCCGTTCAACGGCCTGCATGAATTTTTCCGTTAGTCCGACTGAAATGTTGAAATTATTAAGCTGCTTCTGGTCCGCCTTACACATGATAAAATCCATCACGTTGGGGTGATCGACCCGCAATATAGCCATATTGGCACCCCGCCTGGTGCCTCCCTGCTTGATGGTTTCCGTGGCAACATCAAACACACGCATGAATGAGAGCGGACCGCTGGAGATGCCGGTGGTGGTGCTGACGACGTCGTTGGCAGGTCGCAAGCGGGAAAAAGAGAAACCGGTGCCGCCACCGGATTTGTGGATCAGGGCGGTAAATTTAACAGCGTCGAAAATTTCCTCCATTGAGTCGCCTACCGGCAGGACAAAGCAGGCGGAGAGCTGGCCGAGCGGGCGACCGGCATTCATCAGGGTAGGGGAGTTGGGGAGGAATTCAAAGTTGGTCATCATGCGATAAAATATGTCTGATACCGCAGTGACATCAGCTTTTTTATCAAAGGTTTTATCGGCTGCCGCAATAGTGTCAGCTACGCGCCGAAACATATCGGCCGGCGTTTCGAGAACTTTTCCGGATTCATCACGGCGCAGATAGCGTTTTTCCAGCACAGTAGTCGCATTTTTAGTCAGGGCAGGGATTGTGGTGCCGACGGTACTTTTTTTCATCTTGAAACTCCTTGATTTGATGTAAAATTTATGTTTTTCAGCAGAGTATATTTCGGGGGGATATACAGAGAAACCACAAAATATTGTATGAGGTAGAGGAATTAACCACAACATGTATGTGGTGTCAACAATTAAATTTCATAAAAATATAACTTCCTGAAAGGACTGGAAAAGCTTAATTCCGAAGCAGAATGGTTGGCTTACTCATGATCAAACAACATTGAATTTACAGTTTGAGGTAATCATGATAAATCATTCGTACCAATTCGAGGAGAGCCTGAGTGAAATTGTTTTTTGCAATATGTCTTGTTATCGGTATGCCACTGCTTTCACCGGCTGCTGATCTGCGCAGTAACGAGTATACCGAGGCGGTTATTTCGGAAGATGTGACGTGGCGTGGCTCGATTGTTGTGCGCGGCTTTGTTGTTGTTGCTCCTCAGGCCACTCTGCGGGTCGAACCGGGGACAGTTGTCCGTTTTGCCAAAACCGCAACCGGGCATATGCCGAACCTAGTTGTCCAGGGACGGCTCCAGGCGTCAGGATCTGTTGAACAGCCAATAGTTTTCACCTCTGATAGTTCATCACCGTCCCGTGGTGAGTGGGGCGGCATTGTTCTGCTCTCGACTGAAAAACGAAACCAGCTTGATCAGTGCCGCATCAAATATGCTCAGAGTGGTGTTGATGCCCGTTTTTCCAACATAACCCTGAATGCGGTTGCTATTGAGCAGGCGCAGACAGGAGTGCTGTCATATGACAGTGTTGTGCAGATGAACGGGAGTTCTGTGACCGATTCCGGCACCGGTATCGAAATCCATACCAGCGAATTCGAAGCAAGGGGTATTACGCTCACTTCCTGTCAGAGAGGCGCTCTGTTTTATTCCTCCTCCGTACTCATCTCAACGGCCAGAATTTCCAATAATCTGCTGTCCGGGCTTGAACTTAGTGACTGCCGGATAAAAATCACCAGCGGCGATATTTCAGAAAATGAGCTTGGCATCCGTATCAAAGGGGGCGAAGGGCAGTTGTTCATGACCAGTTTTCTACGCAACAAGCGGTCCGCCCTGCACCTTCTCGGTTCACGCGTTAAAATTCAACGCTGCCTGTTTGCGGATAACAGCCAGGATGCCGTACGTACTGAAGATGGCCTGGCGCTCCTTATGAATAACGCTTTTAGTGGCAACGATGGCTTTAATCTGTACAATGCCGGAAGCGAGGGTGTTTCTGCACGGCAAAACTGGTGGGGGACAACTGATCAACGGAAGATCAGTCAAAAAATTTACGATCAGTCCCGTGATAAAAATGCCGGTATTGTCCAGATGTATCCCTGGCTCAACGAAAAACCGCAGCTGACACCGTAAGGATTTATTCGTGTATCTCGATAATGCTGCAACATCTTTTCCCAAGCCTGACGTCGTTCATGACGCTGTTCTCCATGCCATGCGCTCTGTCGGTGCTTCTCCCGGCAGAGGCGGTTATCGGCAGTCACTGGAGGCCGGGCGCATTCTTTTTCAGGCACGAGAAGCCGTTGCCGGTTTCTTTGCCATTACTGACTCGTCGCGGGTTATCTTTACCCATAATGCGACCGGAGCGCTGAATCTGGCGTTGCAGGGAACCCTTGCTCCCGGTGACCACGTTATCACCACATCCATGGAGCACAATTCTCTGTTGCGGCCACTGTATGCGTTGCAAAGTAAAGGCGTTGAAGTGTCTATCGTTTCGGCCGGCCCTGACGGAGTCGTTGCTGCCGGGGATATTCAGCGTGCCGTACAGGCGAATACCCGGATGATTGCCGTAAGCCATGTTTCAAATGTCTGCGGCGCCATCCAGCCGTTGCAGCAGCTGGCTGAAATCTGTCGCGCGTGCGGCGCTCTCTTTCTCGTTGATGCGGCACAGTCGGCCGGCTATCTGCCGGTTGATGTGGAAAAATATGCTATCGATCTCCTCGCAGTTCCAGGACACAAAGGACTGCTCGGGCCAAGCGGGACCGGTTTGCTCTATGCGGCGTCGCGCGTGTTACTCAAGCCGGTTACTCATGGCGGCACCGGCAGTCATTCTACGGCAGAGGAACAGCCGCTGGTCATGCCGGATGGTTTTGAGGCCGGTACCCACAATCTCCCCGGCGTCGCCGGGCTGCTGGCAGGGATTGAATTTATTTGTGACAGAGGAATTGCAGCCATTCACCGGCATGGACATGTTCTGCTGGACCAGGCGGAAAAAGAGCTGCGGGAGATTCACGGCGTTACGATCTACGGCCCGGCAGATCCGGCCGATCGCTGCTCGGTGCTCTCCTTTACCGCATCCGGTGTAGATTCGGCCCTTCTGGCGGCAGAACTTGATCACGGCTTTGATATCTCCGTGCGTGCCGGATTGCATTGTGCGCCCCTTGCACACCGGACACTGGGGACTCTACCGGGTGGGACGGTACGGGTAAGCCCGGGATTGTTTACGACCTGCGAAGAGATTGAACTCTTTTGTGAGGCAGCCGCACACTGCATCAGCAAAATCCGTAACACGTCAGGATAACTGCCAATTCAAATTCCGCATCAAATCCGGCGCTCTGTCGGCATCTTGTATTTTCAAAAAGGACTCAATGAAAAACTTCATTCTTGATACCAATGTACTGCTCCACGACCCTCAGTCGCTGTTTAAATTTCAGGACAACAACATAATTATCCCGATTACCGTGATTGAAGAGGTTGACCGCTTCAAAAAAGATATGAACGAAACCGGTAGAAACGCCAGGATGGTGTCACGGATTCTTGATTCAATGCGTGAAAAAGGTTCTCTTGCGTCGGGCGTTACCATGCCGGGTGGTGGAACATTGCGCATTGAGATGTTTGCTGAAAAATATTTCAAAAACCTGCCGGTTGATCTGCGTGTGGACAATGGCGATAACCGGATTATTGCTGTTGCACAGGACGTTCGTGACCGTTTTCCGGATGCAGTCACTATTTTTGTGACCAAGGATTCCAATCTGCGTATCAAATCTGATGTTATCGGTCTGATCGCCGAAGATTATGAGAACGACAAAGTCGATATTCAGGATCTCTATTCCGGAACCCGGACGATCGAGGTGCCGCCTGACGCTGTTGATCGTTTCTATGGTCAGGGATGGCTTGAAACTCCCGCTGAACTGGCACCTAACGAGTTCATTACCATTGTTGACAGCGGCAATCCGAATCATACGGCGATCTGCCGTCACGATCCCGACAATTCCCGGATTATCCCGGTTCGGAAAGTGCCGAAGGAGGGGATCTGGAGCCTTTTTCCGCGTAATCGGGAACAGTCGTTTGCCCTTGATGTACTGATGGATGACAGCATCAAGCTGGTGACACTCGTCGGCAAGGCCGGAACCGGAAAAACGCTGCTTGCCATTGCCGCCGGGCTTCATAAAACAGCTGAAGAGAATGTCTATAACCGGTTGCTGGTTTCACGGCCGGTCTTCCCAATGGGCAAAGATCTTGGCTTTCTACCGGGTGATATAGAAGAAAAACTGACTCCGTGGATGCAGCCGATCTTCGATAATGTCGAATTGCTGATATCCGGGCATGAATCGGAAAAACGGCACAGCAAGGGGTACAAGGAGCTGATGGCGATGGGACTTCTCGATATTGAGCCGCTCACCTATATCCGTGGCCGCTCGATTCCGAATCAGTACCTGATTGTTGACGAAGCCCAGAACCTGACTCCGCATGAGATCAAAACGATTGTTACCAGGGTCGGGGAGGGAACCAAGATCGTGCTGACCGGCGACCCGTACCAGATTGACAATCCGTATGTTGATTCATCCAGCAACGGCCTGACCTATCTCGTGGAAAAATTCAAGGGGCAGCGTATCGCCGCCCATGTCACTCTGACCAAGGGGGAACGCTCCGAATTGGCTGAATTGGCAGCAAATTTGTTGTAATAATATGATCGTTCTCGCTATTGAAACATCCTGTGATGAAACGGCCGCCGCTGTTGTTCGCGACGGCCGTGAAATCCTTTCCTCAACCGTCTCATCCCAGATAGCTATTCATGCCGCGTATGGCGGTGTTGTGCCGGAGATCGCCTCCCGTAAGCACCTTGAGGCAATCGTGCCGGTGATCAATCAGGCCCTTCACGATGCCGGTGTCACTATGGAAGCACTTGAAGGTGTTGCGGTTACCCGTGGCCCCGGATTGTCAGGAGCGCTGCTGGTCGGCTTTTCTGCTGCAAAGGCAGTTGCAGCAGCCCGAAACATCCCTTTTGTCGGTGTGCATCATATCGAAGGACATCTGTTTGCACCGATGCTGGAACAGCCGGTTGCGTTTCCGTTTCTGGCGCTGGTGGTGTCAGGTGGGCACACCCATCTGTATCATGTCGAAGGCTTCGGTCATTACACCACCCTTGGCAGAACCATCGATGACGCCGCAGGTGAGGCGTATGACAAATGTGCGAAAATCATGGGGATGCCGTATCCGGGCGGGGCGCTGATTGACCGGATGGCTCAGAACGGCAACCCCGCCGCCATTCGACTGCCGCGTCCGCTGCTGCGGGACGGCACCTGCAACTTCAGCTTCAGCGGCCTTAAAACAGCGGTGCTCCAGCATATACAGAAACATCCGGTAACTCTTCCGGGGCAGGACGCTGATGATATCTGCGCCTCGTTTCAGGAAGCGGTCTGTCATGTTCTGGCGGCAAAAACCGGGGCTGCCATCCTGCAGACCGGCGCTGCCCGTCTTGTGGTAGCGGGGGGGGTCGCCTGCAACAGCGGCCTGCGCAGCCGTATGAAAGAGCTCTGTACAAAAACCGGCGTTGAACTGTTCATCCCGCACCCGTCATTATGCGGCGATAATGCCGCCATGCTGGCGGTTCCCGGTGACTATTATCTTGCGAACGGTCTTGCGTCACACCCTTCACTTGATGTTACTGCAACCTGGAGTATGGACAGCATAAAGGAAACAATGTCATGAGTGGTACCCGTCGCCCTTTGAAATCATTGGGACAAAACTTCCTTGTTGATGGCAATATCATCGATAAAATAATTCAGGCGGCTGATATCAGGCCGGGTCAGGCGGTTCTGGAGATCGGACCGGGACGTGGAGCGCTGACAAAGCATCTTGCCGGGCGTGCCGGACGCCTCATCCTGATCGAATTTGACCATGCGCTGGCGGCCTGGCATCGGGATCAGTATCAGGAAAACGGTTCTGTTACGGTTATTGACGCTGATGTATTGAAAGTTGATCTTGCGGCGCTCCTCCCTGAAGTTCCGCAGAAATGGAATGTTGTCGCCAACCTTCCCTATAATATTTCGACTGAAGTTCTCTTCCGCTTGTACGGAGTCCACAGCAGGCTGGCACGCATGACTCTGATGCTGCAGAAAGAGGTCGGTGACCGCCTGGCTGCGCCCCCTGACTGCTCGGCGTACGGCGTGACAACGGTGCTTCTCGGCCTGTGGTTTGACATCAGCAGGGTTGTTGTCGTACACCCCGGCTGTTTTCATCCGAGCCCCAAAGTTGATTCCGTCGTGCTGAACTTTATCCCCCGCTCTGAGGCACGGGCTGAGGTCGGCGATGAGGATATTTTCAGGGCGGTCGTGAAAAGTGCATTTTCCATGCGCCGCAAGACGCTCTATAACTGCCTTAAATCTGCCGAATTCGCCAAAATGGTCGATTGTGGTGAACTGCTGGAAGTATGTGCCATTGACGGCAGGAGGAGGGGAGAAACACTCTCCCTTGAAGAGTTTGCACTCCTGTCGCGGCGGGTTACTGAATTGGTGGGAATTTAACGCTGATTACCACTAAAATTACAAAATTAATAAGGAGCTACCCAGTGACTGACAACAGCACCAATCCCGAAGGTGAACTGCTCCTCCGTACCTCGCCGATGCCGAGTGATACCAACGCGAATGGCGATATATTCGGCGGCTGGATCATGTCGCAAATGGATATTGCCGGAGGCATGATGGCAATCGAAGTCGGTGGTGGTCGCGTCGTAACCATCGGGGTGGACGCCATGAAATTCATCAAACCGGTAAAAGTTGGTGACGTCGTCTGCTGCTACGGTACCGTGGCGAGGATAGGAAGCACATCCGTCACCATCCGACTGGAGGTCTGGGTGAAACCGGGCTTTCGGGAAATCAAGATCGGTAAGGAAACGGCGCCCTTTATGGTTACGGAAGCATCATTCACCTATGTGGCGGTGGACCATGAAGGACGGAAACGACTGATCCCGAAACCCGTGACGACTGCTTGAAGTATTTTAATGATACGGAGAACATTATATGAGCATTGAAAAAGCACGGGAATATTTGAAAAAATGGCATAAAGACGGTGAAATACAGGAATTCGAGGTATCCAGTGCGACAGTTGCGCTGGCTGCCAGGGCATTGAACACCGACGAAGCGAGAATTGCCAAGTCGCTCTCCTTTAAAATTGATAACAGAGGTGTGTTGATCGTTGTCGCCGGAGATGTGAAAGTTGATAACAGGAAGTTTAAAGATGAATTTAACTGCAAGGCGGTCATGCTTTCGCCGGGAGAAGTACAGCAACTGATTGGTCACGAAATCGGCGGTGTCTGTCCGTTTGGCATAAACGAAGATGTTGACGTATATCTCGATACATCTTTAAAGCGTTTTGATACGGTATATCCTGCATGCGGCAGCCCAAACTCTGCGATTCAATTGAACTGTGAAGAACTGGAAGAAATATCAAAACCTTTAAAGTGGGTGGATGTCTGTAAAATAAAAGAATTAACCTGAAGGAAAAAATTAAGGCGACCGATTGGCCGCCTCAATTTTAGCACTCATTCCACTTAAAATTCTTATATTTTACAAACAGTTTCCTCACAAATAGATTAAAAACGCTATCGAAACAATAAAAACAATCAGAAGAGAAATCAACATAGAACCACCTCACCATTTTTTAGTTACCCTACATACATGCCGGTTTGAAAAGTTCACTTTTTCATATCACGATCATATGATACATACTGAACTACAAGCATCAGCAGTGTGACTGCACCGAGCGAAATCATTATCAGTTGCATTTTTTTATCTCCTTTCCCGGTAATACACCATTAAATTTGAAGCATCTGCCGGATGTACCGGATTTTTTTACCAGCGGCTATTTCAGCCTGCTAGCTGTTGCCTGCAAAACAATGTTCAAGCCCCATTGCATGTATACTGTTTTGCAGACCATCGGACATATTCACGAGTTCAGACTCAACACCTCTGAGCCTGGCGCACTGCATCCAGACGTAGAGCAGTTGGAGACCGCTTATGTCTGCAGTGTGAACGCCCCGGCAATCGATACGGATTCTGTTGCCAGACCCGAAACTGACTTTATCCAAAGAATGCGACAATGAATGGATAACATTCAGACCTATTGCGGATTGCGTCAAATCACCCCGAAGATACTCAACGGAATTTTTCGTATAAATCTTCATGGCGGTCTCCTTTCTAAGGTAATGTTATCCAATTAGATTACATAAACCATGCCATATCGAGAGATTTAAATTTTACTCAGAATATCATGCTGTTAAAAAATTTGAGGTGTTACGTGGATAAATGTGGCTGAGAGATGTTTTTTGGCAGCAGGAGGATGACGGCATGGCTAAAAGCCTGAATTTAAATGGTTTTTATATTAATGTAGATACATATGCCTGCCATAATTTTTGCAGGGGTTCATGTGAAAAAAGTGGGATTATTCAAACAGGCAGGTTTCTGTTTTTTAAACGAATGTTGAAGGTTTGTCTTTTAAGTCCCAGCATTGTTGCTGCTGTACCCTGATTTCCCCTGGCAACCGACATGGCGACGTCAGTCAGGTATGCTTCTGCTTCGTCCAACGTCGGGAAATGCCCCCATATTTCCTCCAGCATCTGCAGGCGCGTGTCTTTGCCGGGAGTGGCGTCTGCAGTGACCACCGTAGTTGACGGGGTTCTCCCGGCGGACATGACCTGACGGAACGGCTCCTGTGACAGCTTGCCCGCTTTGCTCCGTGCAACCGCGTCGAACACAATTCCCTGCAACTCCCTCACATTGCCGGGGAAGTGGTACGTGGCAAGAAGGTCCAGCAGTTCCTTCGGGTAGGAGGGAGGGGGG
The DNA here is from genome assembly GCA_049318985.1 of Desulfuromonadaceae bacterium. GTDB lineage: Bacteria > Desulfobacterota > Desulfuromonadia > Geobacterales > Pseudopelobacteraceae > JACRCG01. The sequence continues at coordinate 13,769 of JBMOEI010000032.1, forward strand.
ATTGCGAGGCTGTTGGCGGCCTGACGGACAAAGTGCTCAAGAAGAAGCGGCAGGTCTTCCTTACGGTTTCTGAGTGGCGGAAGATCAACATGGTGAACATTCAGCCGGTAGTAGAGGTCGTTGCGGAACTTTCCCGAAGCGACCAGCTCCTTGAGATTTTTGTTGCTGGCGCAGACGATGCGCGCTTCTGATTTGCGCGAAGTATCCGAACCGACCGGATAGAATTCCCTCTCCTGAATAAGCCGCAGCAGCCTGATCTGTGACGATTCACCCAGGTCACCGATCTCATCCAGCAGAATCACCCCGTGGGCCGCTTTGACGATCAGGCCGTCACGAAGCTGCTCGGCACCGGTAAAAGCACCTTTTTTATGACCGAAAAGGGTGTCGGAAAACATTGTATCATCCAGCCCCGCCAGGTTGACGGAAACCAGCTCCCCTTTACAGCCGCTCAAGCGATGGACGGCACGTGAAACCAGCTCCTTGCCGGTGCCGGATTCGCCGGTAATCAGAACCGGCTGCGGTGATTTGGCAACAACCTCCAGATATTGGAAAATAGCCCGCATTTTGCGGCTGCAGGAAACAATATCCTCGAACACTTCAGGATTGTCCATACGGTCATCCACCAGATGGTCACGCAAGCGTGCAACCTGGTCCGTAAGGGAACGGCGTTCGAAAGCTTTTTCCAATGTGATCAGCAAACGGTCCTGGTCAACCGGTTTTACCAGATAATCAAAGGCTCCCGACTTTATGCATTCGACAGCCCGCTCCACTTCATAGGCAGCGGTCACAATTATCACCGGAACCTGCGGATGCTGCTCCCGCAGATGCGCTATCAGCTGCATTCCGCTGATATGCGGCATGTAGAGATCAAGGAGCACGACATCGATACCGCCGGCATTCATGAGCGCCATTACCCGGCGGCTGTCCGATTCGGTGACAACATCGTTGAGCCCGTGCATCTTGAGAATAGTGGAGCAGGCCTTGAGGGTATTGATTTCGTCGTCAACAATCAGTACCCGCCCCGGATTATTGGAAAACATGAGCTACCTCGCGATCCAAACTGTTATTTTCGGATGAAGCGGCCTGATTCAGACGAACGGTGAATACCGAGCCTTTACCCGGCTCGGAACTGAACCCGATGACGCCGCCATGTTCCTTGACGATGGTTGAACTGATTGCAAGGCCGAGCCCGGTACCGCCCTGCTCCTGGCGGGTGGAGAAGAACGGTTCCATGATCCGGGCGGCAACCTCCGGCGGTATGCCGCACCCCTCGTCGGAAATCTGAATCAGCACCTGACCTTTTCCCTGATCATAAAACGTCGCAATGTGTACCCCATGCTCCGGGTCAGGCAGGGCCTGCAGGGCATTATGAATCAGATTGATAACAACCTGCTCCAACTGTCGGGCACTTCCCCTGACAAGCGGCAATCCTTCGGTCAGGTCGAGGGCAAACCGGTGCGTCGAACTTGAAATATGATGACTGAGAATTGATGCCGACAATTGGACCACAGCGTTCACGTCGGCCTCCGAGTCGTGATTGAAACGATCTTCACGCCCGTAGTTCTTCAGAGTTTCAACAATCTCGCCGATTCTGAGTGCTCCCTGTTGAATACCCTCGATTGCATCGGGTAGAAAAGTGCGCGTCTCGCTCCACGTAGAATGGGCAACGGCAAAATCGCCTCTGCTCTGAAAATGGTTCTCGACAACCGGGGAAATATCATCCCAGAAGCGTTTGATGATTCCGGCATTCATGAGCAAAAAATTGTTCGGGTTGTTTATTTCGTGGACAACACTGCTGACCATGGTTCCCAGTGAGGTCATCCGGTTGGCCTGGATCAATCGTGCCTGAATTTCCTGGGCCTGTTCCATCAGATGGACGCGGGTGGTAATATCGCGGAATGTTGCGAATATAACTTCAGAACCTTGCAGAGGAATCTTTTTGCCATGGAAGGAGACCAGGTGAACTTCTCCCAAAGCAAGCGTACACTTGATTTTTTCGATAATGCCGATGGAATTATCACGGGTAATCCGTTCAAAAACCGATACCAGAAGCGTACACTCTTCCGGATCGCAGAGTGAAGAGAGGCCGGTTGCCAGTATTTCGGCGCGTTTTTTTCTAAAAATGTGCTCTGCAGTGGGGTTTACGTCAATTATCACATTGTCATGTAACGAGAAGAGGACAATGCCATCCTCACTCTGCTCGAAAAGCTGGCGGAAGCGATCCTCACTTTCACACAAAGCTGCCCTGGCTTTGAGCGTCTCTTCATTTTCCGCCTTGAGATCAAGATATGTTTTGTTGAGTTCTGCCGTGCGTGCCTGTACCTTCTGTTCAAGTTGCTCCTGATGCACTTTCAGCTCGACCTGCTTCAGCTTGTAATCGTTAATCAAAATGACAAGGGGTTTGAACAACGTATAATACAGAATGGCAAACAGTGAGAACGTCAGAATAGAGGCATCCATCAGGGTCTCTTTCCACCCCACCGGCTCGGTACTCTCAAGCACGATCATGACAAGTGTCTCGATGATAAACGTACACAACGCAAGGGTGGAAATCAGACGCAACGGCGACAGGATAAAAGTGCCGTTGAGCGTATCCAGCATCACCACTTTCTTTCTGAGCGGTCCGCTTTCCCCGCTCTCATTCAATTTCATTCGGTGCCTCTCTCATAAAACCACATATATGCCTAATCAACCACACGCCCCATCATCCTCAACATAACGGCATTCAGTTCACTCGGTTTGTAGGGTTTATGCATAAATGCGGTATGCTGATCACTGTTGATAATGTGCTCGACCGACTCAACACCATAGCCACTGCAGATGATGATTGGTACGATCGGATTGATTTTGCGCAGTGCGTGGTAGGCATCAATTCCGCCCATCACCGGCATGATCAGATCCAGCAGGACCAGATCAATCCCGCTAAAGCTTTCATGGTAGATTTCAACTGCTGCGCGGCCGTTCTCTGCGGTCAAGACGCTGAAGCCCAGCATTTCCAGCAGAGTTTGTCCCATGTCGCGGAGAACCACTTCATCCTCCACCAGCAGGATCGTGCCGTCACCCTTTTCTGAAGCGGCTGCTTCAGTTGCAGCCGCTTCCGCAGCATCAGACGATATCGGCAGAGGGAAACAGACCCTGAAACTGGTGCCGACTCCGGGGGTGCTGGTCAGATTCAATATGGCTTCATGAGATATAACAATGCCCCTTATGGCAGACATGCCGAGACCACGACCGGTTGATTTGGTGGTATAGAACGGCTCGAATAAACGTTGCTGCGTTTCCTCATCCATGCCGCTTCCTGTATCAGTAACCTCCAGGCAGGCGTATCTCCCCCCTCTGATAACGGTGCCAAAGAAATCAGTTTCTGCTGTATCCATCTCATACTCAATCGTTGTCAGAGCGACTCTGACTGTGCCGTTGGCATCGCCGATCGCCTCTGCGGCGTTGATTATCAGGTTCATGACGACCTGCTGGATCTGCCCGGTGTCACCATATATTTTCGGGATACGTTCATTCAAATCCAGCTCAATGGTGACATTATTCTTAATGGCAGCCTGCAGCATTTTTATGACTTCGTCAGTCAACATCCAGAGGTTGACCCGTATCCGCTCCATCGGACCCTTACCGGCATACGTCAGCATCTGGCGGCAGAGGTCTGCAGCACGGGTAGCGGCAGTTTCAATTTTCCGGAATACGGATTTGTATTCCTCATCGGAATACATTTTCTCTTGAGCCATGAAGCAGTGTCCGATAATTACCGTCAAAATGTTATTGAAATCATGGGCAATGCCGCCGGCTATGACACCGAGACTTTCCAGTTTCTGCGCGTGAAAGAACTGTTGCAGGAGCACGATTCGCTCCTGTTCGGCAAGTTTTCTCCCGTTGATGTCTCGGGTAACGGCGAGGTGTACAACCCTGCCATGCTCCTGCATCGGTACCGCGTGGGTTTCCACCCAGCGCCTGCCGCCCTTGAGACCCACGATTTCGTATTCCATCTGCTGTGATTCGCCTGCAATCACATTCCGGTGCAGCCGCATATACTCTTCGCGATACTCGGGGGCAATAACGCCTGTCACAGGTTGCCCGGCCACCTGTCCCATAGAATCAGCTTCAATCATGGCGAGTCCCGCCGGATTCATCTGAATCAGGAGTCCTTCCTCATCAAGGATTTTGATGCACTCAGGTTCATTATCAAAAATAGTACGCAGGTGGTTTTCGCTTTCAGTCCGTTTCGCCTCTGCCTGTTTGCGCCCGGATATATCAATGCACGAACCGATATAGCCGATAAAACTGGTTTCAGCGAGCCATCGGGGAACACCGGTATCCACTACCCAGCGATATTCACCGTCATGTCTCCGCAGGCGATACTCCATTGAAAAGATTTGCCTGGCATCGAAAGAGCTCTCGTAAATCCGGATGCAATGGTCCAGGTCATCGGGGTGAACATCACTGACCCACCCGTTGCCTAAAAGTTCATTCTCTCCACGGCCGGTAAATTCGCACCAGGCCTTGTTAAAGTAGGTACACCCTTTTGTGTGATCAGCAACCCATATCAGAACGGGGGCTGTATCCGCGAGGCTGCGGAAACGTTGCTCACTCTCCAGGAGGCTGTTACGTTCATCGCGTAATGCTTGAGTCATTCGGGTAATTCGCATTGTCCCGAACCAGAGAAATCCCAGGCCAAGCAGCCAGATACACGAATGGATCAGGGCTTCCTGAAGCATTTCATGGCTCATGGACTTCTGAATCTGCACCTGAGAAAGCGTATCTCTGATTTCGCTGCCGCCGATAGCAAGAATCGCTTCACGGTTTTCAACAACGTAGGCACCATACAAACTAACGAGCAGCAGCGTCCAAAAAGCGGCGCCAATCAGGGAGTAGCGGTGAATTTTTCTGACCTCGTCAGTCGTTTGCAATTTTATTTCGGATGGTAGTGTTTTCATTAATGTACCTCGTAAACAGAACTCAGCTCATCGTTCTGAAGCGCTTTTCTATCCCCACTTCTCCAGCATCACCGCCAGTTCATCCTTCTTCACCGGTTTGGACAGATAATCATCCATACCGGCTTCAAGACAATGCTCCCGATCGCCCTGCATGGCGTTTGCGGTCATTGCTATGATCGGAACTTTGTGATTGCGGACGTGCGAAGCGGGGTCACGGATTACTGCGGTGGCAGCGAAACCGTCCATCTCCGGCATCTGGCAATCCATCAGGACGATATCGTAATCGATCAGCTCCAGTGCCCGGACAGCCTCCAGGCCATCGGCAGCGACATCAGCCTTGTAGCCCAGTTTGCCAAGCATGCTCTGCGCGACTTTCTGGTTGATGATGTTGTCTTCCGCCAGCAGGATGCGTAAGCCGCGAGTGGCGATTTCGGCGACGGTATGCCGGGTGATGAGAGCGGTCGAAGGCGCGGCGGTCTGCGCCCTGTTGAGCGCAAGAGCAATACAGCTGTAGAGTTGTGCCTGCTTGACCGGTTTCGCCAGATAACCGACAAAACCGATCTTCTCCAGTGTTGCGGCATCACCACGTTGCGCCAGCGAGGTCACCATGATCATCAGTGTTGCGTGCAGCTGCGGATCTGCCTTGATCCGGCGACCGAGTTCACTGCCGTCCATGCCGGGCATCTCCTGATCGAGCAGGGCGACACGGAAAGGATTGTTCTCTGCCGCCGCCTTTCGGAGCTGCTGCAATGCACTCATGCCGTCAACGGCAAGTTCGAAGCTGCACCCCCAATGGGTCAGCAGGGCTGCCAGCAGCTTCCGGTTGGTGTCGTTATCGTCAACCACCAGAATCCTGGTCCCTTTAATGTCGGCATAGAGCAGAGGCGCATCGCTCTGCGTCTCTGCAAGCGTCTGTTTTTCAAACTTCGCGGTAAACCAGAAGGTGGAGCCTTTGCCCTCCTTGCTCTCAATGCCGATTTCGCCACCCATAAGTTTCGTCAACTGCCTGCAGATTGCCAGACCAAGTCCGGTGCCGCCATATTTTCTCGTGGTGGAACCGTCTGCCTGGGTAAACGGTTCAAAGACAGCGGCAAGACGCGACTGAGGAATGCCTATGCCGGTATCGCGTACAGAAAAGCGGATGATGCAGAAATCATCCCCCTCCCCAACCCTCCCCCGCTGGGTGAGGGAGCTATCTCCTCCACCTTTAGGCCCCAGAGGGTCCAGCGGGGGGAGGTCGGGAGGGGGGGAGGTTATGAGCTCGGCCCTGATGACTACTTCACCCTCATGGGTAAACTTGATGGCATTACCGGCCAGATTGGTGATGATCTGACGCAACCTGCCCGGATCGCCCTTCAGAAAAGTCGGAACGGCAGGATCAATATGGCAGATAAGCTCCAGACCGGCATCATGGGCACGGAACGTCAGCATCTCGGCAGTGTCTTCCAGGGTTGTGCGCAGATCAAAATCAATAACCTCTATATCGAGTCTGCCCGCTTCAATCTTGGAAAAATCGAGAATATCGTTGATGAGGCTCAGCAGGTTCTCGCCGCTTCTATTGACGATCTCGGCATAGCCTCGCTGCTCATCGGTAAGTTCGGTTTCCAGCAGCAGTCCGGTCATGCCGATAACGCCGTTCATCGGGGTGCGGATTTCGTGACTCATGGTGGCCAGGAACTGGCTCTTGGCCCGGGTGGCATCCTCAGCAGTGAGCAGAGCCGCGCCCAATTCACCATTCAGTTTTTTGAACCAGAGTTGATAGAAGCTCAAGCCGGCGACAAGCGAGATCAGAGAGCAAAAGAAGAGCACCCAGTATGCGCGCGTTTTGATCGGCTCATACAGTTCGGCCAGATCAATCTTGGCAACGATCGCCCAGGGAGATCCGGCAATCGTTCTGGTTGCAGCCAGTACGGCGACGCCACGGTAGTCCTTGCCCTCGAAAACACCTTCCTCACCGAGGGCAGCCCGGACAGACGGCATGGAGCGATCTGCCAGCGGAGCGCGTAATTTCAGTGCCGTATCGCTCCGATGCCGCAATTCGTTGAGAAAAAGCACCTCGTCTCCGCGGCGTTCGACCATCAACGTTTCGGCAGATCTGCTCGCTGTCGGCCATAATTTGATCTGGGGATAGAGGAACTGATTCGGATCAATATCAAGTACCAGAACGGCAACAGTGGTGAACTGTTTCCCGACCGTATGCCCGATCGGAACCACCAGATTCAGGTGGATATCGCCATCGTCAGCATCACGGTGGAAATCGGAAAAAGAAACATCAGGCTTCCGGACGGTCTCCGCAATCAGCTGCCGGGCCAAGAGATCCAGATCTTTGACGTTATTAATCGCTGAAACAAGCAGCGTGCCATCACTCCGGTAGAGCGCCGCACTGTGATAGTCATAGCAGGTACGCAGCCCTTCCATCCAGACTTTAAATTCATCCAGCACTTTCGGTGAGGCCGAGCCGTTCAGATAGTCGCCGAGTCGGCTGGCGATAATCGGGTTTGATCTGATTGAAGCGCCATCATTGAGTCGTTCCTCGCGCCAGAGGGTCAGTTGACTTGCCTTCAGGTTTGCTAATGTGTTCAATTCCTCTGTTTTTTCTGCAATAATGTTCTCTCTGGTATTGTTGAAATATCCATAGCCAGCCATTCCGACAAAAAAGACAACAACGAAAAAAGCCAGTAGATGACTGCGACTTACCGCGCCAGCGCTGTTTGTTACATGCGTGGTTCTCATGTGAGTGCCTCTTCAATAGTTTCAATCGGCAGAAAGACCTTGAAGGTTGTGCCATGGCCCGGTCTGCTCGATAGCTGCAATGCACCTTTATGGGAAGTAATGATACCGAGTGCTGCCGACATCCCCAAACCTCGCCCGATAAATTTGGTGGTGTAGAACGGCTCGAATATTCGATGGTATGTCTCTTCACTCATACCACAACCGTTATCTCTGAATTCCAGACAGACATACCGGCCGGTGGGGATGACCTTGCCGAAGTAATCCTGTTCTGCCTGTCCCGCCGATATTTCTGCTTTTGAAAGTGAAACGCTGACCTCACCCTGCGCGTCACCGACGGCTTCCGAGGCGTTGATGATAAAATACATTGCTAACTGGCTGATTTGAGAGGCATCGGCTTTGATTAAAGGAATATCCGGGGCAGAATCAAATGTGATAGTTACATTGTGTGGCAGGGTTGTCTTCAACATTTTGGCTGTCTCTGAGACCTTTGTCTCTATGTTGACTCTCGTCTGGATAAACTGCGATTTCCCCGCGTAGGCAAGCATCTGGCGGCACAGCCTTGCAGCACGTTCTGCGGCATTTACAATCTGTGGAATATGGACGTCGGCTTTTTTATAATCCATCTCTATTAATGAGCAATAACCAATTATAGCTGTGAGGATGTTATTGAAATCGTGGGCAATGCCTCCGGCTAATACCCCGAGGCTCTCCAGTCTCTGCGTTTTCTGAAATTGCTGTTCAAGCGTCTGTTTTTCTTCTTCAAACCTTTTGCGTTCAGAAATGTCACGATGAAAACAGATAACAGCTGGTTCGCCACCTGGTGCAATCAGGCTGGCCGTGACCTCCAACGGGAAAATATGACCATCTTTGTGGTAATGCTCCACTTCAAACGTAACCGATTCTCCTGACAAAATTCGCTGCATTCTCTCTGGAATCCGCAAAAGTCCCTCCGGTGTATCCAGATCATAAAGAGTCATCTGCAGCATTTCCGCTACGCTATAGCCATGCATGCGGGCAAAGGATTCATTGATTTCAAGCAACGTGCCATCAGGTGAAAGAATAAAGATACCGTCTGTGGCCCCGCTGAACAAGGAACGGTAGCGCTCCTCACTCCTGCGCAGCTTTTCTGCAGTTTCAATCCGCGCGGTTATGTCGGTGATCATGGCCTGTTTGGAAACCGTGCCATCGGCATTCCTGACGAGCGTGTTGGAAACATTGTACCAGCGGTTATCCTGAGGACTCAGTACATCCCATTGAATGTTTTCTCCGGCGAATACCCGGTCATTCTTGCACCAGGGGCAGACTGAATCCAGACCATGCAAAGCCTTGTAGCAGAGATCTCCGGTCGCGTCATATCCGGTACGTTGTATCATCCGTTCATTCATGAACTCGATACGACATTGCGGGGAACAGACGTACATGAGACCGTCAAATGCCTCAACCATCGATGAAAACTTGATGTGGGACTGTGTAAGCTTTCTGTTGCTGGTAAGCAGTTTTGTAAAAATAATTACGACAAGCAGGAGCAGACTTGCAGAAAGTAGTGACAACAGCACGGTGCTTTTCCGGGAAAAAAAGGTGGGTGGCCGGTTGATGATCTCGCTGCCGGGTGGCAAACCGGATTCAGAAATAGCAAAACGCTTCAGCTCGGCATAATCGAACATAAACCGGTTGGGGCTCAGCTGAAGAGGTGCCAGGCTGGATGGTGATTGACCTTGCAGCACCTTGACAGCCAGGTCTGCTGCGGCTTTACCATGCTCACGGAGGTTAATCAACCGCCCCCCGACGATGCCATGGCCCAGATTGAATTCCCAGCCGCCGTAGATCGGCACGGTACTGGCTTTTGAAATCATCTGTAATGCTGCAATGCTGGAGAGCCGTTTACCGGTGTTATCCGGGATAAAGGAAGCGAAGTAGACAACCAGCGTACCCGGTGTCAGTCGGCCTACTTCGTGGAGCAGTTCTTCGAGTTTTTTTCCGCTCAGATAGGTAAATGTAGCGCGTGTCTCGAAGTGCGAGGCTCTCTTGCGGAAATCAGCGCTGTTAAGCTGTCCGGTTACAGAGTCATCATGGATAGCGATGATCTTTCTGGTGCCGGGGTGCAGCGAGAACATCAGTTCGAGTGTCTCGGTAAAGCTGGGACTCTCGTCGACGCCGATAAAATCGGGCCGGTTTTTTATACGTTCCCTGTCAAAGTTGTTGGTGCCGCAAAAGACCACCGGCGTCTGCCCGAACAGCCGGTCACGATGCGGTTCAAGCGTATTGAATGCATAATCATCAGTGGAAACAATGAGATCATACGGTTGTTTTCGATATTTAAACGTGAGTGTATCCAGGACTCTGCTATCAAATTCCGGGCCAATGAAGTGTTTTGAATCAAGGTACTCAATGACTGTTTCCGCATTTGGAAACGATCTGCGCAGTGTTTCTTTGAAGCCGAGCACGATGTCGTCAGAGCCTTTATACCCGGCGTGATACGAGTTAAGAAGCAGGATTTTCTTAGAGGATCCGGGTTCCGCATGAAGATCGAATGCGCCGACCATGAGAAAACCGGTTACGATTGCGCTAAACAGTCCGTATCTCAGGAGGCTTATTACACTCTTCATCGCCGCTCCAATGTGAATTTATGAGGGAACATCCGTTTTGGGGAGAAGATACTAAACTAATTCGGTATTAATTTCCAGCTTCTAATCGCCATTGTCAATTTTTCAAACAGTGAAACTTTTTGTCGTGTCCCCCGCTCCGATTGCATGGCTAAACCTTCGGCACAGCGGTACCAGCCGGATAATGAGGCATTCTGCGGGGTGATTGTCTCAGCAGAGTTTTACATGACACACCAGACGTAGATGTGATATGCGTAATGCCGATTCCGGTACGGCATTTTAAAGTTTTAGAGGAATTACGGTATGACCGAAGCCATTGCATACAGCATCATCCTGCTCCTGCTTGCCTGCCTTGGGTTGCTCTGCACGCTGTTTATCAGAGGCAGACGCGGGGCGACCGGTAATGCGGACCTCCAGCTGCAAATAGAGGGTATTGAAAAGCTGCTGGAACGCCATGAACGGATGTTTCGCGAGGAGTCGGCGCGGGGCCGAGAGGAGGCGTTTACCGCGTCACGCCTTTCACGGGAAGAGATGACCGGCAGCATGGCTCTGCTGGGGGACTCGCTCTCGAAACGTATGAGCGACATTGCCGGCTTACAGAAAAATCAGCTTGAGCTGTTTGCCGCCCAACTGAAAGAGCTTACTTCAAGTAACGAAGGGCGGCTTGACAAATTACGTGAAAGTGTTGATACCCGTCTACGCCTTATTCAGGAAGATAATGCCCGGAAACTGGAACAGATGCGGGCCACTGTTGATGAAAAGCTGCACGATACCCTGGAAAAACGCCTTGGCGAATCGTTCAAACTGGTCAGTGAACGTCTGGAACTCGTACAGCGCGGTCTGGGCGAAATGCAGTCGCTTGCCAGCGGTGTCGGTGATCTGAAAAAAGTGCTGACAAATGTCAAAACACGTGGCACGTTTGGTGAAATTCAACTGGCGAGTCTGCTGGAGCAGATCCTTGCCCCCGCTCAGTATGACTCGAATGTGGAAACAAGAAAGGGGAGTGGCCAGCGGGTAGAATTTGCCCTGAAACTGCCGGGGCGTGACGGCACCTCTGATGGTATGGTCTGGCTGCCGCTTGATGCCAAATTTCCGCAGGAGGATTATCTCCGGTTGATCGAGGCAGAGGAGGCTGCTGATATTTTTGCTGCTGCCGAGGCAAAAAAACAGCTTGATCGCTCGGTGCGGGATATGGCAAAAACTATCCGCGATAAATATCTGGATCCACCCCATACAACAGATTTCGGTGTCATGTTTCTGCCGACCGAAGGGTTATATGCCGAGGTGCTGCGCCTGCCGGGACTCTTTGATGCGCTGCAGCGGGACTTCAAGGTTATGGTGGCCGGTCCGACCACACTGGCGGCGTTGTTGAACAGCCTGCAGATGGGGTTCAGGACGCTTGCCATTGAAAAACGTTCTGCAGAAGTCTGGAATCTGCTCGGTGCGGTGCGAACAGAATTCTCGAAATTCGGCATTATTCTGGAAAAGACACGTAAGAAAATTGTTGAGGCGGGCAATCATATTGATCAGGCCGCCACCCGAACCCGGGTCATTGAGCGGAAACTGCGCGATGTCCAGGATGTTCCTCACCTGGAAGCAGCGGGAGTGGTGGAAGATGTTTTTGAGCTGGAAGAGATACCGGAACCGGCTGAAGAAGCTGAAGCTGACATCAATACGCAGGGAATGCTGCCATGATATTGGAAATAAACCCCGATTTTCCGCAACCGCATCAGATCTCACGGGTCGTCGAAAGCCTGAAGGATGGTAACGTTATCGCCTATCCGACCGACACGACATACGGCATCGGTTGTTCGATCTTCTGTAAAAAAAGTATCGAACGCATCTACCAGATGAAACAGCGTGATCGTCGTAAACCGTTTTCGGTTATCTGCTCGTCTCTGTCAGAAATTTCCCGCTATGCCCGGGTGAGCAATTCCGCCTTCAAAATAATTAAACGACTGCTTCCGGGGCCGTACACATTTGTCTTCGAGGCGACCCGTGAAGTGCCTGATTTACTGTTAACCAGGCAGAAAACCGTTGGTATCCGTATTCCGGATAACAGAATATGCATTGACCTTGTTGCCGCACTCGGTAATCCGATTATTACCACCAGCGCCAATATCTCCGGAGAGGAGCCTGAAGGTGACCCGCGTACTATTGCGGGGACATTCGGCAGTCAGCTTGATTTTGTCATTGACGGTGGGATTTTGACAACAGATGTCAGTTCAGTGGTAAGCCTGATCGGAGCTGATCCGGAAGTATTGCGCACCGGCCTTGGCGATGTCTCGTGGTGCAGATAATGGGGGGCACCTGTGCGTAAACGTACCGTCAGAAACGGCATGCGTCTTGTCCTGGCAGCTTTGATCATGATCATTGTGGCGAGTTTTTTCCACTCCCGGATAACGGACGTTTTTTCATTGTCAGCAGCTGCAGGGAGCAGTTTCTATCGAAACGGCATGTTCTGGTCGGCGGCAGTCGGCGGCTATGGCGCTGTGGTGACCGTTTTAGGCTTCATACTTTCACCTCGTAAAAATGATGCAGAAGTCCGGCTCTTGCCGGTTTTTATGGGTATTGCCACCCTGGTAGTCCTCTTTTTTTATCTGCTGTCTGATGCGGTTAACACTCCGGTCAGAGATGAACAGAGACCGGTCCGTCCCGGGGAAACAATCACTATCTGAAAAGATGTTCCGTCAAGCTCCGCGAGGCGCAGAATGCATAATGCAAAAATCCCTGACATGTTACAAACGGAATCACCCGACGGCTGGGGGGGGCTCAAAGGCCGCTTTTTTTCAGCTCTTCAGGTCATCTATGGCATTTCAGACAATTTTACCACCCACAAGGGGCCGCTGCGCGCGGCCGCTCTCACCTATACCACGGTACTGTCGCTGGTGCCGTTTCTTGCCATCGCTTTTGCCGTCCTTAAAGGTCTTGGCGCACAAAATGCTCTGGAGCCTGTTCTCCAGAGGTTTGCCGGTGACTCGGAAGAGACGATCTCCCGAATTATCGCCTACGTAAATAATACCAATGTCAAGTCCCTCGGGGTTATCGGACTTGTCATGCTGATAGTAACCGTGATCTCACTGATGGATAGCATTGATGAAGCTTTTAACACCGTATGGGGGGTTCGAGAAACCCGTACGCTGCAACGACGCTTCAGTGACTACATGAGTGTCGTTATCTTCGGGCCGATCCTGCTGCTTGCCGCCACCAGCATGACATCTTTCCTCCAGAGCCAATGGCTGCTCCAGTGGCTCATACAGAATACCTATCTTGGCGATGCGATACTGCTGTCGTTCCGCCTGTTACCGTATCTCAGCGTCTGGATTGCGATGGTGTTTCTCTATATTTTTATCCCGAATACCAGGATCAGGTTCGGTTCAGCAGTCGTTGGCGGCGTTATCGCCGGGACAGCCTGGGAACTGGCCCAGTGGGGGTACTTTCACTTTCAGGTCGGTGTTGCCAACTATAACGCGATTTATGGTACGCTGTCGGCGCTTCCGGTCTTTCTGGTCTGGATTTATACGAGCTGGCTTATTGTGCTTTTCGGCCTTGAAATCGTGTTTGCCCATCAGCATCGCGGGCAAGGGGTGTCAGGCGGCAGTGACTTTATTTTAACTGCCGTCGCACATGAGGAGCTTGCCGTGGCGGTCATGGTGCAGGTCAGCCTCCGGTTTCAAAAGGGGGGCACTCCACCGTCTGGCCGGGTGATCGCTGATGGTCTTAATGTGCCACTGCAGCCGGTCGATTCTGTTATCACTGAACTGGCACAGTTAGGCTACCTGGTTTCGACTGCAGGCAATGAAACCGGCTGGCTGCCGGCACGTGACCCGTCTGAAGTGCATGTGAGCGAGCTCATTGCGGCGTTGCGTGGTAACTCATCGCTACAGGCAACCACTCCGGTGGTTCTGCTTGCTGAAGATGTCGTACGCCAGGGGTGGGACGGCTGCCGGGCCGGTCTTGGTGATGTAACGGTGCGTGATCTGCTTCTGAAGGTCGCATCATAATTTTTATGACACGGGGATAAAACAGATGAACGGTACTTTTTTAGCTGCTGTTTCAGGTGAACTGCTGGATTCCTATTACCGCCAATGGCGGCTATCGCCGGATGCTGTCCCGGAGGATTGGCAGTTTTTTTTCTCCGGTTTTGAGCCTGGCCTCGACCGTTCCTCTGCCGGCGAGACCATTGACGATGAGCAGGCGGCGCTGAAGCTCTCCGGAGTACAGTCACTTATCTATCGGTACCGCTCTATCGGCCACCTTCTGGCTTGTACTGATCCGCTCTCTCCCTGTCAGATATCCCATCCCCTGCTTGAACTCGCCAATTTTGATCTTGATGAAAACGACCGGGAGACAGTATTTGCCTGCCGCCGGTTTTTTAAAAACCATGCGACGTTACGGGAAATTCTGGCAACCATGCGTGAAACGTACTGCAGGGAAATAGGCGTTGAATTCATGCATATCGAGGAGCCGTCCGAGCGGCAATGGTTGATCGACCGTATGGAGCCGTGTCGAAACCACCCAGGGTTTTCGGTCGTTGAAAAATTACATGTTCTGAAAAAGCTTCATCAGGCTGCTCTGTTTGAAGCCTTTCTCCACCGCCGATTTATCGGCCAGAAGCGTTTTTCTCTCGAAGGGGGCGAAATGCTGATACCGGTGCTGGATCGTGTTATCTGGAGTTGTCCTGCGGCCGGGATCAGTGATGTCGTCATGGGAATGTCGCATCGTGGTAGACTGAACGTTTTGGCTCATATCCTGCGCAAACCGTATGAAACTATTTTTGCCGAGTTTAAAGAGAGTGCGTCACCAGGATTCGCGGGCGATGGTGATGTTAAATACCACAAAGGCCATGCGTGTGATCGTGACCTTGATGGTCACACCGTCCATGTGACCATTGCTGCCAACCCGAGCCACCTTGAGGCGGTGAATGCGGTTGTTGAGGGTAAGTGTCGCGCCCGCCAGGATTTGTATGATGCCGATGGTACCGGGCGGGTCCTGCCGGTCCTGATCCATGGCGATGCCGCGTTTGCAGGGCAGGGGAGCGTCATGGAGGTTCTCAATATGTCCCAGTTGTCCGGCTACAGCACCGGCGGGACGATTCATATAGTCCTGAATAATCAGATCGGCTTTACAACTCTTCCCAAGGATTCCCGGTCGACGAGTTATGCAACTGATGTGGCAAAAATGCTCTCCTGTCCGATATTCCATGTTCAGGGCGAAGCCCCGGAATCCGCCTTGCACGCGGTTGATCTTGCCATGGCATACCGCTCGACGTTTTATCGTGATGTTGTCATCGAATTGATCTGCTATCGCCGCCACGGCCATAACGAAGGGGATGAACCGGCTTTTACCCAGCCGGTGATGTACAAACAGATTGCCGCCCGCCCGCCGGTTAATCGCATCTATGCGACTCTGTTAGCAGACGAGGCGCGTATTGCCCAGGATACATTAGCTCAGATCGAACAGCGGGTCAGTCAGGCATTGGAAGCGTCATTCACAAAACCGCCGGTTGCCGAAATTGCCGCTTTTTCTGACCGGTGGAGCGGCATCAGCTCTGAAAGCAGCTGTGACGCGGTCGAAACTGCGGTGGCAGCTGAAAAGCTGGTGGCACTTTCCCGCCGCCTCGCCACTCTTCCTCCCGACTTCACTCCGCACGCGAAGATCGGCACCTTGATACAAAAACGTTTGGACGCTGTTTTGCTCGGAAAAGGAATCGATTGGGGCACTGCAGAAACTCTTGCATATGCAACGCTGCTGGATCAGGGATATGCGGTCCGTTTATCCGGCCAGGATTCACAACGCGGGACGTTTAACCACCGTCATTGTGTCGTGTTCGACCATCAGAACCAGCGCAGTCATACTCCGCTGGCAACGGTTGCCCGTGAAGGAGGGGCATTTTATGTCTGGAACAGCCCGCTTTCCGAGTTTGGTGTGCTTGGCTTCGAATATGGCTATTCATTGGAAAACCCGCACTGCCTCACCCTTTGGGAGGCCCAGTTTGGTGATTTTGCCAATGGGGCCCAGGTTGTAATCGATCAGTTTATTACCAGCGGTGAAACAAAATGGAATCGGGCCAGCGGTCTGGTACTGCTGCTTCCTCACGGATATGAAGGGCAGGGCGCGGAACATTCCAGCGCCCGCATCGAACGATTTCTTCAAATGTGCGCTGCCGACAACATGACGGTCGCCACCCCCTCGACGCCCGCACAGATGTTCCATCTGCTGAGGCGCCAGATGCTGCGGCCATTCCGGAAGCCACTGGTGGTATTTACCCCGAAGAGCCTGTTGCGGCATCCGCGCTGCGTTTCGAATATTACTGAGTTAAGCACAGGAATTTTTCAGACCTGCATAGTGCCGCCAGGGGATCATTCGGGCGCAAAAAAAGTTCTGTTTTGCAGTGGTAAAATATATTATGAGCTGGAAGATGAGCGTGTCAGGCGTGAACAACATGATACGGTCATCGTGCGCATTGAACAGCTGTATCCATTAGCCCTTGATGATCTGCAGAGGGTCATCTCGCTGTTTAATTCTGACTGTGATCGTTACTGGGTACAGGAAGAGCCTGAAAATATGGGTGCATGGCACTATATGGAGCGGTGTTTCAGATCACTCGCATGTTCTGTCCACTCTCTTTGCCGTCCGGCAGATTCCTGCCCCTCGGTTGGCTCACATCAGATTTTTGCCCGGCAACAGGAAGAAATTTTGCGCAAAGCTTTTTTGTAAATTTGCTTGCATTCCTGTCGTCTGCATGGTAGTTACAGTACACAATTTTATGTTCACTCAGTACGTGAGCTCGCAAGGCTCACTTTTTTTTGTCCAATCGGGATAGTTTATGGCGAATCAAAAAGAAGATACCTGCAGTGTCGTTACCGCTTTTGCTCAGCCGATACTTGAATCAATGGGGCTTGAGCTGGTTGACATCGAATTTGGACGGGTCGGTCCTGATGCCGTTCTGCGCCTGTTTATTGATAAGGAAGGCGGTGTCATGCTTGATGACTGCGCAGGATTCAGTCGTGAGCTGTCAATGATTCTTGATGTCGAAGATGTCATCGCCTGTAACTACACCCTGGAAGTCTCATCGCCGGGACTTGATCGCCCGCTTAAAAAGCAGGCGGATTATGATCGTTTTGCCGGGCGCCTCATCAAAGTTCGTACCTATCAGCCTTTCCTTGATGACAGTGGCAATAAACGTAAAACATTTCTCGGAAAACTTGACGGACTTGTCGACGGCATTGTAAAGATGACGCTCACCGAGGGGCAGAGCGCTTCCATACCGGTTGAACGTGTTGCCAAAGCTAATCTTGAATTCGAACTCTAATCTAGTAAACCTCTATATGACCGGTAAGGAGAAGTAATCGTGGATACAATCATTAATCTCAAACACGCAATCGACCAACTTGTAAAAGAGAAGGGTATTGACCGTCAGGTTGTTCTGGAAGCAATGGAACAGGCGGTTTTGACTGCTGCAAATAAAAAATATCGCAATACCCGTGATCTTGAGGCTCATTACAATCACGAAACGGGCGAGGTCGAGCTTTTTGAATTTGTCACGGTTGTTGAGGAAGTTGAAGATTCGTATAAGGAAATCGGTCTTGATGAAGCACATGAAATTGATCCGGAAGCTGAGATAGGTGATTCTCTCGGCGAAAAGCTGGATGCCAGCGGCTTCAGCCGCATTGCCGCGCAAACTGCCAAGCAGGTGATTATTCAGAAAGTGCGCGATGCCGAGCGTGAAACTATCTATAACGAATACAGTGATCGTATCTGGGAAGTAATTACCGGTATGGTGCGTCGTTTTGAAAAGGGCGAGCTGCTTATCGATCTCGGGCGTGCTGAAGCTGTTTTGCCCGCCAAGGAGCAGATGCCGCGTGAAGTATATCGTCCCGGTGATCGCATTCGGGCCATTATCACCGACATACGCATGACTACGAAAGGGCCGCAGATCATGCTGTCACGGACTCATCCGAGCATGCTTGCCAAGCTGTTTGAAGCCGAAGTGCCGGAGATCGCTGAAGGAATCGTTGAAATAAATGCAATAGTCCGTGATGCCGGCAGCCGTGCCAAAATCGCTGTTTCGTCAAACGATCGTGATGTTGATCCGGTCGGCGCCTGTGTCGGTATGCGTGGTGCGCGTGTGCAGAATGTTGTCTCCGAGTTGCGTGGTGAAAAAATCGATATTATTCCCTGGTCGGAGGACATCGCCCGCTTTGCCTGTAATGCGCTTTCACCTGCCCAGGTCTCCAAAGTTTTTGTCGATGAGGAAAAGCGTGCCCTGGAAATTATTGTCGCTGATGATCAACTCTCCCTCGCTATTGGCAAGCGCGGCCAGAATGTCAGCCTGGCTGCCCGTTTGACAGGGTGCCGTATTGATATCAAGAGTGAATCAAAAGTTGCTGAATCAGAGCGTCAGGAATTTTCCTCTTTTGATGGTACTGATGCTGATGATGCCGATGCAGTTGTTGCAGATGGTGCAGATATAGTCGCTGAAGGGCAGGAAGCTGCTGCTGTTGAACATGCTGCTGAAGCCGTCGCTGCGTAATTTGGATTATGAGTTTCAAAGGTACTGCTGAATCACCGCAGCGTAGCTGCCTCGGCTGTAGAACGAGCAAGGACAAGAGCCGGTTGATCCGTTTTGTCCGGACACCTGATATGGAGATTTTTCCGGATCTGGAAAGTCGTCTACCGGGAAGAGGCGCATATACCTGTATCGATAAAAAGTGTCTCAAAACTGCAATTGAGCAGAAACAGTTTAAACGCTCTTTTAAACACGATGTCACTGTTATGCCGGCAGAGCAGCTTATAGAGCATGTCCGTCTGCAGTTGCATAATCGTATTACCGGTTTGATCGGATTGGCAAACAAGGCCGGATTGATAACCGCCGGTAGTTCCATGGTAATTGATGCGTTACGGAATAAGAAAAAACCGGGTTTCGTTATTGTTGCCGGGGATGTTTCAGAAGCAATCGGCGATAAAATTATTCACGCTGCAACAGTACACCATGTGTCACACAGAATTGTGCTTTCAAAAGATGATTTCGGGCTGATCCTTGGTAAGGCGCCCAGAAGCGCGATAGCCGTAGCATCAGGCGGTTTTGTGGCGCAGCTGGTGAAGGCGATTGACAGATACACAAACTTCCTGGGGGAGGTATAAAGGATATGGGCAAAATTAGTGTGGGTAGTTTGGCAAAAACGCTGGGTATTGAACCTAAAGAGGCGATTGCCAGGCTGAAGGAAATTGGTGTTGACGCAAAAACGGCTACATCACAGGTTGATGAAGGCGTTGTTGCGCGTTTGACAGCCCCCCAGCAAAAAGATACCGGAACCAATGAGGTCAGGGTCGCATCAAATATCATTCGACGCAGAGCTAAAGTCGTTCCGGTAGAGGAAGAAGAAGCCAGGCCGGCTGAACCGGTTGCTTCCGCTCCGGTAGAGCCTCCTGTGACGCAGACTGTTGCCGAAACGACTGCTGTCGTTGTTCCTCCTGTTACGGTAATTCGCACTGTAGAGGATCATCCCGTTGCCACCACCGTTCGTGTGACGCCTCCGGAGCTGCCACCGGTACCGGTTGAGGTCGTAAAAGCGAGTCCGAATCAGGCAAGAATTCTCGGCATGGTAGAGATTCACGGGGTTACGAATCGCGCTACCCGGGTTGTTACCAAAGAGACTCCTGTCGCTCCGCGTACCGCGCCACCGCGCCCCGCTCAGGACCCGGCCCAGCAACGGAGGCCTGCCCCTGCTGCGACAGATCAGAGAAGGCCTGCCCCTGCTGCGACAGATCAGAGAAGACCTGCCCCTGCTGCGACAGATCAGAGAAGACCTGCGCCTGGAACGGATGCACGGCGGCCTGCACCCGGTTACGACCAGAAACGTCCTGTCTCGGCAGCTCCATCTGCCCCGGCTGCCGAGCTTGACCGCTCACGGATGAAGCAGGTACAGCTTGCTCCGGAGGCTCATCCAGGCGGGGACAATAGACGTGGCGTCGGCAAAAAAGATGGCGGTCCCGGCTACGGTGACACCGGTAAGGGTCTCAAAAAGGGTGCCCCGCCGGCAAAGAAGAAAGAACAGCCGCGCAAGAATGAAATTATCGAGAAGCGTGAACGTGCCTTTGATCCGGCGTATAAAGGATCGAAGAAGCGTGGTGGCAAAGCTCCGGTTGCCAATACGAATAAAACAGAAATAACCGTACCGAAGGCTATTAAGCGTATCATTAAAATATCGGAAAGCATTTCAGTCGGAGAGCTTGCCAAACGTCTCGGTATCAAGGCAAATGATCTTATAAAATCACTGATGAAAATGGGCATGATGGTTACCATCAATCATCAGCTCGATTACGATACCTCGGTTATTCTGGCGTCTGAGTACGATTACGAAGTTGAAAATGTCGCGGTCGACCTTGACGAGATTCTCGAATCCACTGCCGATGCACCTGAAACACTGGTAAAACGACCTCCGGTCGTAACAATCATGGGCCATGTCGATCACGGTAAGACCTCGTTGCTTGACGCCATTCGCGAAGCAAACGTAATAGCAGGTGAGGCGGGCGGAATCACTCAGCATATCGGTGCGTATGACGTTGAACTGAACGGTCGTAAAATAACATTTCTTGATACTCCCGGTCATGAAGCGTTTACCGCCATGCGTGCCCGCGGTGCCAAGGTCACCGATATCGTTGTTCTCGTTGTTGCAGCCGATGACGGGGTCATGCCGCAGACGAAAGAGGCGATTAATCACGCCAAAGCGGCTGATGTACCGATCATTGTTGCTATTAACAAGATTGACAAGCCGGGTGCAAAACCTGACCGGGTCAAGCAGGAATTGACCGATCAGGGAGTTGTCTCCTCTGATTGGGGCGGCGATGTCACGATGGTGGAAGTTTCTGCAAAACAGCGCACCAATCTGGAAGGTCTGCTGGAAATGATCCTTCTTCAGGCTGACCTGATGGAGCTGACTGCCAATCCGAATAAACTGGCAAAAGGCACCATTGTTGAAGGAAGACTCGATAAAGGTCGCGGACCGGTTGCCACTGTTCTGGTACAGGAAGGAACGGTTAAAACCGGTGACTATTGTGTTGTCGGGGTTCACTCCGGTCGTGTCAGGGCGATGCAGAATGATCGCGGAGAAAAGGTTATAGAGGCAGGACCTTCCATGCCGGTCGAACTGGTAGGATTGTCCGGTGTGCCGAACGCCGGTGATATTTTTGTGGCCATGAAAGATGAAAAACAGGCTAAGGAAATTGCCACGCTACGCCAGATCAAACAACGTGAAGTCGAATTTGCCAAACATACCAAATTATCGCTGGAAGATCTCTACAAGCGGATTCAGAGCGGCGAAGTCAAAGATCTTAATGTCGTCGTCAAAGGCGATGTTCAGGGGTCTGTTGAGGCAGTCAGCGAAACACTGCGCAAACTGTCAACAGAAGCGGTCCGCCTCAATGTTATTCACTCTGCCGTTGGTGCGATTACCGAGACAGACGTCAACCTGGCGGCTGCATCAAATGCGGTAATCATTGGTTTTAATGTCCGTCCTGAGATAAAAGCACAGGGACATGCCGAGCGTGAAGGGGTTGATATCAGGCTTTACAGCATCATTTATGATGCCGTTGAGGATGTTAAAAAGGCTATGGAAGGGCTGCTTGATCCAACCTTCAAGGAGAAATTCCTTGGCCGTGTCGTCATCCGTGACGTGTTCAGCGTACCAAAATTCGGCAATGTAGCCGGTTGCTATGTTACCGACGGTAAGATGGTGCGTAACGCGCAGGTTCGGTTGTTGCGAGATAATGTGGTTGTGTATGAAGGTAAAATGTCTTCGCTGCGCCGTTTTAAAGATGATGTCAAAGAAGTTGCCACCGGCTACGAATGCGGTATCGGCCTTGAGAACTACAATGACGTCAAAGTCGACGATATTATCGAAGCATTTGAGATGGAAAAAATAGCTACCAAACTTTAAGAGCAGGTTCAATATGCACAAACGTTCGGATAAGGTTGCTGAAACCATCCATGAAATAATCTGCTCGATCCTTTCCCGCGGTCTTAACGATCCCCGTATCGGTTTTGTCACCATTACCGGTGTCGAGGTGACAGATGACCTCAGTCTGGCGCGTATATTCTTCACCGTTATCGGCGATGAGAAGGTAAAAAAAGATACGGAAGCCGGGCTGAACAGCGCGAAAGGCTTTATTCGCCGCGATATCGGCAAAAAGCTGACGATCCGGCACACTCCGGAACTTGTTTTCAAATACGATAAGTCTCTTGATTACGGCAGTCGGATAGAATCTCTTCTCAAGGAGATACATACTGAACATGACGGAAACAATTCAACAGATCATTAAAGTCATACGCAGCAACTCCTCGTTTCTCATCACGACTCATGAGGGGCCGGATGGTGATGCAGTCGGCTCATCGCTCGCTCTGGCCTCTTTTCTCCGTAAACTCGGTAAGGATGTAACGGTGCATTATCTGGATGCTCTCCCTGATCTGTACCGTTTTCTTCCCGGTGCAGATTCGGTACTTCCCCATATTCCCGACCGGCATTTCGATGTTTCATTCGTACTTGATATCGGCGAGCGGAAGCGCGCCGGTAAGGAATTCTGTGCGTTCTCCAGGATAACCACAACGGTCAATCTTGATCACCACCTCTCCTGCGAAAACTTCGCCGACTACAACCTCATAGACTCTCAGGCGGCAGCAACAGGTGTCCTTGTGTACCGTATTGCCACTGCGTACGGGTATCGCACTGATCCTGATACCGCACTCTGTATTTACACTGCGGTAATAGCCGACACCGGCTCATTCCGCTACTCCAATGCCAACCGCGAGGCATTTACGGTTGCAGGTGAAATGATTGAATGCGGTGTTAATGCATGGGATGTGGCTGAACAGCTCTATGAAAATCAGCCGCTGAAACGCCTCAAGCTGCTAGCGCAGAGTCTTCCCACTCTCGACGTTTTCAAGGACGGACAGGCCGCTTCAGTAACGGTAACGAGTGACATGTATGCCGCCAGTGGCGCTGATGCCGAGCTGACCGACGGTTTTGTCAATTATCCGCGCTCAATACGTGGTGTTGAAGTTGCGATATTTTTCCGACAACTTGAGGAAAAAAAGTTCAAGGTTGGTTTTCGCTCAAAGGGAAATGTCAATGTGGCTGCATTTTCTGCGGCACTTGGCGGTGGCGGGCATCACAACGCTGCCGGTTGTTCGGTAGAAGGCACACTTGAAGAGGTAAAAGCTCAAGTGTACGCCATTGTTGAAAGCTCCTTTTGATTAACGGCTTCGTTGTTATCGACAAACCGGCCGGCATTACCTCTCATGATGTCGTCAGTCGCGTGCGCCGTATTCTCCGAATAAAAAAAGTCGGTCATACCGGTACCCTTGACCCGTTTGCCACCGGGGTTCTGCCGATAGCGCTGAATGATGGCACTAAAGCAATCCCGTTCCTTGATGAAGGGTGCAAAACGTACGAAGCTCTGCTGCGTCTCGGCGTTACCACCGATACGCTCGATATGACCGGTACTCTCCTCTCTGAATCAGATTCAACCCACATCACCCCCGAACAATTCTTCTCCGCACTGTCCCGTTTCACCGGTGCAATCAGCCAGATTCCTCCCATGTATTCAGCGATTAAACAGGGGGGGCAACCTCTCTATAAGCTGGCTCGCCAGGGTGTGCAAGTTGAGCGCAGAGCGCGTGATGTCGAAATATTCAGGCTTGAACTTCTTTCCTTTGACTTGCCGCTTGTTGCCATTCGCGTTGTCTGCTCCCGGGGTACCTATGTACGCAGTCTCGCCGATGACATCGGTAAAGAGCTCGGATGCGGGGCCGCTTTGCAGGAATTACGGAGAACCACCAGCGGACCGTTCCGTATTGAAGATGCCATGACTCTTGCCGAACTGGAAGAAGCGGCAGGAGAGGGGAGGGAAGAGGTCCTCTGCCTGTCACCAATGGCAGCGCTCGGCCATCTTCCCGAAATTCCGCTTACTGCGGCAGGAGTTGACCGGCTTCGTTTCGGCATGTCGCCTTCCTGGAACACAACTTTTCTTGAAGTCCCGTTCGTCTGCACAGAAGAAACAGCCGTACGTTTGACGGCAGACGGAACTCTTGCCGCTATTGCCATGCTGATTCCGGGGTGTGGTACGGATGCGGTTATAAAGTTGAAACGGGTCCTGATATAAACAACCTGTCTCTTTGCGACCTTTTTTATTGAGCGCTTTTGTGAGTTGTGCTATTGTTCAAAGCTATTTTTCACACATTCACTTATTTACCGTCCGGAGATATTCTACATGTTCAGTTCCATCATAAAGAAATTTATTGGCAGCAAGAACGAACGCGAACTTAAAAAAATGTGGCCGATT
Source organism: Desulfuromonadaceae bacterium (assembly GCA_049318985.1). GTDB lineage: Bacteria > Desulfobacterota > Desulfuromonadia > Geobacterales > Pseudopelobacteraceae > JACRCG01. The sequence goes on from JBMOEI010000032.1 coordinate 38,391, forward strand.
GTTGCCAGGATTAACTCTCTTGAAGCTTCCATCGCGACCCTTTCAGACCAGCAACTGATCGCTAAAACAGACGAGTTCAAAGGGCGCCATGCACAGGGCGAATCACTCGATTCACTGCTCCCGGAGGCTTTTGCCGTCTGCCGTGAGGGAGGGAAACGTGTTCTCGGGATGCGTCACTTTGACGTTCAGCTGATAGGCGGCATGGTACTGCATTCCGGGAAAATAGCCGAGATGAAGACAGGGGAAGGGAAGACCCTTGTAGCCACTCTCCCCGCCTACCTCAATGCTATATCCGGTAAAGGGGTCCACGTTGTCACTGTCAACGATTATCTTGCAAAACGAGACTCCGAATGGATGGGACGTCTTTATAATTTTCTCGGCCTGACGGTCGGCATAATTGTCCATGGCATCGAAGATGACCAGCGCCGGGTCAACTATGCCGCTGATATCACCTACGGAACAAACAATGAGTTCGGTTTCGATTATCTGCGTGACAATATGAAATTTTCTCTGGAAGATTACGTTCAGCGCGGTTTTAACTATGCGATCGTCGACGAAGTTGACTCCATCCTGATTGACGAAGCCCGTACTCCACTGATTATTTCCGGTCCGACGGAAGATTCGACCGATAAATATTACATTATTAACGCCATCATTCCCCGGTTGGAAAAGGGTGAAGTTATTGAAGTCGAAGCAAACACCCTTTCCGGCAAACGCAAACAGTATACCGGCGATTTTACCATAGACGAAAAGGCAAAGAGTGCAGCACTGACTGAAAAGGGTGTTCTCAAGGTGGAAAAGCTCCTCAAAGTCGATAATCTGTATGACCCCCGCAATATAGAAACTCTTCATCATGTCAACCAGGCACTGCGTGCCCACGCCATGTATAAACGTGATGTTGATTACGTTGTCAAAGATGGCGAAGTAATGATCGTTGATGAATTTACCGGTCGTCTCATGCCGGGTCGGCGCTGGTCTGACGGTCTGCACCAGGCGATTGAAGCCAAGGAAGGGGTCAAGATCGAGAATGAGAACCAGACTCTGGCTACAATTACGTTTCAGAACTATTTCCGTATGTACACCAAGCTGTCAGGGATGACCGGTACCGCCGACACTGAAGCAGAGGAATTCCACAAAATTTATAAGCTGGATGTGTCTGTTATTCCGACCAATAGACCGCTTGTCCGACCGGACTTCCCGGATGTTATTTACAAAACGGAAATGGAAAAATTCAAAGCGGTCATCGAGGATATCAAGGAACATTATACCGTCGGCCAACCATGCCTTGTCGGTACCATTTCAATAGAAAAGTCGGAAGTACTGTCTGAGCTTTTAAAACTCCAGGGCGTTCCACATAACGTGCTCAATGCCAAACAGCATGAACGTGAGGCTGAGATTGTGTCACAGGCCGGGCGCAAGGGTGCCATCATGATTGCCACCAATATGGCCGGTCGAGGCACAGATATAGTACTGGGCGGCAATCCGGACGCTCTGGCCAGGCAGTGGCGGCGAGCCAACCCGGAAGCGACCGACGAGGACTATGAAGTGGTGGTAGCCAGATACAAGGCTGAATGTCTTGCGGAGCATGAAGAGGTTATAAAGTTGGGCGGACTTCACATCCTGGGGACTGAACGGCATGAATCGCGCCGCATAGATAATCAGTTACGTGGTCGTTCCGGGCGTCAGGGTGATCCCGGTTCATCAAAGTTCTACCTGTCACTGGAAGATGATCTGCTGCGCATTTTCGGCTCGGAACGTGTCTCCAAAATAATGGATCTTCTCAAAATTGAAGAGGGTGAGGCTATTACTCACAGCATGATCTCACGGTCGATTGAAAATGCGCAGAAAAAAGTTGAGGCGCATAACTTCGATATTCGCAAGCATCTCATTGAATATGATGATGTCATGAATAAACAGCGCGAAGTCATTTACAGCCAGCGGCGTGAAATTCTGGGGGGGCAGGATATCCGCGAGAGTTTTATGGAAATGCTCGATGAGACGATTGAGGAGATAAGCTCTGCCTACGCCATTGACAAGGTTTCGCCGCACGAGTGGGATTGGCAGGGAATAAGTGATGCCGTATTCAAGTGTTTCAATCTCCACCTTGATCTGCCCCAGGAGATGATAAGCCGCCTTACCCCGGTTAACTTCCAGAGCACGCTCAATGAACAGGCTCATGCCATTTTCAAAGCTCGAGTGGATGAGATGGGTGACGAGCTTATGGATCACCTTATCAAGGTTATGATGCTGCAGGCGATCGACACTCACTGGAAAGACCACCTTCTGAATATCGACCACCTGAAAGAGGGCATCGGCCTGCGCGGTTATGGGCAGAAAGACCCCAAGCAGGAGTATAAAAAAGAGGCGTATAACTTCTTCATGGAATTGATGGTGCGCATTCGTGAAGAGGTTGTTGAACGTGTCTATTGGGTTCAGATTAATCACGATGGCGAAGAGATTGAAGAAATTGAAGAAGAGCTGCAGAGCAAGAAGCTTATTTTTAACCTGGGTGGTAGTGAAGAACAACACCAGGAGCCGGCTAAAAGCCAGAAAGTGGCAGGGCGCAACGATGCCTGTCCATGTGGAAGCGGGAAAAAATACAAGAAGTGTTGCGGGAAATAGATAATTTCAAGAAGGTTTCAGATGATGAACATAAAAGGCTTTCAATTCTCTACAGTTGAAGCGGCAATAAAAAAGCCGGGACGCAAAGATCTTGCGCTCATATACTCTACTGTTCCGGCAACAGCCGCCGCCGTTTTCACGACAAGTTCTGTCAAGGCGGCGCCGGTACTGGTTTCCCGCGAGAATATCGCCTGCGGTTTCGCACAGGCGCTGGTAGTAAACAGTGGCAATGCCAACGCCTGCACCGGTGAACCCGGTCTGGTCGTTGCTCAAGAAACAACACGTCTGGTGGCACTCGCCCTTGGCGTGGAGACATCGTTGGTGCAGGTCTGTTCAACAGGGGTAATCGGCGTCCAGATGCCGATGGAGAGAATTTCATCCACTATCCCCCGACTGGCCGAAGGTTTGTTGACTGGAACCTTTGCCGATGTTGCCGATGCCATCATGACGACTGATACGTTCGCCAAGTTGGAAACAGTGCGCGGCGAAGCAGGAGGTATCGGCTATACTGTTGCGGGCATCGCCAAAGGGGCAGGTATGATCATGCCCAATATGGCGACGATGCTGTCCTTTATCATCACCGATGCGGCGGTAGAGCCAAATTTCCTGCAAGAAACCTTTCGCCGGGCCGTGGATGTCTCTTTTAACGCCATTACCGTTGACGGTGACATGTCTACAAACGATACCTGTCTCATTATGGCAAACGGTATGGCTGACAATCCTCTCATAACTGAAGGGTCACCAGAAGGTGAGGGATTTGCCGCTATTTTGAATTCAGTTCTGCTTTCATTGGCAAAGCAGATTGTCAAAGATGGCGAAGGTGCCACTAAATTTGTTGAAATCCGTGTCACCGGCGCTTTGAATAATGCTGATGCAAAACGCGCCGCTCTCGCTATAGCCAACTCCAGTCTGGTCAAAACAGCTTTTTTTGGACAGGATGCCAATTGGGGACGTATTTTTGCTGCAGTCGGCTATTCCGGTGCAGAAGTTGACCAAACGCGGCTGTCATTGAGTTTTGATGATGTTTGTATGGCCAGGAACGGTATCTTTGCGGGAGATGATGCCGAAGCACGGGGAACCGCCGTTCTCAAGCAGAAAGAATTCACCGTTTCGGTCGATCTGGGAATCGGCAGCGGTGCAGCCGTCATGTATACTTCTGATCTGACACATGAGTACATTAGTATTAACGCAGACTACCGTTCCTGAACCTGTTCTGAAACCAGCTTGTGATTTTATTCCGAATATTTTTAGCCTCGCTGCTCCTTTCACTTCTTTCGACTGAACTCTTCGCTGCCGATGACCTGATGGATGCCGGACGTGCCGCATCAATCGATGTTGTTCTGGAGAATGCTATCCGGCGCGGCTTGATTTCAGGCGGCGTTGTCGTTATCGGCAATCATTCCGGTCAACTGTACGGCACTGCACACGGCACGCTCTTTCCGGATGCGAGCGGGCCCCTCCTTTCAGATCGGACTCTCTTTGATACCGCATCGCTCACAAAGGTTATCGCAACAGCGCCTGCCATCATGAAGCTCCTCGAACAGGGTAAACTCCATCTGCTTGATCCAGTGAGCCGCTGGTTTCCTGAGTTTGAGGGAACTGATCGTGAAGAAATAACAATACTTAATTTATTAACGCACACATCCGGATTGGACGATGTTGACATCCCGGAGAACGATCCCTTACGGCGTCTTATCGAAAAGATCGTCATTCAAAACAGTGGGGCTCTCCCCGGCAACCGTTTTCGCTACGCAGATGTCAATTACATTTTGCTCGGAGAGTTGGTCAAGCGGATAAGTCAAAGCACGCTAGACAGATTTTGTAGTGAAAATATTTTTGCCCCGCTCGGAATGGCAGAAACAGCCTTTCTCCCTCATGTTGGCTTTGATGCCATTGCTCCTACTGCTGGCTTCAACAAAACTCTGACATCAGGCGTTGTCCAGGATCTGAATGCTCGACGTTTAGGCGGCGTGGCGGGCCACGCCGGCTTATTCAGTACCGCCAGCGACTTGAACCGATTTGCCGGAATGATTCTTAACCACGGAACATATAATGGTAAGCGGGTGTTTACCGAGCGTGTCATAACCCAGATGACATCACCATATTTTTATAATAACGGCAAAATAATCAGGGGACTCGGATGGGATATCAGTTCGCCGTTTTCATCACCGCGCGGAACCTATTTTTCTGATATGTCTTTCGGGCATACCGGATACAGCGGTTCGTCAATCTGGATCGACCCTGAACAGGATTTATACGTTATTTTATTAACAGTGCGCCTTGATTACACAAATATCAGACAGTTCAGCCAATTGCGGAGTGATATTTCGACTCTGGGAGTCTCGATATTTTCTACTTCACGAATAGTGGCAGAAATTATCGGCGACCTGAAAATACCTTGAAACGCTAATACCTTGACACGTTATTGCACCTGTGTTAGTTGTCGAAAGCGTCATATTCTTGCGAGCCCACTCAATCAGGGAGGGATAGATGAGCATTAAAGTGCTGGTCGCCGATGATAGTATAACTATCCAAAAAGTAATCGGTATTATATTTGGTGGAGATGAATACTCCCTAACGATTGTCGATAACGGAAAATCTGCTGTCGATAAGGCACAAGAAATCGACCCCGATATACTACTAATTGATGTCTTGATGCCTGGAATGAGCGGGTACGAAGTTTCTGAAGCGGTTCGATCGACACCGGCGCTTGCTGACAAACCGATTTTACTTCTGACTGGCTCATTTGAACCGTTCGACGAAGAAAAAGCAAAAAAATGCGGTGCAGATGATTTTATTGCAAAACCGTTTGAGTCTCAACAAATCATCACAAAAGTAAAGGAACTACTGGAACTGGGAAAATCGCGGCAGCGTTCCCCGCAAGCTGCCCCTCCCGTAACTCCTGCAAGTATTTTTGCGGATCAGACGGTGGAAGTATCACCCTCTGCCCTGGACACGCCCCCCCCGTTTTTCGAGCAACAACCGGCAGCGCCGATAAATATTTGGAGCGCCTTTACTCCCGAAGCAGAACCTCAAAAAACGGCTGAAGTTCCCCCTGACATTCCGGTTTCCCCTGCAACAGCCTTTGAACCTGACGTTTTCGCGATAGTAAATGAAGAGAACGATGCGCAGCTTGTCACCACCACAACCGTTCCGTCAGAGGTTTCTCCACAGCTTACCGGCTCCCAGTGGGTGCCAGTAGAAGAGCAGATGTTCGAATTTGAGGAAGAAGCAGCGGAACCAACACCGCTCAGGAGTTTTGCTGATCACTCTCTTCCTGCAGATGAAAACACTTTTGGCGACATTGCTTTTGCGGACGAAGCAGCGCTTTCACCTGAACCTGTTATTGCTGAATCCACCGTACCTTCACCGCTTCGGGATATTCCTGCAGCCCCCTTTGCTCCGCTATCTGATCCGGTCCCACCTGTCGAAGCGGCAGTCGCTGATACTGAGACCCCTGCTGAAACGGTGCTTCCTGCGGTCACACCTGCAACAGTGACAGAGGAGCAGTTGAGAGCCGCAATAGCCGGCGTATCAAAAGAAGTTATCGAGCGGATTGTCTGGGAAGTTGTTCCGGATCTTGCAGAAGCGCTCATCAAAGATGCCATCAGAAAGATCACACAAAGGGACTGATTTTCTCTTGCAATCACATCAACATGAGGGGGATGGCAACATCCCCTTTTTTTCGTATGGAGACTATGATGATAAAAAAAGCCATTGCCAAGGTAGTTGAACATGAAAATCTGAGCGAAGGTGAGATGATCGAAGTTATGAATCAGATAATGTCCGGTGAATGCACTCCGGCACAGATTGGTTCATTCATTACTGCGCTCCGTATGAAGGGCGAAACAGTCGAGGAGATCACCGGCGCTGCCCGCGTCATGCGCGAGCGTGCCACTCCTGTTCGTGTTGGCAAGGGTGTTCTCGATATCGACCGTGACGATATTAATATTGATAGAGAGACGATACTGGACGTGGTTGGTACCGGCGGTGACGGAACGAATACCTTTAATGTTTCCACCACTGTTTCCTTCGTTGTTTCGGCCTGCGGTGTCAAGGTTGCCAAACATGGCAACCGCTCCGTTTCTTCGGCCTGCGGCAGCGCCGACGTCCTGGAAAAACTGGGTATAAACCTTGATGTCACCCCGGAGACCGTTGAAAACTGTATCAATCAGATCGGCATCGGATTTCTCTTCGCCCCTGCCCTGCATGGTGCCATGAAGTACGCCATCGGACCCCGTCGCGAAATTGGCATCAGAACTATTTTTAATATTCTCGGTCCGCTGACCAACCCGGCGGGGGCCGACTGTCAGGTAATGGGGGTGTATCGCGCTGACCTGGTGGAAAAATTGGCCGGTGTACTGCACAAGCTTGGCTGTAAACATGGCTTTGTGGTGCATGGTTCTGATGGCATGGACGAAATCACACTCACCGGTGAAACCTTGATAGCAGAAGTCACTCCGTCAGGGGTAACAGTGAGTACCATCTCACCTGAACAACTTGGTTTGACCCGTTGTCCCATGACAGCACTCAAGGGGGGCGATGCCGTTGCCAATGCTGCCATTGTAAAGGCTGTTCTGGCCGGTGAACAGGGGCCACGAAGAGATATTGTCCTGCTGAATTCCGCATATGCCCTGGTAGCCGCAGGCAAAGTTGACAGCCTGACTGAAGGGATGGCTCTGGCTGCTGAAGCCATTGATTCCGGACGGGCACTACAGCAGGTCGAGAGACTGGCAGCGTTGACGAATATGCTCTAAAAAGGGGATCAACATCACTATGACCGCAACTGCACCTGACATCCTGAAAAAAATCGTTGCTCATAAGCAGGAAGAGGTCATTGCCGCTAAAGCTGCTGCATCTATGGCTGAATTGACTGCACGCATAGGCGATCTGGAGGACATTCCGCGAGGTTTTGAACGGCATCTCCGTGAAGCATCGGCTTCGAACTGGACGGCCATCATTGCCGAAGTCAAAAAGGGTTCCCCAAGCAAAGGTCTGATCCGCGCTGATTTTGATCCGCTTGAAATTGCGGGCATCTATCAGGACAATGGTGCCACCTGCCTGTCGGTGCTCACTGACGAGAAGTTTTTTCTGGGACATCTCCGCTATCTTGCGCTGATTCGCGAAGCCGTATCTCTCCCGCTGCTGCGCAAGGATTTTATCTGTGACCCATACCAGATCTACGAAGCCCGTGCAGCCGGAGCTGACGCAATTCTCCTTATTGCCGCAATGCTCGATCTGAACCAGCTGCGCGATTTTTACGCCGTCGCACGGGAGCTCCATCTGGACGTGCTCCTGGAAGTACATGATGAAGCAGAAATGGAGAAGGCGCTGCAGACTGATTGTACGCTTATCGGCGTCAACAACCGCAATTTGAGGACGTTTGAAACCGACCTCGGCACAACCGCTCGCCTGGCCCGTATGCTCCCGGCCAATCGGTTGCTTGTCGCCGAGAGCGGCATTAACAGCCGGGCAGATATCATCCGTCTGCAGTCTGATGGTGCCAGAGCTTTTCTTGTTGGTGAATCGCTGATGCGGGAAGACGATATCGGAGCTAAACTACAGGAACTGCTCAGCGACTGAACGGTTGAGAAAAGGGGGGAGACAAGATGGCTAAAATTCAGGGGATCGGTCTTGCTGTTCTTTCCTTTGCACTCTATATCATTGGCGGAGTCGGCACTTTTGGCGGTCTTGCCCTGATCTTTTTGATGAAGAACAGGGATCTGTGGGGTTGGGGTGAAGGACGAGCGATCGGCTACCTCTTATTATGTGTCGGTCTCTGCCTCTCAATTCTTGGAGTTCTCCTGATGCGTATCTTCAGAAACCGCGGGTTTTCTTGAAAGCATGAAACCCTCAAACAGAGACTGATTGAGGGTTTCATGCTATCAGATGTATCGCAGGTTATCCATTTTCTCCTCAGTTTCTACCCTTCATCAGCTTCACCGCACAACCAGACGTTCTATCCGTAAAGTCCCCCTCCGGATTTTGAGTGATCCGTCAATCACTGTGGTACTGGTGCTTGTCCTGGTATTGAAGGAACTGTCTGTGTACCCACCCTTAAGATCGATCAACACCGGGCTGGTCATTATGACATTCTCGATAAAAATATCAGCTCTGGCGCGGACGGTCTTCCCCTCAGTTGTGATGGCGTCAAGGGCCGAGTCAATTGTATAGTATGGCACTGTGTCACCGTCGATCTTCACGGTCGCCGGGTTGGCGGTGAAGGTGGCGGTAACATCCTTGGTGTTGTCCATAATCATGGTGCAGTCGCCAGTAATGTTGGTACAGGCACCTGTCCACCCGGTAAAAGTTGAATAATTGTTAGCTGCTGTGGCCATCAGTTTTACCCAGACTCCACTGTCATACATTTTGGTACAAACCACGCTTGTGCAGGCAATTCCGGCAGGATCACTGTTAACAGAGCCACTGCCAGAGAGGGTAACATTCAAGGGGTACGTAAGGAGAGCCACAGCCGTCCCTTTAACAACTATACCGGTGGTGGCTGTTTCCGGATCATTAGAGGGGATATTCACTGTTTCACTTTTTGAACCGGCTACGGTTGGAGTGAACGAGACTTGAATGGTACAGGAGCTTGACGGAGGTAACGTTTTTCCGGAGCAGCGGTCATTCAGCAGATGAAATTCTGTGCCGGTAATCGACAAAAGGCCGACAATTAAGTCAGCGGTCCCATAGTTGTATACCGATACAACTTTAGTTGATGTCGAATTTACAGCTACGGTGCCATATTCATTAATGACAGACGGCAGCTGTATGCTTGGGCCGGTGCCGAGTGCCGCGTTGATTGACGGTGTATTGCCTGGCGCAGTGACTACTACTGTTGTGGCCGCTGCAAAGCTTCCCTTTGCAGCATACCATTGATGGGCAGAGAGCCCGCCGGGCCTGGTGAACTCAACTTTATATGAGCCTGTTGGGATGCCTTTGACGGAGTATGTGCCGTCCGTATGTGAAGAGGTTGCACCACCAATAAATCCGCCATTCAGATCTACGACCCGTACGGTTACATTGGGCAAAACAGCTCCGCTGGCCACGTCAGTTATGGTGCCGGAAATACTCCCCATGCCCTTAACCAATACGGCGTTGATTCCAGTGACCGGATTTGTCGATGTCACCGGAATAAGGGTTCCTTTACTCACATAAATCGTATTGATATTCGGGTTGGTATAGACCTGATAGACATACCCGATCGTACCGTAGTAAAAAAAGAAGCCGTGTTCGGTATAGAGGGCACCTTCTTGAAAGCCCAGTCTGTAGCCACCATCCGGAAGGCCTTTGATAGAATAATTGCCGTTCACATCTGTTACTGCATAAGCAACTGTTTCATCAAATGAATTATAGGCATAAACAGTGATACCTTCGACACCTGCAGTGCCTTCGGTAAGCTGGCCAGAGATGGTTCCACCGCTTGCCAAAACTGCGTTAACGCCGTCGGTCGTTTTTCCGGCAACCACTGAAACAGTGTCTGCTGTGGAGATGCCCGGTTTGTTATTACTCCAGGCCGAAACATAATTATTCGAACTGGCAGTGGAATTGAACCGGACTGCATAATTACCGGTGGGGAGTCCAATAATTGTATAGTTCCCGCCAGAATTGGTAGTAGCCCAGGAGATGGAGGAATTGGTTGCTAAATCAAAAACCACAACTGATATGCCACTGATTCCGACACCGGACAGATCGGTAACAGTTCCGGAAATTATTCCCCCTATTGTCAAGGTTGTATTTATTCCGGGCGTTGTGTTGCCGGCGGTTACTGCGATAGCCTCTGCCATTGCCTGTGATGTTTTGTTGTTGTGCCACTGGCTTAAATAGCCGGTGCTGCCTCCGTCATACTCTAGTTTGTAGCTGCCTGTCGGAAGTTTCGTAATTGTGTAACTGCCGTCGGATTGACTGGACGCACCACTTATACTAAAACCAGTGCTAGTATCATGTGCAAGGACATAAACACCAGCTATCCCAACTCCCGTCGAATTGATTACTTTGCCGGTAATAGTGCCCCCCAGAACCAGGGTGGCATTGATATCGCTTGTGGCAGTGCCAGCAGTCACCGTCACAGGATCCGCCAGTGTCTGCGATGTTTTGTTGGTGTACCACTGGCTTAAATACCCGATGCTGTATTCACTAAATTGGAGTTTGTAGCTGCCTGTCGGAAGACCCGTAATCGTGTAACTGCCGTCGGATTGGCTGGATACATTATAATAAGTACTAGGCGTAACATAAGCATAAGAAATACTATCAGAATCATATACTTGAATCGAAACACCAGCTATCCCGGTCCCCGATGAGTTGCGGACCTTGCCAGAAATAGTACCGCCCAGAATTAGGGTGGCATTGATACCACTTGTCACAGCGCCAGCCGTCACCGTCACGGCATCTGCAAGAGTCTGTGATATTTTGTTGTTGAACCACTGGCTTAAATAACCGGTTCTTCCTCCGTTAAACTGAAGTTTGTAGCTGCCTGTTGGAAGCCCCGTAATCGTGTAACTGCCGTCCGATTGGCTGGATGCATAATTACTATTAGAACCGCTTGCAGCGTCATAAGCCCATACATAAACACCAGCTATCCCGACTCCCGCCGAGTTGCTGACCGTACCGGAAATAGTACTGCCTTGAATCAAGGTGGCGTTGATACCGCTCGTAGTTGTACCAGCCGTCACCGTCACAGCATCCGCAAGGGTTCGCGATGTTTTGTTGTTGTACCACTGGCTTATATAACCGGTACTTCCTCCGTTAAACTGAAGTTTGTAGCTGCCTGTTGAAAGACCGGTTATCGTATAACTGCCGTCGGGTTGGCTGACCACACTATAAATATAACCACTAAATGTACCATAGACATTTGAAACTTCATTGAAATCAAATACTTGAATCAAAACACCAGCTATGCCAGTTCCCGCCGAGTTACTTACCTTTCCAGAAATTGTACCACCAAGAATCAGGGTGGCATTGATACCGCTAGTTGATGTACCAGCCGTCACCGTCACAGCATCCGCCAGTGTCTGCGTTGTTTTGTTGTTGTACCACTGACTTATATAACCGGTGCTGCCTCCACTAAACAGGAGTTTGTAACTGCCTGTTGAAAGGCCCGTAATCGTATAAGTGCCGTCGGATTGGCTGGATACACCATTTATATTAAAACCAGAACTGCTGGCAGCGTCATATAAATATACATAAACTCCAGCTATCCCCACTCCGGCCGAGTTGCTGATCTTTCCGGAAATAGTACCGCCCAGAATCAGGGTGGCATTGATATCGCTCGTAGCTGCACCAGTCGTCACCGTCACCGCATCCGCTAGGGTCTCTGATGTTTTGTTGTTGTACCACTGACTTATATATCCGGTATTGCCTCCACCAAATTGTAGTTTGTGGCTGCCTGCAGGAAGCCCAGTAATTGTGTAACTGCCGTCGGATTGGCTGGAAATATAGTATGATACAGATGTTGTGACATTGCTGCTGGTTTGACTGTATACGGACACATTAACAGAAACACCAGCGATCCCCGTACCTATAGAGTTGCTGATCTTCCCGGAAATAGTACCGCCCAGAATCAGGGTGGCATTGATATCGCTCGTAGCCGCACCAGCCGTCACCGTTACGGCATCTGCCAGAGTCTGTGATATTTTGCTATTGAACCACTGGCTTAAATAACCTGTCCTTCCTCCACTAAACTGCAGTTTGTAGCTGCCTGTCGGAAGGCCACTGATCGTGTAACTGCCGTCGGATTGACTGGATGTACTATTGTAAAAAGAACCGCTAACAGCATCGTATGCTTGAATCGAAACACCAGCTATGCCAATCCCGATGGAGTTGCTGACCTTGCCAGAAATAGTTCCGCCTAGATTCATGGTTGCATTGATTCCGGTCGTGGTAATTCCAGCGCTCACTGTTACTGAATCTGCGAGAGTCTGTGATGTATTGTTGTTGTACCATTGACTTATATATCCGGTCTTGTCTCCACCAAATTGTAGTTTGTAGCTGCCAGTCGGAAGCCCCGTAATCGAGTAACTGCCGTCGGATTGGCTGGATACACGATAAACAGTACCAATAGCTGTACAAGATGTAACAGAAGAGCAAGAAACACTTTCAGAATAGCCTACTTGAATCAAAATTCCAGCTATGCCAGCTCCTGCCAAGTTACTGACCTTGCCGGAAATAGTACCGCCTAGAATCAGGGTGGCATTGATATCGTTCGTAGTAGCACCAGCCGTCACCGTCACAGCATCTGCCAACGCCTGTGAAGTTTTGTTGTTATACCACTGACTTAAATAACCGTTACTGCCTCCACTAAACTGCAGTTTGTAGCTGCCTGTCGGAAGACCCGTAATCGTGTAACTGCCGTCGAGTTGGCTGGATCCATAACTAATATAAGAACCGCTGACAGCGTCATATGCAGATACATCAACACCAGCTATCCCGACTCCCGCAGAGTTGCTGATCTTGCCGGAAATGGTACCGCCCAGAATCAGGGTGGCATTAATAACGCTCGTGGCGGCTCCAGCCGTCACCGACACAGCATCTGCCAGTGCCTGTGATGTATTGTTGTTGTACCACTGGCTTAAATAACCGTTACTGCCTCCACTAAACTGCAGTTTGTAGCTGCCTGTCGGAAGCCCCGTAATCGTGTAACTACCGTCGGACTGGCTGGATGCACTATTGTAAGAGGAACCGCTGGTAGCGTCGTACGCTTGAACTGAAACTCCAGCTATGTTGCCCCCTGCCGAGTTGCTGACCTTGCCAGAAATAGTACCGCCCAGAATCAGGGTGGCGTTGATACCGCTCGTAGTTGCACCAGCCGTCACCGTCACAGCATCCGCAAGGGTCTGTGATGTTTTGTCGTTGTACCAATGACTTATATAACCGGTGCTGCCTCTACTAAACTGCAGTTTGTAACTGCCTGTCGGAAGACCAGTGATCGTGTAACTGCCGTCGGATTGGCTGGAGGCACTATTATTATAAAGCGGATAACCGCTGACAGCGTCGTACACACGAACCGAAACACCAGCTAACCCGGTACCTGCGGTGTCGCTGACCTTGCCGGCAATAGTACTGCCCAGAACCAGGGTTGCATCAATTCCGCTTGTTGCGCCACCAGCCGTCACCGACACAGTATCCGCAAGTACCTGCAATGTTTTGCTGCTGTACCACTGGTTTAAATAACCGCTCCCACCAAAATGTAGTTTGTAGCTACCTGTCAGAAGACCCGCGATCGTATAACTGCCGTCAGATAGGCTGGACGCACTATTAGGATAACCACTAGTTGCATCGTATACTTGAACCGAAACACCACTTATGCCAGTCCCCTCCGTGTTGCTGACCTTACCGGTGATAGTACCGCCCAGAATCAGGGTGGCATTGATATCGCTCGTAGCTGCGCCAGCTGTCACCGTCACTGCATCCGCAAGGGCCTGTGATGTTTTGTTGTTGTACCACTGACTTATATAACCGGTGCTGCCGCCACTAAACTCAAGCTTGTAACTGCCTGTCGGAAGACCAGTGATCGTGTAACTGCCGTCGGATTGGCTGGATCCATAATTAATATTAGAACTGCTTGCAACTTCATAAGCCCTTAAGTAAACACCCGCTATGCCGGAGCCCGCCGAGTTGCTGACCTTGCCAGAAATAGTGCCGCCTAGAATCATGGTTGCATTGATTCCAGTCGTGGTAATTCCAGCGCTGATTGATACTGTACCTGCCAACATTTGTGATGTTTTGCTGTCGTACCACTGGCTTATATAGCCGGTATTTCCTCCGCTAAACCGCAGGTTGTAGCTGGCAGCCGGAAGCCCCGTAATTATATAACTGCCGTCGGATTGACTAAATGTACTATTAAAAGGAGTGCTGCTGACAACATCATACGCCTGGACAGTAATACCAGCTATACCGGTACCCGCCGAGTTACTCACTTTTCCGGAAATAGTACCTCCAAGAATCAGGGTGGCATTAATACCGCTCGTGGCTGTACCAGCCGTCACTGTCACTGCATCCGCAAGGGACGGTGATGTTTTGTTGTTGTACCACTGGCTTATATACCCGGTGCTACCTCCGATAAACTGGAGTTTGTAACTGCCTGCCGAAAGGAGAGGACTTGTGTAACTGCCGTCGAATTGGCTGTATCCATAACTAATATAAGAACCGCTAGCTGCGTCGTACACACGAACCAAAACACCAGCTGCGCCGGTATCTGCCGAGTTGCTGACCTTGCCAGAAATAGTGCCGCCCAGAATCAGCGTGGCATTGATACCATTCGTATCCACACCAGCCGTCACCGTCACAACATCTGCCAGTGTCAGTGATGTTTTGTTGTTGTACCATTGGCTTATATATCCGGTACTTCCACCGTTAAACTGCAATTTGTAGCTGCCTGTCGGAAGACCAGATATCGTATAAGTGCCGTCGGATTGGCTGGGTGCAGCACCAATTAAAGAACCACTGGCAGCGTCACGCGCAAATATCAAAACACCTGCGATCCCGATCCCCGCCGAATCGCTAACCTTACCGGAAATGCCTTCTGCGAAAACCGTAGTGGAAAGAAGTGAAAAGATAAGTACGGAGAGAAATGCTATTGAACATTTCCGAAAGAGTGAATTCCTGATTACAGCGGATAAATCAGCTTGTCCCATTGTGGTCTCCTCAGAATTCGACTAAAGACTTGTCTGGCTACCATTATACCTTCAATCGCAGGCATAGGAAAACTTGGGGTCAAGGAAATCCCTTGGGATCAAGTAACTGGAAGGCGTGGGTTTGAAGAGTGAAGGGTGAGGTGAAGATATGTTTCATTGGGTGTACCTTCGTATGTTACGGCAATTAAGTCTGAACCTGGATTTTCTGGATTTAAGGATTCACAGGATTTTAAATCCAACCAATCCTAACATCCAATAAATCCGAGTTCAGATAAGATTTAAAATCCTGCACATCCCGCCATCCGACGAATCACGGTTCAGACCGGTATGGTGCAAGTTCAAAGCGAGCAGTTTTTATTCCTCAGAATCCTTCAAGTAGTCTTGTGCACAATGCAATACAGCAAGGACATCAATGCCTTCCGATTTGATATAGTAGATAACCCGATAACTCCCTTCGATGACCTGTCGGATCTGTTTCAGACGATATTCTGGAACTTCTCTCCCGGAAAATGGAAATTGTGCAATCTGCATTGAGCGTCTTGTCAGGCGATCAACCATACGTTTGGCGTAGAAGGTTGAATCACGAGCGATGTAGTGATAAATCTCATCAAGATGTTCCCTCGCTGTATCAGTCCAGATTACCGTCATACCGGTAAACCGTATTTCTCTCGCACTTCCTGAACGGTCGAACCGCGCCCGGCGCGACTGTCGGCAAGGCCAGACTCAATAGCTTGCCGAACATAAATTCTTTGCATTAAATCGTCCCACGATGCCTCATCAGATAGATTCTCTACTAATGTGTGAGCTTCAGCTTTTATGTTTTGTCCTTGCATATATCTCTCCTTTGTATCTACCTCGAAAGGTCATGCCTGCACATTTTGAGAAAAAACACCGAATTCCAAAGCCACTGACTCCACATATTTAAAAGTACATTTATAAATTTTTCACGGACGTTGTTATAATTTTAGTTATGGAATGTCATTCGACCCTGATCTGGAATTGGTATTACACATTAAACCGAAAGTGCATGACATCACCATCCTTGACGACATACTCTTTTCCTTCCAGCCGCATCAACCCTTTTTCCTTTGAGCCCGCTTCGCCATTGCAGGAGATATAATCATTAAAGCCGATTACTTCTGCACGGATAAAGCCCTTCTCAAAATCGGTGTGAATAACTCCTGCCGCCTGCGGAGCTTTGGTTCCGTTAACGATGGTCCAGGCACGGACCTCTTTGACACCGGCAGTAAAATAGGTGATAAGGCCCAATAGGGCATAGCCGTTACGGATTAGGCGATCAAGACCGGCCTCCTCAAGTCCCATGTCATCAAGAAAACCCTTCTTTTCCGGACCGTCAAGTTCGGCAATTTCCGCCTCAAGCTTGCCGCATATGACAACGACACCTGCTCCTTCGGATGCTGCTATATCGCGAACCGCAGCCACATTCGGGTGTTTCCCCTCCAGATCATTTTCAGCTACGTTTGCGACATAGAGGACCGGTTTATCGGTAAGCAGATGCAGGTCGCGCATCCAGAGCCGTTCATCCTCATTTTGCGACACTCCCTGCAGCTTTTTGACCTGTTCGAGAAGAGCCTGTACCCGAAGATAGAAATCAACTTCATCTTTGGCCTTTTTGTCGCCACTGCGCGCCATTTTTTCGGCACGCTGCAGTTTCTTTTCAATGGTATCGAGATCTGCCAGAGCAAGCTCGGTATTTATGACCTCAATATCATCAGCCGGAGAAACCCGGCCGTTGACATGGACAATATTATCGTCATCAAAGCAGCGGACTACGTGAACAATGGCATCGACGCTCCGGATATGTCCGAGAAACTGGTTCCCGAGGCCTTCTCCCTGGCTGGCACCCTTGACAAGGCCGGCTATATCAACAAATTCAATGGTTGTCGGCTGAATTTTCTGCGGATTGACTATTGCGGAGAGTTGATCCATACGTGGGTCAGGTACCTGGACAATGCCGACGTTCGGCTCGATTGTGCAAAACGGGTAATTCGCAGACTCGGCACCGGCAGAGGTCAGTGCATTAAATATGGTAGATTTTCCTACATTCGGTAATCCGACTATTCCGCAGTTGAAACCCATAATTATATCCTTCCAGAAAATTTTTATTTTAACCCTTGATTCAATAAATCAGTGCTACCATTTTACTTTTACCTGATTAAACTGTGCCTTTTGTGTGCCAATTTGTGTACGGTTTTGGAATTTAAAAACTCGCACTATACGTACTAATGCTTATCATTACAAGCTGAAAGCATTGACTTTTTTATCTGATTGCAAAGAAAACCAAATATAAGTAAAGTCTGCGCCATCCTTTTAAAATGTTGGTTATTTCCCTCCATCTGAAGGAACCGCATGCTTGACATCAATACCCTTGGCAGTATTGCAGACAGGCTTGATGAATCGCCGATTCCTTATCAGGTTGATCTCTCGATTTTTGACCAACTCAATCATGCAGGGCTAAAGGAGCATATCGAGCGGGTCGGGGTGGTTTTTTATGAAATTAAGGGAAAATATGCTGCTGAATGCTCATGATACAGTGCCACAGGCCCTGGATCCGCTTAAAGAGGCTGCTAATCTGGCCCGGATTTATCAGGATGTCACCATAGGTCTTGCGGTATTCGACACAAATTTAAAGTATGTCCATGTCAACAAGCGGATGGCAGAGATTAATGGCACATCTGTGGACCAGCATGCCGGTATGTCACTTCAGGAAATAAATCCCCGCATTGCCCTGGCGCTGGAGGCTATTTTAAAAAACAGTATCGACTCCAGGCAATCACAGTTGGAAATTGAGACTGAAGTATCGATCTCGTCAACCGCAGAAACTCAGGAGGTCAGTTGCTTTCTCACGAGTTGTTACCCGCTGTTGGATAAAAAAGGAGTTATACTGGGTGTTCTGGCTCTGGTCAGTGATATCAGTGCCGATAAATTGAGGAATACGGCCCAGGATGAGCTGCTGAAGCTGGAGGAGCTCCTCTCTGACCTCTCTGCCGCTTTCATTAATATACCGGTCAGTGAAGTTGATTGGAAGATTGAGCAGGGACTGAAAAGAATAGTTGAATTTCTCGGTTTCGACCGAAGCACCATCTGGCAGTTCTCTGCCGAAGACGGACGACTGCGCAGAACTCATTCCTTCGCCCTCCCCGGTATTAAGCAACCACCTTTGATAGTGGATGAGGCTGTGCCGGTCTGGACAAGTATAACCCGGCGTGGCGAGATATTCAGCGTATCCGATGTAAATGAGTTAGGTGAAGAATTCTGGCGCGAAAAGCAGTACTGCATGGAAATGGGTGGCATAAAGTCATTTCTTTTTATTCCCTTAAATGTCGGCGGTAACGTCTTCGGCCTGCTTTCTTTTGCGTCGTGCCGGGTCAAAAGAACCTGGCCGGACCTGCTCATTCAACGGTTACGCCTCATCTGGGAAATTTTCGGCAACGCTCTGGAGCGCAAACGGGCTGACCAGACCATTCAAAAAGCGCTTGCCGAGATACAGACCTTGAAGGACCGCCTGGAGGCAGAGAACCTCTACCTGCGTGACCAGATCGATTTCGAGTACAAGCATGAAGAGATTATTGGTCAATCTCCTGCAATCAGAAAAGTTCTCCAGCAGGTTGAACAGGTTGCCGACACGGATTCCACAGTACTGATCCTTGGTGAGACCGGTACCGGCAAGGAGTTGATGGCACGCGCAATTCATAATATGAGCGGCCGCAAGACCCGGGCCATGATCAAGCTGAATTGCGCCGCACTGCCGGCCTCTCTGATTGAAGCAGAGCTTTTTGGCCATGAAAAAGGGGCTTACACCGGTGCCATATCCACGCAAATCGGACGCTTTGAAGCAGCCAACGGCTCGACGATTTTTCTCGATGAAATTGGAGAATTGCCGCTTGAATTGCAGTCGAAGCTGCTCAGGGTGCTCCAGGATTCTCAGTTTGAGCGACTTGGCAGCACAAAACCGATAAAAGTTGATGTCAGAGTGATTACCGCTACTAACCGTAATCTTGCGCAAGAGGTCAAAGAAGGGCGTTTCCGGGAGGATTTATATTATCGCCTGAATGTCTTTCCCATTTCAGTGCCGCCATTGCGGGAGCGGAGAGAGGATATACCGGCACTGGTTAAATCCATGATTCATGAATTCGGCGCGATTTTCGGGAAGACGATTGAACGGATTCCGGTTAAAAATATGACTGCACTTGAGCACTATCACTGGCCTGGAAACATTCGCGAACTTCGCAACGTGCTTGAAAGAGCCATGATCCTGAGCAAAGGGCCGATTCTTGTCGTGGATCTGCCGGATCAGGCGCTTACGACTCAATCTTTGGACATGTCATTTGAAGAGATGGAGCGCACCTACATTACCTCGGTACTTGACAGCACCGGTTGGCGTGTGCGCGGCAAAGAAGGGGCCTCAGAAAAGCTTCGTCTCCATCCTTCAACTCTTGACTCAAAGATTAAAAAACTTGGTATTACGCGCAAAGTCAAATAACAATATAGCACGATATTTCGTGCATAACATACGAAATATCGTGCTACTTCAAGTTACCATCTCAACTCATTAGAAAACCGGCCTATAACTTCTCCGTAACAGCAATGGTCTGCCGTTCCGCAAAACAAAATGCACGAAATATCGTACATTATCCCCGCTATTAAAACAAGCTTACAAACCTGTTTATACCATAGTTGTTCAATTACTATAGCTAGTTATAAATTTATTGTGCATTGGTGAAAGATTGGCCTCTTGATTGCAAAACACTTTTATAATATATTTGCATTGGCCATGCTGAATAGATGTGAACGATGAAGCTGATTCACAAGCCAAACAGGAGATTAATCTGATGATTGCCAAGGCTGATGCCGAACTGCTGACACGGATCAGACGCACAGAACTTCACGCAAAGATCGCACCTGCAGAGGAGACAATACCGCTGTTCAGGAACGGTATGTATCTCGGATTTTCCGGTTTTGCCGAAGGAAATCCGAAGTTAGTTCCTAAAATACTGGCTGATTACGTCGAGAATAATAGTTTGCAGGGTAAACTGAGATTCAATGTTTTTACCGGTGCCTCTATCGGTATCGATGTCGATGACCGCTGGGCTGAGCTGAACATGCTTGACCGGCGCTGGCCGCATCAGCAGGGGGATTCAATCCGCAAGGCTATCAATAAAGCGGAGATCAATTTTGGCGATCGGCACCTCGGCATGTACGCCCAGGATTTCGGGTACGGATTTTATACGCTCGAAAACGGCGGTAAAATTGATATTGCCGTAATCGAAGCCAGCTGCATTACGGAGGAGGGCTCTATTGTTCCCACACTCTCCGTCGGTATTACCCCGCAACTTATAGAGCGCGCTGAAAAAATCATCATTGAGATCAATACCTGCATCCCATCACTGGAAGGGATCCATGATTGCCTCGGTGTGGAACTCCCTCCCAACAAGAAGGTCTATCCGATTCAGAACGTACACGACCGGATCGGGACAACCAGTATTCCCTGTGATTCCGGAAAGATTGTTGCCATCGTCGAATCACGCAGATTTCCGCTCGGGAGACTCTACGGGCCTAATGATACAAAATCAGTGCAGATAGCGGAGCATATTGTTGATTTTCTGAAACGGGAGGTAACACTCGGGCGACTGCCAGCCAACCTGCTGCCGTTACAGTCAGGGGTTGGCAACATTGCGAATGCAGTTTTTGGCGGCTTGATCAACAGTCCTTTCTCTCATCTTACCGTATGGACGGAAGTGTTTCAGGATATTCTGCTGGATCTGTTCGACTCGGGTAAACTCGACTTTGTCTCGGCCGCCTCTTTTGCCTTCTCCGAACAGGCGATCAATCGCCTGTTCGCCAATTGGGAACAGTACAAGGATAAAATTGTGTTACGCCCGCAGCAGATCAGCAACCATGCTGAATCGATCCGACGCCTTGGACTGATCGCTATGAATACCCCGGTTGAATTTGATATGTACGGGCATGTCAACTCATCAATCATCAACGGTTCACGTATCATCAACGGCATTGGCGGTTCCGGCGATTTCATGCGCAACGCCTATCTTTCCATAATGCACACACATTCGACCCGCCCGTCAAAAATGGATCCGGATGGCGTCAGTTGTGTTCTGCCGATGGTGACTCATGTTGATCATACCGAGCATGATATGGACGTGCTGGTGACAGAGCAGGGGCTTGCCGATCTGCGCGGCCTGGCTCCCCGGCAGAGAGCAAAATGCATCATCGATAACTGCGCGCACCCTGACTACAAGCCGATCCTGCGGGATTACTATGATCGGGCCCTGAAGGAGTGTATCGCCAGCGGCAGTGCCCATGAACCGCAGTTACTGGATAAAGTTTTCAAGATGCACAGCCATCTTAAACAGCATGGCACCATGAAGGTTGATAATTGGGATTAGTTGTGGCGGCGTTTTGCAGGAAGCCGACTGCTTCTCACTGGAAAACAAGGAGAAAGGGGATATTTTATGAAACTGTGTAACGTCAAAATGATTGTAGCTGCTGCACTTATCACACTTGCATCCGGCGCAGCCGATGCCGCCCAGGAGGTGGTGACGCTCAAGATTGCTCACTTCATGCCGTCGAGTTCCAATACGCAGCAGAAATTTGTCATTCCGTGGTGCGACAAGATCAACAAGGAGTCGGAGGGGAAACTCAAGTGCCAGATTTATCCATCCATGCAGCTCGGAGGAACTCCGGCACAGCTTTTTGACCAGGCGCGGGACGGTGTTGCCGACATCGTCTGGACTGCTCCGACTTATCAAGCCGGCCGTTTCACCAAATCAGAGGTGTTCGAACTGCCGTTTATGGTGAAAAAAGCGGAAACATCGAGCCAGGCGCTGTGGGACTATATTCAGAAGAATTCACTGGATGAGTTCAAAGGCACCAGGTTGATACTCACCCATTTGCACGATGGCGCGCCGCTTCATTTTGGCAGGAAATCGGTAAAAAATCTGGAAGAACTGAAAGGTTTGAAGGTCCGTGCGCCCGGACGCTTGGCTTCCAAGGCTATCGCAGCTCTTGGCGCAGTTCCGGTGCAGATGCCGGCACCGGCCGTGCCGGAGTCGGTTGCGAAAAACGTTGTTGATGGTGCCAGTCTCCCCTGGGAGGCGATGACCGGTCTCAAAATGCAGGAAATCTGCAAAAGTCATACGGAGAACGGGCCGGGGCACGCAACTATTTCCAACACAATCCTGGTGTTTGCAATGAATCAGGCCAAATACAACACTCTTTCTCCCGAACTGAAAAAAGTTATCGATCAGAATAGCGGTCGCGAAGCGTCAAAATGGGCCGGGAAGTTATGGGACAGCTTCCAGCCGCCGGCACGTAAAATTGCGCAGGACCGCCATAACACCATCAACTACCTGACCGACGCAGAATATAGTCGCTGGGTAAAAGCGACGGAAACGGTTGATGACGAGTGGATGAAGGAAGTCTCCGCCAAAGGGGGCAACGGCCAGGCGCTGATAAATGACGCCAAAGCCCTGTTGAAAAAGTACAACGATTAACGATGCGGTTCGATCCTCCCAAACCGGTTCTGGAGTATCTGGGGCGACTACATGTCGATCTAACGGCACCGGTATGGGAGTTGGGGGAGACCTCCGCACTCGGCAGACGTCGTATAATCCCCATTACGGGCGGCACGTTTGAAGGGCCGGCGTTCACGGGGAAAATACTTGATACCGGTGCCGATTGGCAGGTTGTGACAAAGGATGGCGTCGCGATCATTGACACCAGATACCTGCTGCAGACCGATGACGACCAGTATGTCTATCTGCAGACAAAAGGCTTTCGCTTTGGTCCCCCTGATGTCATGGAGAGAGTCGCGCAAGGCGAGCCCGTAGACCCCGCGCTGTACAACTTCAGGATCACCATGCAGTTTGAGACCGGTTCGAAAAAATATGAATACCTTAACCGGCACATTGGTGTAGGGTGCGCAATGCGTCTGGGCAGAGAAGTTGTCTATGACGCATATTTGTTGAAATAACAGCGAGCGCCCGGCCAGAATTGTTTTTAACGCAGTAGAAAGGATTCCATGGATTTTTCGATCTTACTCATACTGGCCCAGG
>JBMOEI010000033.1:0-59076 GCA_049318985.1 Desulfuromonadaceae bacterium
AGGAGATAATATCAGAATTGCTACAGAAAGTACATATTATTTACGGATAAGCACTAAGTATCGCTATGATAACGAGAAAAAAGCTGCCCTGCTGAAATGGGAAACTCTCCTCCTTGAACTCTTGGCATCCAAACAATCAATAGATCCATCAGGCGTCCAGAAGTAACACGTTTGATATCCGATGGAATATGAACTCTGATTATGTCGTTACGAATATATTTTGACATTATGTCTTTCAGGGTATATTTTTGTTTAGGAAGATTGCTATTCCCGAATTGCAGCAGGAGCCAGAAATGATCCAGAAAATCAGCTCTCCAGAAACCCTAGGCCAGGTATTGCGGGCAGAACGCAAGCATAAGGGGATGTCGCAGAAAGCTGTCGGGCATTCGGTAGGCATGGAACAGCACACTATTTCGAAAATTGAAAAAGGGAATCCGGGAACTGAATTGAATACACTTTTTCGACTCCTCGCAGCCCTTGACCTTGAACTGAATATTCAACCTCGTCAGAAACCTGCCATAGAAAGCACGGGAGATACCTGGTAAATGGCACGGCCAAAGATTACAGCCGATCTTCATCTCTTTATGAACGGTCAGAACGTAGGATGTCTTACTCGGACCTCAGTCGGACAACTTCGTTTTGAGTACGGCGATGAATGGCTGCATTCTGATTTGAGGCGACCGTTATCACTCT
Source organism: Desulfuromonadaceae bacterium (assembly GCA_049318985.1). Taxonomy (GTDB): domain Bacteria; phylum Desulfobacterota; class Desulfuromonadia; order Geobacterales; family Pseudopelobacteraceae; genus JACRCG01. The sequence continues at coordinate 694 of JBMOEI010000033.1, forward strand.
CCATGCCCCTCAGCCAAAAGGTTTACATTGGCGATGTGGTTGAGAACTTCTTTGACAACCTGCTGCCGGACAGTCAACCGATACGCAGTCGCATTCAGGCCCGATTCGGGGCAAAGAGCAATCGCTGCTTTGATCTTCTCTGGCATGTCGGTCGTGATTGCGTCGGAGCCCTGCAACTTCTTCCGGAAGATGCAGCCTCCGTTGATGTGCGCCGCATTGACGCCGAGGAACTCACGGATACACAGATCGCCGAGGTGTTACGCAACTACGCCACCATGCCGCTCGGCATGAAAGGCGATGACGATTTCCGCATCTCAATTGCCGGCGCACAGGAAAAAACTGCTCTACTCAGTTTGAATGACAAATGGCACCGCCCCCTGGGTGTTACCCCAACAAGTCACATCTTCAAACTCCCCATCGGTAAAATCGCACACAGCGGTATGGATCTGACCGACAGCGTGGAAAACGAATGGTTGTGCCATCTGATCCTGAAAGCCTACGGCATTCCGGTTGCCAATGCTGAGATAGCAACATTCGAAGACGTAAAGGTTCTGGTAGTCGAGAGATTTGATCGAAGGTGGGCCGATGACCGTTCCTGGTTAATTCGTTTGCCGCAAGAAGATATGTGCCAGGCGTTAAACATATCACCGGCCTTGAAATATGAAAGCGATGGCGGTCCGGGTGTTGAGCGAATCATGACCCTGCTTCTGGGATCGGCTAACGCACTGGCAGATCGGAGCTTGTTTCTCAAGACCCAGGTGCTGTTCTGGCTACTCGGCGCCATTGATGGCCACGCAAAGAACTTCAGCATCTTCCTACTGCCAGGCGGCAGCTTTCAACTTGCTCCCATCTATGATGTCATGTCTGCGTATCCCCTTGTTGCAAAGAAACAGGTAGAATCACAGAAAATGAAGATGGCGATGGCTGTCAGGGGGAAAAGTACGCATTACCAGTGGGAAAAAATACAACTTCGTCACTGGCTGTCTACAGCTCGTATCTGCGGGTTTCCGGTGGATGAGATGGAGTCTAGTATCAAGGAGTTGCTTGAGAAGATGGATTTTGTTATTGAGAATGTGCAGGGAATGTTGCCATCATCATTTTCTGAAGAAGTTGCCCAGTCCATATTCGACGGAATGAAAGGCGTACGTAATCGTTTGAAACTCATCAACTGAAAATCACTGATCACAACAAAAGTGACTGGAATGAAAGCCTTCATTATCTACCTCAAGAGTTACATATTTGCTATTCCAGGTTTCAAAATCAATTAATCCCCAACAAGTCCTCCAATTAGCACCCCAGAAAAATCTCCTAACAATATAAAATATAATAAGAATATTTTTCACTTCTGAATGGCATGGTAATTGATTTGTGGTTATCAATCACTAAATCCTTGTTTACTGTTGTGGAGGGAAAATATGGAAACTCAGAGTCTTTTTCAACAGCTTATTGCGTTGTTTCTGACGAGCTGTTTTCTTTCGGTAGCAGCGGAATGCATTGCAAACCCATATCAATCGGTAGATGTCGTGATTAATGGGACCTCACAAACTACGACCGCACCTGTCAGTAGCAAAACATTAACAACTGGTCCATTACCATCTGTCAATAGTCAGCTAACACCAACTAATTCAGACTCTTCTGACAAGCATATTGAAACAGCACCAAAGGCAGAATCACAAAATGCTGAGAAATTGACCGTTACAGAATCGTCGGTTTTCAAATTTAATCACGAAGTTTCCAAAACCAATCTAAACGAACTTTGCAGAACTACTCGTGATCTGGACAGTTTTATTGAACTTGGAATGGCATACGAAAAACGTGGAATGAATGATGAGGCCATTTTGGCGTACAAAACGGCAATAAGCATAAATCCTAACAAAGTTGAAACCCGACTACGCCTAGCTGAAGTTCGTCTCTTACAAGGAAATGAGAAAGGCGCTTTGGATGATTATGCTGAATTTTTGAGATTAAAGCCTGAGAGCCCGAACATTCAAATCAAAATGGCTCGTATTTTATGCAGAAATAATCAGACCATCCTTGCCATAGAACTTTACAAGTCGGCACTTAAACAGTCGCCAAATGAAGCGGATATTCATCGTGAGTTGGCAATTATCTACAAAAGCAATAAGGACTTCGAGAATGCAACAACGCATTTCCAAAAATCAATTGAAATACGTAAAACCGATCTGGAAAGCCGTAATAATCTTGTTTCTCTCTATTCCATAGCCAAGCAGATAAGTAAATTGCGGCAACTGCTCGAAGAAACAGTTGAATTGTTTCCTGATGATGTTAACAGCCACTATAAACTCGCCGTTGTTTACGACTACTTAAAGGAGTATGCCCTCGCGACGGAGGAATACAAGAAAACTCTTGCCCTAAAACCAGACCACATAAAGTCAATAGCAGCCCTTAAGTCAGTGTATCTAAAAACAGGAAAATATCAGGAAGCAAAAGATCTGAATAAAACTCTCACCAGGCTGGATCGTGAACAACTGGCCGCTTTGGAAACACTGACAGTCATTGGCGACAATTTTGATCCGAAGCCTAACAAGATTAACTACTCACTTAAAAGAAGTGCACTAAAAACGGCAAAAAAAGCAAAGAGGTCTGCAAAAGTTGGCAATAAAGAGAAAAAGATAAAACAGAAGGCTGATTCAAAATAAAACTATTATGTACGAGAAGACACTTAAACTTAACGCAAATGGAGGCGACCATGAAAAATCACATTTTAAGAATAATTAGTATGGCGGTAGTTACAGGAATGTTGTTTCTGTCACAAATAGTATATGCCGGAAATACACTGCCTGTTGGATATACCATTCAGGCAGGTGCTTTCAAGGATGTCCTTAAGGCAGGTCGGTTCACAGATGCTCTGAAAGCCAGGAACCTCGATGCAACTTGCTATATAAAAGACAATGGATTGTTTGCTGTCGTTTTTGGTGATTTTGCAACGTGGAGTGAAGCTGATAAAACCGCACGGCGTTTGAAAAGCGAGAAAATGATCGAACAGTTTTATATTGTAGCCCCCAAGCGTCACAATAAGGTTTTCAGTAACCTCTCGTCATCAGGGGAGAAACGACCTCAACAAACAGCCTTAGGAAAGATCGCCGCTCAGACAGCTGCTCGATTCACTGGTATTCCCTATCATTGGGGAGGAAACAACGTTGTTGAGGGAATGGACTGCTCAGGATTTGTCAAAGCCGTGTACTATTTGGTTGGTTTAAATATTCCGCGTACATCCCAGGAGCAATATGATGAAGGTGTCGCGGTGGAAACTGATCAGATAATGGAAGGAGATCTGGTGTTTTTCGGAAAAGGAAGGGAGAAAATATCGCACGTCGGTCTATATCTTGGAAACAACCAGTTTGTCCACGCTCCGAGACGAGGCGAACCTATTCAGGTAACCTCACTGAAAGATGAAAAATACGCAGTTAAATTTGTCGGAGTACGGCGATATCTGTAAATGTTGATCTATAATCAAGCACAATTATTAGTTACTACACTCAACTTTCGCAGTTGTAAAAATATTATAACATATTGATATTATTAGTAGTATAGCGTCTAAATGTGTAGTAAATTAGGTTTGTTCCCCAACAAATCAAATTACTTATACAAGGAGACGCTATGCAACAGACTGTAACAGAGATTACCTCTGTTGAAAACCAGATCAACCTGTTCTTTCATAATCACTCTATTGGCAAGTTGTTACGGCAATGCAACATCAGGAAAGAGAAAGGCGTTTCCCTTGAAATCCTTTTCCAGTTTCTTCTTGCTCTTGCTTTTACCGGCAAGAACCTGTTTCGCCATATGGAACCGTCTGGCTCGTTTGATGGCATCTTCAAGGACGCTGCATATCGCTTCCAGAATTCCGTCAAATCCAACTGGCGCAGATTCCTGTTGCTCTTGAGCACCCGCATCATCGCGAGCAACTTGGAACCGCTGACTGATGAGTCGAATCGTAAGGTTCTGATTGCTGACGATACGATTTTCCTGAGAGACCGGAGCAAACATGTCGAACTACTGGCCCGCGTACATGATCACAACACCGGCCGCTACCATAAAGGTTTCAGGATGCTCACCGTGGGTTGGTCTGACGGCAGCAGCTTCATTCCGATACTGTTATCGCTTCTCAGTTCTGCTACAGAGAAGAATCGTCTGGTTCCGATGCGTGACGATCTTGATAAGCGAACCAACGGTTATAAGCGTCGTCAGGAGAGCACAAGGAAATCCCCCGATGTGCTTGTCAATTTGGTCTCCATGGCAATGGCTGCCGGCGTTATGGCCCGGCACCTTTTGTTTGACAGTTGGTTTGCGTTCCCTGCCACGATACGCAAAATACACGCTCTGGGGATGCACACAGTCTGTATGCTCAAGGATACTCCAAAGATTCACTATACCTTCGAAGACAGGCAAGTCACTTTGAAGGAGTTGTTCAAACAGCTTCGCAAACGTCCCGGTCGTGCTAGGGTGCTGGCATCATGTCCAGTAACCATCGGTGACGATGACAATGGGAAGCCAGTTTCGGCAAAGGTCGTATTCGTAAGAGACAGGAGTTCAAAAAACTGGCTGGCGCTTCTCTCCACCGAGACGACTCTTGCCAACGAAGAAATTATACAGCTCTACAAACGACGCTGGGACATTGAAGTATTCTTCAAGATGGCCAAGTCGTTTCTGCAGCTTGCAAAAGAATGCCAGAGCCGGTCATATGATGCGATGGTTGCCCATGCTACACTGGTTTGCTGTCGTTATCTCATCTTGGAGATCGGAAAGAGAACCACGGCAGACCCGAGGACATTAGGAACTCTGTTTCATGCGACCTGCGACGAAATGCGACAGACCAGTTTTTCTGAGGCGCTTGTACTCCTCCTCACGCTACTGGAACAAACACTGAAGGCGGTTGTTGGGTTTTCCAAAGAACAGATAGAACATTTTGTTCAGCAATTCGTTGAGCAGCTACCACCGGTTTTAAGAGGACGAATGCTATTTATAACCTCTACAGGTGCATAAAATCATTAATAATCAAGATGTTAAATCACAAACAACAACTGCGAAAGTTGAGTTACTACACTGATATTTTCGATAGCAAAAATGCAATTACAAATATAAAATTTGCCATCTTGATAGTGTTGTCCAGATGAAAAAAGATATAAACTACCTGATAGTTATGTGATATGACAGTACGTCTGCACTGGCACTCATCGTGCAAATGTTTCCGTGACTACAGAAAGGATCGACGTCAACCGTGCCAGAAAACAGTGCTGTTACCATAGATAACGTAACTCTGGCCTATTCTGACCTGTCAGTTTTCAGATCATTCAACTGGAAGGTCTCTGAGGGGAGTTTTACAGCTGTCATCGGGCCGTCAGGCTGTGGCAAAAGTACTCTTCTAAGAGCAATAGCCGGACTTGAAGCACCTATGGTTGGCTCGATAGATTGCCGAAACCATGTGGAGAGGAGACAACTTGATATAGCGATGGCTTTTCAGTCGCCAACTCTGCTTCCATGGTTGACCGTCGAGCAAAACGCATATTTACCTTTCAAATTGACTGGAACTGCTATCGATCCGACTATCAGTGCACGATTTGAGCGCCTGCTTTCATTGGTCGGGCTCGACGACTTCCGAAATGCCCGACCTCATGAGTTGTCAGGGGGCATGCAGATGAGGGCCGCACTTATCAGAACTTTTATTACCAACTCCCCTGTTGTACTCATGGACGAACCTTTCGCCGCACTCGATGAGTTAACTCGGGAAAAACTTGGAGCTGAACTTGAAAATCTGTGGCGGGAAGAACGACCAACTGTTGTCTTCGTAACCCATAATCTGTCCGAAGCGGTTATGCTGGCTGATAGGGTTTGTGTACTTTCACAGCGCCCGGCTCGGATTATAAATGAGATTGATGTGTCATTACCCAGGCCGCGAACATACGATACCCGCTTTCTTCCTCAGTACGAAATGTTGCTGAAGGAAGTCCGTTCATGTCTTGTAAATAGCGGTGCAGTGGTATGAATCGTTCTCTCAGGAACATACCTGCCTTTTGGGTTTCAAGCTTTCTGCTAACCTTATTCGTCTGGCACAGTGTTGTGGTGGTATTCAGAGTTCCTGAATATTTGCTGCCAACTCCGATCAGCGTTATCAGGGAACTTTTCGATTCCGAATTGTACTCGTTTTATCTAAGACAAGCATATCGAACCGGTAGTGAAGCAGCGGCGGGCTTCCTTCTGGGAAATTTACTGGCGATACTATTTGGGATTATTATGTATCGATTTAGCCGTCTTCAAAAACTTACCATGCCAACTGTCGCTGCTTTTCAAGCTATTCCAATTGTTGCTGTTGCACCTTTACTGATCGTTTGGTTTGGTTCCGGCATTCTATCCAAAATCCTTATGGCGGCGATTATTTCGTTTTTTCCAACTATGGCTGCCATTCTTTCCTCTTTTTCAGAAGTTGATCACAACGCAAAGCATTTATTCAGGCTCTATAGGGCTGGCTATATGAGCACGGTGAGACATCTCCTCATACCAGCGGCCCTGCCTTCCTTGGTGACAGGTTTCAAGATAAGCGCAGGTCTTGCCACAGTGGGTGCAATTGTTGCCGAAATGACGGGAGCAGATGCCGGTATTGGTTATATTATTCTTAATGCCGCATACCGCATGGAGACTGTAAAGCTTTTTGTCGGAATTATTCTGGCTGCAATTCTTGGACTTACTGGATTTGTACTCCCCAATATCATACGAAACTTATATCCCCATGCATGGGCCAGTTCCAGATTTGGTGACGAATCATGAAAACTCTTGGCGTATTCGGATCATGGCGTCCGCAATCAAGAGATTCTGAATATCGTATTGCCCGAAAGGTTGGCAAGGTAGCTACTAAATTAGGATGGACGATTCTTACTGGCGGCTATTCCGGCATCATGGAAGCTGCTTGTCGTGGTAGCGTTGAGGCAGGGGGCTTTCCAATAGGTGTTACCTGCCCAGAAATTGATAGTATGCTTGTGCACAATCAGTGGGTACGTGAGCGGATTCAAGCGAATTCTCTTCCTATACGCCAAGCCACCTGTCTGTCGCAATGCCAGGCTGTTCTATTCTTTCCCGGTAGAACCGGCACTGCAGCAGAGCTGGCATTGGCAACGGAACTGCGTTCAAAAGATATTCTAAAAACGCCTATTATTCTAATAGGTAATTTTTGGGAACCTTTTTTCGAATGGCTTGAAAGTTCAAACAATATGCTGGCTCATAAAGCAGATAAACCTTCTGAAAAAAGACTCTTTGTCATTGCTTCATCAATCCGGGATGTCATGCGCTATTTGTCTGAGGTTAGCAATTAATGAAAGTGCTCGGCATGAATAGCCCTTATGCTCGGCCACCCCGTGTATGTGGTGATAATCTCCATGTGTTGAACGATGGCGGGGCAGCGTTGATTGAAAATGGTAAGGTTGCGTTCGCGACCATTGAGGAACGACATACCCGTACAAGGTATTCTGGCGGGTTCAATGGCTGCCTGGATAAGGCGGCTGAGCAGTTTGACCTGTCGGACATTGATGCCATTGCATTTTCATCCTGCTGCGGCCCCAAATGGAAAGTTGATGAGACAGCTACTTATCTAAAATCAGTTCTTTCGCCAGATATTTTTTCAAATAATCCTGAAATTGTCGTAGTGGGCCATCACGAAAGCCATGCAGCCCAAGGGTTTATGCTGTCTGGCTATAAACGTGCCCTTGTCGCAGTTCTTGATGGCTTTGGCAACCTTATCAATGATTCAGAGTGGAGTCCGGAAAACTGGTGGCATGGAGCGTTTGAGCGTCAGTCCTATTTCATGGCAGAGCAAAATGAAACAGGTCGTTTTTCTTTAGAACTTATCGGTCGTGATGCTGAACGTGCTGACGAAGTAGGGGTGGGTGAACTGTACGGCGCTCTTACGCACTTCTGCGGTTATGACAGCTACCAGCAGGCTGGCACTGTCATGGCACTAGCTGCCTTCGGAAAACCGCCCAATACAGTCACTCCAACGATTACATTTTCAGAAAAAGCAGCAATGCATTGTAAAATAACCAACGCTCATAACAGAGCTGCTGGAGCATTTGAGGAACTACTGCTATCTTCAGGATTGAATGGTTTGCAGGCACTTACAAGGCCGGTTGATGTGCATGATCGCCAGCACTGCTCCATTATTGCTCAGGTACAGCGCGATCTGGAAGAGGCACTTAAAATACGGCTTCTCGCCCTAGCGGATCGTTATCAGGCAGATTGTCTGGTGATTACCGGTGGTGTAGCACTCAATTGTCTAGCCATGGGAAAAATCGCAATGGCATTTCCTGGCAAAGTATTTGTTCCTCCCGCCCCTGGAGATACCGGGCAAGCGCTTGGTAACGCTTTATGGGCTTCATATTGCCCTGCTTCGCCTGTTTCAAAGCTGGCCACAGATACATTCACTATGAATAGTGCCCCATTCTGGGGTATTCCAAATACCGCAAAGTCCTTGCAAATGGCTATTAATCTGGCACAAACAGTTGCAGGTATGCAGGTGATTGAAGTAAAGTTACCTGCAATACAGGCACAGATTGCAGCTAAAGCATTGGCCGAAGGTAAGCTGGTTGCTACCTGTTTGGGGCGCTCGGAATATGGTCCACGCGCACTCGGGGCTCGAAGTATATTGGCAGATCCACGAAACAGGTCGATAGTGGACAAGGTAAATGGATTCAAACAACGGGAACCGTTTCGCCCTTTTGCTCCGGCGATATTAGAGGAACGGGTAACTGATTATTTTAAGGCTTTTGTGGACAGTCCGTTCATGAGTTTTGCCCTGCCGTTTAAGGGTGAGCAGGCAGAACGTGTTCCTGCTGTTGTTCATGCCGACGGCACTGCCAGATTACAAACTGTGGCAAAAGATTCAAATTCGCCACTACGCTTGATACTAGAGGAATTCGAAAAACTGACGGGTGTGCCAGTGCTATTGAATACATCTTTCAATCGTAAGGGAGAACCGATAGCAGAAACGCCTGAAAACGCGTTAAAAGATATTCGTGATTCGGAAGTAATGATCTTATTGGACTCCCACGTAATTTGCTCGTGAATTACATGCCCGTAAATATATTTTGTGTTGTACTGCAACCCCAATATGGATAGGAAAATGACAAGCTTTGCTGAATTAAAATATACCGATGTACTCGCTGAGCTTTACGATTATTTCCCCAAATTTTCTGATTTCAGTGATGTAAATTTTTACGTGGAAATATGTCGCGAATCCGATGGCCCTATTCTCGAACTTGGCTGTGGCACGGGACGTGTGCTGATAGCCTTAGCCCGCACTGGACTGGAAACGTGTGGACTCGACTGTTCGACAGATATGCTTTCAAAATGCAGTGAAAAATTGATGCAGGAACCCGAAGTCGTACGTCAGCGAATAAGATTGATTCAAGGCAGCATGACGGATTTTTCTTTACCGGAGAAATTTTCATCAATTATTATTCCATTCCATCCATTCCAGCATTTGATTTCAGTTGCAGATCAGTTGGCCTGTTTGCAATGTGTTTATGATCATCTCCACGTTGGAGGGATGCTGGTTTTTGACCTTATGCACGTCTCATTTTATGGTATGTCGAATGAAGAAAATACATTGGAACAGGAAGACATTCCGGAAACATTACTAAAAGATGGCAGAAGGATTAGTAGATTCAGCAGAATAGCTTATACACATCGAGCGGAACAGTACAACAGCATTGAATTGATCCACTATGTCACTGACACGCAAGGTCATCAAGAAAGAATAGTCCAGACTTTTCCATACCGATATTTTTTTCGATATGAAATTGAACATTTGTTAATCAGAGCAGGTTTCCACATATCAAGAATATATGGTGATTTCGACAAAACGCTATTGACTGATCATTCACCGGGAATGATATTCGTTTGCCACAAGATTTGATAGACATTTTGAATCGTTTCAGGAGGATAACATGAAAAATTTGTATTTATTGTTTGTAGTTATAATGTTGTGCATAACTGCCTGCACCAAGCAACCGGAAAAAGCAGCTCAACCACAAGCGCCAATTCAGGCATCACTTCGCCTCGCCTGGGTTTATGATATGGCAGAGGTAGGAGTGTTAGTCGCCAAAGAAAGAGGATTCTATGCCAAAGAGGGCATTGATCTGAAGATAGAGCCCGGAGGATTCGGCCTTGACCCTTTCAAGTTAGTTGCTGCTGATAGCAATGATTTTGGAGTTGGCGGAGCAGGTAATCTACTTCTTGCCCGAGAGAAAGGTGTGCCAGTTGTGTCTGTCGGCACCGAATTTCAGAACACTCCTGTTGGATTTATAGTTCGCGAAGAGTCTGGGATTTCGAATTTCAAAAACTTCCGAAACAAAAAGGTCGGAGTTCAAACCGGTTCTGATACCGATGTCCTCTACAGGGCGCTTCTTACGCAAAATGGCATGAAATCCTCAGATGTTAAAGAGATCCCGATCCAATTTGATATGACCCCGTTTGTAGCAAAGAACATTGATGTCCTTCCCGGTTATGTCACCAATCAACCGATAACCCTTGCCGGCAAAGGGGTAAAAACCAGAGTTATTACGGCAAAATCAGAAGGTCTCAACTACTATGGCAATATCTTTTTTGTGACAGAAAAGACCCTCAAAGAACGTCCCGAGCTGGTAAAGCGCTTCATGAGAGCGACCAAAGCCGGATGGGAACACGCTCTGACAAACAAGGCCGATGCGATTGCCGCGTTGAAGGTTTACACCAAAGATTTCGGAGACAATGATCTTGATAAGATCTACGATGCTGTCATGCCGTTCATCAAACCAGATGAACAAGCGGTGCCATTGCTTGGAATGACCCGGCAACGTTGGGAGTCTACCCAAAATGTCCTGACCTCTTCCGGTCTTATGAAAAAAACGTTAGATATTTCATCAGCCTATTCATCTATAAGCTATTAAGCGATGACACTTCTATGAATGCACTACGCCATCGCAACCCGACCAACCACCCGACTGAGGTATGGGATCAGGTTATAAATGCCATTCCCAAGTCCCCACAGGCTCACGGGGATCAGTGTGCTTTTCTCAAGCAGACTCTTGTAAAGCCTGTCAGGAGAATGTTGGATATCGGTGCCGGTGAGGGGCTTTTTACGGCCACGGTGTTAGAAATTTTGCTGCAAACCGGCAAATTGGTAGGCACACTTGAGCTTCATGTTCTGGAGGCTGAAAATCGCTTGTGGGATATATGTCAGACACGGCTGGAAACAACACGGAGCCTGCTGCATGATGCCGGGATCACTCTCAAGGTTTTAAGGATAACAGAGGTACAAACGCTTCCTCGCGACACGTATGAATTGTTTGGGGCTCTTGAGCGGCTTAAAAAAGCTGAAAATTTCCGTTATGATCTGATTGTCGCTTCCCATGTCAGCTATTATTTCCATGATGGCGGCATAGACTTCGCCTATGGTGTCATTACCCGTCTACTGGCTAAAAACGGTCTGGCCTGGTTCGTTGTTCGTGACAGAAACTGCCCCTTTTATAAATTGCGAAAGAAGCTGCTTCTGGAGCGGGGAATTCCCGATATTAATCATCACCAGTTTGCCGATTCTTTTATCAGCTCTTTGAAATCACTATTTGAAGGGGTTCGAACAACTAGCCGTACCATGACTTTGAATCTTGTTGATGTCTCACCGGAGGTAAGGTGCCGTACAATTGAGTACCTGACCTGGCTCGACGGTCTCGGAGATAATGAGCTGTCCAACTTTTTTGATGAACAAAATGGCGATGTTAATAATTTAGAATTTCGGGAACAGCATATCTGGCTGTTTGGCAGCGATAAAGTAACCACTGAAAATGAAGACTCGCGACTCCAGGCGGCCCACGCTTTGGCGCGATGTCTGAACAGTATACGTGAAATATGCCCCGATGCCGACGTGATCAGCGCTTCACTTGCTGAAATAGTTCCCTTTGAGTGTAACGATGAGGTTGGCTGCCCCCAGCACGGATTTATTCAAGAAGATCATGACAAGCCGATTCCTCTTAAAGGATTTGGACTAATCCGGTATGGATTCGACGGGGGATCATTTAACGGCATTGATCTTGGGGTTTTGGACAGATATTTTAGGGAGCATACATCCTTCCTTTACTATCCCAGATTTTATATCGATCATACTTCAACATGTCCGGTACAAGCTGACTATCAGCTCTCATTCCATACTACCGATGAAACCGGCCTGGACGGATTTATTACTCCTTCATGCTACACTACTCGACTTGGTCGGCTTGAACCGGTTGATCTTCAAACCACAGTACTTGAGCGTTCCACATTCCACGCTGCCCTCACCGCATGGAACAAGCTTACAGGCGACTTTTATCTGACCGATAAAACTTATGATTCATCACCAGGGCTGTGGACGTTTGCGGTTGGCGCTCACCTGTTGCCGGGTGGCGCCTTTTCCTTTGACGATGATGTAAACCTCAATTCTCGATGTGGTCTGTTTCTCACCATAGCTACACAGTTAAACTTTCGGCAACTTTCCGGTTACGTTGTTGGACACATCAAGACAGTACTTACCCAGTACCTCGCGCAAAAGGTATATCTCCTTGCTCAGGATCGTCTGAAACAGGCGGAAAAAGCATCACAGCTCGTACGACTATTGCAGGGGCCTCTTAACGGCATCACCACTGCGCTCGATGCAATGCAGCGAGATGCGCAGGAGTTGAAAGCGGTGCTCTACGAACCATCCGAGGCGCTTTTCAGGAGCTATTCCCGGATCAGCCACCTGTTTGCCGAGGGAGGACAGGAAACTATTTCAAATGTATGCAGTATCACCCTTCATCATGCTCCAGAAAAATATGCGGATAATGATGAATTGCGAGCCCTGCTTTGCCTGATCCTCTGTAAATGCTGTGGGTGCGATAAGGAAATGTACGGGTCATCATCCTTTCTTGAGCTGATTGAAAGATCTTTACATACATTGTCACGGATTGAGTCAGAACCAACTCTGCAACCAATGTCCAAGGAATTGCAAAAGTTAAGCGGTATTGGAGCATTTAAGGAAATACGAAATCTGGAAGCCGGACAACTATGCCGGGCAGTCGCAAATCTGAAAAATGCGCTCTTTACACCTTTTAAGCTGGATAGCCCCCTGTGGCCAGGCGTCGCTCTGTCACTTATCTTTTCAAGGAGTACCCCGCTATCAGAAACCCGCCTTGCGGATATTAAAATGCGTCCGGAATGGACCCCACTGCGCTATAGCACGGTGCTTAACTTCCTTATAAAAGTAGTTGCGGAATTTCATTACCGTGCAGACAGGGCAACACGGACAATCGAGCGCGTGACTGTTGATGTAGCGAACGATGATTGCCGCCGCATCGTCATAGTTTTTGGTGGACGCTACCTGAAAAAAGGAGATGCGCCTCGCAACCAGCTAAAAGCCCGGCTTATGGAGGTTCTTGCGTTCCCCCGCGATTGGCGCATCAACCATGCAACCGTTGGTGATTTCATGACACCATTTGTTGAGTTGGCCTCTCATCTGTTGGGGATTGGTACCGTGTGGCGTGCCGTGGAACCGGAAGAGGATCAACTGCTGCAGGTGGTTGCTCACAGCAGAAGGTTTACCCTGTCGGTCAGTTATGATTCGATGCTCGTAATTTCTACCATGAGCCTGGTGTGGGAACCGTTTGCTCCGTTTCATCATGGAGCCTCAGAGTGAAAATATTTCTTCGAGACCATGATCCTGAAAGTGGTTGGAAAGAATCTCTTGAAGATGTGCTAGCGCCTTTTTTTGAGCGATATGATGAATGCCTTCATGTTGCTGGTCAACACTGTTTGCCAGATTCAGAACCAGCTTTTCATTGCCAGGATGACACGCTGATTTTTCTCCACTCCCAGGGGACACTGAATGATTGGCTTGATGCTTCAGAATGCGGTGCTTATAGAGGGAACATAATAGTTGTCCGTTCAAATGGCGGCGCCACCGGCTACCATGGTGATAATCAGCGTATCCATGATTGTATCTGGTCACCAGAGCAATTTGTCGAGCGCCCGGAGCCCCAACGATTTATATCCGCTCTTACACGAGGGCTTCCGCTACCATGGGAATTTCTAAAGCAGCAGAAATTCCCGGCATCTGCCATCTCATGTTGCTGGTTGCTGGCCTCCGGTAGCAAATCATCGGATGCAAAAGAATGTCTGACACGGGAATGGCCAAATACGCTGCGAGAAGTAGAACAGCTAACGGGTTCTGATCATGGACTTTCACCTTCAGTACCTGTTGAAGATGATGAAATCAATGCTGCTCATGTCAGACTACGTGACCTGTTAGACAGCACCTGGAAAACATGGGCGCCAAACGCACCAATTGTAGCGATTCGTAATAATGCTGCACACTCATTAGCTGGAAGATTGAAGCGGGGAGAACCCACGCATGACGTTATTGAGAGTATGAGTCACGAGCTAAAGAAGCTGTCTGATTGTCTTGAATCAGGATTCAATCCTTGTGAAAACTATTTAAAGCTGTTGGAGCCGTTGCGCTCGATTCCGTTACACGAACGCTCGAAACTAGCTGATTTTGTGAGGCAATCAACTGTTGACTGCTATGTTACAAAAGATGTACAAACGTGCGTTACATCATGCCTTGACAGACTTAATCGCCATAAGAACGATGTGAATGAAGTGAGGTTTATCGAAGCTGTTCAACAGCTTTGCCAACTGCTCGATACTCTTCCCAACAGGATTCCAATGCCATGAAACCAGATGCACTTACGGGGCTCTCTGTCCTGATTATAGATGATGAATATGGCAGCAGAGCTGAGTTGCAGGATCGGCTTTTGCAAAAGACTGGACTCCTTGAGCGTCGGGTCGCGGTTGGATTTTGTTCTGGGCAGATCGAGAAAAATGGAAAGCGCTATAATGACTTCAATGTAATCAAACAGGCTGTAGCGCAGCGCCAGTGGTCGCTTGTTTTGCTTGATCTTAACTTTGCCGATAGTTCTGAAGTCACTCCAATTCCCTTTGGGGCCGAGGTGTGCAGAGCTTTAATACAGGATGTTTCAGGTTTGCCCCTGGTTATGCTTACAAGTGAACGTTCTCAGGATCTGCCGGATATTATCAGGGGAACCGTCCCCTATCTTTCAAAGGAAGATCTTTCCTGGCGCTCTCTTGTTATTCATGGTTTCTTCTTTGGCGCGTCACCCGTCGCCAACAAGCGTCTTACAACTTCCCAGAAACGGGCGCTTCTTGAATTACAGCCATCAGAAATTGCGATTTCAGAAGTCATGCTCAAGACTTTCTTTGATGTCTTTAGACTGGCTGATCCGACAGCTGAATTGCGTGAGTGCCCGAATGTCACTCTTGTGGGCGAAACCGGTTGCGGCAAGGAGATATTTGCCCGCTATTATCATCGAATTACCAGCGGAGCTACTACCCCGTATATAACGCTCAACGTCAATTCGATTCAAGAGTCGCTTTTTGAGTCAGAGATGTTTGGATACAAAAAAGGGGGGTTTACTGGGGCTGTTGGTGAGAAGACCGGTCTGGTTACTGCCGCCGGTAAAGGAACTCTTTTTTTAGATGAGATTGGTGCTCTTGATGTTGGCAGCCAAAAAAAGCTGCTTCGTCTTCTGGAAAATCGGGAGTATCGACGTGTTGGCGACAATACGTTGATGAATGCTGCCTGTCGCTTTATCTTTGCGACAAATGATGATATTAACGATACGACCTCTTTCCGGGGCGACCTATATTATCGCCTTGGTACAACAGTTCGGATACCGAGGCTCTGTGAACATACGGAAGATATTGCAGAGCTGGTGCGGCATTTTCTGAGATTGCGAGGAAAGAAGCTTGATATTTCGTCAGGCACTGTTGATAGATTACAGCAGTATCATTTCCCTGGAAATATTCGTGAGTTGAGAGAAATCGTCGGACGCTTCGCTGTCATGAAGGGGGCAAATGCAGAGATCACGGTAACCGATGTTGAAACAGTCCTGCACGGAAGATCTTCAAATAATAATAATTCAGATCCCGAGCAGTTTCAGTCGCCGGCTAATTTGCCTCCAGGAAATTTATCTACACTACAACTAAAAGATCTGGCAAGTATTCTTGATTCAGTTGTAATCAACGAGAATGATGAAACACTTAGAGGTGGAATCCTTCAGATTGAAGCTGCTTACGAAAACCTGGTGAAGCGCATGTATAAAACTGCTCTCTCACGTGAGGGTAATCTTACCAATGCTGTTCGGTATATGCTGGGCAAGGATGATGCGACACGGAATATTTTGCCTGGAGACTGTAAACGGCTGGTTGAAGGTATTATTGATAAGAAATGGCTGTCTCTGTTTCGGAGTTGCATGAAATAATGCGTTCTTAGGGCCTGTTGCAAAAAACTTCGAACCTATAACCAATAATCAGGTTGCTTTGATGTAAGTTGTCATATGTTTGATGTAGCATACTCTCTCAAGGAGGGTATTCCTATTCGATCTTCTGATCGTTTTCGACCTGCTAAATCGATTAACTCAACTGGATATCTGGATCACCGCAAAGTAAAATTCGACTGCATAAATCCATTCCATTTTCATGAGGGTCTACGGTTGACGGTTACTTTCAAAAGGACAGTTCTAGATGCATAGTAATTATTTCAACACAGAAGTCATGGAGCGGCACGCAGCCCTGCTGCGGTCTCTGAATACCGAAGCGTATTCATTTGCTGGCGGTCATTACGGCTGGCCTGCCTTACCTCCATACAGTTCGGTTTGTTCTGCCTTGTTCATCGATGCCCTTAAAAAACAGTTGGGGGGAACCACAACGATTTTCCTTGATGACATAGGCGCTTCTGAAGCCTGCGACAAGAGTGTCTGTAGTGCACCATCTTTTTTAAAACACTCGTCGGACAAAGCCGTCCCCCCACCACTTGAGCCGATACATGCAATTGCGGACCTTGCCGGAAGACTTGAAAACGGCACCATAACGTTTGGCGAGCTTCTCACGTTCGGATTACCTGAAAATATACTGGTTCCTCATCTCACTATTGAAGTAAACCTGCTCGCGCTGGAGCGTTTTTTCTATTTTAACCATAGAGAGAATTTCCGGCCGCTGCTTATGACCTATAATTCAAAAAGGCATTTTGACA
This sequence comes from Desulfuromonadaceae bacterium, assembly GCA_049318985.1. Taxonomy (GTDB): domain Bacteria; phylum Desulfobacterota; class Desulfuromonadia; order Geobacterales; family Pseudopelobacteraceae; genus JACRCG01. Next base: position 17,798 of record JBMOEI010000033.1, read on the forward strand.
ATCTGATCCTTGAAAAAAGCATGAATAACTCATCATCTCGCAACCTTCACAAAATTGTTAAGAATATGCGAAACGCTTCTCTTGAGGTTTTATCCAATGGCTCAACTAGGGAATATTATGCAATATCACGCTATAACAGAAAGTCAGACAGGATTCTCCTAAGGACTGAGTCAACCGATACAGATGACTATAAGGCATCAAATTTCTGCCCGGTGCTGCTCGCACATTTTTTTTTCAAGATGTTTAGAGCCAATAAAGACAAGGCTGCCAGCCATACCGTCAATTACGTGATCCCATGCTATGACCGCGGCAGGTTGTATGAGGGGGTTCAGACATTTTACGCACTCTATGGTGCAGACATACAGTACTGGTTTGGCTCTAAAAAAATCAATATAATCAGTACGATACTGCTTGACTCAATGGTTTTGAGTGACCTGTTCGAGATTAGTGAAGAATACGGAATGAAATATGTCGTACGAGGCTGTTAATAGTGAATATTTTTATAGATAATAATGCAACTACACCAATAGCCGATGCGGTATTTGACAAGATGCTTCCGTATATGAAGAACATTTACGGGAATCCTTCCTCCGCACACATTTTCGGATGGATGGCTGAAGCGGCACTCGAGAAGGCTCGCGCAGAGGTTGCAAGGTCAATCCGGTGTGAACCTGATGAGGTGTTTTTTGTATCTGGTGCAACGGAGGCCAATAATACTGTTATCAATTGGGCTCACAGGAAGGGTATGGCAATTTACACGTCGCCAGTAGAGCATAAATCTGTTCTAAGCCCATGCCAGCAGCATGAAGAGGCAGGCGGCAACTTAATTATGCTTGCTGTTAACGAAATGGGCGAACCGAAACTTGACATTGCATTTTCAAACAACTCTCTACTGTCGCTGATGGCCGTTAATAATGAAATTCATACCGTTCTTGATCTCAAACAGACAGGTTTACACTGTGCAACTTCACCACAAAACATACTGTTCCACTCAGACTGTTCACAGGCACTTGGCAAGATACCGATTGACGTAAAGGCCATGAACCTTGACGCACTGTCGATCTCCGGTCATAAAATTTACGGTCCCAAAGGGATAGGAGCACTTTATATAAGGCGCGATTTGCAGTCTTATTTTGATCCGCTGGTGTTGGGTGGTGGACAGGAATTCGGCTTCAGAGGAGGCACTGTCCCCGTCTTTCTCTGCGTCGGTTTGGGTGAGGCTTGCAGGCTGGCCATGAAAAACCTAGAAAGTGACAACAGGTATTGTAACGACCTTTCTATCTTCTTCCTGAGGCAGCTTGAAGCAGCAAGTATTAGGTACCGTCTGATCGGACAAGTGGTTGGAAGTCGTCAGTCAGGCGGTTTGAGCCTATGCATAGAAGGCCTGAAGGCAAAAGGGATATGCGAAGGTATACCGAATATCGCAATTTCTCAAGGCTCAGCTTGTAATTCCAAAAGTGGCTCACATGTGTTAAACTCAATCGGACTGTCAGCCGTTGAAATAAACAGTGTTATCCGCCTGAAGTTTGGCAGCCAGAACACAGAAGAAGAAGCTGTACTACTTGTGCAAGCCATAGGGCAATGTCTCCATAACAAAGCATAACTGATTGACTGTAAAGGATATAATGCATCATGATTAATCCAACTCCTCTTGTTTCTGTAAAACGTCTTGCTTCCAGTTTAGGTCTTCCCGACCTGCTACTCAAACTCGAATCAGCAAATCCGATCAGTCACACATTCAAAGACAGAGGTGCTCTTGCGGCTGTATCAAAAATCAGAGAGTCCGGTGGAAGATATGTGACAGCTGCCACCTGCTCCAATATGGGAACAGCTGTAAGTGGCGCCGCAGCTAAGAACAATTTGAAAAGCTTTGTACTAGTTTCTGATCAGGCTTCGCATATCACAAAGAAAATGATCCATTCCTACGCAACTGAGGCATACGTTGTTAATGGAGATTTTGATGTATTGGACGGACTGATTACGGATATCACCGGTCAATTTGAAGACGCGTATTGCATAAACTCAACGCTTCACGAGGATTTCAAACGAGGATTCACAGGAATACTGGATGAACTACTCCTTCAGTTAAATCCTGAAGGCGCATATGTGGTCATTGTGCCAACAGCTGACGGCACACTCTTTACCGCCATGTATGAAGAGTACGTCCGCCGTAAACCTAATGTAAGGATAAGATTCGCAATAGCTCAGCCTTCAGGTTGCAGCCCCATCGTCAATGCCCTTCAGTCGAATCAGCCCTCATTCTCACCTGTCATTGACTCAAAAACCATCGTGATACCCCTTTCAGTCAGAAATCCACAGTTGTACGGGAATCTTATCCTAGAGCAACTCAGGGAATCCGGGGGGCTGGGAGTCGCCGTACCTGATGAACGCTTGGGGGCAGGAATTGCTGCTCTGGCAACTCTGGAAGGATATTATGCCGATCCGGTGGGAGGGTTGCTGGTCGCTGCAATCGAGGAGGTTTCAAAGTCGATTGCACCGGATGAGACAATCATAGGGATTCTTACAGGCACTGGGATGGTAGATTATACCTGCAACTGCGCAACCGACTTCATAAAAACATTATCGCCTTACGAGGCAAGAGAGAGGCTGTATGCATTTATCGACAGCAACCGTTGAGGTGTCTGATGAGCTCATATGACAACACAGACCTGTATGATGATATTTTTAATTACATGCGACCTGATTTCAATTTTGTCTGGGCCACCCTTGAAATCCTGTCTCCACGCACCATAGCTGAACATGGGGCTGGAACGGGAAGGCTGCTCCCGCTGTATCTAGCTACAGATGCGAAAAAGATCACTGGTCTTGATCTTGAGCAGAACATGGTGGATGCCTTCAGAAAAAAAGGGGACACAAGAGTTGAGGCATACTGCGCTGATTTGCGTATTGCCACTGATAAACTCGTCGATGCAGATCTGCTGGTTATAACAAGTTCACTCATGAAGCACATCCATCCCGACGAGATATCCTCAGTATGGAAGGCGCTTTACGACAGTATTGCGGATGACACCATCATTTTTATTGATCATTCTGAATTCGTGTATGGGAAGCCAGTATCTACTGATTGGGTGAGCTATTACGATACGTTGAAATATTGGTGGGCAGAAGAACATCGTTGCTATTTGAAAGATTATTTTTGGAAGAAGGAAGTGACTAAGACGACTGACAGTCTATTCTACAGGAAAGCTAGTAGCGAAGATATGGCAGTTGTTAATTCATATATTTACAGCACTGACAAGCTTGAAGAACAGCTAACTGCTTGTGGGTTCAAGCATCAAATGATTTCAGACTCATTCGCCAAGACCATGCAAATCGAAGGAAACAAACGATTCATTGGTCTTGCAACAAAAAAAACTGATATCGATCTGACTGATTTGTGTTCTCAGATCCGTGAATTAGCTTTGGGTAGATGTACCCCGTGATATCAGATATCTTTAGCAATATTTACAAACAGCTTTCGGCGCACTATAACAAACATAATCGTTATAAACAGTGTCTATTTGATACAATTAAACTGGACCCGCATTCTACCATTCTATCAACAGCAGAGCATATTGCCCCGTTCAATTCATTCTCTACCATAAGTTACTTGTATCCAATTCTGATGCTTCAAGAAGCTGGGATTATTCCTCGTACAAATATTGCAATATTGGCAGGTTCATTAATACCGTTGGATAATACTGACTATCCGCGAGGCTTTGTTCTCCCATATGCTTCAGCAAATAAAGCTAACTTATTTTCAAACAAGTATTTGAAATGTTCTCCAGTACTACTTAGACCAACTAGTATGACAGAACAGTTGAATGAGCTGCTTCGACGGTATCCATTTTTAGAGTCAATATTTAAAGCGCAATATGAAAACTATGCAGAACAAATGGCAGTTGCGATGGTACAAATTGCTCAACAATGGTTCAAACAGTCCGGAACTATACATGTTTATTCCATAGAAAATGTTGCTAAAGCTATATTGATTAAACTACTGAAGAGTGACGATATAATTGTTAACAAATTGCTATTTGACAAGAAGGTCAGGAGTTGTCTCCACTCTAAGTTATTTAATGTTTTTTGTGCCTGGGGCAAGGCAAGGGGGAGTTTCTTGTTTTGGGCACGAGACAGCAAGTGTAAGCTTGTTAGGCTTGAAATGTCTACAGATGGATTGTTTTTGCAGTCATGTAATCACGATATTAATTTACGCCTCGACAAAAATACTCTGCTTGAAATGCTGGAATCTAAAGCAATATGGCCAAGCGCCTATTTATCATTGTTTATTACAAGTTATCTCTCTGAGATTCCGGTTGCGGGGGGAAGGAAACAATATCATTATTATAGACATATGATCGAAGCGACAAATGGTGTATTGGGTCAAGATCGCACACTCGAATTGTCAGTATTTGGATATGATCGAATGAAATATGCGCAAAATGATATAGTACCTGATTATGGGGCAGGTTTGCATTTTGCAACTAATTATTATGAGACATCAGATGTTATAAATTTATTTAATACATTTGAAGCAAATGACACTATTGATTGCTACTATGATTAGACTTTATGGAACTGCATATCTCGATCTTCAAAACAACCGAGAATATATTAATACAGTTAAACGAAATCTTACTATTTACGGAGTCAATAACCCCGTTAGCCGACTGTGCGATTTCCAGCATAGTGAATACTACGCTGAAGCTGAAAACCTTATTGCTCATGAATTTGTCACTGAGGACGCCTGTTTGTTTCCAAATGGGTATCTTGCCGGCATGGCAACAAAGAGAGTGTTAACGGATATAGCGCGTATAAAAAAGGGGACAATTATTACGCCAGAAACCGCCCATCCCTGTTATTCTGTGGATGGTAGACATCTAAAAACAGACCACAAAGTTGGAATCAAGCTCAATTATCATAAAAAAATAATTATTATGAGTGCTATCAATTCATTCTATGGTGAAATAGATGAGTCTTATCACTTGCTAAATCTTAAAAACATCCATGTTGCTGCACTCGATGTAAGCCATACAGCTTTTATATGGGATCATAATTTAATTAGTCCGTATACTAATCTCATAGATAATATTATTTTTTTCGGTTCGCTCTCGAAAGCTGCTTCATATCCTGCGGGCTTTGTAGCAGGGCCAAAAGATATAATTAAAAAATTGCGCGAGCAGCCAGAGTTTTCAACTTCCTGCCCGCCATCAATAGCACATACAGTCTCTTTCATTAGTTCTGAAAATATTCGCCGCAAGCAACTGGAAAAATTAAATAAAGTGGCCGAAAAATTTAATAATGGTATGCAATTGTCTAGGCCGATTAATTCAGGTTATCTTCCGATCTATAATATCAATTCAGATAATGAAAAAATTTACAAATTGCTTCTGAATAATGGATTTGAAGCATCGTTCATGTCATATCCTTTTAAAGAGTCGATGAAACATTTGCGTGTAGTACTGAATGCAGGGTTAAATGTAACTTTAATTAATAAAATTATTGATTTATTGATAGATCATCAGACTGATGTTTCATGCTTCACTCGAGTCAAATTATTTGATGTAGTTTTCGAACAGCCTCATACAGAAACCGTTATTTCCTCCACAATTTCAACTTTTGAATAGTGAGGTATGAATTTGCCCCGGTTTCATGGACAGTTAGTTAGTTAAGCTGCAAGTTTGAGTCGACCTCGTTCGGCATCATATACCCATGTCTCTGGCTTTGACAGGCACATTGGCAGTGCCATCGGTAACCAGTTTAACTGTTTCCACCTTGAACTCGCGAGTGTATGACTTTTTTCTATACCATGACAGTCCTCCGTGCTTGTTTGTAGCAGCTTTTCGGACTGTCCACAATAACGGGTGAGATTCAGTAGATTCAGTGGGCTGAGAAAAATGGACACCATAAAGTGGTGTGAGAAAGGTTGATTTGTTGGGGGGTGTTTATTTGCACACTTTTAGACGCTATTCTGCTAATGATGTAAGTTATATGTTTTTTAGCAACTGCGAAAGTTGAGTAAATAACTACTGCTGACTTTTACTATCGGCTGAGAGGCAATATGGAAATTTCAAAAAGTTTTACGATTGACGCCGCTCACAGGCTAACCGGGGTTCCGCCAGGGCATAAGTGTGGTCAATTACACGGCCACACATTTTGTGTCGAAGTTCATGTCAGAGGTAACGTGGATCCCTATTCCGGATTCATTCTTGACTTTGCCGGTATTGGTCAGGCGTTTGCTCCTATCTTTGAGCAGCTTGATCACACTTATTTGAATGACATTGAGGGGCTTGAAAATCCGACTTCTGAAAACCTGGCGAAGTGGATTTGGGACAGGTTGAAACCTGAGCTCACCTGTGTCTCACGGATAGTCGTTAAGGAAACTCCCAGTAGCTGTTGCAGTTATGAGGGTATATAAAGGCGAGTGGTGTGATGAGGAGTCGTGCGACAACCATACCACGTGCGGAGTCTGACCAAGCCGGAGGGGATCGCGCCAATCTCCACAGTCGGCAGACATCACAACTTACCTGCGTTATGCCTTGGAAAGCCCTCTGCATGGATGAGTCCCAGGGGAGGATAGTTGCACTGCCTTGTTGTCTCAGCTGGATTCGGCATGACTATGGAACCGTCGGGATCGGACCGCTTCATGAACTGTGGAACAGTGACGGAGCGCAATTCATACGTGAGCGTATCGCCACAGGGCACCAGAATGAAGTGTGCGACCGCAATTGCCCCTTTTTGATATCGGGGAGTTACGGTGAGTCTGCACTGCGCATCGTCGATGGCTCTGCCGAGTTCGTTGCCAACCAGAAGCTTAATTTGCAGGAAATCGCTGAACGACGAGTTGTGCTACGATCAAAGCCGATGCTCGTCAAGGTTATGCCAAGCCTGCAATGCAATCTCGACTGCACCATGTGTTTTCAGGAACATGGTCGCGACGCTGAAATGAGCAAGCAGGATTGGCAGGATGTAGAACAGTTGCTCCCCTTCGTGCGTGAACTGACGTTTCAAGGGGGGGAGGCAACCCTCAACCCGCAGTTTCGTAAATTCCTCGGTACCTTGTCGTCGCAACTTTACCCGCAGTTGCGGATCAGCCTGATAACCAATGGGACCGTATTCGACAAGCCTTTGACCCATATGTTGAGCCGTCTCCTATTGAATAGCGTGATCGTTTCGCTCAATGCCGCTACCAGGGTGACTTATGCGGGTATAGCCGGGAAAGATCTTTTTGCCCGGGTGATGGAAAATCTGCGGGGGTGGATCGACCTCTCGCGTAATCATCCGCTTGGGCGCTTCGAACTCTTTCTAAGTTTCGTAGTCATGCGGAGTAATTTTCATGAACTGACGCAATTTCTTCAACTCTCTGAGCGGCTTGGCGTGCCGGTGCAACTGCTCCCCGTAATCGGTGACCGCAACGGGGAAGACCTGTTCGTTCGGGACGACAAGCATCGGGAACTTGAGCTTGTTCTGGACGAAGCAGGTGCTATTGCCAGTGCCGAAGCCGGTGTTCAGGTGGAACGTATCCGTGACATCCTGAGAGGGTATCAGAACGTTTCGTGAAAAGGTCACCAATGCCCAAGCTACCACAAAACGAAGTCTCAACCGTCTTGCCAGGGCCTGCGCAGCCGACCTTTCGGGAGCTCATTCACTTTACCCGCATGCATGACTGGCATGCCGGCAAGCTTCCGGCCATGCTCGGATTCACCATGTCCCTGCTGCTGGTAACACCCTCCGTGCATAAAGACGTTCGCTGGATTCTGGCCGCATACCTGCTCACGGCACTGTATCTGGCCGCAGCCTACATGCTCAACAACCTAGCCGACCAGCATCAGGACAGTATGGCGCACAAGACGATCGGCCTGGAGGGGTGTCCTGGGTGGAGAGCGGTCCTGGTGATCGGCTGTGTGGTCCCCTCCCTAGTTTTGGGCGCCCTGCTGCTGCCGGGCAGAGCGCTGGCGACCATGGGGGGGTGTTATCTGCTGGCCTGGGCCTATTCTTATCCACCACGTTTTAAGGAGCGCATGGTGCTTGGTCCTTTCGTTGCTGCCTTCGCGCAGGTTCCGGCACCGGCTTTAACCTTCGTCCTTGCCTACGGCTCCCTGCCTCCGGCATCTGCGGCTTATCTGCTGGTTCTGTTCCTCTACGGGCTGAGAATGATTTTGGTGCACCAACTCATGGACCATGACAACGATCTCCTCACGGGCACCCGCACTACTGCCACGCTGCTCGGCTGGGACGCAACCATGCGGCTGTTGCGGCTCTTCTTCGCCTTTGAGTGCCTGGGATCTTTGCTGCTTCTATTTCTACTGATGAATGCTGGTTTGCTGAATGCGCTCTTAGTCGCAGTTTTGTGGCCTGCCTTGGTTGCCGTTGTTTACCAACTACGCGGTGGGAAACTCACCTTGGTCAGTTATCAGTACATACCGCTTGCGGATCTGCACGAATCGGTGCTGCCGCTGCTCATGGCTGTGGCACTGGTGAAGCGTGACGGAATGCCCATGATAAGTTTACTGGTGATTGTAATAGTCCTGTTTTACCGTCGGCATATAGACCGACTCATTACTCCTTTATTGCAAGGTGGGTACCGTGATGAATGAAACTTCGAGATATCCGCAATCATTTCTCGATTATCTCCCCGAACCGCCAATGGGTAATTTGGAATATCGCCGGAAACTGGAGATTTCCTATGCATCAGATGAGGCCAATATTCACCCAATTTATACCTTGCTGAAGGTGACGGAACGCTGTAATTCGCACTGTGTCTACTGTGGGCATGGTACGGTTAAAGAAAATGTGGACCTTTCCACGTTGCAGCTCACAAACGTCATCAACCAGTTGGCTCAGGTGGGCACCACTTCGGTTAACTTGAGCGGCGGCGAACCGCTGCTCAGGGATGATCTGCCTGAACTGGTGCGTCATGCAAAAAGTCGTAGTCTTTTTCCGGTGCTGTTAACCAACGGGTTGCTTCTGGAAAAACGCCAAGCCGAGCTCAGGGGAACCGGACTTGGTATGGTAATTGTCAGTATCGACAGCATCTCTGCTGAAGCGTATCAAGCAACTAGAGGCGTACCACTTGCGCCGGTTCTGGAAGGAATTGACGCTCTGCTGGCGTGGCCAGATGAGGAAAGGCCTGTAGTATCAGTTACCTCAGTGGTCACTGGCAATAACATTGCGGAGTTGGAGCAATTGGTCGACTACTTCGGCAGCCGCGGCATTGGAGTTAAATTCACTCCTTATCACCATCACGGTCGTTGGGAGGATGATAGACTCTCCCCAACTGACCTCTTGGTCTACCGGCAGACTATAGAACGCCTGCAGGAGGTTAAGAGGGACGGTCGTGGGGTTCTAAATTCTCACGCCTACCTTGATGGTTTTAGCCGGTTCTCCTCCCGTGAGCGTAAGCTGCCGAAAGGATATCGCTGTTACTGTGGTTACACGACTTTGTTCATCGACTCGAAACTGAATGTTCGGTCTTGTTGGTCGCAGGGGCTTCCAGTGGCTGGAAACCTCCACGAACAACTGCTGGCGGACATTATCGATGGGCCACGCATGCGTATAATGCGTGGGCGGATTAGGCAACTTCGCTGTGAGAGGTGCTGGCTCCTTTGTACTGCAGAGATTTCGCTGAGGTTTCAATGAACCCAGAGAATCTAAAATTACTTACACTGAATATCACAGAGGTCTGCGACGCCGCTTGTCGTTATTGCAACTGGTGGCGTGGTAATGGGAAGCACGAGCCTCTCGATTCAATTATTGAAGCTATAACACAAGCCGCCTCACTGGGTGCCAAGGCGGTTCGCCTCTCAGGCGGTGAGCCCCTCCTACACCCTGATATAACTGAAATAGTTGGCGTTATACGGAGAAAAGGGATGACATCGATGGTCTGCACTGCAGCAAGCTGTAGTAGTCACCGACTCATTGAGACGGTGGATGCAGGGCTCGACATCATCTCTGTTTCGCTCGATACACTTGACGAAGGTACCTTCAAAACCATCCGAGGCTACGATATTCAACCAGTTCTAGAGAATCTGAATCAACTCATCCAGTATAGAAAGATCGGAGGTTTCGAGATGGTACTCAGTGTGGTGTTATCGCCCCTATCACTTCCATTCCTTTCTGATGTGTTGAGTTTTGTAGATCAGCATCATCTTGTGATAAGTATTACTCCTTGTCACCTTCATCACTCCATTAATAAGACAGGCAAAGAGGAGCTTGGATTTACCACTGGGGATATCGAGATGTTGCATAAAGCTGTTCAATTGGTGCAACAAGCTGCCGCCACTGGTGTTCGCATTATTAATTCTGATCAGTACCTTGAGGGCATAGTCGACTATTGCAGCAGCGGTAAAATTCCCACTGGGCATAGTTGTAGAGCGGGCGAGGATACCGCAATTAGGGAAGTCGGGGGTGCCGTAAAATTATGCCACATGTTATGGAGGCTTCCCGACAGGGATCTGACTGTGGCGTGGCGCTCTTCTCATGCATCTAAGCTGAGAGAACAAATGTTGAAGCTGGATTGCCCAGGTTGCTGGTTATCATGTCATGCAGATTTGCGCCGATCAGTGCAGCACCGTTACGGACGACCGGAGATCTGGGATATTCTATGAATGAACGGGTACATATTGAGGTTGACCGGAGGCATACGCTTGAAACTGAGCGTGCTATCCGCCTCTCGGAGTGGTCTCGCGGGGAAAGGCCAGGTCCCTTTAAACTCATGTACTTTCCTACGAACGCCTGCAACCTCAATTGTGCAATTTGTTGGCAGCGCAAGGGGGTGCACGACTATTCCGAGTTATCGCAGGAACGGCAAAGGACTCTGATTGATGAGGCAATTGCACTTGGTGTCCGCGAATTGGTGATTGGAGGCGGTGGAGAGCCCCTCGTAAGATGGGAGAATTTAAGGCCTCTTTTCACGAAGGCACGTAACTCGGGACTCTATGGTATGCTTTTTACCAACGGTACACTTATCTCGGAAGATGTGGCTGCCTCACTAGTGGAAATGAAGTGGAACAAGGTACTCATCAGCTTGGACGGTTTACAGGGCGTCAATGACACGGTACGTGAACCAGGCTCCTTTGAACGTATTCTAAAAGGGTTGGATTGCCTACTCACTGCTCGTGGAAGGCAGCCTTTACCAATCATTGGTGTCGGTTGCGTTATGACGCATCAAGGTGCTGAAGAACTCCCAGAATTTGTACGTCTACTGGCAAATAGCGGTTGTGATCAGCTCAACCTAATTCGTCTGGTGGTCCACCTCGACGAACAGCGTCACTTCATGGTGAATCACTCCAAAATCGCCGATTTTCAGCGGTCAGTTCGCGAGGCTCGTGAGGTCGCTCACACTGCAGGGATCGTTACTAATCTGGGGGAGTACCTGGACGAAGATACTCTTTCTCAGACCGAGTCATTTGATAGTGTGCTTCTAAGCAAGCGTACCTTGAACACGGACGGGAATTCCTTCTGGGGGGCACTCTGCTTCGAGCCCTTTTCGAATCTCGTAATTCACGCCAACGGAATGGTTGGACCTTGCTGTATGTGCGGCGACGCACCAGTGGCATCGATTGTCTCCCGAACGCTTTCCGACGTGTGGTTTGGCGATGAGTTTGGTCGGCTTAGGCAAGGATCTCTCAATCGATGCCCCGAACCTTATTGTCGCATATGCGACGTTAATGTTTTTGCTGAAAACCAACGTTTGCGTTCAATCGGCGCTGAAACTGACCAGTGCTTAAAATGATTAGCAGATTTTTTTGAGGGGGAACACGGAAATGGATGGAATCAATGAAGTCATGGATGATTAAGTTTGTCGACAGCTTGATTTTCTCTAGTAGAGGCACTGCCTTGAAGGCCGAAGCTGCTGCCCGTAGAAGTACTGGGGCAGCAGTCAGGTTCGTCACGCCATCTGGTTGCAATGGGTATGGTGTCTACTGGAATGGCAAGAAAGGTTCCCCTGTGGTCCTGTTTTTTCACGGGAGTGGTGGACATGTTTACGACTGGGAGGGATTGCGCGAGTCTTTGGAATGCTCATATATACACATTTTGCTAGTCGAATACCCAGGGTATGGGGTCAGCGAGGGAAAAGCATCCGAGGAGGGAATGCTCGACGCTGGCCGTGGTGCTATGGAATGGCTTATGCGTGATCAGGGTATACCTGAAAACCAGGTTATCGTCTTCGGCTATTCGCTCGGTGGAGGGATTGCTTCACAGATTGTCCTTGAATACAGGGTCATGGGACTAGTTCTACTGTCAACATTTTCATCCATGTGCGCCGCAGCTGCACATCGCTTAGCTTGGCTCCCGTCTTGGTTGGTTGAATATCTTTTCCAATATCATAGTTTTGACACATTACGACGTCTACCAGATATTGGCGTGCCGGTTTTAGTGATCCACGGCGAGTGTGACGATACAATTCCAATTGTCCAAGCACGGACCAATTTTGAAGCTGCCAATCATCCCAAGGAGTTGTTCGTCGTCAAGAATGCCGACCATCGTTACCTATATTTTGCAAAGGTGTTTAACCAGTGGCTGGCAGGACTTTAGCTCGGGTAAATATTGAAATATCGGCATCGACCTTCTGCATACATAGTACGGAGAGAAGTAAATGATGCGGGGAGTTACAGTGAAGCGGAAAACAGGTCGGCTGAAAACTGTGGTGATTGGTGGCGGCGATGCCTTCCAACTCCATCTTGCAGGCTACCGGAGATGCACCATGTTACAACTTCATGGTGTGTTCTCTTCCCGGTTGGCCGTGCAATCACAGGAATTGGGGGTGATATCGTATCCCTCGCTTGAGGCGGTCCTGAATGATCCGGTTGTTGACGCCATCGATGTGGCAGTTCCCTCATCTTTCCACGCAGAGATCGCCTTGGAGGCGATAAGTCGGGGTAAACATGTTTTGGTGGAAAAACCAATCGATATCGATCCCGTGAAGGTACGGCAGATCATTGACAAGAGCCGAGAATGGGGCGTGGTGGCAGCTTACGTAAGTCAGTTTCGGTTTAGCTCTGGGATAGAGCAGATAGCTGAGCTTTTAGCTAACAACTTCATGGGTGAGCTTGTCTGCGTCAACGTGGCCCTCTTTATCAATCGGGGTGAGTCTTACTACAGGGAGTCGCCCTGGCGACGTGACATCAAACTGAGCGGCGGTGGGGTTCTGCTTATGAATGGCATTCATCCTATAGACACTCTGATCCATCTCCTAGGCGTTCCGAAGGTAGTGGCAGCCAAGTTAGAGTACGGTCCCCCCGAGGGGGTGTACGGGGATTTTGAGCGCCTCGCCAGCGTTATGATGGAATTCAATCCTGCAGTGGTAGCAAACATCCTAGTTACTAGCTATGCCGACTGCAACTACCCGACTACGCTAGACTTCATCGGGACCAAAGGGCGGGCAATTTTGACCGAGTACAACATCAGTGCCCTATCGCTACAGGACGGCAGAATGATCCGGCATCGCATAGGAAAAAGTAGTGCCACCTTGTTTGCAGCACAATTGGACGATTTTGGCCGTGCCATTCGCACCGGTAATCAACCTAGGACTCCAATCGAAGACGGGTTGATTAGCCTTGAAACTGTTCTCGAGGCCTACCGGATTGGCAGGAGTGAAAATGTATGAGGTGATAATTCTCGAGCCGACATTGGATTGCAACCTTGCTTGCCCGATGTGTGATCGTTCTATGGAGCTTCGTAAGGATAAAGCCCTGGCAACATTTTCTCCTGATGAATATATTGCTTCTGTGCGACATCTGTTCAGCCAGGGAAGAGAGTTCTACATAAGTGGCGGAGAACCGACAATATGGCCGGGTATCGTGGAACTTTGTGTCGAGATTATTAACAGTGGTGCAAAGGTGGTACTACAGACTAACGGTACTAAGCCGGAGGCTGTGCGACGACTTGTAGCAGCAGGGGTAACCGACTTCAACCTTTCAATTGACGGCCCTAGACAGGTACACAACTCAATACGTGGTGCCGGCACTTATGAACTTATGTGCGAAACTGTGGAGGTCATCTCCGCCTCTCCCAAAGGGCGTTTTGCTACCACAATAGTCATAAGTGACTTCAATATTGACTCTGTTGATCGGATATTTTCTTCCTTCCGAAGGGACCGAATAAGACCATCGATAATGATTTTTGAACTGGCAAGAATGTTCGATAGAGATTCACGTTGTCGTAGTGCAGCAATAGTCGGAGCCAATTTAACAGACGTTCCGGTCAGCGAGGCCCCTCGCCGAAACTTTAAATTTCCAATTGAAAAACTTGAGGCTCAGCTGAAAAAGCTGCAGCGACTAGCGCATTCCTACCGCAGGAGGATAATGTTTCTCCCTGACCGATTAACGCAACAGACCAAAATGTTTTATGACTACCAGTCCAGGAAGGGAAGACTAGTTGGCTGTAAGCATCGGGGTATTATTAGGGTTGATTCTCAGGCTAATGTGATCCCCTGCTTCACCTTTAGGGTGCCATTTGGGAATCTCTTGCTCGATGACTGGGAAAGAATAAACCAAAATTCTGTGCAGTTCTGGAATAGTTTAGAGGGAAACAACTTGGCTCCAGTGTGTGAAACCTGTTTTAGACTCAGTGAGATTCAACAATGAAGGAATCAATGAAAAACAGACTATCATGTGTGATGCCTTGGAAGGCACTCTATATGGACGAACGAGACGGCGTGATAAGTGCCATGCCATGTTGCGCTAACTGGATCAATCGCGACTACGGCAAGATCGACGCTGGTTCCTCCCTTGAGGGGCTCTGGAACGGCGCTGGTGCACAGGAAATAAGGCGTATGCTAATTGAGGGGCGCCAGAGTGAGCTCTGCAAGCCTGACTGTCCGTGGTTGGTCTCGGGACGGTTCTCCGAGGAGATGCTGCGAGTTATTCCAGGACCACAGGCATTTGAGGATAACCAGCGTCTCAATAACGAGGAGATAAGGCAGCGCAAGACCGTCCTAAGCTCGATGCCTATGGCGGTACGCATCATTCCCACTCTGCGCTGCAACATAGATTGTCGCATGTGCCATCAAAACCATGCTGCGGACCTTTGCCTGCCGGACGGATTCATGGACGATATCCGCGGGATCGGCCACTGCGTATATGACTATCAGCTACATGGCGGAGAGGTGCTGATAGCGCCGCAGTTCGGAGAATGGGTAAGCATCGAGTGGTTCTCCGACAACCCCCAGATGCTGTTGAGTCTAGTCACAAACGCGACCCACATACCTGAACGTGCCTGGGAAATCCTGCAGCGGGTCCGGCTTAACTATATAACCGTTTCGCTCAACGCGGCGACCCGTGAAATTTACCGGGAGATCGCCGGCGCCGACCTGTTCGAACAGGTGCTCGCCAACATAAAGATGCTGAGCGAGCTGGGTAAGACCAGCAAGGTATCCTCCTTTTCGGTGTACCTGAGCTTTGTCATCATGCGCAGCAATTACCACGAAATCCCCGAATTCGTGCGGCTAGCTAACCGTATGGGGTTGCCGCTACGGCTGCTTTTGGTCGTCGGGGACCGAAACGGGGAGTCGATCTACACCGATCCGCCTGTCCTGGCAGAGGTGCTGGCTGCGGTCAAGGATGCGGCCGCACTGACACCGGAGGTCTCGCGCCCCGAAGTAACCCGGGTAGAGGAATCGCTGGAGTGCGCCATGTTGGCAGCACAGGCCCCGGGGGAGGGACGGCTATGAAACGACGCTACTGTCCCGATGTGCTGCTGGTGCAGCCCCCCTATGGCGGACACTACACGTTCTGGAAGTCGGAGTGTTTGGGCATGGGCTACCTCGCCTCCGCGCTGGAGGCACGCGGTTATTCGGTAGAGATCCTAGATGCGTTCCTGCTGGATCTGGACGTGGAGACGGTGGTCGGCCGGATCCTCGACGCCCCTCCGAACCTGCTGCTCGGCTTCTCAATGCTCTCCTACGAGTTGTTCCGGACCGGGGAGGCCATCATCAGGCAGCTGCGCGCCCTGGGTTTCACTACCCATGTCACACTCGGGTCCTGGTTCCCGACCTTCTGGTACCAATCCATTATCGACGAGGGAGTGCCGGTCGACTCCATTGTCCTTGCTGAGGGAGAACGCAGCATCTGCAGCCTGACCGATTACCTGCGTGACGGCAGCTGGAGCGATGCTGAATCCTACCTCGATCGTGAACTGCAGCCAAACGGAGTCCTCGTCTTGAGGCAGAAGTGTACGCTGGCCGATGTGGACCTCCTTCCCCATCCGCGCCGGGACTATCTGCCGCAGGTTTTTCAGAAATACCACCTGGCCACGAGCTACACGGCCCGCGGTTGCGGCCACAGCCGATGCACCTTCTGTTCCGTACCCGCATTTTACCAGGGAGGCGCAAAACATCGCTTACGTTCCGCCAATAACGTCATCGATGAGGTCGAGACGATTTCGAAGCTGGGGGCGAACTTCCTGTTCTTCAGTGACGAGGACTTCCTCGGGCTCCCTCCGCAGGGGACGGAGCGTGCGCTGATGATTTTCGAGGGGGTAGCCGAACGCAAAATCGCTATGCGTTATGCGTTTAACTGCACCGCCCAGATGGTTGATGAAGGGCTTTTCAGACGGCTGCGCGACCTGGGTCTGGCTGCGGTCTACATAGGAATGGAATCGAGCGTTGATCGCATGCTGAAACTGTTCGGTAAGAGTTCTAACTCCTCCGGAATAGATCGGGCAGTGGGGATCCTGCGGGACCTAGGCATAAAGCTTGTGCCAGGATGGATCATGTTTGAGCGGCAGACTACCCTCGACGAGGTTGAGTCGCAGATACAGTTCCTCAACGGGATCGACGCGTACCATGTCAACTACCTGAAATCTCTATACGTAATGAAAGACACCGGCATCGAACGCATCTATGCCGACTCACTGTACAAGAGCTACTACCACAATATATATTTTTTTGAAGATCCCGATGTCGACTTGCTGGTTCGTATCCTGACGACCGATTATCTGCCGGAGACCATGCCGTATACGGCTAACATCTACCCCGTTTGGCATAAACTGCTCGCCGGGGATGGCACAGCACATCAGCAGCGCCAGTTCGATTCGATCAATTCACGTATAAAAGAGTTCAGCCTCGGTTTTACCAGCGAGCTGATCATCCGGATTCGCAACCGGTCACTGGACGGGGTGGCCCGGAGCCTGACTGAGCAGGTACAACTCTGGCGCTTGATCGGCGACGACATAGACAGTCTGGCCGCAGACCTTACTTCGGAGGGGGGTGAAGTATGTGCGGAATAGCAGGAGCTATCGTTTACGACCAGCAGCAGGCCCGTTTGGACAGTTTTGTCACTGCGGTGAATGCCTCGGCTTCGCGCGGGATGGATTCGTTCGGAGTCGTCAGGTGGTCACCGGCTTCCGGTATCAGGCGCTTCGCGGTACTGCGGCGCGACGACCGGGACTGGTTGGAAGAGCTTGGCAGGCCGGCTGCCGGAGAGCCGACCATTTACCTGCACACCAGCCGGGCCGAACCGACCACCGAATGGCGTCAGGAGAAAAAGGATTTCGATATCCCTCCCTTCATCGACAAGGGGATCGCCGTCGCCCATAACGGCATCATTGCCAACGACCACACGCTAGCGCTTAACTACGGTTTGAGCCGCATCTCGGCCATCGATACGGCCGTACTGCCGCCTCTCATAGCAAAAATCGGCGTGTGGGAGGCTGTCGCTGCCATCCAGGGCGGGGCTGCGTTGGCCATCTTGGACACGCACCATGGAATATTGACACTGTGTAGAAACTTCATGCCGCTGGTACTTGCCTGGGAGCCGGGCATCGTTTACTTCGCGAGCGAGGCCGGGTTTTTCCCGGACTACGCCAGCCCATTCAAAAAGTACCAAACCTGGGAACTTCCACCCTATACCGGCATCGAACTTTCGGTAAAGGGATATCGCGGCCCTGTGCTTTGGGGCGACCAGCCTGCGTGGGGTGAGGGCGAGTCTTGGCAGTCGTTTCCGGAGTTGAGATGGAGGGATAATGGATAATCGGTGTCTAATCATTTGTTCCGGTGGACTTGACAGTACGACTGTCGCAACCCATGCGCGTAATCTGGATAAACGTGAGCCCATACTGCTTCATTTTCAGTATGGTTGCCGTGCCGAAGCCATGGAGGTTGAGGCAGTGCGCAATATCGCCGCCAAACTCGATTGTGAGTACATCTTTTCGGATCTGACTTGGTTGAAGAAACTGGGAGGGTCGCGTTTGACCGATCCGGACTCTCCAATTGCCGGACCGGTTGAGGGAGCTGAATTCCCTCATGAATGGGTACCGGCGCGTAATTTGGTGATGATCTCACATGCAGCGGCTTATTGTGACGCTAACGGCATAGGAGAGATATACATGGGGTTGAATCTTGAAGAGGGCGCTGTCTATCCTGACAATACTGTCGAATTTTATGAGCGCCTGAATATGGTGTTGCCCCTTGCGACTCTCGTGCGCCCGCAGATCAAGATGCCACTCGCCCGGATGATGAAGTGGCAGATTGTGCAGCACGCGTACAGGATTGGGGCACCAGTTGACTTATCATGGAGTTGCTATTTGGGAGGCCCCGTTCACTGCGGCAGTTGTGGGCCATGCTATATGCGCAGGACAGCGCACTTGATGGTCGGACAATCGGATCCTGTAAGCTACGCTACAAATGTTTAGGCATATTTCTCGCAAAACATCGGAGAATTGGAGTCAATTAAGAGCCTCTTGCAAAAGCGGATGACCTGAATTCCGGTCAATGATTGGTTATAATTATTTAATTCACTAGGTAAGGTCACATGCCAACGAAGTACGAAATATACGAAGGTTTTGCCTCGGAATATGACGAATTCGTTTCTCATGGGGACTATGAGGGCAACCTCAAACAGAGTCTTGGAAGCTGCTTCGACTTTCGAAACAAGTCGGTTTACGAATTTGGTGTTGGCACTGGTCGGGTAACTTCTCTGTATGTTGACCTAGCGAAAGAATCCAAGTGTTTTGATAGATCAGAGCACATGATGGCTAGGGCCAAACAGAATCTTAAAGATTTCAAGTCAAAAGCAACTTTTGAGAAGTGTGACAACCTTCAGATTGATTTACTGGCCCCTGGTGCGGATTGCGTAATCGAAGGTTGGAGTTTCGTACACACGGTCGGTAAGTTTGAAGAAATCGAACGAGTAGTCTCGAAAATCGTACACGACTGTAGCAGGTTGCTTAATGAGAACGGTCAGATGATCTTCATCGAGTCGCTGGGGACAAACACCTCAGAACCGGCCGCACCGTCGATAAAGACAAAGAAATTTTACGAACTGCTTGAAGGTGAATATAAGTTTCGGAGAACGGTTGTTCGGACGGACTATCGGTTTGACTCGGTTGAGGATGCGACAAGGATATTCTCCTTTTTCTTTGGAGATGTTGTAAGCAAAGGAATTCAGGAAAAGAATCTCAAGGTAATTCCTGAGTTTACTGGAATTTGGATGAGGGGAAAATTCTAACATCAGCCCATCTTCCGCAGTTTGCTGTCTTTGGCACCTTGAAAAACGAGCTGGTCCATCACCGCCGTTACCGGACACGCCTGGAAGCCATTCTTGAGATCAGTGGATACATTCAACTATTCTACAACCGGCAGCGACGGCAGAAGAGATTAGGTTACATTTCACCGGCAGAATTTGAGAGGGAGTACTACAGACAACAGAAAGCTGCATGACTCAACGCATGGTGTCCACTATTGACAGCACACGTCATCAGTTGATGGCCGTGCTATATGCGCCGGACAGCGCACTTGATGGTCGGACTATTGGATACTGTAAGCTACGCTACAAATGTTTTACCCAAAACATCGATGAGTTGGAGGTAGATAGCATGATAAAAGACTTAGTTAAGTGTATCGTTATGGTACTGTTTGGTTGTTGTGCTTCTGTTTCATTTTTTTATTATTTCGGAACTAAACCAGATATTTATCTAGCTATTTATCTAGGGGTGTTTGGTGGTGTATTTTTGATGTATGAGCCAATTGCAATAATTATCGAAATGATATGTTCTGAATTAGGTTTTGAAACAAAAATAACTTTAATTAGACTTTTATTTTTTCTGATGAGTCTTATTCTGTTTCTCATAATAGGGTTATATACGGGCAAAATAAATTTGGAAAAAATAAAGTTTGTTTGGTGACAATCTTGAAGAGATCATTGGCAATCGCCATCGCTACTTGTCATGGAGTTGCTATTTGGGAGGCCCCACCCACTGCTGTAGTTGCGGGCCGTGCTATATGCGCCGGACTGCACATATGATGGTCGGACTATCTGATCCTGTAAGCTACGCTACAAATTCTTAGGCACATTTATCGCGAGACATCTGTGAGTTGGAGCATTGGAGCTAAACAGCATGAAAAAACTAATATTTAAGTATTCAATTATAGGTCTGCTGATTTGGTTCTCTGTATCCTTACTTATATATAAATATCGACTTAATACAGATGGTTATGAGCCTTTTTTTATTGGGGCATTGTTTGTTGTATTTTTTTTATTAGAATATATTGTATTGATAACCAAAATGATATGCTATGAATTAGGTTTTGAACCAAACTTTGAATCAAGCCATGAATCAAAATGTAATATTATTAGCACTAAAATACAGATGGTTGAGAATGTCAGTATAGTCTTGTTGTCTTGGTTTTCTGGTTCATTCGTTATATATAAAACTTTCAAATCTAAAACAAGTATTGAAATGGCTATTATAGCGGGTTTTGTTTGTATTTCTATGAGCAAAGAAGAAAGAATAATAAAAATAACTGAAAGAATATGTTCCAAATCATGTTTTAAGCTCAAAAACAACATTTCAGATGACAGTTATCGCAAAAATATTATGGCTACCGTTTTAGCTATAATTGTAAGCATTGTACTCATATATTCCTTAATATATGAGAAAATAAACTTAGTTTGGGTAAAATAAATGAACAGATTATTGGCAGTCGCAATCCCCACTTGTTCACAATCCGCTGCTGACATTCGCATCGGCTATGTGCTGGAGGCACTTGCCATGCAGCCGCCATCCGAGCACTTTGAAGCTCTCGATATCTACATCTGGGATGAGGGTGCCGTTCCCATGACCACGGATCGCTGGGTACAGCTTGCGCTGGAGCTATTAGTTCGGCGCGGACACAACCCTATATATCTGCGTCGCGGGTCGTCGCGTGGTGTGGCTGCGGCCCGTCGCAACCTGATCGCCGCCATAGCACCCGAGCACGAACGGATACTGTTTATCGACGACGACCTGATCCCTATGCCGGGATCGCTCGATGCCCTGCTCTGTGCGGCTGCCACGGTGGAGAGTTTCGGCTTTCTGCAAGGCTCCAAGGTAGAACTCGACGCGAGCCGTACCTATCACAACGACATCAACAAGCTGACAGAAAATGATGTGACCGCACCCCTGAGCCGACTCTGGTTCGGGGATGCGGCATTCCTGTTGGTTGACCGGTCCGCTCTGAGTTATGTTGACTGGGAAATCGTGACCCGCTTTACCGAAGAGGGGTTGCCGGGCGAGGATGTGGCCATGACCTTGATGATCGCCGACCGGGTGAGCTGTTTCGGCGCGGCGGCTGCTATCGGCTACCACATGTCCCTTGCCACTCCGAGGTGGCGGTGGGAGGTGCCGAGCGACCTGCTCCAATTTGAGTTACTGAAGCATGTGGTCTCCGCCGAGACCTTGGAACGGGCTCTCCCCCATCTGGGCAAATATGTTGGCGGTTCAACTGGTCCCGATGGGGGTGAGTCAGTCGCGGTCCCGGAAGCCTTGCAGAGAGGGCCTGCGTGACTCGTGCTCCCCTGTTCTCGGTGGTAATAGCCTCACATGGACGCCTTACCCTGCTCGTGCAGCTTTTGGAGTCGCTGTTCAATGCCAGCCGTTCTAACGGATCCGACATCGAGGTGTTGGTGGTCGACTCCACCCCCGACGGGGCGGGGGAAGCAATCCAGGATGCCTGTAGCCGGACGGGAGCCGTCTTCATCGAGGGGGCTGAAAGCGTCAGACGCAAGCGCAACCTGGGTGCGGAGACCGCTACCGGGAAGTGGCTATTGTTCGTGGATTCGGATTGCACGGCAGCGCCCGATCTCTTTGCGCAGTATCTGAGTGCCTTCAGGGCCAACCCTGCGCGTCTGGTCGCTGCCGGTCCGACCGTGTTCCAGGGAGGTGAAACGGCGTTCACACGGCGTATCGGCGACTCTTCCCTGCTCGGTCCGTTCCGCCGACCGGGCGCTCCCGGCGATCTGCCCTGGGCTACCACCAGCAACCTCTGTCTGCAAAGGGATCTCTTTCTCTCAGTAGGCGGCTTTAGGGAGGACTTCCCGTTTCGGCTTGGAGGAGACGACACAGACCTCTGTCTGCGCCTGAGGAGTGGTGGGCACCGGGTGCTTTCCGTCCCCGAAGCGGTCTGTTTCCACTCCTGGAACACCTGGAGCCACCCGCTTTCAGTCTTTCGCCGCTCGTTTCGCTGGGGGTGGATGCATGCCATCCTCTTACGAGAGCACCCCCACTACTGCCGCCTCGACTCCCCCGGGCTGCCGGTACATGCCCTCGCCTGTTTAGCCGTGGCTCTGATTTGCGCCGTCTTCGGGAGCGTCAAGGCACTGCTGGCACCGCTGTTTTTCGTCGGCTTGGCTGTCGCGCTGCATGCTATGCTGGTGGCAGCAGGCGCTCCCCGCCATGCGAAGGCGACGGCCTTCTGGGAGGACCTGGTGCTCGCCTTTGTCGAACTCCCATTCGGGTTTGGCCGTGTCGTCGGCTCCCTGGTCGGCGGGACGCTGCTTGGGGCTGTTTACCGGCTTGACGTCAGCGATCAAGAGATGGACGGCCGGTTTCCCGAGACCGTGCGTTCCCTCTGGAGCGATCACCTGGCCCTGTTACTGACCGTGTTCTTTATTGGGTATGTGTTATGAGCCTCGGACTGAGTATTGTCATTCCGACCTACGGTCGCTCCGATCTGGTGGCCGACCTGTTGGAGAGCATCGCCGACGATGCCGCGGGGGTGACCTTCGCCGTCGAGATCACCCTGGTTGACGACTCTCCCGCTGCCGATGCTCAGTTGATCGGTAAGGTCGCCGCAGTGCATGGTGCCAGAGTGCTCACTGGGGTGAGTCATGTTGGGGAGAAGCGTAACCTCGGGTTGCAGCAATCCGCACACGACCTGATCCTTTTCCTGGACTCCGACGTTAGGATCCGGCGGGGCACACTACAGGCGCATTTTAATCGTCTGAACGAGGCGTCTCCGGAGACGGCCGGATGTCTAGGTAAGGTGGAGTTCGTCGGAGACAGGACTTACGCCTGGCGGGTAATCGAATCGATGCAGTTGACCCTACCGTTCTCATACCCTGACGTCGCCGACCTAGTCCCGTGGGGGCCGACCGCCAACCTCAGTTTTCGACGGGAGCCGTTCCTACTGGTCGGCGGGTTTGACGGGACGCTGCCACGTTATGGTGGCGAGGACGTCGATATCGGCCTGCGGTTGAGCGACAGCGGCTTCCTGATCGTCACCGCGCCCGATGCCGTAGCCGAGCACGCCATCGAAACCTGGAGTACCTGGGGGCAGAACCTGCGTCGACTCTGGAGTTTTGGACTGGCGGATTACCACTTGCTGGTGCGTCATCCGGGGCGTTCCTTCGTCGATTTCCCCACCGGTCCCATGCTCTGGATTGGGCAGCTTTTAGTGCTGGTGGCCCTTTTTTATGGGCACAGGGTGAGTGTAACCGTTGGTCTGTGCGCCTTTGGCGCTTCTCTAGTGAGCTATCCGGCCGTCTATTCGTTGGTGAAACGGCAGCGGGTTGAACGTTCGCAGTTTTTCGTGCATCTGCTCGGCCCCATCATTTTCTGGACCATGGATCTTGCCAAGGCATTCGAGGCTCTGCGACAGGGGAGGCCCACAATGGTGCTGCGAAGGATCAAATTTTTGGACGACCTGATCGTCCAGGATTGGCATGAGATCGCTGCCAGTGCTTGGGGTCTCACCGGTTCGGCACTTTCCTTTCTGCTGGTGCTGCAACTTTTTTCTTAAACCTGGAGGTGCTGCCCTGTGAAATGTCTGTTCCTTTACATAAACACCGCGCCAACCAGTTTTAGTTCGAGTACGGCTAACTTTTCCGATGAACGCTGGATGATGGTTCAAAGTAGTGCCATCCATACTGGCATTGCATCTTTAGCTGCTGTTGCGGTATCGCGTGGCGTCGAATGCTGTGTTTTTGACACATCCTCAGTACCGGCCTGCGATTTGGTCGAAGCCTTCAGCCGCAAGTTGGCGGAATGGGCGCCCGATATCCTGGGGATCTCCTGTTTCACCCAGAACTGGAATATGGTCAAGACCTTGCTGTCGGCCTCCCTTCACGATTATCCCGGTACAAGGCCGCTCACGGTCATCGGAGGGCCGCACGTTAGCGCTGCTCCGGACGCCGTAATGTCCTGCGCGGATATCGACCTAGCCGTGCTTGGCGAGGGCGAGGTGCCATTCACCGGAATCATCGGCAGTCTCGTGAGCGGTGGAACCTTCCACGACATCCCCGGTATCCTATTAAGAGACGGGGCGACGGTACGGCGAAACCCGGGCCCGGAACTGGTTGCGGACCTGGACGCACTCCCCTATCCGGACTGGGGAATTTTCGACGCCTCCTACTTGGTTGCTGGCACGAACTGCTACAACCGCCAAACGGTCGGCGTGTTCAATACCTCCCGTGGCTGCCCCTATCGCTGCCGGTACTGCCAGAATGATATCTATCAGCAGCTCTACAGTGACACCCGCAATTTCCATAGGGAACAGTCTGCCGAGCGTGTCGTGGCTGAGATCGAGGACAAGCTTGCCCGTTACGACTTTTCCCTGGTTGTCTTTATGGATGAGACCTTCGTCGTCAATCTCGATAGGCTTGAGGTGATCGCGGAGGCCTACAAAAAGAGAATCAATCTCCCGTGCATCGTTCAGACCCACCCGAATACCTTCAGTCACCGAGGGATGAAGTTGCTCAAAGAGATGGGCGTTATAGAGGTTAAGGTAGGGCTCGAGTGCGGAAACGAGGATTATCGCAAGCGGGTACTCGGGCGGGATACGCCCAATCACCGGCTGATGCAGCAGTTTCAGATAGCGCGCGATTACGGGATACCGATCCACACCACTAACATAATCGGCCTACCTTTTGAGACGCGGGAGATGATCATTGAGACCATCGAATTGAACAGGATGCTCCAGGTGGATCGCACCTGCGTCAACGTATATCAACCGCTGCCGGGGACCCGCCTTTACGATCTTTGTGTTGAGCACAAACTATTGTCCGGTGACGATCCTTCAGACCTGCGTTTCGGTGCTGACCAAACCGTTATCAAAACGCTGGTCAGCCAGCAGGAACTCTACGAACTCAAGAGTATGTTCCCGAATGTGTTATAGCGGTGAGATCAACGTGCAGTAACAACGACTAACCCCTCCCGGCGGCCAACCGGAAAGTAGGTGTGACTCATGTCTGTACATCAGCGCCAGAAATTGGATGTGACCATCATGATGGATTTTTCCTCATGCAACTATGACTGTTACTACTGTTGTGCCGCAGGAGTTTCCAAAAAGGGGCTTCGGCTTGCCGATCTTTCGGTGCACTACCTGAAATTCATCGATGACTTCGATGCCCCGGCAAAGACCGTGCGCTTGAATTCCTACGGCGAAGTGACTCTGATGGACGGTTTCTGGCCGTTCTTAGGCGAGGTTGCGTTACGGGCGCAGGTGTCCATTGCCACAAACCTGAGTTTCGATCCTGAACTGCTTTATCGCTCTGCCCCCCCGGATGCTATTCTCTTTCTGCTCACCACCCTGCATCCGCAAACCGAGCTCTGCCTTGAGCAGTTTATCGGTAAATGCCGGGAGATGGGAAGGCGTGGGTATCAGATCCTCGTCCATTACATCGTGGATGACGACCGGGTGCATGAGGCTGGCATCCACCAACATCGCATGGCCGAGGAAGGGATTCGCTTCTTCGTTTCGCCGATGCAGGGGGTGGTGAGGGGTAAAAAACTGCCGGAGCAATTGGTCTCCGCGACAAAGGGCTATCTTACCAGGACCATTGAAGAACTCCATCCTCAGTTATTGGTTCGGTATCCCGAGCTGGCTTTCACCGGACTTGACTGCGGCGCAGGCTACGATATGTTTTGCATCAGAGGGCGGGCTGTCACCCCTTGCATGAACAGTGAGCGTCTCCTGGGGTGGGTGGACGGCGCCTATGAGCCGTTTCCCCGGTCTCTGCCCTGTAAGGCCTCTCACGCTCAGTCACAGTGCCTCCCCGATCTTTTTCTCAACTCCTGTCGTTCCTATTGCATGGGGGATCACGAGCTGGCCTGTTCTCGCGCTGCTCTGGAGGTAGCTCTGGTTGAGTTTGACCGTCTCCACCGGACGACCGTCCAGCCAGCGAGGATACTTCTCGGCCCGGCGTGGATAAAAGGCTTTAGGCAACGCCTGGCGAGTATCCCATCGAAATGCTGTCTCGCATCCTTCGGTGTCCCATTTTATCCTTACCTGGACCTGATCGGCGAATTCACCACAATAGGTGAGTTTGTCTCCTCACAAAAAGGTGTGGAACCCTGGCGAGGTCTCCCATCGGTTTACTCCGAGGATTATGCTCAGCGGGCGACGTCATCTGATCCTCTCATAGTATTGTCCAGTGTCTACCAGGCAAACGAGGCCAGAGAGTTCATTGAAAGGCTCTCCGCCGGGAAGAAGCCGCTGGTCGCGATCCTTGATGTACCGGTCAGTCTTGGTAATCAAAGGAGATTCTATGAAGTAGCCCCCTGTCAAGTAGATGTTACAATGAGCTCGTAGCCAACGTGCTCAATGCACAAACATCATACTGGAAGGGGGCTGGGTCATGATTTACATCGGAATTGATGTCAGCAGCAAGAGTTTTGTTATTCACGCAATAGATGGTCTCAAGAAGGTTGTTTTTAAAGGTGAGATTCTTCCAGAGAAGCGCCCGTTGCTGAAGTTGCTGAAAGATTTAGGCGACGAACCGAAGTATGTGGTCTTTGAAGCCGGAAACCAGATG
This sequence comes from Desulfuromonadaceae bacterium, assembly GCA_049318985.1. Taxonomy (GTDB): domain Bacteria; phylum Desulfobacterota; class Desulfuromonadia; order Geobacterales; family Pseudopelobacteraceae; genus JACRCG01. The sequence continues at coordinate 44,809 of JBMOEI010000033.1, forward strand.
AAGTGGATTGCACAGGCGCTGCTGAAGGTTGAGGATGTAACGCTTCACGTTGTCCATCCGAACGAACTGAAGTGGATCAGTCAGTGCAACGGTAAAACTGACAAAGTCGATGCACGAAAGATGTCGGAGCTGGCTCGAGGCGACCTTCTTCCGCGCACAGGTTCACATAGTCGAAGGGACTGTTCGAGAATTACGTGAGATGTTGAGTGCTCGTCAGTTATTGCAAAGCAAGCGTGTTGCCTTGGTCAACAGCATCCGGGCCATGATGCTGCAGGAAGGAATCAAGCTGCCCGAGAAATTCTTCAGTCGCACTGATTGGCATGATCGTTTGGAAAAGGTTTCGATCAGCGGAACAACCAAACTTATCATTGCTTCGTTCATGAAGGCGATTGAAGGTTTATCTTCTTCCGAAGATGAATTGGAAACAAAAATAGTAGCGATCGGTGATGAGCGGATAAAGCGTCTGGAATCGATACCCGGCATCGGCAAATTGAGCTCACGGACGCTGCTGGGTGCTCTGGACGAGGCCAATCGTTTTGACAACAAGAAAGCTGCGGCTAAATATGGTGCATTGACACCGACGATCTACCAGAGCGACAACGTAACACACATGGGTCACATCTGCCGGAATGGTCGCCATGAAATACGCCGGGTTCTTTTGCAATGCGCTCACACTGTTGCCCGGATGAAGAACTTCGAATCAAAACCGTTACGAGAGTTCTTTGAAAGAATCCACAAACGCCGGGGCAAGAAGATAGCAGTAGTTGCCCTGGCACGAAAGCTTCTAACCATTGCCTTCGGCATACTGAAAGCGGAAACGTACTTTGATCCGAAAATGCTGTCACCGAACAGGGCATAAACAGTTGCAGAAAGTAGTAGGTTCAGTTCTGACGCACGGATGGTTTCAAGAAGTCTGGTAAGCCCGCATACGCCTTGGGTTTGTAGAGAATCCGTTTTGGAGATTGGGACGCCAGACTTGAACCGGAATGATGAGCATCAGAGCTCGAATGGGAGGTTAACGAACCATCTTGCCCATAATGGGCAAATCAAGACTACAAGTGCGTCCTCATTATCTACTTGACAGAGGGCCACTTCATGGGAGAATTCATGAAGCATGATAATCTGTTCCTCGCTTGGGACCCGGTGAGCATACCCTTCAGCCATCCGCAGGGTCCATCCCTAGCTGTAGCTTCGCAGTTCGTGGATCGTCCCGGGCAGGTCTACTATTTTCTCGACTTCATGCGGAGAACCGGCATCCGTCTCACCGTCGACCTCGCCGACTGTGTGTCACAGCTTTCCGGCGGATTGGGGCTGGAGGCCGGGGCTTTGCCGCTCAATCTGCCGTCGCAGTCACTTTGGCAGAGTTTCTGTATCGGTCCTCACAGCTTAACGCCCGCAGGCACCGACCTTTTTCTGGTGGGACTGAGGGCTTCCAACAGGTTCATCAGCCTGGACCTTGGCAGAAAAAGCGCATCCCTTTTGGACCCCGAGGTCAACGACGACTTTCTGAGCTCTTCGAACTGGATCGTTGGGAAAAGCGGCGAGGTCTGGTTCGCGTCCTGGAACCTGGAGGATTCGGTGCGCCGGATTGAGCAACCTACTGCAACGGTCAAGGTGCGAATCTGGAGGTATTGCCCGATACAGCAGGTAACGCGGCAGGTCTGGAAAGGGGAAGGAGGCGACTTCCTGCATCAACTGAACGTAAGCGACGACGGTCGTTTCCTGGTGCTGTGCGAGATGGGGATGCGCCCGTACGCCGCTGTCCCACCGGGACATCCCGGGCAGTATCCTGCAGAGTGGACGGCGTTTCTTAAGCAGGGCGTCATACCATCCGATACTATCGTCGTTGACCTCAAACATGATCGTCAGTGGCGACTCCCGTTACCGGTGCCAACGGCGGCGCACGTCGAATTTGATCCGTGCCGACCACACAGGTGCTACGTGTCATGCCATAATATCGGCTTGGTTGGTAGCAGCAACACCTTGTTCGGCCCCGGTGGGCTCTACTGTTTCGAGTTGCACCCCGACGGACCACGTGCAGTCGGGGCATACAGCGCCACCGACTTCTATCGGATAACGACCCATCATGTCTTTCGGCACCAAGGGAGGACGCTGATCGGTGTAACCGGATTTCCCGACAGTATTTTCTTGATTGACGCTGAAACCATGACGCTCGTCAGGAAAATCAAACTGTTCGACGGTGAGCCGGTCGACACCAAAGAGAGGCCACATTTCTGTAAGCAGGAGCCGCGCTCACCGTATAGCCTGCATGCCACTGCCGACGGCAATGACATGTATGTCGTCGGCAGTGGTGTGCTTTTCGTCCTAGACGTTGCCTCGGGAGCGATGAAACAGCTCCCCTGGATGTTTTACCGGGAACCGGACAAGGAAGTCATTACAGGGCACGTTACCAGTTACTGAACGCGTGCGGCCGGCCACGGCCGTAAAGGAGAGATCGTGCCCCGGATATTAATCGTACCTTACACCAATAGCCTGGGGCATGCAGGACGATGCCTCGAGTTCCGAAAGCTCTTGGACATGTGGGATATCAATACCACTGTGGTCGGTGGGGGGGAATACGATTCCCTGTTTGGTCGCGGCGTCGTGCCCAGTCCGCAGGTTCCGTATCAGCTGCTAGGGCAGTGGCTGAGGACGTATCTGCCTCTATTGCCTTTTTTTGATGGCGAACGGAGGGAACTCCCTCGGGATCCGGCGCTGTCAATCGCCGATGAAAATTACCGATTGGAAGGGCTGACCGAACGGTGGTTAGATATTTTGGGGGAGCACGCCCCCGATGTGGTCGTGGCCGATGCTCGTCCCGAAATCTACTGGGCTGCCAGGGCTATGGGAGTGTCGTTGGTAGGCATGGTCAGTTTCGTTTGGACCCCGATGTTCGAGATTATGCACAATCTCGTGCCATCCTCTCATCTCGAATCGTCAAAAGTCGACTACCTCAAAGCTTTCAACTGCGTCGGGGCAAACTTCGGGCTGGGTCCCGTTACCGACTGCTGGCAGCCGATCATGGGGCAAGGAAAGCTGATACCGGATGCTCACAGTTTCGTCGGTCGATTTGTCGACCCATCCTATCTCACCATCGGTCCACAGGTCTGGTCCGGGCCGCTAGGGGAGGAGGAAGCGGTGCTCCCGGAGTTCGACGGTGAGGTCCCACTGGTCTACATTACGAGTGGAACCTCGTGGTTTCCTGTTTTCAACCAAGTGGCAGAGATGTTAAGCATCCTCGGTTATCAAGTTATCTTCAGCGGTGGGGTCCGCAGTGTCACACAGGTCCGTGTAGCGAAAAAGGGGACGCTGTACAAATGCAGCGGCGTTGTGTCGGGGTGGGACATCGCGCAAAGAGCTGACCTGGTTCTTTGCCATGGAGGATCGCAGACCCTCTATCAGGCGGCAAAGGCCGGGACATTCTCACTAGTCGTGCCGCAGCATTTCGACCACCAAAGAAACGGCCTGCTGTTTGCGGAGCACGGTATGGCCAAGGTGCTCCCTTCTGATTACCAAGCGGGGGAGATCGTTCACGAGGTCATAACCCACTTGGAGTCCGAGCAAAAGATGAATGCACCACTTAGTGGCAAGGAGTCGGGATGTGACAGGGAGTCCCTGCTCAGCTTTTTTGAGGAAGTTAGAGCGCTATGAGTGAGAGTTCCAACATGGTGGAACCAGCGATTCCAGGTGTCAGCCGCAATGTAGCAGACGGCCCTAGGCATATGCCCGTTACCATCGACCGGGGCGCCTGGTTAGAACATTATTGGGGCGGTACGGTAAGGGTTCACGAGTGTACCAAAGGTTACCTATCGGCATGGGTAGACCGTCTGTACAAGGGTAACAATGCTGCGCTGCACCTGCGAATCTACGGGAGGCTCTGCTTCGGCATGGACATTGAGGCACTTTTTGGTCCGCGGGTCCAGATCGACTTCATCAACGCCCCGGGCGGTACCTGCGCCGGTTGGCTGGGCATTCAAGTCTTTGCCGTAGAAGCCAAGGAAGGGACGCGCCTGTCGTTGATACCGGTTTCTGGCGGCAGACAAGCTTGGACGTTAGAGTCGGCCACTGCACGCATGGGCTATGTTCCGTACGTGGCCAGCCGTGAACACGATTTCCGTGTCGCCTGTCGCGCTACCATCAACTCTGGTTTCGACTGTTTGCAGCGCCAGGGTTTCCAGCCTTCGGATCTGGTGCGCACCTGGTTCTACTTTCAGGACGTGCTAAGGGACTACGTTGTATTCAACGAGGTACGAAAGGAAATTTTCATAGATCAGCAACTAACGAGATTACCGGCGAGCACGGGCATTCAAGGGGGGAGCGTTACCGGTGAACTGGTGACAATGGGACTTTTGGCATTTTCCGGTCTGAACCTCGTCTGTTCGGCTGTCTCAAATCCGGTACAGTGTGAGGCATCCAGCTACGGGCCGATGTTCTCACGAGCCATTTTGACTGAAGGTGCCGGGCCTCGCCAGTTGATAGTCTCCGGTATGGCGGCCATCGATGTCGCCGGCAGGACGACCCACGTTGGCGATCCCCTCGCCCAAGTCGATGATACCCTGGCCCGGGCCGCTCAATTGCTTGAGGCAAATCATCTCAGCTGGTCGCAGGTCGTCGCAGGGGTAGTGTATCTTTCTCCCACCTGCTACGCGGAGATTTTGGTCTACCTCGAGTCCACTGTGGTTGTACTCTTGCCCGTAGCTTATTCGATTGCCGACGTGTGCCGACCCGATCTACTGTTTGAGATTGAGTTTACCGCTTTCGGCTGAGCGAATATGCTTCAGGAGCCAGTTGTTGCATTTATTCAATTCGGATCACATCTGGAAATGAGAGAGACATGATAGACAACACCAAGATAATCGAACGCTTAATTCCCGGTGTCAACCGCCGCTATGGAGAGGGGTCGGCAGTCCTTCGGCAGCATCTGCTCCGGTACCGTCTGGCAGCGGCCTATATCAGGAGAGACGATCGGGTCATGGACGTCGCCTGTGGCAGCGGATACGGTTCCTTTCTGCTCGCGGGCGCGGGAGCCTGCGTCACCGGAATCGATCGTTCAGACGAAGCGATCGAGTATGCGAGTTCGACGTACCATGATGAGCGGATCACCTGGGTCTGCTCCCCCCTTGAACAGTACGAGGCGCCTTGCGGCGTTTTTGATCGCGTCGTCTGCTTCGAGACTCTTGAGCATCTGGACGACCCCAAGGCGGCTCTTCGTTCCTTTACACATGCCTTAAAGAGAAGCGGATTGTTGATCTGCAGCGTACCGATCATCCCCTCGAAACAGTTCGACCCGTTTCACCTACACGATTTTTCCGAGCAGTCCTTTCTTTGTCTGCTTGATGCCTGCGGGTACACGGTGTTGGACAAACTTTTTCAGGAGGGGACCTTTCTGACGGTGGTAGCAGCTCAGGACGCTACTCCGGACCTGGAACCTCCGGAAGTCAGTCCAGGTTTGGGCTTACGAGGTGTGCAGGCGTGAAGGCGGTGGTTGTAAACCCGCCCTGGCTCTACAAACTGCCCAAGGCCGACCGAATGAGCAATCTGCTCGGGCCGTTGTACGTCGCCGCAGCAGCCAATAAGCGCGGCCACGAGGTGTTTGTCCTCGATGCCCTGCGCGAGGCGCCGTTGCAGGTTGCCAAGGTCGATTACTCCGGTTATCCCTTCTTCAGGGTGGGGTTGTCTTATGAGCAAATACTGCAGCGTATACCAGTTGACACCGATTGCATCGCAATCAGTGCGCCCTTTACCAACCTCTTCCACCTGGTCTGCGAACTCTGCGCCGTCATCAAGAGTGAGCGTCCGGGAACCTTGGTCGTGTTAGGCGGAGGGTTGCCGAGTGCCGCTACAAAGCTCTGTTCGCATATGCCCCACGTCGATGTCATTATCACCGGCGAGGGAGAGCAGGCCTTTGCCGACTGCCTGGACGATCTGCCGAAACTGTTGAACCGTGGAGAACCACTGATAATTCGCAGTCTGGGGCAGACGAATCTTGACGAACTGCCCGTGCCGGATCGCTTTCTTACCAATACTGAGCAGTATTTCAGTCAGGGGGCACGGCTTAGGACTTCATTGTCCTCGGCGTCAATGATCACTTCGCGGGGATGTCCGTATTCCTGCCACTTTTGTTCCATAAAGCCCACCATGGGTGAGAAGTGGCGGGCTCGGTCGAGGGGAGCGGTACTCGAGGAGATCAGATCGCTGGTATGCGAACACCAGGTCCAGATCATCGAATTCGAGGACGACAATTTTTTGCACGACTATGACCGGGCCGTCGGTATACTGGAGGACCTGGCCGCTTTCCGCCGCGTGCATCCGAAGCTATTAGCATTTTCACTGCCGAACGGGGTGAGGATTGACAAGCTCACCCCCGATATCATCACTCTGATGAGGGACTCCGGGCTGTATAAACTCGTGCTTCCTATTGAACACGGTGATCTGAGTATTCGACGCAAGATGGGCAAGCCACTGACAGATGAGGAAATTTACAACGCCTGCTGCTGGGCCAGTGAGGCCGGCATCCGGGTGGAAGCCTTTGTCATGATCGGTTATCCCGACGAGACCGTCGAACTGTTCGAAGCGTCGCTTCAGCTTCTTGGCAGGGTGGGGAGTCTGCCCAACACGGAGATCAACTATCTGTTTCCGCAGCCATATCCAGGGACTAGGCTGCGTGAGGAGTGTCTGCAGCATGGTTACCGGATAGATGTGCCTGACGAGACCCTTTTTTGCGGCATCGGCCCAGTGATCACCACCCCGCTCTTCGATCTGCAGGAGCTTGACCGACGCCGCAGGGAGATGGATGTCCTTATCCAGCATTCGAAGGCTGTATCCTCACGAACAGAAAGGGTGCCCCGGCCTATGGCCGTTCGTTCAACTGTCAGCGCTGAGGCAGGGATTGATGGGGTGAGAGTAGTCTACGGGCATGGAGAGTTGGGGCAAAGGCGTGCCGGGATCTACAACGGAAGCTACCTATTCGACTGTCGCATACCCGCCGACCATTTGCAGGGTGCGACGATGATGATGTCGGAGTTCGAGCGCTGCGACTTTTCCGGAGCGGACCTGAGCGACTTTATTGTCTCATGGTCCGTGTTCAACTGCTGCGATTTTCAGGGTGCCTTACTGGATGGTGCGTGCCTTGGGCACTGCGGACTCAGGGGGGTAAATTTTTCAAACTTGTCACTCTCCCGTACAATACTGGCACGATCCGACCTTACCCGTGCCGATCTCAGCCAGTGCCTGATCAGCGACGCAACCCTCGAGGACTCAGTCCTTTGCGGGGCCGACTTTATCCGTGCGCAGTTGAGCGGATGTACACTTTCCCGGGCTATTTTCGTCGGTACGAGGATGGATTTTGCCTGCTTTGACCGGGTGGTTGCCAGGGACGCCCTCTTTCAGGAGGTTTCCTTCCGGTCATTTTTCGGGACCAATCTTTCCTTGCAGCGAAGCGTTTTCAAAGATTGCGATTTTTCAGACAGTCGCCTCTCCGGCGATTTTTCAGGGTCTGTCTTCGAGAGGTGTCGTTTCGATCGATCGGTCTTCGAAAACTGTCCAGAGAGCGGCGAGACCTATCGTGAAGTCTGGGACGGCAGCGGGCGACATATGGTGGCGGACCATAAAATGCTTACGAAATAGCAGGAATATAGCAGTCGAGGATTTTGATAAATGTTATCTGTTTTGCTTATAGCACCTAAAACCACCGACATTCAATTGCCACTGCCTCCACTGGGGCTATACTATCTCGCAGGGCCTTTGATCGCAGGCGGTATACGTACTACTGTTTATGACCTTTCTATAGATGATGAAAGTCACATGGTGTCGGAGATTCTTGTTGGCAAGTACGACATGATAGGAATGAGTGTGTCTCATGTAGATATGAGACAAAACCTAGATGACCTTTGGAAATATAGAAAAGCCGGAGATAAATCCGATAAAAAAGTGCTGTTTATAGCCGGAGGTCACGCTGCGACGTACAATCCTAAGTTATGGCTGGATACAGGGCTGATAGATGTGATTTTCACCGGATTCGCTCAGGAAAGTTTGACCCGTTTCTGTCAATCTTACCAAGAATTAAAATCTCAACACGGTGAAACCGTTGCGGCCGAGTTGTCGGCCAAGCACATTGCTGGTGTGGCCTTTATTGACAGAAACAATAATTATGTTTCGATACCGAGTGAAAAATTAAATGATCACGTGTTTAAACGCTACTTCTCCAACAGCATGTCCAATATCATTATTCCTTACGAGAGATATTCTTTTACCATTGATGAGAGTGATGATACTGCTATTGATGTTGTTTCCCTGTACACGACGAGTCACTGTCAGGGTGGATGTGGGTTCTGCGGTTCGCAGAATTTCATAAAAACCTCTCAGCGTTCTCCGTCAAACATATACTACTTATCAGCGGAAGAAATATTCGAAATGTTGATAAGCAGGTGTCACGAGTCTTCAAACTTATATATTTTGTTTTTAGATGAAGACTTTATGGTAGGTAATAAGTCCGGTCGCATACGTACCGTAGACCTCTGCAATATGATTTTAAAAGCCAAAGATGACCATTTACTTCCGGCAAATTTAAAGCTGTCTTGTCAATCCAAGGCGATGAACTTCATGGTTGATTCCGTAGTGGACAGCCACACAATCGAATTGATGGCTAAAACAGGATTTTGTAATGTCGGAATCGGTATTGAAACATTCTCAGACAGGTTGTTAGGGTCTGTTTCTATCAACAAGAAAAATGCATCATCAAAAAGCTATCAAATAGTACTGGATGAATTGATCAAATATGGTGTTTACCCTACTATTTACTTAATTTTGGGAATACCGAATAGTTCTGCCGACGACATCGTAGAGAGCATGCATATTTCCTTGAAATATATGACAAAGGGGGCATTCGTACGTATTTCCAATAAGATGGACTCTCAGCCCGGGTCGCCTCTAACTGTCGCTGGCTGTTTTGAAACCGTTTTCAAGTCGTGGCATCATCAGAAGTGCGGTTGTATATCCGGCATCCCCGATTATTTTGTGCCGTTGGATTCGGATGTTCGCAACATGATCGACAATCTTTGGGAAGTTAAAAAAAATGAGATAACTGCCTTAAAAGATGAATACATGAAATTTGCGGGTGGGATAAGGAAATCTCAAATGGAACTATCCAAGCAGTTAGGGGTATGTGGTAGCATGATTGCCGCCCTTAAACTTTTACGTCGAGAGGATAAGGTTCCGGAATTTATTAGATTAGTTGAGGTGGTTGCAACCCGATATCAAATATCGTCAAGCGACTGATATTGTCAGCCAGTATCATTTTTATGTTTGCTTTAATTTACGGAGTGTTCGCGTGTATCTGTGTCTTGGTAAAGTATGGTTGCAATAGCAAAACATATCAGTAGGTGTGTCCTCCCATGGACTTCACTTATTCTCAGTGCAACGCATGAGTACAAGCCGTGTTGTCAATTTTATATGATTCCGCTCGAGGCCATGCCGCGTACGAAAAATGACCTCTTGAGGGTTTTTAATTCACCTGAATTGGTTGAATTAAGAAGTAAGATCGTTGCAGGAGATCCTTCCGGAACGCCTTGCGATAACTGTGAAAACAAAGTTAAACACAGCGACTTGCTACCCGTTGAGGTGCTTCCGAATGATGAAAATGCCAGGATGGAAATCATAAACAGTTTCCATGACGGTAGGGCGATTTTGAACTATCTCCCGCCTGCTTTAAAGTTTCAAACATCAAAAATATGCAATATAAACTGCATTATGTGTAACCAGAAACCGCTTCAAAAAAAGGATTACGAATATATTGATGTTAAGGCGATATCGGCTCTATTCGAAAATATTCCCTTTCGGGAAATTGCGAATGTTCTTATGTGGGGTGGCGAGCCTTTGTTTGCAAAAGACGCATTACATATACTCAATATGTTGTCAGATAGATCCGACACAGATCATACCAGGATATCGATTATCACAAATGGTACGATGATCGAAAATAACCTGCCGTTATTTAATAAACTCAAAAAATGGCATGTCGCAATATCACTTGACGCGGTCGGCGATTTACATGGCCATATTCGCAGAGGAGCTAGTTTTGAAAAACTGGATCGTGGCATAAGGGAGTTGGTAAAACTCTCAGATGGTATGACCAGAATTTTAACATTCAATGCAATTATAATGAAGAGCACACTGAGGCATACTGAAGAACTTATCGGATATGTCTCATCTCTTGGCGTAAGCCCTGATTCAATAAATTTCATGCTTATTAGAGGTGGCAGTGAAGAGAATTTTCTCTACAATAAAAAGGGCTTGAGTAATATAAAAGTGCAAGAATGGAAGACCCCAATTCAAGCATGCATCCAACGTCTACGTATCATTGAATGCAACTCTGCGGCAAATTCTCTATCGTTTGTATACAAACAAATAAGGAAATTTCAAGAGACAGCAAATTTCCATTTTAAAAATGAGGATACTGTTGAGAATATTAAATGAGGCAGGAGTGAATAAAACGTTCATGACCACAATCGAAGGCATCTGCGAGTCGGTGGCCGTTGTACCGCTTTCTAAACGCTATTTTGCGGAATTAGACATTGACGCGACTTGGGTGCACAATAGGGCGGTTCCAGTAGGACTTTTCCCTTCTCAACTTATTACAGATTCTACTGATGAGAAAGAGGTTCCGTTTCCATTATTAACCTTCTACCCTTGGTTGCGATCCGGCTTCCGAATCGTCCAGGATACCTCTGAGAGACGGTTCGAGGTTTATAAGGGATTGGGTCTGCTGCTGCCTAAGGCATATGAACTTCATCAGCCGGCATTCCAGCGAGTATTTAGGTACCAACTTCTCCCGAACGAACAAAAGTCTGATTCCCACTATAAGATCCTCAATTTTAATGATGAGAGTCGGATTGCAGGGTGCGCGTACCTGTCGCTGCTCAAACGCGATATACGTGGCTACCAGTGGCTGGAAGCGTGCCCACACATACGTGTTCCCAAAATTATGGGTGCCTTTTCGTTTTCCAAGGAATATTGCTCCCAGTACGCTGTGCCGGAAGGAAGCTGTGGGCAAATCATTCGCCGCTTCCTAAACCCGTTCCGAATCATGGATCTGCAGTTTTTGAAGAGGATGGCTTTAAAGTCCCTTCCATCGGAGCGTTCTTTTTGGCAGGGCAAAGCTGAAGCGATTTTGTCAATTAGCATGCAGCTGACGGCAGGTAGTTCATGCGACTATCTCGCTTGCGTCGGCAACGCCCTCGGCAGGACAGCGGGCGCCCTCACATCGCTGCGGATACTGCACGGTTCGCTGACTGATCATTGTCAAAATGTGACCCTAGCAGGCGAGCTTACTGAATTCGATTTTGCCGTCAGGCAGTACCAGGGTGATCCTCCTCCAAAGCCTTATTTTGACTCGCGACTCTACACTCAGATACTGTTGCTGGCCAACCATTTGAGACACTTGGTCGATTGTATCAGGTGGATCGGAGTTGATTGCAGATACTCCGACTGTGTAGAGCCTTTTATGTGCGCTGTTGCTGAATCAGTCGACTCTTCGCAGTATGAAGCCTTCCTTTACCATTTGAACCATGACCCTTACTGTCTGGATCTGTCAAGATCCGTATGTAACCGGTATTTTGAAAAAAACCTCTGCAACTGTGATGACTTTCTATCAATTGTGCGTCAAACGGCCTGAGGAGTTCAATCAGACCACTACTTAAATCTGCACTCTGAATCGCACTCCAGCAGATGAGCAAATTTCAAGATGCTGCAGATCCGCTAGAAAAAAAGGAAATCAATGACACTATGGTCTGTTATCGCATCTCGTTATGCAAAAGTATCCGACGACGTTCGGCAGGTATTTCTGCATCCTGCTATCATTGATGTCGTGCAGGGCCAATGCAGTAAATTTGAAGATTGTCTTGATTTTGGATGCGGTCCAGGCGACCTTGCTCTAGGCTTGGAAAAGCTTTTCGTTAGACTCATTCTTGTTGATCAAGCTGTGGGTGCTTTAGATGAGTGCTCGGGCAAATTCGGGTCCCGTGCCGAGATACTTGACCCGGAAACTTTTGAGTTACATGAGGGCCTTTTCGATGCTGTTATACTGTCGCTGGTGTTGACAACGGTGGAAGATGATGACGAGGCCCGGTGCCTGTTGAAAAAATTGTGCGGTCGACTCAAACCGGACGGCCGTATCATCATCGGAACAACTCATCCCTGCTTCACTTTTCAGGCCTTGAACCAGGTACCCTATCATGCATCAGGCTCTCCGTATCGTGTTGTAATCGAGGAGGGATTGGAAATTACAGAGTATCATCGACCACTGGATAAAATCTATAATCTGCTGAATGAGGCCGGTCTGAGTGTTGTCAACACACGTGAAGTGTACGACTCCATAGAGTATTACCAGACAAAAGCTGAAGAACCCCGCAGGTTTGCCGGCCAGTTTCCCATGTTTTTGGTGTTGACCTGTTGCCGGGCTATTGTGGGTCCCGGGCAGCAGATGGCGAGGCCGCACGAACTGTGAGGCGGCCACAGCAGATGCACGGATGGGGTGACCGCTTAAAGATGGTGGCGGCATGGCCCTCGGATGAGTCGATCGGAAAGTTGCTGAATGAACTTGGGCTTGACCTTGTAGAGCCTCATCTGGCACCTTTGGGTGCTCGTACTGCGGAGATCGTTGGATTAGCTAGGGAGGGCAAGGAACCTGTCAGGATCTGTGTCGCCAGGCTCAGGGATCACGATCCAAGGGTCGTCTGCCCGCTGACCGAGGAGAGGGATATACTGCGTCAGCTCCACGCGCTGGCTCCTGGGCTAGCGCCCGAGCCGCTCGGACTGATCGTGCTGGCAACCGGCGAGGCGTTCATGGTTTTGAAATGGATAGTTGGCAGCCGACTGGGGAATCAGTTTAATTTGGGGGAAGACTTTGCGACCTTTTACTCGATAATAGTGTCGGCCCTGAAGAGGTTGCATCTTGTTGGCAGGCAATGCGCTCTTTCCGCTGTGACGAGACAAATTTCGGTCGAACGTCTATTGCAGGCCGTCGGGAGTTCTCCTCTACGCGGCGTAGTCCTTTCTGCTACCGACTGGGACCGAACCTTAGGCGCTGCCTGTGAGGCAGCCAGGGAGCTCGGCTCACCGACCCTGCTTCACGGTGATGCCCATATCTACAACCTGCTTGAGACCCCGCAGGGTTGGTGTCTGCTGGACTTCGAACTCCTCGCTGTGGGTCCTCCCGAATTCGATTATGCGCGCGCATGGGCTCTGTTGCAGGCACAAGCCGTGCGCCTCGATCACAGCGCAACGAGAGCCGTGCCTCAACTCGCCTGTGATTTCTTAGTGATTGCAGAACTGCTTCTGAACCCGATGTGTACACACAGCAAAAAGGTGAGATACGTTATGGAACAGGCCTTGCGCACCGTGGCGGCGGGGCTTATTTCGTCCGATGCGAGGCTTAGTTGGGATTGGGCAGTACATCACACTGTAAAATAGGAGATGAAATTACTGCAATGGTTCAGTTTTAAGGGGAAAGGTCAAGGAATATACATTCGGAGATGATAGATGAGTACTAAAATTTGTTACGATTGCATCGGAAGCGGTTTTAGCCAAAGTTGTCATACTTGGTTCCGGTTATTCGATGTATTCTTAAAGTGTTAAACCCATCTAAATCATACGCATGTTTATCAACTCAAATATGTCATAGCCGTCACAATTGTAACCTTCTCGATTGAATCCATGTTTGTTGTATCCATTTTTGTCGTATCCTTCTTTGTCAAACCCAGTTGAATTAAATCCTGACCTATTATAACCATCCTTGTCATAGCCATTTCTGTCAAATTTATCTAAATTGTTTACATATTTATCATAACCATATTCATCATACCCATTTCTATCAAAGCCGTTTCTGTTAAACCCATCACGATTGAATCCATCCCTGTCAAAGCCATTTTCATCTAGTTCGGCATCTATATTTTTCAGCGCCGGTAATATATTGACCCTTATTTTGGTTTTAGCTTGACCCACCATCAAGTTGCTGTATTGTGGTTTTAGAGCGAATATTCACCGGAACAGGATCCACCTTATATGCTGTACGGGCCTGCATTTTGATGTTGAAATGAATTTATTGAGTGGCACCCAGCCCAGTTAACTGCCAGTTTATCTCAGTGAGTATCTGGAAATACAATCAAGGTTGGATAGCATCATCCCGATTAGTAGAGATGGCATTAAAAAGCAGCGGTAAACTTCTTGTGGAAGCTTGCCGCTGCTTTTTTGCTGAGTGATGAATCGATTGGA
>JBMOEI010000034.1:0-57754 GCA_049318985.1 Desulfuromonadaceae bacterium
TTGCCATGCGGCCCGCTGAGTACGAAGTCCGCACACTGGATGGCAAGAAAGTTTCAGAGACAATGCATTGACCAGATCTTTCGGGTGAGTATGAGCAGGAATCTTCTGGGGTGATGTGGGGCGGGTTAGGAACAGGATGCTGACGATGAAAATCAATTCGAGTCGCTGGTGCGTGGAGATTGCAAAGAATTGTTCAAGGGGAGAATGTTATGTCTGATCTGACGAAATCTGCCATACGAACACCGCTTGATAATTTTCCGGATGTTATAATTCATGCTTCTGAAACGGCAGTCAAGAAACACTCTCGCTATAAAGAGGCAAAATCAGGAGACAGCGAAGCCGCCTTTGAACTTGTTCAGGCAACAATTAATGATGAGCAGGTTGAAAATCTGCGAATATTTTTGAATGGCAGAAAGCCGTTGCTTGCAAGCGCCCACGCCTATGAGGCGGAAGGGGTTAATGCCATACCAGAGGTTTTTGCCGATGAGCTGGCACAGCGACTTGACTTGGTAGTAGATAGCGGCATTGTTCAATCCAACGTAGTAGCACATACCGGAGCAAATGGTTTTGGGAGACTTGCCCGGCAACCGTTTTTTGAAGGTGCTGTAACGGCTGACCAGGATTACGTTCTGGTGGATGATTTTGTCGGCATGGGCGGTACACTTGCCAATCTTCGTGGCTATATCGAGGCACGAGGCGGCAAGGTCATCGGTGCAGTAACATTGACGGGAAAACCCTATTCAGCTAAACTGTCTCTGGAACAAACGCAATTGCAGGAATTGAGGGGAAAACATGGAACCAATATTGAATCATGGTGGCAAGAAAACTTCGGTCACACCTTCGACTGCCTTACTCAATCAGAAGCTCGGTATCTCGCCCGCACCTCGGATGTTGACACCATCAGAGATAGAATTGCTGAGGCAAAGTAAACGGGAGATGGCTGAAGATTACCGCAGGCGAAGGGCTGCTGGAACCCTTTGAGTAGGTGCCCTATCTGTGTTGAGCGGAGGGCTCTACTGAAAACAGAAAATATAGAGCTAAACAAAGAAGGCTGCCCAATTTGGCGTAGCCTTCTCTTTTAGCCCCTTCAGTGAGTTTGACTGCGAAGCGCTGAATGTTCGGCTGTAAAACCTGAACGGAAGCATTATGATGAGAAACGGAGGAAGTAATCATGGCAAAGATTCTTGATCTGGCTGGACTCGATGATCTTATTGAAGAGATCACCGTTGATGCATACGGTGACGATGAAATGCTCTGGGCATTCCGACAGGCGATGGAAGATGAGATACACTTTCCCTGCGACGGGTCAATCATCGGCGAATCGGTTTCGGTGACAGAAATCGATTATGACGGCAATGAGCGGCGCGGTTTGACCGCACTATGTCGACGGAAGGATGGTTCCAAACATGTTATTGCGGCGGCAGATATTGTTTTACCAAAACGGTCGAAGGCTTACCGTTACTTCGCCTGCTACCGCAGGTGGCTGGGACTTGACCCGTTTCCACAAGAATCTGTCGTGCCTCCCCCGGAACCGCGACCCAAGAAGAACATCGATATTAATCTGAAGGACCCCACTGAGCTTACTGTTCTTTCGGTCAAGCAGATGTCGGCACGCTGCCGCATAATGAAAGGCGATCTCGAAGTTACATTTCGTACAGGCCATACCAGGGAGCTTATTCCCGGAGAGACAGTGACGGTAAAGCCGGGGAAAATGTGGAACTACGCCGGTCATAGCTATATTTCAGGAGAAATCGAATCTGCTCGGCTTGATATAGCTGCGTTGAATCTTATACCACTCAATCTGCACAGCTTTGGTTTGTGGGACCCCAATGAACATTACTGGGGTGAGGAAGGTGAACCGATTGAGAAGTGGGCAAAACCGATCATCGCCCGTGGTGTGCGGCCATCATTCGAGATGGAGCTGGTCTTGCCTGGAGTGGCTCCTGACGATTTCGACAGTGACCCTATCTGCGAAGCTGTTGATCTCAACAATGTCGGAGATTATGATACCGCTTACAAAATATTAATGGATCTCTGTCAGGAGGATCTGCGCTGCCTCGATGCACATGCGCATCTCGGGAATTTTAATTTTGATCATGCTCCGGAGAAAGCGCTGCGGCATTATGATGTTGGGTGTCGTATCGGTGAACTATCGTTAGAGCCAGGATTTGATGGTGTCCTTGAATGGGGACTTATTGGCAACCGGCCGTTTTTACGCTGCATGCAGGGATATGGACTTTGCCTCTGGCGTCTCGGGCGCTTCAAAGAGGCTGAAAAAGTTTTAGAAAAGATGCTTTGGCTCAATCCCTCGGATAATCAGGGTGTACGCTTTGTTATACAACATGTAAGAGCAAAAGAGGCCTGGCACGCAGATTGGTGAATCAGGCTGCGGAGTACGCAAAACCGACTAGGGTGAGGACGTGCCGAACGTTTCTTGCCGCAGATGGTATCAAAGACCAGCATAGCAACTATTGCCCTTGACAACTGTTTTGGCTTGCTATATTGACTTACTATGTAGGTCATATGACCTACTATCTGTATGGAGTTTTACATGCTCGAGTCTGTGCTTGGATCCATAAGCTGCGAACGGGTACTTGTCTTTCTTGCTGCGCGTGATGAGGGGTATGCGCGGGAGATTGCAACCTTCTTTGCAACATCTCTTGCGCCGCTCCAAAAACAACTCGACAAACTTGAGTCTGGAGGGGTGCTCATAAGTCGGACTGCCGGACGTACACGCCTTTACAACTTCAACCCCCGTTACCCTTTTCTTGCCGAGCTAATCGCATTTCTCAATAAAGCTATTTCATTCTACGACCAGGATCTCCAAGATAAGCTTCTTCTCAACAGGCGTCGTCCGCGGAGGAGGGGAAAGCCTCAGTTGCCATGCCCCTGATAATCCCTGACGACATCGATCATTACACCACCGCCGGCGAAGAGATTTTCTGCCGTTTTTTACGCACTGTCGCCAAGCCTGATGACCGATACATCGTCTGGTATTCGCCTGACATCAACGACTCTGAACCTGATTTTATCCTCTATAACCCTGATGTTGGCTTGATCGTTTTCGAGGTGAAAGACTGGGCTATTGATCAGATCATTGATGTCAGCCCGAAAAAATTTCGTCTGCTGCTGGGCTCGAAAGAGCAGGTCAAGACCAATCCCCATGAACAGGCAAAGGGATATGTTCATAATCTATTGGGATGCATCGAGAGCGACGGCAGGCTGGTTAGTCGTGATAGTAAAACCTATGGCAAATCTAAGATACCTATCTCTTACGGAGTAGTATTTCCCAATATCAACTCCTTTGAATACCGTGAAAAGATTCCTTCAGACGGTATCATTCCATTTGCAAAGATTTTCTTCTGGGATGATATTCAAGATCATTCCGAACTGTGCGATCCCTCCGGCAAACCGTTCCTTGACGCCATTCGGGAGCGATTTGAACCGAAATTCCCCTGCCACATATCACACCATGAACTGAAACTTCTCCGCCAACTGCTCTATCCGACCATCCGGGTCAACACCATAGAACGCGGCCCGCAGGATGAACTGAAAAACCACGAATATAATGTGAAACTGCTTGATCACCATCAGGAGACTATCGCTAGGCGTTTTGACGGCGGCCATCGGCTGATTTCCGGCCCGTCAGGATGTGGCAAGACGCTGGTACTGATCCACCAGGCGGGATTCCTGAAGAAGTATAATCCTGCGGTCAAACGTATCCTGTTCCTCTGCTATAACGTGACACTGGTGAATTACATCCGTCGCCTGCTGGCAGCACAGGGATTGCCCCTTGGCCCGGAAGGTGTGGAGGTACTGCACTTTTATGAACTGTGCGAACGCCTGACCGGTGACAAGGTCCTTCACGAAAATCAGGATAGAGACTACTACAAAATTGTAACTGAAGATGCCATTGCGAAGGAGTTGCCGGAGTCGCTCTGCTACGACGCTATTCTGGTTGATGAAGGGCAGGATTTTTCCAACGAGATGCTGCAGGTTGTCATGAAATTCCTTAACCGGAAAACCAACTTCCTCACTATCGCCCTTGATGAAGGGCAGAACCTGTATGGCCAGAAACGCGTATGGAGTAACGTGGGGATACACATCAAAGGGCGTAAACGGCAATTGAACGTGATCTATCGCAACACCAAAGAAATTGCCGAGTTTGCCAACCGTTTTCGTTACGGCAGTAAAGATCCCGGAGAAGGAACCAATCAGCAACATGCCCTCTTTGCCGATCCGCGCATTTCGAACGGCCCCTGTCCGGTGCTGGAACAGTTCAACGATATTGACAAAGTAATTGATTCCGTTGCCAAAGAGATAAAATCGCTTGTTGATTCCGGCACATTCCCACTGTCTGAAATAGCAGTTATGTACACTATGAAAAAATCGGGAAAAGAAGGCGGCCAGTCAATACCAGAACTGCTTGCGACTGCACTCGACAGATGCGGCATCCTCAACAAATGGCTTTCAGAAGATTATCGCGCCAAACGCTCTCACGATATCACCGCCAACAGCGTGACTATAACTACTATCCACAGTGCCAAAGGGCTGGACTTTGCCTGTGTGTTTCTGATCGGGCTTGATGCCCTGGAACCCGGTGAACGCTGGGCTCAAGAGCAGATCGACAGCCTCGCATACGTCGGTATAACTCGAGCCAGGTATCAGCTTGAAATCCCGTACGTAACGAAAAGTGCCCTGATTGAGAGGTTGCTGAAAACAGTCCGTTCGTCATAACAAAATATCTCTACAAATCAATATCTTAAATACGAGTTGGTGCCATGCCTTTTGCCGTCAAACTTATTCTCTCAAATATCGTCATCGCCTCCTGTGTATTTATCGGGAAAAAGGTACCGTCACTGAGCGGACTGATTGCCGCTATGCCATTAACAACCCTGATTGTATTGATCTGGCTGTACTCAGATAGCAAGGGTGATAGCAAAGTCATGACGTCATTTGTCGAAGGGGTATTCTGGGGTATATTCCCGACCCTGATATTCTTTGCCGTAGCATGGTTCTGCTTGCGTCGCGGACTTCCCATGTTTCCTACCGTTGCATTAAGTTTCTCTGCCTGGCTAGTGGGCGCGATTGTTCATCAGGCAGTTTTGAAGTAATATTTTTCGCTGTGATAAAAAAAAATTAAATAAACCAAGGTCGCTAGATGGGGGAGGTCGGGTGTTATTCTGGCACAACCAAACTCAGAAGGAGATCTCTTATGATGCCAGACCTGCTTGAAGACCTTGTCGCCTTTGTCTACGCCACACAGTCCACCAGAGAAAATGTCTGCCCTGTCTGCGGAAATGATCTGGAAGAGAATGAAGATGGCGAACTTTATTGCCCTCAATGTGACAACTGACCATTCGTGCTTTTCGACTATCTCAGAACTGAGGAGAAACCATGAGAGATTATAAGGGATGGACAGGAAAAGAACGGCTTGCATCTTACGCAAAGACAAAAGCAGCCATTGCTGCTGGGGAAATTCCACCACCGACAAAATGTAACCGCTGCGGCAAAACAACGGGTCGGATTGACTACCATAATCATGACTATTCTGATCCAGTCAAATATCTGGAGCAGATTTGTCAGGGGTGTCACACCCGTCTGCACCGGATGGAGAACAAAGAAATTGATAATCAGAACAATGAAGTACCGGCAATCGCTACAATCAAGCAGGCTGCCACAACAATTCCGATCGTAAAAGAAGCCACGGTAGCAATTAGCACACATCGTCCCATCGTCGGGACACGCGAGGAGATGCACAAAATCAGAGTTGACTTCACCAAAGCCCTCGGCCTCGACTGGTCAGAAAACCTGAACCCGAACAGCGGCTACAAGTACGAACACAACCTGACAAGGCGTCAGCAGTACCTTGATGAAGCACGGCGACTGCGCAACCTTTACGCCGAAATGGTAAACAAGACAGGTAATAGCAAAGGAATCCTCGTTAAGATGGACAGTAATCTCGAAAATAAGGATCGGAAGGCGGTATGGTGACAACAACTGAAATTGTTGCTGATGTTGCTTTTTGGCCTGAGGATGGGGCATTTCTCTCTAAATTGGTCGAAATGGCCAACGAAAAATTCGGGGATTTTTTTTCTGAAGTTAACTGCGAAATACTGGTATCTGCTTCTGGTCGCCCTAATGGACATTGCCTTATTCGATGTATCGTTAACAGCGATCGCGGTGAACAGAGGTTAGAATGTGTTTCTTCCGATTTAGATCAGGACGAACTCGATGATTTTAGAGAGCAACTGGCACACCATATGACTATTCCCCCTCAAAGCACTACCGCCCATGATACACCGAAGGTCATTATCAGGAAAAAAATGAACGGGATGCTGGATAGTCATCAGGCAGCTCAAAAACTTGAATGCTCACAGATGTTTATGAAAGAAAATATTCCCTGCAGTGACTACTCTTACAACATAGTCAACGGCGCAAAACAGATCAAGGAATACTACTGGTCAAAGGATTTGGTTGATCGTCTCTGCCACATCATATCCCATGGGGCAAGCGAAGAAGACATGAAATATATCGCTGAAAAGTGTTGTAACGGCGATAGTAAATGGGCACATGAAATTTTGGACTTAATTGGGCAACCTATCAGATCCGGATTCAAGCTCAAGCCATATCCCAAAGCCAAAAAAGATGAATCATTGCCCGGCATAAAAAAGCGACCATCAGAATTCACAAAAACTTTTTATCATAGGTCGCTAGATGGGGTACGTCGTGGTCTATAGTCCCTATATTTTCTGCCAGTAAAAACCGAAAAATAAGGCGTAGGAGATACCATGTACACTGCAATCCATTTTTTACTGACGCCGGATAAGTCTGCATCACGGCGTTTACGACGGATTATTGCTGAAAACGGTGCCAGGATTGGTGTCATGGTTGGCACCTGGCCTGAACTGGTTACGCTCCTCCAGCAGAACTATCATCTGCCCGAACCTGTCAACACATGGGAGGCCACCCTTCAGTCAGCAGCACGGGGGATTACAGATGCCTTCTGGTCCAGGAGTCTGGAAGTGGCAGAGAAAGAGACGCTCGCCTCTGTCTCGGATGCACTGGTGAAACTTTTGGAAGGTTCTGAACCAGGTTGTTTGCTATCTCCGGATATCTCAAATTGCCTGCCGGAACGGTCTGGGCGCCATCTGAGCGATCTGATGCGCCTGCACGAAGAAATGGGCTCTATTCTACCGGCGCCGCTCGGCTCTATTTTATCTCTTATCTCAGCGCACAAGCCTGCCTCGTTACGGAAGGTAATTGTGTATCACCAGAGTGATATCCAGCGTTTGTTCCCTTGGCAGAATGCTTTATTAAAAAAAATCGCATCCGATTGCACTGTTTTACCAGACCCTCAGCTCGAAATACTCCACCGATCAACCTTTACAATGAACGGTGCCGGTTCCGCAGTCTGCACACTTGCGCATTTCCAGCACAAACTGTTTTCTGCACCGGTAGAAAAAGTGCCGCGCGATGCATCAATCCAATGGGTGGCCGCTCGTGACTGTCTTGAGGAGGTTGAAGTTGCTGCGGGGATGATTCAGACGCTGCTTTTGAATCCGGACCATCGAATCAGTGATATCGGCGTGCTTCTGCCGACCGATTCTGAATATGCTCAGGCACTACGGAGTGTTTTCAGCGCTGCCGGCCTTCCCGTTTCCGCCCTTGTCAGAGAAGCATCACTTCGAGATATTGGCCGCGAAACAGTCTTTCATTTTCTCCTGTCATTACGTAAACCGGCTCCGGTGAAGGCGCTTGCTTCGCTAGTCACATCACCTCTCATGCCCTGGTCTGTTGAAAAAGGGGTCATACTGGCCACCCGGATTATGGGGGGAGATACCGAACTGGACGAACTGCAGCACCTTGCCCGGCATATTGAAAATGAATCTATTGTACCGGCAGAACTCGATGCCGCACTGTTGGCGTTCTCCCGGTTCATAAGAGCAGGGGAGGGGATGGAAGCGCATCTTGGCCGTGCCCGCCAGACTATTTCTGATGTCCGAGGCATGCTGCAAGGTGTTGAATCAACACCATGGAAAGAAATTCTGGCAGCAGCGGCACCTGAAGAATATTCCGGATCTACAGAGAATGCCATTACCCGTGAGGGGATAGCAATTTTCAGCGAGCGCGAGGAACCGTGGCGTCAGGTAAAGTCACTGTTCATTCTTGGTTTGGCCTCAGGGCACTATCCTGCCGCAACAGGTGCTTCATCAGTATTTGGAGAGTCCGACCTGCAGATTCTGAACGAACAGTTGGGGTATGCCATTGAAACCCGTGCTCAGACGGCACAAAGACGCAGAGAACTTTTCCGGCGCCAGCTAATGTCGGCCGGTGAGCACATTACTATTCTCATGCCGCGTCGCGATGGCCTGGGTGAGACGATCCACCCTTCTGAAAGTTTGACCTTCATGGCTCAGTTACTTGAAGGAGTGACGTCACCGGAAGCGCTGGTATATGACCTGGATAGCGCTGCAGATCGCGATCAGGTAAATCTTCTTGCCCGAGCGTCGGAGTCTGCACCTCAGTCGCTACGGACTCTTGAATCTGATGATGTTACTCTCCCGCACAACCTTCTGAAGCTGCGAGCGGACAAAGAGGGAAATCAGAAGCCGGAATCGCCCAGTGGTCTGGAAACGCTGATGGTATCACCACTTGCCTGGCTGTTTCGACGTTACAACATGGAACCGAAAGAATGGGCACCTGAAGAGTTGGACATGATGGGCAAAGGCACACTGGCTCATTCCGTTTTTGAGCATCTTTTTGCTCCAGGCAAGAAGATCCCCTCTGCCAACGAGATCAAAAAACAGGTGCCATCACTGCTTCATGATGCCATATCAAATCTGATGCCGTTTATGCTCGCGCCCGAATGGCGAATTGAGGTTCGTCATCTCGTTCGGGATATTGAAGACGCGGCGCTACGCTGGAGCGAAATTATGCTTCATCTCCGGGCCGA
Source organism: Desulfuromonadaceae bacterium (assembly GCA_049318985.1). GTDB lineage: Bacteria > Desulfobacterota > Desulfuromonadia > Geobacterales > Pseudopelobacteraceae > JACRCG01. The sequence goes on from JBMOEI010000034.1 coordinate 8,957, forward strand.
TGTTATTGGCGTTGAAGTAACGCTGCTTGGCATGCTGGATGATCTCCCGTTAACAGGTAATGCCGATCTGCTGATGAAGCTGCCTGGCAATCGCCTGTACATTGTCGATTACAAAAAGTCCAAGAGCGGCTCCCGGCGTGAGCGGATGAAAAAGGAGTATGACAGCCAGGCTAACCTGTACCGACTGATGCTGCAGACGGGCGGTGTCAAAGAAGATAATCCTGCCATGACTGCGGCAATCGGATCATGCACGGATATTGGCGTCATGTATTACATGCTCAACGATCAAACGGCTTTGGCTGATACAACCGGATGGTCAGGAGGCACTCTGGGAGGATTTCATGAGTTGGGTAATGGAATTTCAACCAAGGCCATGGTTTTGATCAAGGAACTGATTGCGCAGCTTGCAAAGGGAATTGTCACTTTGAACAGTTCCAGTGATGAAGAGTGGTTTGATAAAACTGCAGCAACAAAGCCTTATGCACTTGATAACAGTCCGTTGATACGGCTGTTTATGAAGCAGGAGTAACAATCTGAGCTTTTATTCTATTTGGGAGGATTCTGAATGGCCAGTGAAGACGAACTTACATTTATGACTCAGTTGCAGAATAACCCGCCTCGTATCATTGATGCTGTTAACGATTTGATATCCTGGATTCGCTCGTCTTTCGGAGAACCTATTTGGTGGTTCAAGAAGGAGTGTTGGGTCAGTGTGAAGGTTGGCGGAGTTGCTCAGTTTGGATTATGTCCCGGACGCTACCCTGATGAACCTTCAAAAAACAGGGCAATCTTTAGTGTCAGACGAACCCACGGTTACGAGGATTTAGTTGAAAAGCTGAAAAGCATATCACCTCAAGTTGAAAAGATAGTTTCTCAAAAAATTGATACCGCCGGCTTTAATATGCACCTTGATGTACTGGAAAATGCCGAAGAGTTCAGACTGCTTAAAGAAATTCTGGAGGAGCATGTCGCCATGATTGCACAACTGCCTGATACTGAAGTGCACCCTGAAACATCAGCTTCTCGCCCGGCTCAACCAACCAGCAGTTCCAATACGGACGATCTGGCCAGAATTCATGCCTTTTTGACAGCAAAACAGTTTCGCATAGATCTGCAACAGCTTCGCCGCTACCACATATCCTTGAAAACCAGGAAGTTTGTTGTCCTTTCCGGTATCAGTGGTACCGGAAAGACCTGGCTGGCGGAGTTGTATGCTGCAGCGATCGGTGCGCGGGTCGCGGTTGTTCCGGTTGCACCGAACTGGACCAGTAATGAAGATCTGCTTGGCTATTTCAATCCGTTGGACAAGAGCTATCATGATACCGACTTTAGCCTTTTTCTTCGTGCGGCAGCCCGGGATTATGCCGAACATGGTGAGTTGGCCACGCCCTATCATCTGGTGCTGGACGAAATGAACCTGGCACGGGTGGAATATTATTTTGCCAAATTTCTTTCACTGATGGAGTTGCGCTCCCGTACAAAAAATGACGATACCTTCATCGAACTTGGCACTGAAGCGGTGCTTTTTCCTCCCAACCTTTACTTCATAGGTACGGTCAATATAGATGAAACAACCCACGGGTTTGCTGACAAGGTCTATGACCGCGCTCAACTGATCGAGATGGGGATAACCCGGGAATCAGTGGTGACTCACATTGGTAAAGCCGCTCATAGCCAGGCCCTGCTTAAAATCTGGGACATGGTACATGAAAACGCTCCGTTTGCTTTCCGGGTTATCGATGAAATAGGAGCGTATCTCGATGAATCATTGGAGCTTGGAGTACCGTGGCAGGTGGCATTAGATGAGCAGATAGTGCAGAAGATACTCCCTAAGGTAAAAGGTACCAGCAATCGGATTGGTGAAATACTCGCATTCCTTATTGAAGAATTTCCGGAATTCAAGCTGACAGAGGCCAAGTCACGGATGATGCTGGAGGGCTTCCGCAATCATGGATTTGCTTCTTACTTCTAACCTCAGGTTTCTCGACTGGGAAGGAAATCAGGTGTCGTCTCCAGCAGAGTGGTCAACGGCGTTTGTTGAAGTGTGCCTGCCGCTTGAAGAGATTGACTCGATTGCTCTTTTTTTGCACGGTAGAGAGTTGAACGTTATCCGGTCGCGACAGTTTGGTACTCCAATGCTGCTTGCCAACTGGGAGAGAAGCAATCCGGGTAATTATCTGCTTCGACTGGAGCATGGCACTGCTGTCTACGAAGAAAAAGTGACCATCCGACCGCAAAAAATTTCATTCGATTCCTTCGGTACCATGATGGAAGATCTCGAGTGTCGACTACCTGCCACTATTGCACTCTCTCTGCAGCAGTGTGGTGGTCTTGTCGGGATTAAGACCCAACCTCCAAGTGAATCGACCCTGGCTCAGCAGATACTCTGGTTACAACGGGCCGTATATGGAACTGACCAACGCACAGGGCTGCTCAAGATAATGGCAGAACTTGCAGACCGCTATCATCAGATACTTAAAACATCGGAGATATGGGTCAAACGTGAAAGAGTGCGGCGACCGTCAGCTGCCCGCTTAATGCAGTCCCTCACCCGTAGCGGAAATCTTGATGAATCCGGCGTGCCGCAGCACATAATCGATACACGGGTTGAACACACCGCTGACGTGTATGAAAACCGTCTGCTCAATACTTTTATCAGCCAGGTGGAACGGCGTCTTTCGGCATTACAGCGAGCCTTGAGCGGAAAAAGCAATGACCTGGGAATGAAACTTTCCGAGATGCATTCGGCGCTGAAAAAGGCCCGTCGTGCCGCATTGTTTCTCGATGGTGTTGGCGAACTATCCCTCTCGCCCGACCGCCTGACGATGGTCTTGCTCAAACGACCGCCGTATCGTGCTGCACTGGAAGGGTACATAGAATTTCATAAAAACGCGTCCGTTCGGCTTGATGAAGCGTTGCTGGACGCTCCTTTAGACAATCTCCCCAGTCTGTATCAATTTTGGGGTACGCTTATCGTTATTCAGGCCCTGCTGGAATTAGGGCATGACTCCGGCTACATCATTGATCATGAAAGCCTGTTTCACCGTGATTCAGGCGGACTGTTCGTGAAACTGCTTCCCGACGGCAAGGATGTAGTCAGGCTTAAACACCCGCATACCGGCACAGTCGTAAAACTGACTCCGGAGCGTACCTTCGCAAGAAATCGTGGACTTGGCAGTGTGAGCTATGAGCAGAGACCTGACGTAGTAATTGAGGTGAACCGGGTCAATGGTGTTCGTGAAATTTATATTTTTGACCCAAAATACAAACTTGTCAGCGAAGAACAGATTATTGGCGATGGGAAACCCAAAAAGACCGATATCGATAAAATGCATGCGTATCGCGACGCAATTCGAGACGAATCAGGCAAGCGTGTCGTGAAATATGCCGCCATATTGTATCCAGGGCAGAGTGAAGTTTTTGATCATGGTCTGGCAGCACTAAGGGCCTATCCTGGCGAAGAAGTTGAATTGCTTTTGGCTATTAAAGAGCGTTTACAGCCGGTGCTTGTTGAAGCAGGGATTATCAGGCTGGAAAATTCATAAATTTAATTCAATGTTTATCGTTCCCCCGCTCCGGCGTGGAGCGGGGCCAGTGACGCTCCAGTGCCAAGTCAAGCTGTTGTTGATTAGATCTGTTGGATGGTTTTATAGCGATTGAAAGCGTGTTTTATGGTAGGTATCTGGTGGAACCGTGTGAGATTATTTTGTAGGTTGTGTTGAACGGCCTTATCGTGAAACGCAACGTTACGGTGCTGGAAATACTAAAAGCGTCGCGTTGATGAACCAAACGCAACCTAGCTACTGTTGGAATTGTTCGGTGTAGAAAGTCCTTCAGTTTACAAAATTAATAAATCTTTCAAGGGGGGGGATAGCCAATGAAAAGCAGATTTATAGTGCTGCCACATCAAAGTACAAATCACAAAAAAAATCCATAATTTCGGCCCCTTTGATGGATGACCAGAAATCCACCATCCTGATAAATTTAACATTTCACCTTTCGATAACCTAGCAGCTTATATGTAGAAATAGTCTCTTTATTCATTAACCGGGGGTATTTTATGAATCTTATTTCTGATGGTGATATATTAAGCGAAACTTTAATTGATTTAATTCAAAATCATAATCATATAGCTATCGCTGTTGCCTGGGCTACCGAGAACACAGATGTTTTTACTGAGTTAGTAGACATAAACAACATAAATAAAATTGAACAAATGGTTATTGGTACAAGTTTTTATCATACTCATCCAGACGTGCTTGACGAATTCGTTGATAACGACGAAGTTAGGTTTATAAATCAACAACAGGGCGTTTTTCATCCTAAGGTTTATATTTTTTGGAGTGACGACAACTCTTGGGATATTTTGGTCGGTAGTGCGAATTTGACATCAGCTGCTATGGAAGTTAATAGCGAAATAATGCTTCATATCTCTAATGATGATGCTGGTGTTGCAATTAAGGACAGCCTATTGCAACTAATCGATGATTACTGGAATGATAATGATGCCCAAACTATGACAGACGCATTGGCTGCGGAATATCGGCTTCTTTGGGATGTTCAGCCGAGAATTCAAAGACGCATAGCAGGAGTTCAAGACGACCGTCCAATCGATTGGATAAATTTTTATCAAAATGTTATTGTCGAACGTTATTACCATGAGCGTTGCAGGATGCTTGATTTTGCAAGAATCGCTTTTGCAGCTAATGCTAGATATAATCTAATGAACGATGGGACGAGAAAAGCTATTGCTGGCTTACCAAATCAAGTGTTCTTAGAACAAGGTATTTTTGGTGGAATGGGTGGAGCTGGCGTTTTTGCTAACAGAATCAATGTTAATGACATTAATATTTCAAATGCACTTGATGCTATTCCGTTAGCTGGTGTTGTCACAAGGCAGCACTATGATAATTTTATTGGTCATTTTGTTCAAGCTTTTACAAATGGTCAAACATATGTCTCACCAGCCAGTCGTTTGTTAGCGTTAAAACGACCTGACTATTTTATTTGTTACAACGGAGCAAATAGACGAAATCTTTGTGAGCATTTACAAATAATACAAGCAGGTATGAATTACAATAGATATTGGACTGACGTTGTAAGCAATATTATAAATTCAGATTTTTGGAACTCACCACAACCAGTAGATAATATGGAGCTTAACGTGTGGCACGCTCGTGCTGCTATGCTCGATGCCATATTCTTTCAATGATTTGGTTTTAAATCTATTGACTCATTGCATAATTTAGCCAGGTAGGGTGGGCATAGTTTCACCATGCCCACGCGGAGCAATATAACATTGGTGGGCAATCAAACCTGCCCACCTTACAAAGCCATGAGTGCCTTTACATGCGAGCATGAGTAGAAATCACCCGTGTGATACGCTGCGTATCGGGTTTAAACGAGGATATAAAACTGCGAATTCCTTTGAGCCACATCAGAACGATCCTTCGCAAAATAAAGGACGTTGACGTGGCACTGTTTTACATACCTGTCACACGGAAAATGGCAACCACCCCGCCCCTGCAGGGCGCCCCTCCACAGGAGGGGAATTAAATTCCCTCTACACCAAACGAGGCGCACCATGCGAAAAAAACTGCCTATAGGGATTCAAACATTTCAGAAGATACGTGAAGCTGATTACTACTACGTGGACAAAACCGGTTTTGCCCTGGCTTTGATTGAACAGGGAAGCCACTACTTTCTTTCCCGGCCACGGCGCTTTGGTAAGAGCCTGTTTCTGGATACGCTGAAGGAGCTGTTTGAGGGAAACGAAGTACTTTTCCAGGGACTTATCGCTCATGAATCTTGGGACTGGTCGATAAAATATCCTGTTATCAAGATCAGTTTTGGTGGCGGGGTGGTCAAGGATCGTTTAGAGCTGGATGCAACAATGCACCAGCAGTTAAGCTATCATGAGGGACGTTTCGGGTTTCCTGCGGCATTTCCCGATATCCGCAGCCGCTTTCTGGAGCTTATTCGTCTGGTGCATGAGAAGACGGGTCAGCGAGTGGTCGTGCTGGTTGATGAATATGACAAGCCTATCCTTGACCGTATTGATGAACCGGAGACCGCGTGCGATATCCGCGAGCGCTTAAAGGACCTCTATTCCGTTATCAAGGATTCCGATGCGCATATAAAGTTTGCTTTTCTAACCGGTGTCAGTAAATTTTCCAAAGTCAGCTTGTTCTCCGGATTGAACAATCTGGAGGACATTACCCTGGATGCTCGTTACAGCGCCATCTGTGGCTATACTGATAATGATATTGAGATGGTCTTTTCCCCCGAACTGGAGGGACTGGATCGTGAAGAGGTACGGGAATGGTACAATGGTTATAACTGGCTGGGGGATGCTGTCTATAATCCTTTTGACCTGCTGCTGCTTTTCAGGAATCGCCTGTTTCGCCCCTGGTGGTTTGAGACCGGAACACCGACTTTTCTGATCAAACTGCTCTCCGAACGGCAGCAGTTTACCCCAGACCTTGCGCGGATCATTGCTCCTGAATCGCTGCTTTCAACGTTTGACGTTGGTAATATCCCCATCGAGGCGCTACTGTTCCAGACCGGTTACCTGACTATTGATTCACATCGCTATCTTCCGGGACGGTTGGAACTTACCCTGCGCTACCCGAACAAGGAGGTGCTCGCCAGCCTGAACGACAGCCTGCTGCAGGCATTATCCCAGGATCCGATGGTACCGGCCCGTAACGTCAGCCGTCTATACGACATTCTCATGTCTAACGATCTTCCAGCTCTGAAGGATCTATTCCACTCTTTTTATGCCTCCATCCCGCACGACTGGTATCGCAAAAATCAGCTTGCAGGCTTCGAAGGGTATTACGCCAGTATCTTCTACAGTTATTTTGCCGCACTTGGTCTCGATATACGAGTAGAGGACAGCACCAACAAAGGGCGAATAGACATGGCGGTTCGCTTCAACGGCCATATATACCTGTTTGAATTCAAGGTGGTGGAGATGGCACCAGAAGGTAAGGCGCTTGAGCAGTTGCAGGCAAAAGGGTATGCCGAAAAATACCGGCAGTATGGTGAACCGATTCACCTGATCGGAGTGGAATTCAGTCGGGAGAGTCGCAATATTGTCGGGTTTGATATTGCAGAGGGGCAGTCATGACTATTCCCCCCTTAACCATCATTCCTGCCGGAGCCGGTTCAGGAAAAACTCATAAAATCCAGACACAGCTCGCGGAATGGGTTATTGCCGGCCAGGTTGCTCCAGATCGGATCGTTGCCGTTACCTTTACCGAAGCAGCGGCCTCGGAACTGCGTGAGCGGATTCGGTTTGAGCTGACATCACGTGGGCGGCTTGAGGATGCACTCAAGCTGGAGCAGTCCTACATCACAACCATCCACGGTTTTGGCTTGAGAGTTCTTACAGAATTCGCCTTTGATAACGGAACATCACCTCATCCCCGACTCTTGAATGAAGATGAAAGTGCAATTCTTATTCGACGGGCTTTGTCCGAGACAGATCGGGCTGATGACGTTATGGGCGATTTGACAGCTCATGGCTATGACTACGATTTTATGAGCGGGAAGGGCGCTGAAGAGTTATTTCGCGATGCTGTATTAAAGCTGATTGGGAAATTAATTTCCATCGGGAGGCAGGAGGAAGACCATCGGTTGATACCGCATGCGGCAGAGATGGTTACCCGCCTGTATGGAGCAACGGGCGATGGCGCGCTGATGAAGAAAAACCTTCTTTCAGCCGTCAAGAAGCTTCTAAAAAAATATCCTAACGAGCTGGTTGACAAATACGGCGGGAATGCCACGGCTGATAAAGCTTTGCGGGAGGATTTCCGCCATCTGAAACAGGCCGAAAAGGGTGATCCTCTTGAACGGGACTGGAAGCTGTGGCAAAAACTGCGCTCTCTTCGTGTAACTAAAATGCCGGAGGATTATGTAGAACTTGCTGAGGATGTCATGGCTACTGCCGGAGAGCTACCCGATCATCCAGGGCCTTTGAAAGACGCGCTGATTCACATTGAGTCACTTCTCGGTGCTGGTCAGGATGCGCTTGGGAGGTATGCCGAGGAAAAGCGGGACCGTGGTCTGGTAGATTATAGCGATATGCTGGCAATTGCTCATAACCTGTTGGCGACCCGAACGGATGTGCTTTCAGTGCTGAAGGGCAGAATTGACTGCCTGGTGATAGACGAATTTCAGGACACCAATCCGTTGGAGTTTGCTCTTCTCTGGGAGTTGCAGCGTAAGGGTGTTCCTACGCTGATCGTTGGCGATCTGAAGCAGGCTATCATGGGGTTCCAGAATGCCGACCCGCGCTTGATGGAGGCGCTACAGCAGAAGTACGTCAAAAACACCACACCATTGACGTCAAACTGGCGCTCCACTCCTGCACTGATGATGTGGATTAACCAGGTCGGTGCCGGTCTGTTCGGGGCTGAATATACATCCCTCAAGCCAATGGCACCATACCCCACATCAACAAAGCCACTTGAGATACTGAACTTCGTCAAAGGCAAAACAATTGACGAGAGAATTCAATGTACGGTTGATAAAATAAAGCAGTTGCTTTCCGACCAGTCAGAGACAATTTTTGATAAAAAACAGGCAGCGGTCAGGCGTCTGCGTGCAGGGGATATTGCAGTTCTCTGCCCAACTAATGCCAGGTTGGAGTCTTTTGCTGCTGTTCTACGGGACAATGGCATTCGCTCACTGATTGAGCAGGGTGGTTGGTATGAGTCGCGTATCGTGCAGTTGCTGGTTAATATGCTTCATTACGTTGCTGATCCTACGGATCGGCATGCCGTGCTCTACCTCTGTGTTACAGAATTCGGCAGCCATACACTAGAAACTGCGCTGCAGGCTCTGATTGCCGGGGATACGCCTGTCGAGCCACTGTTGGAAAAATTACAGCCGGTTATCGTGGGGTCACCTGACAGGAGCATCGAAACAGTTCTGGAAGAGATCATCACCACACTTTCGCTGTATGACCTGATATGCTGCTGGCCTGATGCAACTCAGGCACGGGCCAATCTGTTGCGGTTTCAGCGTGAGAGTCGTGAATTCATGGCAGCAAATCAGGAAGCCCTGGCCAGCGGCGGTTTTTATGGCGCAGGTATCATGACATTTCTTGCCTGGTTGACAGGGAGGGCTACACGGGAGAATGGTCAACCGGAACCACAGGTGATTGATGAGGAGGCCGTGCAGTTGATCACCTGGCATCGCTCCAAAGGTCGCGAATGGCCTGTTGTCATCGTGTCCAGTACCGATTGTCCCGTTATTCCCCGGCTCCCTGAGATTTCTGTTGTGTATAAGGATTTTTCCGACCTGGGAACTGTCCTTGATAATGCCCTGCTTGAAATCTCCCCGAATTTTGTAGCGAAAGAAACGAGGGAGATTTTTATTGATCATCTTTTGCCAGATACGCTTGATAGTGCCGGTCGGCTTCTCTATGTCGCGTTGACTCGTGCCCGGGAAAAGCTGATTCTGGAGTGGCCTGAGTTTCAGGCAAACAGCACAGCAAAGGCGGGGTCATACTGGTCGTTATTAACTGCCAGGACAAGCATGTCGCTTTCCAGTACTACTCTCACGGTCATGGGAAAACACTTCGAATGCGAGGTTACGACGTTTCCAGGAGCAGCTCCGGATGCGGGGGATATGCCGGCCACAGTTGAGATTGAAGCAAAACTACCGGTTATCGGACGCCGTGCTATCAAACCCGGGATACTGCATGCCAACCTGACTCCGGAATCTGTTTCGCCATCATCGCTGCATGACGAGCATGCCCAAAAAATTGACGGCATAGAACATGTTCGTTACGGAGATGCGCTTACAATCAAACTGTCTGTAGAGGGAGTAGAGCGTGGGGCATTGCTGCACCGCTGTTTTGAACTGATGGGAGAAAGTGCCCTGGATGCAGGGACTCTTTCAGCACTTACCGGCTATCAATTCAGTGATGATGAACTGCGATCCATAACTAATGCCGCTGCATTGTTTGAAGGGTGGGTAGCTAATACTTTGAAACCATTGCATATAGGACGGGAGATTCCCGTATTGGCTCTGAACAGTTCAGGAAGCGTCATCAATGGCTCTATAGATCTGCTCGTCGAGACGGCAACAGGATTCTGGATCATAGACCACAAATCAGACCAGACCGACGATCTTGAGCTTCGTTTTGCCAAATATCTGCCGCAACTCAATTGTTATGTGGATGCTTTGACAGCGGCCAGACCCGATAAGCCGCTGCTTGGAGTCGGGGTCAATTGGATAAGTAAAGGCTCTGTATCACTTCTTACCACACAATAAAACCGGCTATCTTGATGGCGGAAGATACTTTTCCGCCATCTTCCGTGCAAGCATATAGCCGTATTCATAAATGCTCTCACGCCACTCACGCTTACGGTTTTTCCATGACTGCTACCTGTAAGCACTCTCTGTTGGAGTATTCCGTGAAATCTATGTCAATCTCATCCTTACTGTAATCATAATAGAGGTCATTCTTCACCAGCTTGGTGAGGCTCCTTATTTCTTTTACCAATAGAGGTTTCAGATCTGCACGGCTGATAATAAACTCATAGTACCCGGCCACCTTGTATTCATCCCAGGGAGAGTTGAAGAGGTCAGCCAGATCAATCATCTGGTTTTCCCCCGGTCCGACAAAAGCTCTGGCATATGCCTTACCACAGAGGTCAAAGGTGAAAATATAGGGTGTATCTGGACTGAGTGGAGGATTGTAGGCCTGCATCGAGATAAATTTATCAATGGATCTATTATCAATGCTCAAGTACGCCGCAGACATTCTGACGAGTTTTATGGTTCCCTCAAGCAGTGATTCTGGGTTTGCTTCAATTCCCAGAAGATCCAGATGGTCACGCAGTACTTTGCATTTATCCTGTTTTCCGGCGTATCGATAGGTTCGTTCCCATGCAGCAAGTTTGTTGGTCGGCATAGTTGTCACTCCTTTTATTATTTTACTTATTGATACTTATCGCAAAAAAGCTATAATTGCGTCATGACCGTTAAATGGCACACAGAATTTTTGAATGACCAGGTAGAAGCTGAGTATTTGGCTCTACCTGCTGATATGAAGGCCCGCCTGATGAAGATATCGGAACTGATTGAACAGTTTGGGCTTGAAAACCTCGGAATGCCATATGTGAGTTATAAGGAGATTAACAATGGGTAAGAAGCTTTCTGTACTGAAAAAAGAATTGATGACTGATGAAGTGTTCAAAAAAGAATATGAATCTCTTGAACAGGAATTCAATTTTGCTGCGAAAATGATAGAGGTCAGACTTCAGGAACGGCTGAGTCAGGAACAGGTTGCAAACAGAATGGGCACCACGCAATCTGTTGTCGCCCGCATTGAATCAGGCCGACCATTGCCAAGCCTGCGAACTCTTATGCGTTATGCGGCGGCTGTAGGGCGTACCCTTGACATTTCGCTGTCGAAAGCTGCTTGACGCTCCTCCGGCGGTACTTTTATACGAAAGGCCTGTCACAAACAGCCGTTCAGCCTCCTGCACTGAACGGCTGCAATTATCAACCCGAAATCCTCTACCCACCAAAGCCGATTTTACCAATCGAGCCGCCTTTTGCTGCACACTCCAAGCGCAACTGCTCGTATAGTTCTCCTGCCGTGGGAGTTGTACCCAGAAGCTCAAACTGACGGTTTGCGACGGAGAAGTCCCCGGGGGTGAGTTTTTCGAGCCGCTTCACCTGAACCTCCCATTCTGCCGCCGCTTCCCGGTCTCCTCCGAGTCTCACCAACTCCTGACAGAAAAGCCCCCAGCGCTGCTCCGGTTTCAATACATCAAATCGGATCTTGAAAGAGAATCTCCGCAAGCTTGCCTGATCCAACTTGTCCATCAGGTTCGTAGTGCAGACAAAGATGCCGTCAAATGCTTCCATTTGCGTGAGCAACTCATTCACCTGTGTCACTTCCCAGCTTTGCTGTGCACCACGGCGGTCAGCAAGGAAACTGTCAGCTTCATCAAGAATCAGGAGAGCATTTTGTTGCCTGGCCTCGTCGAACATGGCGGAGATGTTCTTTTCGCTCTCCCCGACATACTTATCCAGCAGGTCGGAGGCACGTCGCATAATTATCGGGACCCCAAGTTCATCAGCCATATACCGGGCAAGTTCGCTCTTGCCGGTTCCGGCGGCTCCGTAGAAACAGAAGGTACCGTGCGGACGTTTTTTCAAACCATCAATCAGACGGTTAATATCATTATTGATATTGAGCCAGTCGAGACTATAGCCGGTCCAGACTTTGTTGCGGGTTGGTGTCTGGCGCTGGTCAAGAAGCGTTATGCTCCGCTGCAGAGTCTGGTCCACCAGATCCCTGGCACGACCGGTGTCCGACCCGGCGGCGATTGCTGCAACCTTTGCCGCCCGCTCAAGCTGGCCGGGGGTCGTCTCCTCATTGGAGGCAATCCGCTCCAGCCATTCGCGAGGAGGGTCAAACAGATTCAGGTGATGCTCGGCAATGGTCAAGCGCACCTTCTTTGGCGGAATCGGAAAGTTGATTGAATAATCAAAACGTCGCCGATAGGCGTGGTCAATCTGCGACGTATGATTGCTGATCCAGATAGCAGGTACCGGGTTCAGTTCCATTGTCCGGTTGATCCATGCTTTGCCCCCAACCTGTTTGCCGCTCCCGCCATCATCGCCGCCGAAGAGGAATTTCAGAAAGCCATAATCCTGCGGGAAGATGTCCTCAACCTCATCGAACATCAGGACCGCATTCTTTGTGTCGGCCAACAGTCGCTGACAGAAGCTGTACGCCCGCAACCGACTCTCACCTTTGATGGGATCTCCTTCGGCATCTGAATAGGCTATCTCGTAGAGATCCACACCCAGTTCCGCCGCAAGAGCCTGGCCATACTGGGTCTTACCCACACCCGGCTTGCCCGAAAAAAGGATGTTTACCCCGGTCGTCTGGTTGTCTACCGCATTGCGAACATAATCCCGCAGTGCTGACGTATCCGTCGCAAGATGCGGGAAATTATCAAGAGTAAGCGCTGGCGGCGCCGTCTTTCGCAAGAAACGGGACATAAGTTCGTCGACGCTGGCGTGCGGTGACAGCAGCACGCCGCTCAAGCCTTTGATGAGGTCGATTTTTGACTCAAGATCGATTATGCGGTGGTTTATCTTGAGGAGTCCGGCTGCAGTGAGGACTCCATCAGGAACGGTAACTTCCATGAATTCCTTTTCAGGGATTCCGGTCAGGCCGCTCATTATTCGCTGAAAGTGTGGGTTTGAGGTCTTTTCACAGCGCCCGGAGATCGCATCCCGGTACGTTGGGAAAAGATCAATAAGGGCTGCAAAGAGCAGGTATGCCTGGCCTGCTTCGCTCAGTTTGAGAAGTTCGGAAAAATAGGCGATGTTTTTGAAAAGCGGCATATCCGGATCAAGTTCTATCTCTTCAAGCACTTTCAACTGCTCAAGCAGGATTTTTTTGCACATATTCGCCGTTGGGTGTCGCCGGGAACGCTTCGAGGTGTCTTCTTCCTCAATGCCGGTAATGGTCATAAAATCACTGTCTCCGAAGATATCCGGCCAGCGCTCTTCACGCGTTGGTTCATGCCATTTGAGCAGCAGTGCCATCCTGATCAGCCAGGAACCGAGCAGGGGGCTGTATTCTTTTGCTGCCGAGTCAAAGCGGCCGGACTGTGGCTTTTGGGTGCGGGTGCGGGTGATAAATGCGGGGAGTGCCATGGTGTAATCCTCCTTCAGTCTGGAAAAAACTATGATTCATATATAGCAGAGTGAGACGTCATATCATGTCGCACTGAATCATTTGAATGAAAAATAATCGGTCTTATATCGTTGTCAGATTATTTGAATACCCTCCATCAGGACTGAGTCGACCAGGTAGTTTGTGATGTACCTGGCGTTGTAGTGGAGCTTCTCTGCCAATTCTGCGGTTGTCATGAATGTTTTATTCATAGAGCCTCCCTACATATACACACTTTGTGTGTATATGTGAGTAAAATTTATGGCCAACTATGTGACCATTTAAATTCACTATACACACAATGTTCGTAAATTGCAACAAAAAAATTAATCGAACATATCTTCACCAAACTCATTCTTCAAAATTTCTCTAACATGCAGATGTTTATCACTTTTTGTTCCAGTAAGCCTGCCGGACACAAAATCCCTGGCAACGCTGTGAGACACTCCCACTAATGCACACCAGGCACGAAAAGATAGATTCCTATCTATTAGCCTATGCTTAACCAATTTTTTTCGTTCTTCAATATTCATGGGAGTTAGTGTACCCGTTTCAATTTTTATCGTCAAATAAATTTAAGCAGTTAATTAAGTCACTTGGGCCATAAAGGTAGTGATCAATAAATCAGTTTGGCCCAAAATTATGGGCCAGGAATGGGCCACAGATGGGCTATGAGTAATTTTAGCGAAATAAAAAAAAGGGCCGACACTCTGTCGGCCCAGTATTTATAATGGTAGGCGCGGGCGGTGTCGAACCGCCGACCTCTACCGTGTCAGGGTAGCGCTCTCCCGCTGAGCTACGCGCCTACATCAAAAAGCTGGTGAGTAATAGCAAGTTGCGTTTTGAATGTCAAGCTGATTTTATGGCATTAATTTACTGCCTGACCAGTTTTGCCACATTCTCTACATGAACGGTCTGTGGAAACATGTCCACCGGTTGAATCTCACGACAGAGATAGCCCAGTTTGTTAAGAACGTCAAGATCACGAGTCAGGCTTTGCGGTGAGCAGGAAACATAGATGATCGACCTTGGACCGAGTGCCGCAACCCGTTCCAGGACGTTTTGATCACATCCCTTGCGGGGTGGGTTCAGCACTGCAACATCAACGGTTAGATGATCGCCTGCCATCTCGTCGAGCAGATCTGCTGCGTCTCCGGCTTCAAAGCGGCAATTCTTGATGCTGTTTATCCGGGCATTCATACGGGCATCGGCCACGGCCTCTTCAACTACTTCAACGCCGATCACATCTTTGGCGGATCCGGCAAGGAACAGAGATATCCCGCCAATTCCGCAGTACAGGTCAAGAACTGTTTCAGCTCCGGTAAGCCCGGCCCAATCGCGTACTTTACTGTAAATCAGGTTGGCGCCACTGTTATTAACCTGAAAAAACGACCGTGGTGAAATTCTGAATGACACATCGCCAATCTGCTCCGTCAGGTACAGCTTCTTCGTCAGAAAAAAATCTTTCTGTCCCATGATTACATTGCCTTCGGTTGCATTGACATTCTGGACGACTATTTCCACCTCGGGAACCAGGTCTTGTACATACCGCCCCAGATGATGAATTTCATTGAAGGAGCGCTTTGACGTGACAAAAACAACCATCGCTTTTTTCTCATAGGTCGAAACACGCACGACCAGGTAGCGGAGCAGTCCCATCTTGCTTTGCGGATTATAAACCTGCACCTTCCCTTTCTTTATCCCCTTTCTGACCGCTTCTACAACTTTGTCAATAAGCGGGTGGTGGATCGGGCACTGCTCCAGATCATACACGTCATGACTGGCCCGACGGTAAATGCCGATAAACGGTTCCGAAAATTTACCGGCAACCACCAACTTTGCAGTTGTACGGTAATGGATCAGATTGTCGGGAGAAAGCAAGGGATGCACGACAACCCCTGATAAAGCAGGATACTTGGCAATCTCGGCCAGAATCATGCCCCGTTTCCAGTTTTTCTGTTCTGTATATTTCATGGCGATCAAAGGACAGCCGAAGCAATCGGCACTTTCGCGACAGGGGGGGCTGTTACTTCGCAACAGTGATGGCTGCTGCAGTTTTTTGACGTGACAAAAGGCGGTACCGCCGGCGACATGATCGACACCGGCAAAGACAACATCACCGGGTAAAGCACCGCTGACCTTGAAGGTCATGCCGTCTTCATTGCGGACAGTTCCATAGCCGTCTTCATCCAGAGAGGTTATGCGCAACTCGAGGACATTTTTTTTCGTCACCGGTACGAATGGCTTGGCGGCAGCAGCGGTTTCAGTCGCTTTACGTGCTGGTACGGCTGAGGGTTTTGTCCTCGTTTGATCGTATTGATTGTTTTTCTTCACGCGGTATAGTTTCCTTTATGCCATTGTTTCCAGATAGTCACGAAACTTCCTGAACGCCTGAGCACGATGGCTCAGGGAGTTTTTTTCTGCCAATGTCAACTCTGCCATACTCCTGTCAAAGCCATCAACCAGAAAAAGGGGATCATAGCCGAAGCCCCCGTTTCCCCTGGCTTCCGAGATAATTTGCCCCGTAACCCTGCCGGAAAAGAGCTGTTCATCTCCCTCCGGATTCACAAATGCCAGCACACAGACAAAAGCAGCCTGACGTTGTTCTGCAGGTATATTCGTGCATTCTTCAATCAGTCGCGCATTATTGGCGGTGTCTCCGGCTCCTTCGCCGGCATATCGCGCCGAAAAAACACCGGGGCGCCCGTTCAGGGCATCAACCACCAGTCCCGAGTCGTCGGCAAGGGCAGGGAGACCGGAGAAACGCGACGCCTCGCGTGCTTTTTTGAGGGCATTTTCCTCAAACGTGCTGCCATCTTCAACGGTGTCAGGAAAATCAACATAATCCGCAGCGCAGCTTACCTGATCGACCAAACCGGACAGAAGTGCATTGATTTCAACAATTTTCCCCTTATTACGGGTTGCGACGACCAGATGTTTCATACGGTCAGTGCCCCCCGTTGAAAGGCAAAAAGCTGCTGAACACCTGCAAGTGCAAGATCGCGCATGGCGTCCATTTCAGCACTCGTAAAAGGTTCAGCCTCTGCAGTTCCCTGCACCTCCACAAAACGGCCGCTGGAGGTAATTACAAAGTTCATGTCAACTTCTGCAGAAGAGTCCTCAATATAGTTCAGGTCGAGCAGAGCCTCCCCGCCGACTATGCCGACACTGACTGCGGCAACCGCTTCCTTGAGAGGTATTTCAGCCAGAAGACCCTTCGTTTTCAACGTAGTTAACGCATCAACAAGAGCAACATACGCGCCGGTTATTGAGGCGGTACGTGTTCCGCCATCAGCCTGAAGAACATCACAGTCGATATACACCGAACGCTCACCCAATTTGCCAAGGTCGGTTACCGCCCGCAGGGAGCGGCCGATCAGGCGTTGAATTTCCAGAGTACGTCCGGTCTGTTTCCCTTTAGCCGCCTCACGGGGAGAACGCGTGTGCGTTGCCCTCGGCAGCATGGCATATTCGGCCGTTACCCAGCCGGTCCCCTTACCCCGCAAAAAAGGGGGTACCGATTCCTCTACTGATGCGGTACATAGGACCTTGGTGTCACCAAATGCTATCAGCACGGAGCCTTCAGCATGTTTGGTAAAATTACGCGTAATTGTTATCGGCCGTAGTGCTTTGGCAGAGCGTCCATCATTCCTCATTAAAATTGCTCCTTATTCTTCACATAATCAGAAACATCACTCCAGTTCATTAACCTGTCAGCGGAGCAGAGTCAAATAAAAAGGCGTATAAAACAAACGGTGAACGGGCTCTTCTCTAATTTCTGAATTAAAGCAGTATGTGTAAAATCTGCCGGTCAAGCGCCTTCTCGTCAATAAAGCGCACAGGGATAACAAATTTTCCATGTTAGATTAGCCTTTACATGCTGGAAGCAATGTGGTAATTAGTTCAACTCTTAAAAATCACATGCGTTTTAACACGCTTTACAAAAAAAGTAATGGAGGAGCAAACAGTGCTGGTAACCGAAAAAAAGCAGGAAATAATCAATGAATTCAAGAAACATGAGAGCGATACAGGGTCACCGGAAGTACAGATCGCAATTTTGACTGCGCGTATTACCTACCTGACTGAGCATTTCAAAACACACAAGAAAGATCACCATAGCCGTCGCGGACTTCTCAAGCTTGTCGGCCAGAGAAGGCGCATGCTTGATTACCTGAAAGGTAAAGAGCTGGGCAGATACAAAACAGTTATCGAAAGACTCGGCATTCGTAGATAGTAAACGGCGGTATATCTGTAAGTACTGATATACCGCCGCTTTTGTTTACAGGATGCTCATTTCAGAAAAGGGCTTTGCGGCCCTTTTATCATTTGTTGGGGGCGTGGATAGAGCTTCTTTATAAAGGAAGTTGTAGCGACGGCCCCAACGCAACCGAAGAGGAGAATTAAAATGGAACAAAATGTTCAGGTTGAATTTGGGGGCAGAACAATTACGCTGTCTACCGGAAAGATGGCAAAACAGGCCAGCGGTGCTGTTGTTGTCAGTTGTGGTGACACCGTGGTGCTTGTCACCGTTGTTGCTGCAAAAGAAGCAAAGGAAGGGCAGGACTTTTTTCCGCTTACCGTCAATTATACCGAGAAGGCGTATGCCGGCGGCAAGATTCCGGGAGGTTTTTTTAAGCGTGAAGCACGTCCAACTGATCCTGAGACGCTTACCTGCCGTCTGATCGACCGTCCGATCCGCCCGCTGTTTCCGGAAACGTTTTTGAATGATACCCAGATTATCGCAACGGTTGTCTCTGCTGATCAGGATAATGACCCGGGGATTTTGTCAATGCTGGGCGCTTCTGCAGCCCTTATGATCTCCGACATCCCGTTCAACGGCCCGATTGCCGGTGCCAAAGTGGCCCGCGTCGACGGCACATTCATCTGCAATCCTACTGCTGAAGAGCTTGAAAAAAGCGACCTTGAAATCGTCGTTGCCGCCAGTCGTGATGCCATAATCATGGTCGAAGGCGAAGCAAAATTTGTTTCTGAGGCTGATCTGCTCGAAGGTGTTTTCTTTGCCAAAGAAGCGATGCTGCCGTTGATTGAAGCACAGGAAAAACTGCAGAAGCTTGCCGGTGTGGCAAAGCGTGCTGTCAAGCCGGTGGTCGTTGATGAAATCCTGCTGGCACGAGTTAAGGAACTGGCCTACGAGCGCATCGGCGAAGCGGTCAAGCTGAAGGCAAAGAATGAGCGGCATGATCAGATTGATCTGGTCAAGGCTGAAACGATTGAAGCTCTTAAGGAAGAGTTTGAAGGCTCGGCAAAGCAGATCAAAGGGTTCCTGGGTGATTTCGAGTATGACTGTGTCCGTGCCGATGTCCTTACTACCGGTATCCGCATCGATGGCCGCACGACTAACTCAATTCGTCCGATAAGCACTGAAACCGGCTTTCTTCCCCGCGTGCACGGTTCCGCCCTTTTTACCCGTGGCGAAACACAGGCGCTGGTTGCCGCCACTCTCGGCACTTCAAGCGATGAGCAGCGTATTGATTCCCTGTACGGGGCTTCACGAAAACGCTTTCTACTGCACTACAACTTTCCTCCGTTCTCGGTTGGCGAAACCAGTTTCCGTCTCGGACCTGGCCGCCGTGAAATCGGTCACGGCATGCTGGCTGAACGCGCTCTGGCTGCTGTGCTTCCGGCTCATGATGATTTCCCCTACACGATCCGCATCGTTTCTGAAACGCTTGAGAGCAACGGCTCCTCCTCAATGGCTGCCGTCTGCGGCGGTTGCCTGTCGATGATGGATGCCGGTATCCCGGTCACTGCACCGGTTGCCGGTATTGCCATGGGTCTTATCAAAGAGGGTGATAAATTCGCCATCCTTTCCGATATCCTCGGTGATGAAGATCATCTCGGCGATATGGACTTCAAGGTTGCCGGAACGGCTGAAGGGGTTACCGCTCTGCAGATGGATATCAAAATCGGCGGTGTTACCAAGGAAATTATGGAGCAGGCGCTCAAACAGGCCCGTGAAGGCCGCCTCCATATTCTTGGTAAAATGGCTGAAACTCTGGCCGCACCTCGCGCCGAGATGTCGCCATTTGCTCCGCGTATCACCACTATCTATGTCAAAACGGACCGCATCCGCGACGTCATCGGTACCGGCGGCAAAAACATCCGCAACATCACCGAAACTACCGGCGTCACAATTGACATCGATGATACCGGTCGTATCAACATCGCCAGTACCAACAAGGAAGCATGTGATCTGGCAATCCAGATGATCCGCGGTCTGACTGACGAAGCTGAAGAGGGCAAACTGTACATGGGTACTGTCCGCAAGATCATGGATTTCGGCGCTTTTGTTGAAATCATGCCCGGTACGGATGGCCTGGTTCACATTTCTGAACTCGATACGGCTCGAGTCAAGCTGGTTACGGATATATTGAAAGAAGGCGACGTTATCCTGGTCAAGTGTATCGGTGTTGATAAAAACGGTAAAATCAAGCTCTCCCGTAAGGAAGCGCTTGGCTTCAACCTTGACGGATCAAAGGTTGACGCAGCGTAATTTTGTATCTGCTGAAATTGTTTAAAGAAGCGGAACAATATTGGCATTGCTTACATAGTCCAACGACATACAATGCAGTTCAAAAGGCCTTATTTTATAAGGCCTTTTCTTTTTGATTGCCCAATTGAGTCTTATAATGTAGAAGCCTCCCTAACTTTGTCGTTAAAAAGAAAGTCGTGGCCGCAACGAGATCATTTTCGAGCATCCGAAAGACTGAACCTGCCTGTTCTCTTTGTGGCAAATAAGAACCAGAGGAAGCACACCGCTGATCTCGTGGAATCGATTGTAGTAGCTGATGGGCCTGATATTGCTGACGACTACATTATTGAGTATGCTGCACCTGATGATTTGCTAGTGACTGCTGATGTTCCACTGGCTGCCACGATCGTAGCCAATGGTGGCATTGCCATTGACCCGAGAGGGGAGCTTTATAAAGAAGAGAATGTGGGTGAAATACTTGCCACGCGGAATTTGATGATGTAACTTCGAGAAGGTGGACTCGTTCAGGGAGGGCCACCAACGTTCAGCCTAACCGATAAGCAGTGGTTTGCGTCATCGCCTGATCGAATATTAACCATAATGGTACGTGGTAATCGGCAAAAATAAACATATGTAATGTGACCAATTACCAAATGGGTGTTCAATGGGTGTTCATATGAGAGTTCTATTTCTATTTCTGTTTTCTTGTTTTTCAACAGTTGCTTATGCTGAAAATGCCGATCTTGTTGCGGAAATAAAAGACCGCTCCTATTTTCCAAGTACAGCTAAAATTGGTACGATTACACAAAGACATTATAAAGGCGTATCGTATGCTTGTGTAACTGTTAGCGCTAAAACCGGGTATGGAAAATATAAGACAAGTATCAAGATGGCAAGCAAAGAGAACGGTTTATGGAACTGTCATACGAGTGACTCATTTGACTCAATGAACGCCTGTTTGGGTTTTACAATAGATGCGTATGATGAATGGAAGAGACTAAAAGCTGGTATGAATAAATTCGACGAAGAACAGAAGAAAGAATGAGTGGAATGGATTAATTTCAAACCAGTATTGAAGGCTAAATCACTATTTTCTACCACAGTACTCGGATTTCAGTATGATTAATGCAGTTAACAAGACAGATTATTAGGAGATGAAACAGATGAAAGTTCTTGTCGATCTTTGTATCGTGCCGCTTGGCGTCGGTGTATCGCTATCATCGTACATAGCGGAGTGTGAAAAGGTCCTGACAGAAGCGGGGCTTAAAATTTCACTGCACTCTTATGGCACCAATATTGAGGGTGAGTGGGACGTTGTCTTTGCCGCTATCAAGCGTTGCCATGAAAAAGTTCATGCGATGGGAGCACCGCGTATTACGACTACCATCAAGGCAGGAACGCGTACTGACAGAGACCAGACCATGGAAGACAAGATCAGTAGCGTGAAAAACAAGCTGGCGGGCCTGTCAATCTGATTGTGTAAATGACTTCTCGGCTTTCTGAAGTTCAGCTTTACTCCAATTGGAATCAGTGGGCAGCGGGTTCACCGCTGCCGCTAATTGTGAGTTAGGCACTTATTTCAAGCATAGCTTGTGCTTTTGCAAACGACCGAACCGACGTGGCAATGTCATTGGATGTTGTTGCCCACGAACAAACACTGACCCGGATCACTCGTCTACCCTGCCACACAGAGCCACCAACCCAACATTCTCTGAGTGATTGAATTTTCTCGAGCACTTTATTTGTAATTTCGTCTGAATCACAGCAAACCACCACCTGATTGAAAACGACCTGGTTCAAGACCGTAAAACCGTCGAGTGCGCTGATTTGGTCTGCGAACTGCACGGCTCGCTCATGCATCGTCGTAATCATCTGATCAATGCCTGATGCTCCAAGGTATTTAAGCGTGGCCCATAGTTCTACGATTCGTGCACGTCTTGACATTTCGGGTGTGTAAAACATGCCGTCCCGGTCTTTGCTGACAACAATGTAGCTTCCAGTCATGTGCAGGGCTTCATTCAATGCCTCCCGGTCGGCACACATGATGATGCCGCAATCGTAAGGCGTGTTTAGTGTCTTATGCCCATCAACAGCCCATGAGTGAGCGAATTCCATTCCTTGTGTGAGGTGCTTGAGCTGTTCTACGGCTCCGGCCCACAGACCAAAGGCGCCATCGATGTGAATCCACGCACCGGCATTTCTTGCCTTTTCACAAATTCGGGAGAAATCGTCAAACGAACCCGAATTGACATTGCCAGCCTGCAGTACGAGCAGTGTCCGGTTATCCAGTTCAGGAATAAGATCGGGAATGATGCGTCCTTGATCATCAACCTCGACAAATTCAATCGAATTCTGGCCGAAACCAAGCAGTCCAATTGCCTTAATGACAGTCGAATGTGCCTGACGACCAGCCACAACCCTAATATTAGGGGCGCCAAAAAGGCCGTTGGAGTTGACGTCCCATTGCTGATTCTTCAACAAGCGATTGCGGGCTGCCGCTAAACCGCACAGGTTGGCACTGGAGGTCCCACTGACAAAGCCTGCAACCGCCTTATCAGGCAGATGGAATATTGACTTGAGCCACGATTCAACCACACTTTCCAGCTTGGATGCCAGAGGCGACATCACATACATTGCAGAATTCTGGTCCCAGTAGGTCGCTAAATGTTTGGCTGCAAGCCCTGTGGGCAGCGAGCTTCCCGTGACAAAGCCGAAATAACGTCCACCGATTGCAGGTACGGTTGCCGGGCTGCCGTACTGATGAAGAAGCTCAATCACTTCTCTGCCTTCAGACTGGTTCTGCGGCATATCTTCATCAAATATGCTCAGTTTCTCCAAGGCATCTTCGGTTGGAAAAATATTGCGCCGAAAAGCTTCATCCAGATACTGAAAGGCATGTTTTTGGGCCTGTTCAAACAGACTCTTGTCCTGTATTTCGGCAAACATTTTCATTTGTATGGTGTTCATAGGTTACGTTAGCCTTTCTTCTATCAAAGTAGCCATTTCCAAAGAGCTGTTGTTTCCACGATCCTTTAGACCTTTCACCACTCCTTCCTGGTTCTGCACTGGTTGGTTTTGGCTGACTTTCCATTTTCCCGTAAGCTTGGATATAACTATTTCAATACCAACGATTGAATCGATGAGGCGGTCGGTGTAATCGCTCGGAGCATCTGAAACGGCCCACGGCTTTGTGAACCCTGATTCTTGCTGGTTGGTAAGTGATTCTACCAGGTTTCTCACCCATTCCACATTATCAATAATTCGAAAAGAACCGTAGGCGTGCACAACAGCGTAATTCCATGTCGGCACGACTTTGCCGTGCTCTTGTTTTGTGGGATACCAGGATGGAGATATGTAACTGTCCGGACCCTGAAAAATGGCTAAAGCATCAACATCTTGCACCAGATCACGCCACATTGAATTCGAACGGGCAATATGCCCGCGCAATACGCCGATTTGACCGGATTCGGGAGATATATGCAATGGGATGTGATTTGCGTTGATCCCATCCTTAGATAAGGTAACTACTGTGGCAAGTGGATGAGAACGAATCAATCCATGCAAAACATCTGATCGTGATTCTTCAAAATACGGCGGGAGGTACATAGAAATACTCCTTGATTTTGTAAGGTGGATTTCGATTTAAATAAGGGCTTCATATAAAAGTTCTGATACTTGAGACACCACCTGAAACAGGATTTCGAAGCCGCAACTGTATAGATATTATAACAAATTACAATCATAAATTTTGGAATTACATAAAAGATCGAGCCTGATGATGTGGCTTTCTCTCTTCAAATATGATGCAGAATTGATTCAATGCTTACTTCCAGTCTCTGATCGGCATCGTCCATTTCTTTGAAAAAACCATTACACTGGCGCTATGGGACTGCATCGTGTACAAGAATTGGTGTTACTGATCTGAAATATTTATTGCGAGTAAACTGTACTACTGCGAATTTTCTGATATAAAATGAAATATGGAAACTACATATTTGAAAATTGTATGCTCATGGTGCAATAAGGACATTGGAAGCAAACCTTCAGTGGAATATCCAGAAGGGTTAGTCTCGCATGGAATCTGTGATGAGTGCAAAGCCGATTTGTTAGGCCCCAAGAAAATGTCACTTATGGATTTTCTGGATAGCCTTGACACTCCGGTGATGGTTGTCGATGGAGAAGGGAATGTACAGACTGCAAACAAACTGGCAAGAGAGATAATTCAAAAAGATTTGCCTGACATCGAAGGGTTCAAGGGAGGAGATGTTTTTGAATGTGCATTTGCGAAACTACCAGCAGGGTGCGGTAATACAGTTCATTGCCGCGAATGTACGATTCGTAATACCGTAATGAATACGATGCAGACGGGAATTAGTCAACTACGTTCACCGGCATATCTGCTACAGGGCACACCGGATGATAATCATGAGATAAAGTTTCTAATATCAACAGAAATATTTTCCAATGTTGTATTGCTGAGAGTTGATACAGTAGGGGAGGCCATGTTCAGTCACGGTATGATTTCTGACTGCCTCGCTGCACGTTATCCGGACTTGAAGGAATGATCATCAGGAGGTATACAAAATGTCCACTTTATCACAACTAACAGTAGAAGTTTTAACAGCACGACTAACTAAAAAGGATGCACTTGAAGAACTTCAGAAAGAGATTGCTGCTGTTGGAGCGTCTTTAAAGGCTGACGACAATGGGGTAGAAATAATGGAAGAACCTCAAGCAGAAGAATCTCAAAAAAGAGATCACCCCATAAGTAAATAAGTGATGGTAGATGGTTTAACTTAAAATACTGCTGCTGAATATTTGCTGCTTGAAGAGAAAAAACATGTCAAAAGCTCAAATAACATCAGACCTGAATGTGCGTGATCTTGACGATCCCCCTGAGCAGGTGCTCCTGAAGCTCCACGAGCTACAGCTTCGCCTGGTTGAACTGGAGATGCAGAACGATAAGATGCGACACACGCAGGCAGAGAATGAAGCCCGCCTGCGCACACTGGTGCGTACCATTCCCGATCTGGTCTGGCTGAAAGACGTGGAGGGCATTTATCTGGCCTGCAACAGAATGTTTGAACGGTTTTTCGGTGCCAAAGAAGAGGATATTGTCGGTAAAACCGACTATGACTTTGTCGACAGTGAACTGGCTGATTTCTTCCGTGAACACGATCGCAACGCGATGGCGGCGGGAGCACCGACCAGTAACGAGGAGTGGATCACCTTTTCAGATAACGGTCAGCGGGCCCTGCTGGAAACGGTCAAGACCCCGATGTACGACAGCGGAGGTAAACTGGTCGGTGTATTGGGGATTGCCCGTGACATCACCGGGCGCATGCAGGCGGAAGAAGACCGGCTGAAAATGGCACGTGAATTCCAGCAGACTCAGCTATTTCAGGCTGTTTCCGATGCAATCATCATGATCGATAAGGAAGGCTGCCTGGCAAATTTTAATGCAGCGGCAGAAAAAGTCTGTGGGTACACGCTTGACATGATTGGCAGAAAGATAACTGAAATCGGTCCCGGTTTTGGTGATATGTTACTGGAAACACTCTCATGTAGTTTTCCCCGTGAAATACGCCGCTTTGAGATGCGTACACCAGAAGGCAAAACCTGTATCTTCAGCCTCAGGGCAACGCCTGTGACCGAGCAGAACGGCACCGTCAGCGGTGCGGTGGCGGTCATCCGGGATGAAACCCATCTGGTTGACCTGGAACGGTCCCTGAATATTCGTAATCAGTTTCACGGCATTGTCGGTGCTTCCGCATCAATACAGCGAGTTTATTCCTTGATTGAATCCCTGGCCGATGTGCCGACGACAGTACTGATATTGGGAGAAAGCGGGACCGGCAAAGAACTGGTCGCCGCAGCGTTGCATTTATCCGGAAAGCGATCGGAAGGGCCGTTTATCAAGGTCAACTGCTCGGCATTATCAGAATCGCTGCTTGAGAGTGAACTGTTCGGACATGTCCGCGGAGCGTTTACCGGAGCGATTGCCGACAAGATCGGGCGCTTCAAGAAGGCAGATGGCGGAACGCTTTTTCTGGACGAGATCGGCGACATCTCGTCCGCCGTCCAGATGCGGCTGTTACGGGTATTGCAGGAGAGCGAGTTTGAGCGGGTGGGTGATTCAAGCCCCATCAGGGTTAATGTGCGTATCATCGCCGCAACGAACAATAATCTTGAGGAAAAAGTCCGGAAGGGGACATTCCGGAAGGACCTTTATTATCGGCTGAATGCAATCTGCCTTGAGTTGCCGGCTCTCAGGAACCGCCTGGACGACCTTCCTCTGCTGGTCACTCACTTCATTAAACGATACAATGACAAATTCGACCGTGAAATTCTGAGTGTATCCGAGAATGTCATGGATGTGTTCCGCGCCCACGATTGGCCCGGCAATATCAGGGAACTTGAACATGTTATTGAGCGTGCCGTCATCCTCTGCACATCAAATATCATAGCAGTCAATGATCTGCCTGATTCCGTGCTGCAAGATTCCCGGCATGGCACCACTGCAACTTCAACAGTACCATACCCGTCTTCAGAAACCCCGCAGCAGCCACTCACCATCGCAGAGGCTCTTGTCAAAGCCGGCGGCAATAAGACCCGAGCGGCAAAACTGCTGGGTATCAGTCGCTGGACGTTATATCGAAAACTGTAGCATGCTACAGTTTTGCCGCACACTTGTGATACTTTAAGCTGTAGCATGCTACAGTTTCCCGCCCATCCACAGTAGTTTCCACAAACCCACCAAACTCAACTTAAACCGGTTTTTATGGGCCCTGGACTTTTATCCCTCCCCCCTGTTTCAGCAGTGGCACAATTGTTGTACTCATTCTCTTACAGTTCAGTCCAAAACAAAGCTGCCAGTGGATTTCTCCCCGGTATCTTTCAAAAAAGGAGTCAAGTCGTGAAATGTCTGATAGTGGAAGACGATTTTCAATCCCGTCATATTCTCAAAGGAATGCTCCCGTCTATCTGTGAATGCGATATTGCCGCCAACGGTCAGGAAGCGATCGACTCCTTCCGCCTGGCGCACGAAGCGAAGCGACCATACAACGTGATTTTCATGAATGTAACGATGCCGGTCATTGACGGATTAACGGCACTGAGAGAAATCCGCTCCCTGGAAGAGGGTATGAACATGCCTCCCGGCCTGAAGGTTAAGGCTATCATGATGACCGCCCCTGGCGATCCCCGCACCGTTATTAAGGCATTTAAAGAAGGAGAAGCGAACTCATTCCTCGTCAAGCCGATAACCAAAAAGAAACTGGACGAGGAAATGGTTACACTCATGCTGGAAGAGTAACCCTTTGTGAAGACGGAAACATAATAAACCTACAAGTTATTGGGTGTTATAGAGCTCCGCCTAAAAATACTGTTCACCAGAGGAGATTGTTATGAAGCTTAAAAAGAATATTGAATCCGCTAAGCATAACAAAAGAGAGCAGCGCATTGAAATTGAAAAAAAATTGAAAATCGCCAGGCAACAACTCGAAGACAAAGATGTTCACCACAAAGAAACAGATAAACAGCAAAATGCTCTTTCAAGCGAGGAGTGACTGAAAATGAAACCGGTCAAGGGTGCATACTGCTTTGCCGGGTGAATACAACAGAGGAGAGTCGGGGAGTAAAAAAATATCTGAACCACGATTTACAGGATTAAAGGATTGACCGGATTTTAATCGTGATAATCCAATAATCTGATGAATCATGGTTCAGACAAGGGAGCAGCCATGACAACACAACCACCAACCTTACCTCAGGATCTCCGTCAGCGTGCCGAAGCATTGTACCGTGCAAGCGAGAACCTGATCCAGGAGTCGACCACCCCCGAGGAGACCAAGCAACTCCTCCACGAACTGCGGGTGCATCAGATTCAACTGGAGACGCAGAACGAAGAGTTGCGCAGTATCCAGGCGGAGCTGGATGTTTCACAGTCCCGTTACTTCGACCTGTATGATCTGGCTCCGGTTGGTTATATGACGTTTGGTGAGCCGGGGTTGATTCTGGAAGCCAATCTTGCCGCTGCCAATATGTTTGGTGTCGCCAGAAGCGCGCTGATAAAACAGCCGATCAAGCGGTTTCTCTGTAAGGAAGATCAGGATTTATTCTATCTCCATCGTCAACAAGCCTTCACATCGAGTGCGCCGCAGGTATCAAAAATGCTTCTCAAACGTTCCGACGGTTCTTGTTTCTGGGCGCAGGTTCAAGCTACCCCGGCAGCGGGTGGCGAGTTCTGGATTACCATCAATGACATCAGCAGCCAGAAACAGGCAGAGGAAAAACTGAAACGCAGTGAAGAAGATCTTAGACGCCAGAACGGTCTGTTTTCCTCGCTTCTCAAAAATCTTCACGTTGGCGTGTTCATGGTGGAGGTGCCTTCCGGAAAGCCGCTGGTGGCCAACGATGCAGCGTTAGACATTCTGGGGCGCGGGATTTTTCCTGAAGCAACCAGACACAACCTTTCTGAAATCTATAAGGCATCCAAGACGGGCAGCAGCGCACCGTATCCCGCCGATGAAATGCCCATTGTGTTGGGGATGAATGGGGTGTCATCGCATATTGACGATATGGAGGTTGAACGTCCTGACGGCACGAAAACTATCCTGGAGGTATTCGGCTCACCGGTAACAGACGACCAGGGGCATATCTGGGCAAGTCTCGTGAGTTTCAGTGACATCACAGCGCGTAAAGAGGCCGAAGCTACGCTGCGGGAGAGTGAAAGGATATTGAATAAATCTCAGGAGATTGCCCATCTTGGTAGTTGGGAATTAGATGTTCCTACCGGACGGCTTACGTGGTCAGATGAGGTATATCGTATCTTTGGAATTCCTCCCCGGCAATTTGCCGCCACCTATGAGGCGTTTCTTGATGCCGTGCATCCGGAAGACCGTGATTCGGTTAATTCTGCATATCGATCCTCTGTTCAAGAGGATAACGATTTTTATGAGATTGAGCACCGGGTAATCAGTAAGCTGACAGGTAACGTTCTTTTTGTGTATGAAAAATGCGAACATGTACGAGATGCTGCAGGAAAAATTACCCGTTCTGTCGGTATGGTGCATGACATCACCGAACGCAAACAGGCTGAAAATGCATTACGGGAGAGCCGGGAGAAGTATAAAGCCAATATAGATAACTCGTTCGATGTCATTTTTTCGCTTAACGCAGAAGGCACCTTCCAGTTTGTCTCCCGTGCCTGGGAACGGCATTTCGGCTATTCAATCAAAGAAGTTCTCGGGAAAAATTTTGACGATTTCATCCATCCGGACGATATTACCCCCTGCACCAAATATCTCAGCAAAGTAATCAGTGCGGGAAAAAGTAAGACAAGCCCGCAGTTTCGCGTCAAACACAGCGATGGTAGCTGGCACAGTTTTATAGCCAACGGTTCCCGATACGCAAATACAGATAACGAGTGGCAATTTATTGGTGTCGCCCATGACATTACCGATCATCTTGCGGCAGAACAAAACCTGCTCCAGGCCAAAGTCGCTGCCGAAACCGCCACCACCGCCAAAAGTCAGTTTTTATCGACGATGAGTCACGAAATCCGTACTCCAATGAACGTAGTTCTGAGCATTGTTCAGCTGTTGCAAAAAACCGATTTGACTCCTGAACAGCGCGAGTTTACTGAGATAGCCTTACGCTCTGGCGTTCAACTGGTCGATCTGCTTAACGACATCCTCGACCTTGCAAAAATGGAAGCAGGCAAGATAGAGCTGGAAATATACGTTTTTGACCTGCCGTCAATGATTGCCGACACCATCCAGGCTCTGTCACTTCAGGCTCGTGAAAAAGGGGTGCGCCTTGTCTCTTCTATTGATGCCGAAGTTCCAACAGCATCGAAATGCGATGCCGGACGATTGCGCCAGATCCTCATCAACCTGGTCGGCAACGCCATCAAGTTCACCCCCAAGGGGACCGTATCGCTTCACATTCAAAAAGATAGTGAAGATGACCACTCCCTCACCCTCCGCTTTTTAATCCAAGACAGCGGTATTGGCATTGCGGCCGAAAAACTGGAGAATATATTTGCCCCGTTCACGCAGGCAAACGGCTCCACTACGCGAACTTATGGAGGAACCGGCCTGGGTTTGTCGATTTGCAAGTACTTGGTAGAACAGATGGGCGGTGCTATCGGTGTCGAGAGTGTGGAGGGAGAAGGTTCGACGTTCTGGTTCACTATGCTGTTGGAGAAACAGGTTGAAGTCCCCCCTTTAGCACATGCTGTCCCCACCCTTGCGCCCCTAACGGTGCTTGAAAGAGGAGTGGCAACAGGCGTCCGCATTCTGCTGGTCGATGACTGTCTGACCAATCAACTTGGTATCAGCCGACTGATGAAACTTTACGGATACCAGGTGGACGAGGCAAGTAATGGTAAAGAAGCAGTAGACGCACTTGAGAAAAATGATTACGCATTGGTGCTGATGGACTGCATGATGCCGGAAATGAATGGCTACGAGGTCACTGCTGTCATCCGCGATCCAGCTTCATCTGTGCGCCGCCATGACATACCGGTGATTGCGCTCACCGGCTACGCCATGAAACAGGATCGTGACTACTGCCTTGCCGCCGGAATGGACGACCATCTTCCCAAACCAGTGCTGTTTCCTGATCTGCTTGCCATGTTGGAGAAGTATCTGAAGGGGGAAACAAAATGACTATGACAACCAAACCTGCAGAATCCGCCCAGGAACTCCGCCAGCGTGCCGAAGAACAGCATCGCATGAATAAGGGTACGACTTCGCAACCGCTCACGCCCGAAGAAACAGAACATCTCCTCCAGGAACTGCGGGTGCATCAGATTCAACTGGAAATGCAGAACGAAGAGCTGCACCGCGCCCATGGGGAAGGTTTGGGGAGTTGTTTTTGTTTTACGCTGCCTGGTGCAAATGTGTGAGGAGGGTGAATGTGATGACCAGACTGACAAAATGTAGATCGTTCCCAACCAAGGTAAACGTGATACGCGCACTTGCCACCTTTATCTTCGCACTGTTAATGCCGATCTCTATCGAGGCGGAACAGACTGCGCCGGTAATTCACGTTGGCAGTGAGATTGATTTCCCGCCTTATGCCATCGTTGATGCCAAGGGACGTGCCAGCGGCTTTTCGGTGGAGTTGCTCGAAGCGGTGACCGAGGCGATGGCGTTGTCTGTCAAGGTGACCACCGGTCCGTGGCCGGAGGTGCTGGCAGCGTTCAAAGCGGGGAAAACCGACCTGCTGCCGTTGGTTGCCCTGTCCGCCAAACGGGCTGATATGGCCACCTACACCAAACCGCATACGGTGGCTTACGACAGCTTTTTCGTACGCAAGGGTGACCGCCCGATTGCCTCTCTGGCGGAGGCGAAAGGCAAGGAAGTTATCGCCATGAGCAGCGACGCCGCCCATGAGGAGTTACACCATTCCGGTCTGCCGGTCCGCATTATCGAGACAAAGACCATTCCTGAGGCGATGCGACTACTGGCGTCCGGCAGGCATGACGCTGTGCTGGTGCCAAAACTGCTGGGGCTTATTGTTTTGCGCGAGACAAAGCTGGAAGAAGTTATCGAGGCAGGCAAGCCGATTGCTGATTATAACCGGCAGTTTGCGTTCGCCGTTCAGCGGGGGAACACGGAACTCCGCGACAAGCTTGAACAGGGGCTTGCGATAGTTCATACCACAGGTCGTTATGATGCCATTTACAGAAAATGGTTCGGCAGGATTGATCCACAGAAACGGCTCCTGAAAACGATCATCGTCAACAACTACCACCCGTACACCTACTTGAATGAGAAGGGGGCGCCGGACGGCTTCAGTGTCGAAATCGCAAAAGCTGTCGCCAAAACAATGGATCTTGATCTTGAGATCCGGGCGGACAAATGGGATCTGTCGATGAAAGAGCTGGAAACAGGCGGCATAGACCTGATTCCGATGATGGCACATTCACCTGAACGCGATCTTCTGTTTGACTTTTCCGTGCCGTATACCATTGCCTACGATACGATCTTCTTCAAAAAAGGGGTGAAGGATATCCGCTCGCTGAACGATCTGAACGGCAAAACAGTCATCGTGACGAACAATGACGCTGCCCACGGCTATCTCCTTTCAAGCGGTCTGTCGAAAACCATGAACATATCTCTTGCGAATTCGCTGCCTGATGCCTTGAAGCAACTTGCCGCCGGCAAGGGGGATGCTGCCATCATGCCGAAGCTGGTCGGTCTCGTCGTCGCTAAAAATCTGAATCTCACAGAGATAGAGGTTTCGCCCGAGATTATTGCCGACTATAGCCGGCCCTGGTGCTTCGCTGTCAGGAATGGCGATCAGGCGATGCTGGATCGCCTCAATCAGGGGCTGAACATCATCAAAGCCACCGGCGAGTATGATGCCATCTACAAGAAATGGTTTGGAGCGCTGGAAGGCACGAAACTGCAATTGGAGACAATCCTGATGTACGGCTCTGCGGGGGTGCTGATCCTGCTTGGTTTCCTGGTTTGGAATGTCATGCTGAAGCGCCAGGTAAAATCCAAAACAGAGCATCTTGAAGCGGAGATTGCTGTGCGTATGCGGGTGGAAGACACATTACGGGGGAGTGAAGAGCGCTTCAAGAAGATGTTCCGTAACCATAGCGCCGTGATGCTGCTGCTGGAACCTGAATCCGGCGAAATTATTGATGCAAACCTTGCTGCCGAAAATTTCTACGGGTATACGCATGAAGGGTTGCTGTCCCTTAACATCAGCGATATTAATATTCTCACTCCTGAGTCTATTGCTGCAGAAAGGCATGCCGCCCTTGAAGAAAAGCGCAACCATTTCATTTTCCCGCACAGGCTTGCAGATGGTGATATCCGCACGGTGGAAGTGTATTCAACGCCAATCACGGTTAATAATTCAACACTGCTTTTCTCTATTATTCATGACATCACCGAGCGCAAGCGGGCTGAAGATGCGCTGCGGGAGAGTGAAAGCGAATTTCGCTCACTCGCCGAAGCCATGCCGCAGATTGTCTGGATTACCCGACCCGATGGCTGGAATATTTTTTTCAATAAGCAGTGGATGGATTACACAGGGCTGACGCTTGAGGAAAGTTGCGGTCATGGCTGGATCAAACCGTTTCATCCTGATGACCGGCAGCGAGCCTGGGACGCCTGGCAAAACGCTACACAAAATAACGACGTCTATTCACTTGAATGTCGTTTGCGACGGGCTGATGGTGTCTATAAATGGTGGCTGGTTCGCGGTGTGCATGTACAGGATACCAAAGGCGCTATTCTTAAATGGTTTGGCACATGCACCGACATACATGAATTAAAACAGGTCGAGCAAGAACTGCAGGCCAAAAACACCGAGATGGAGCGTTTTGCCTACACCGTCTCGCACGACCTGAAGAGTCCGCTCATCACGATACAGGCATATGCCGGGATGATCAAAAAGGATTTGGAAACAGGCAAATACGAGCGGGCCCAGGATGATATGCAGAGAATTGAGGGTGCGGCAGACAAGATGACTTCACTGCTCAATGACCTGCTGGAACTCTCCCGCGTCGGCAGGCAGATGGGTGAGCCATCTCTGATCGATATGAACCTTCTGGTCAGCGATGTGCTGGCGCAACTGACCGGAGTTGTCACGCAGAGCCTGGTTGGGGTTGTGGTGCAGCCGGATCTCCCCGCTGTTCATGGTGACCCGAAACGCATCGCGGAAGTCGTGCAGAACCTGATTGAAAATGCCATCAAATACCGGAGCGATCAGACAGTGCCTTGCATCGAGATCGGCACGAGACAGGACGGCAGGGAGTGCGTATTCTTTGTCAAAGACAACGGCAAAGGTATTGACCCGTGCCACCATGAAAAAGTCTTCGGTCTGTTCAATAAGCTGGATGGCGACAGTGAAGGGACCGGGGTTGGGTTGGCACTGGTCAAGCGGATTATCGAGGTTCATGGCGGCCGGGTGTGGGTGGAGTCGGAAGGTGAAGGGATGGGGAGTTGTTTTTGTTTTACGCTGCCGGGGTGATATGTTTTTGTCGGGTTGGTTTCACAGGCCGCGCCACTACTTGTTTGATAAGGATTTTACCATGCTGACTGATAACATTGATGCGCCTCTGATACTGCTTGTTGAGGACGACAAGAACCATGCTGCTCTGATGAGAACATCACTTCAGGATGCTCCGGAAGAGTATCGCCTGGAAATTGCCGCTACCCTGTGCCACGCGCGGGCGGCCTTAGAGCGGCAAACCCCGAACCTTGTCCTGACCGATTACCGTCTGCCTGACGGTGAAGGAAGTGATCTGCTGGTAACGACGAAGGGGTTCTGCCCCGTGGTTCTGATGACATCCCAGGGAAACGAACAGGTGGCAGTGGATGCCATGAAGGCCGGGGTACTGGATTATGTGGTTAAGTCAGCAGCGGTGTTCTCTGGTATATCGCGCATCGTCCAGCGCAGCCTGCGTGAATGGGCACTGATTCAGGAGCAGAAGCGTGCTGAAGTAGAGCGCCAGAGGTTGGAACGCCACCTTCTGCATATCCAGAAACTGGAGAGCCTGGGGACTATGTCCGGTGGCATCGCCCATGATTTCAACAATCTGCTGCAGGCGGTGCTTGGCAATCTCGAACTTTCCCTCATGAAACTGCCACCGGATGCGCCGGTGCGCAATCTGCTGAATCAGGCGGTCAATGCGGCCGAACGTGCCGCCAAACTGAGCGGTATGATGCTGGCCTACTCCGGTAAGGGGGTATATTCAATCACGGAGCAGAATCTGACCGGACTTATTGAAAAGAATATCACCATGCTTGCAGCCGCGATCTCAAAGAGTATAACGTTTGACCTGAAGCTTGACCAAACTCTGCCGCCGATCATGGCCGACGGTGATCAGATCCGGCAGGTGCTGATGAATCTGATCATCAACGCATCCGAGGCGATCGGGAACAGTAACGGTTTAATCTCCCTTTCAACAGGAGTTCGAAAATTTAGCCAGAAGACCTTGGACTTGAGCAGACTGGAGGAAAAGCTGGCTGCCGGCCGCTATGTCTGGTTGGAAGTCAGTGACAGCGGCTGCGGCATGGATGAGGAGACGCGGGATAAACTCTTCGATCCATTCTTTACCACCAAGTTCACCGGTCGCGGTCTGGGAATGTCGGCTGCACAGGGGATCATTCGTGCTCACAAAGGTGCAATTCTGGTGGAGAGCAGTCCCGGCGTCGGCACTATTATTCGCGTGTTGTTCCCGATTGCAGCCGGTGCACAGACAGAGCAGACAAGCGTTGCGGCAGTGGTTGATACTGTTTCGACCTGTGTACAGCCTGCCAACATTGTACTGATCGTTGACGACGAAGAGATGATTCGCGAAGTGTGCACCGCAATGTTTGGTGAGCTTGGCTTTGAGGCGGTGACAGCCAGCGGCGGCGAGGAAGCGCTGCGTATCTTCCGTAAGCAGGGCGAGCGGATCAACCTGGTGCTGCTGGATTACTGCATGCCAGGTATGGATAGCATAACCGTCTTCAGGGAATTGAGAATAATCCGCCCGGACATCCCGGTGCTGCTCGCCAGTGGTTACAGTGAAGAAGAGGTGACAGAGCGTTTCAAGGGGTTGGGGCTGAATGGGTTTATCCAGAAGCCGTTCAACCTGGAGCGTCTTGAGGGTGAAGTGAAGAGGGTGCTTATAAAGTAAAGGGTTAGGTGAAGCGGATTACACAGCCATGACAGACGGGTGTGGGTGGAGTCGAAAGCGGAGGGGATGGGGTGTCGGTTCTGTAACTACTCAGGTCAAAGTGTCAAAAGCCATCTAACGCAAAGACGCCAAGTTGCAAAGACGCAAAGAACGTCAAAAACAAAGAATTATTGTTTTACTCCCAATGACTTTAGTAGCGTTCCCCCGGTTTTCCTTGCGTCCTTGCGTCTTTGCGTTAATGCTTTTGGCTTGGAATTACATGGTCGTTGAGCTCGTTATTGATAGTTTTGATAAGGATAATCCTATTAATAAAAGGTAGGGGATGTTCACAATGAAAACCAAAATTATCGCCGCACTTCTGCTGCTTGTCGTTGTCGGGATTGGCCTCCATTTTGCGACTCACTCGCCGTCACCACCCGCAAAGCCTGTCATGGCCGCCCCGGATTACGAAAAATACGACTATGGCCGTGCCGACGAGGCCAGGGTTATCGACATCGGCGTCCAGCCCAACGGCATCTATACCGGTGATTATCTGTTCCACGACAGTATTCTGCAAAAGCAACTCGCCGCCGAAGGGTGGACGCTGCGTGAACACCCATTCCGCAACGGCAAGGAGATGGTCCCCTACAGCGATGGCCGCCTCGATTTCATGCTGCTGGGCGACATCCCTGCTCTTGTTGCCATGAATCAGTACCCCATCGGTATTTTTGCCCTGCACCGCCATGGAGCCAATTCCATCATTGCCAGGCGCAGGATGATTCCGGCAGAACTCAAAGGGCTCCGTATCGGCTACCCACCCAATACGACCGTTCACTTTGCCCTTGATCGTACGCTTCAGGCCGTCAATCTCACCCTCAATGATATAACGTCGGTCCCGATGTTGACGAATGACATGGAAGCGGCTCTGCGCGGCAATACTGTCGATGCCATTGCCACTTGGGAGCCAATCGCTTCCACCATCCTTGCCATCCCGGGGACCGCAGTGGTCTCTGCATCAGAAGGTTTTACCTATATTGCCATTAATCTTGAATTTGCGACCCGCCATCCACATCTTCAGAAAGCCCTCCTGGCTGCAGTGGTTCGCGCCTCAAAATGGGCCAGAACGGATGAACAGAACATCCGCACGAGCCTTCTCTGGACTCGCGATGCCGGCGTCACGTTTTTCGGCTCATCCCTGGTCAAAGTCGATGATATGTGGATCGGTCTGTTTCGTAAGGAATCCATCGACAATCCTTCCTACCCCATGCTGCCGCTCAATTTCAATGAAGATCAGAGCCTGCAGCGCCAGCAGTTCGAGTTTTTGAAAAAAATCGGCGTACTTCCGGCTGCTGCCGACTGGAAAACAATCATTTCCCGTGTGGACACTGGACTTCTCCCCGCTATAATTGCTGACAGCAGATGGCAGACGGACCGCTTTGATTACTACCCGGACCATCTCTATCGAGGTAAAGGGGGCACGCCATGACTTTGAACGGTATCACCGACAGCTTCAGAAAACGGATCATCCTCGGGTTTACCCTCCTCATTATCCTGTTTCTGGGCGTCATGATAACGGTAGAAATAACCGGCATCCCCTTTACCGATAATAAGGGTACATTTGCGGCACAGCGCTCCAAAACGCTGAGTGATATGGAACTTGCCTCCGGCATACTCGGCGAACGCCTTTCCAGTTGGTTCACGGAACGCCGGGTTGATGTCGATGGCTTATCGACATCGCCGTTACTGCGTAAGTCAATAGAAAGCAGGTCTGCCGGCTCAGGTAAAGAGCTTGCGGATGAACTCGCGTCATTCCTGGCGAGCCACCCTGATGTTGCTGCCGTTGTACTTTTCGACCCGTTCACCACCGCCGTTCGGGCATCAAGCGGCGGGTTTGGCGATGCGCGGAGTGCAGCTGATATCGGCATCGCTCCCGATAAATTTGCCCGACTGACTCTCCCCGGTTACCTGGAAACAGTAGAAATAGTCATCGCCGCTGACAAAAAACCACATCTGCGGATTTTGCGGCAACTGCTCGCCACAGATGCATCAAATCGGATCATTGCCATTCTGGTTGCTGAATGTAACCTTGAGGAGTCCCTGCGCCCCCTTATCTGGTCAGTCCGCAGCAACATTATTTCCCACGAATGGGGAGGTGATCTCGGTGTTACAATTGGAGGAGAGGTTGCACAGTTCCATTTGGACGCTCGTGGAGTTACGTTTACGAACACTCCCGTTTCGGCTGTAAATAAATTTTCACCGATACGTCTTGCCTTGTCCGGCATAGAAGGGCCGTATTATGGCCTGGATCATCTTGGCCAACCGGTGCTGGCCTTCTATCGACAGGTCAAGTTTGATCGTGGTATCTCGTTGGGTCTGGTTCTCAAGGTGGATCAGCACATAGCCGCCAAGCCGGTCCGGGACGATCTCCGCCTTCAATTAGCCCTCTGGTGTGCCATGTTCATAGTGGGACTCGCTCTCTGTATTCTTATGGCGAAACAGTTGTCCCGACCGATCAGGGAACTGACCGGTGCTGTCGAGCGGATAGCATCCGGTGATCTCGCGGCCCGTGCCCCGGAAACAGACCGCACGGAAATCGGTCAACTTGCCCTGGTATTTAACGGGATGGTTGCCCAGCTGCAGACGTGGCAGCAGGATCTGGAGCAGCAGGTATCCGAGCGCACGAAAGAACTCCAGCAAAAGAACGCCGAACTGGAGCGTTTTACCTACACCGTCTCCCACGATCTGAAGAGTCCGATCATTACTATCAAGGGCTTTACCGGTTCACTGGAAAAGGATCTTGCCAAGGGTAATTACGAACGGATGGCGGGTGACCTGAAGCGGGTCAGTGATGCTGCCGACAAGATGAACGATCTGCTGCGTGACCTGTTGGAGCTTTCAACAATCGGCCGGATTGTCAAGACTCCAGAAGCGGTCGATATGAACCTGCTGGTGGCTGATGTGTTGTCACAGCTGGCCGGGCCTTTGAAGAATAGCAACATGGCAGTTGACGTGCAATCCGGCCTGCCGGAGGTTTTCTGTGACCGGCGGCGCATGGCTGAAGTGCTGCAGAATCTGCTTGAGAACGCTATCAAATACATGGGTGATCAGGCAGATCCGCAGATCCAGTTTGGCATGCGGGAAGAAGCCGGTGAGCATATCTTCTTTGTGCAGGATAACGGTATCGGTATTGATGAAAAATATCACAAGATCATTTTCGGCCTGTTCAATAAGC
Source organism: Desulfuromonadaceae bacterium (assembly GCA_049318985.1). Classification (GTDB taxonomy): domain Bacteria; phylum Desulfobacterota; class Desulfuromonadia; order Geobacterales; family Pseudopelobacteraceae; genus JACRCG01. The sequence goes on from JBMOEI010000034.1 coordinate 48,033, forward strand.
TGGATGCCGCAAGCGAAGGGACCGGGGTTGGGCTGGCGCTGGTCAAGCGGATCGTCGAGGTGCATGGCGGCCGGGTGTGGGTGGAGTCGGAAGGTGAAGGGATGGGGAGTTGTTTTTGTTTTACAATAAAGGAGGTGCCGCAATGAACGGAGAACCGTTGACTATTCTGCTGGTAGAGGACAACCCTGACCACGCCGAGCTGATAATGCGCAACATGGAGGATTTTCAGGTGGCTAATACCATTAACCATGTCAAAGACGGTCAGGCGGCGCTCGACTATCTGTACGGGCGGGGCAAATTTGTCGATCGCAAACTATTCCCCACGCCGCACCTTATGCTGCTGGATCTGCGTCTGCCCAAAGTGGATGGGCTGGATGTACTCAAGGAGGTCAAGACCAGTGAGGCCTTGCGAGCTATTCCGGTGGTCATCCTGACCACCTCGGATGCCGAGAAAGATATGGCAATGGCCTACGAATATCACGCCAACAGTTATGTGACCAAACCGGTTAATTTTGTTGACTTCAGCAAGCTGCTGAAGGATCTGGGTTTCTACTGGCTGGCCTGGAACAGGCATCCATGGTGACCACCCCCAACCCCCTCCTTAAGTACAGGAGGGGGCTTAAAAGGAATTTTCCATGCTGATAGATAACCCCTCTGCACCTATGATACTGGTTGTTGAAGACGACAAAGACCATGCCCGGTTAATTCAAAACTCTTTTGAGAACGTTTCTGAAGAGTATTGCCTTGAGCTTGTCAGTACGTTACTCGCTGCCAGAGTGGCTTTAGAACAGCGTCCTCCCGCCCTTGTTCTGACTGATTACCGACTACCGGATGGTTAAGGCAGCGACCTGGTTGCCCTGGCTGACCGTAAGTGATGACGGCTCAGGTATGGACAAGGAAACAATATCCCACGTCTTTGAGCCGTTCTATACCACGAAGGAATTGGGCAAGGGAACAGGCCTGGGACTGGCTACAGTCTACGGTGCCATCAAGCAGAACAACGGCTTTGTAAACATCTACTCTGAGCCGGGACAAGGAACGACATTCTCTCTCTATCTCCCCCGCTACGCTGGGCAGAAGAGCGAACAACAGACTGAAGGCGGGACGTTACCTGTCCCACGCGGTCTGGAAACCATTCTGCTGGTGGAAGATGAACCGGCAATTCTGAACATGACCGCCATGATGCTGGAGAGACAAGGCTATACCGCCCTGAAAGCGGGAACCCCGGGCGAGGCGTCCCGGTTGGCCAAAGAACAGAGTGGTGAAATTCATCTGCTGATGACCGACGTGATCATGCCGGAGATGAACGGCCGCAATCTGGCAAAAAACATCCTGACAATCTATCCCCGTATAAAGTGCCTCTATATGTCCGGCTATACGGCTGACGTCATCGCTCATTATGGCGTGCTTGATGAAGGCGTGCATTTTATCCAGAAGCCGTTCTCGCTGTCCGCTATGGCGGCGCAGGTACGTGAGCTGCTGGATGGAGTGTGAATTGCACCATGGTTTTATGAGTAGCCGGTAATCAATGTCATCATCACTTAACGGAGACCACCATGAAATTTTCAGAACTCGTAAACACCGACGAACTGAGGGAACTCTGCGAGAGCTACACGGCTAATACCGGAGCTGCGACCGCCCTCCTCGAACTTGACGGCACCATCCTGATCGCCACGGATGGCAGGATATCTGCACCCGTTTCCACCGGGTCAACGAGGCGACAGCGTGCCGCTGCCGGGAGAGCGACACCATCCTCGCAGGCGGCTTGACAAAAGGGGAGAGGTATAACGTCTACAAATGCAAAAACGGACTGGTCGATGTTGCCGTGCCGATCATGATTCGGGATCAACATGTGGCGAACTTTTTTACCGGCCAATTTTTCTCCGAACCTCCGGACAGGGAGTATTTTATCCGTCAGGCAGAGGAGTTCGGGTTTGAGATGGATTCATATCTTGAGGCATTGCGGCGGGTTCCTGTTTTTTCTGAGGATTCCATTATAACGATGATGAAATTTTTCACCCGCCTGGCGCGGTTGATTGGCGAAATGGGACTTGTCCGGAAAGAGCTGGAGGAAAGCAATCAGAAGCTGCGCATGAGCGAAGAACGGCTCAAATTGGCGGTGCAGGCTGCCACTATCGGCATCTGGGACTGGGATATAGTGAATGGCGAACTAACCTGGGATGAAAGCATGTACACGCTGTATGGCCTTCGTAAAGAGGAGTTTAGTGGCGCCTATTCAGCCTGGTTAAGCACCCTTCATCCGGAAGATCTGCAGCAGACTGAAGCAGAAATACAGGCCGCCTTGAGCAGCAGACATGAGTTTGCTCCAGAGTTCCGGATAATCCGCCCGGATGGAGAGGTGCGCTACATCAAGGCTGCCGCACATACCTTTATCAATGAGAATGGCACGCCGTTCCGTATGATCGGTACCAACATTGACATTACCGATCGCAAAAAAGCTGAAGAAGATAAACGGGTATTTGAACAGCAATTGCAGCAGACCCAGAAACTGGAGAGTCTTGGTGTTCTGGCGGGAGGCATTGCTCATGACTTCAATAATATCCTTGCGGTCATCATCGGGAACTGCTCGCTGGCAGAGCTGCATTATGAATCAGCCGGGAAATATATCCCTGTGATCGAAAAAGCTGCCGAACGCGCCGCCGGACTCTGCCGCCAGATGATGGCCTATGCCGGGAAAGCCCCCTTTGCCAAGTCTATGGTCGTCATGTGGATGCTGGTGGATGATGTGGTTACTATGCTTAAAGCGACCATCAGGCAGAATGTGACCATCAGAACGATTTTTACCTCGGATATCCCGACCATCATGGGCGATGCCGGCCAGCTCCGGCAAATCGTCATGAACCTGATCATCAACGCAGCTGAGGCCATTGGCGAGGCTCAGGGGGAAGTGCGCGTTTCACTGTCAAAGGCGGAGATCAAAGCGGGAAAATCAGTCCGTGACCATCTCGGCGCTGTCATACCGGCAGGCAGGTATCTCTGTCTGGAGGTTTCTGATACCGAGTGCGGTATGGATGACGAAATCAGGAGGCGGATTTTCGAACCGTTCTATACCACCAAGCTTGCCGGTCGCGGCCTCGGGATGTCGGCGGTACTCGGCATTCTCAAGGCGCATAACGGGGCGCTGCAGCTTTCCAGCCAACCGGGAAAGGGGTCAGCCTTAAAGGTGTATCTGCCGGTCCAGGAGAACGTCATTATTGAAGAAAAATCACCTCAGAAAATCACTGCGGAACAGTGGCAGGGGAGCGGAACTATTCTGCTGGTGGAAGATGAAGATCAGGTTCGCGACATTGCGAAAAATTTTCTTAAAATGTTCGGATTCACCGTATTGGAAGCCGTGAATGGCAAGGATGCGCTGGAGATATTCCAAAAGAACGTCGCAGAAATCACCCTCGTAGTAACCGATTTTGGAATGCCGGTAATGGATGGCTATGCTTTGTTCCATGAACTGAAAAAGCTCAATTCTGAATTGCCAATAATTATTTCCAGTGGTTTTGGTGATGCCGATGTCACCTCAAAAATAGGTAGTGACAATATAGCCGGATTAATCAGTAAGCCTTATAACCCAAATCAGTTGAGAGAGGTGCTGAAGAGTGTTATGGGGGAATTGGCGCGTAAGCAAGGTCGCGCTCACTGACGAAGTAATAAAGAGCACCGACGTTCATAAGGGAAACACCAATATAGGTTGATCACCGACAGAGTTGTGATTATTGTAAACGGTAAATGGTTTGTTTCGCGCAGATAAATTTGCGCCAATCCAGTAATCACAATTGTCATCAAAAATGCGCCAAGCCAATATGGGAAAGGCGTTGGCAGTAAGGACAGATAATTTAAATATATTTCAAAATTTTAGGGCAGCATCCTGAAGTAAATCTTGCGCTTCTTCTCCGAACCATAAATCCAGAAATTCTTCATTCTTTTCACGCCCAAATTGCCCGTATCGTAAACGAATAACTTCCGTGCGGTTTGCTTTGGCAGCTGCAAAGGCACGCGCCGAGAGTTTGCTATGCTCAAGCAGTTTCTCGGTAGCTCGCCCTTCAACGTCCTCTTTAGAACAAATTTCGTTGAGTATGCCTATCTGATCTGCTTTTGCTGACTCGATAAACTCTCCCTGATAAAGCATGGTCGATGCCCAACGGTCGCCTGCCAGCATGCGCAACATTAAATCAGATATATACGGCACTGGTATGCCCAGTTTTATTTCGTTAAGTCCAACAAGAGTTCGTCCAATTGAAGCAATGCGGTGATCGCATGCAATTAGGATGGTTGTGCCGGCAGCGACACAATGGGCCTTTGCTGCACATGCGGTTGGAATTGGTAATGTGAAAATATCGAGCAACATATCTGAAAATGAGTGAAAGAAATCGGTCATCTCTTTACGATCAAGCTTCAGAAGTTCCGGCAGATTCAACCCCATGCTGAAAAACTTATCTCCACCTGCGAACATAACCCCTCTGCAGTCTGTCCGTAAATCGGTGAGCGATTTCCTTAATTCACGTACTACGCTGGGATTAATTGTATTCGTGACTCCATTAGTGAGTCGAACGGTGACAATATCTTGATTGGTTTCTAACGATAGCAGCGACATGCAGAATCCTCCTTTTGCCAGCGCCAAGTATAAGACTCTGGCAACCATACACATGTTGTGACATTAAAAAACAGAGTCTACCTTCAGATGGAATATTTGGTCACACTTACAAAACACAGTGACCTCCTTGGATTAATTAATGCATCGATAATACACAGATAGCTATTTACAGGCAACAAAGTTTGATGATAGCGGTGGCTGGTTTTGCATGACACACCTACCGGAGATGTGATATGCGTTGACGATCTGCGGGAACATTAATGGGGGTGTAAAATCGTTTGTGTAAATGGAAAAATCGGTAAAACTCAAACAAAAGGAGAGACCGATGGCCACCACAGACGAACTGCTCGACATTTTGATGAAGAACTACAAGAAGCCCGAAGATTTGATTGGTGAGAACGGGCTTCTGAAACAACTGACCAAGAGGCTGCTGGAACGGGCAATGCAAGCCGAATTTACCGAACATCTTGGTTACGAGAAACACTCGCCCAGCGGCAAGACAGTGGCAATTCCCGTAACGGTGGTTACAATAAAACCATCACTGGTGATTTTGGCAACCTCGATATTACTACACCTCGTGACCGTAACTCAACGTTTGAACCTGTCATCCTTCCCAAAGGTGAAACACGCTTTACTGGCTTTGATGACAAGATAATCTCCATGTATGCCCGAGGCATGACCACCCGAGACATCCAGGGTCATCTTCAGGAAATTTATGGGATAGATGTATCACCATCCCTAATTTCCCAAGTCACCGATGCGATCAGTGAAGAGGTAATCCTTTGGCAGAACCGCCCACTGGACGAAGTCTACCCCATCGTCTATCTTGATGCAATCCGGATCAAGGTGCGCCATGACAGCAGAGTCATCAATAAAGCTGTTTACCTTGCGATCGGCGTCAATATGGATGGCATCAAAGAAGTCCTCGGTATGTGGAGTTCCGAAAACGAGGGTGCCAAGTTCTGGCTTCAGGTAGTTACCGAACTGAAAAATCGGGGTGTGAAAGAAATCTTCATTGCCTGTGTAGACGGCCTCAAAGGCTTTCCAGAGGCGATTGAAGCAATCTTTCCCCAAACCCAGATTCAGCTCTGTATTGTCCATATGGTACGTCACAGCTTGAACTACGTATCATGGAAACAACGGAAAGAAGTCGCCGCCGATCTGAAGACAATTTACCATGCCCCGACTGTAGAAATGGCCGAGAAGAATCTCGAAGCTTTTGCCGCTAAATGGGATGCCAGTCATCCGACCATAGCAAAATCTTGGCGGAATAACTGGGAGCGGATCATTCCGCTGTTTTCATATCCAAAAGATATTCTCAAGGCAATCTATACAACCAACGCCATAGAATCCCTGAACATGTCACTGCGGAAGGTTACGAAGAACCGGGGGCACTTCCCCAATGACGATGCTATGTTCAAACTGCTCTACCTGGCTCTGAGAAATATTGCCAAAAAGTGGACCATGCCCATCAGAGACTGGAAATCAGCATTGAATCAGTTCAGCATCATATTTGAAGGTAGGATGCCACATTTTTAGAATCTTTGGCGTTGTTTTAAGGTCAAAAGATATTCCAGCGTTTATAATTGTAATTTGCCGGAATAACGATATAGTTACTTCATCAATTCTGTTCATGGAGGGGTCGCAAGTGGCAGAGCTATTGCACAGACAGACAGACAGACAGACAGACAGACAGACAGACAGACAGAAAATCTCTTCCTGACAAGCAGTTCTGTCAACGATTATTTTAACTGAACCCTCATAAAAACCGGCGTTGCGGCTTTTACCGTGCGCCGGTTTTTTGTTCATTGCTTCACCCACAGGAGCCCTTCATGGCCAGGAAAAAAACAGTCGCAGCGGAACCGGAACAGATAACCCCTGAAGCCGAAATCACACCGGCACCCACGCCCCACTTCCCGATCGTCGGCATCGGCGCATCCGCCGGCGGTCTGGCCGCCTTTGAAGCCTTCTTTTCCGGTATGCCGCTTGATAAAGACCCCGACATGGCCTTTGTGCTGGTGCAGCATCTGGCGCCGGATCACAAGAGCATCCTGACCGAACTGATCCGGCGCTATACCAGAATGCAGGTCTCCGAAGTTGAAGACGGCGTCGTGGTGCAGCCCAACTGCGCCTACATCATCCCGCCCAACCGGGACATGGCCTTTCTGAACGGCACGCTGCAACTCCTGGAACCATCATCGCCGCGCGGCCAGCGGTTCCCGATCGACTTCTTCTTCCGTTCGCTGGCCCAGGATCAGCATGACCGCGCCATCTGCATCGTCCTTTCCGGCACCGGCAGCGACGGCACCCAGGGTCTGCGGGCGGTCAAGGCCGAAGGGGGCATGGTCATGGCCCAGAACCCCGAATCCACCGAGTATGACGGCATGCCGCGCAGCGCCATCAATACCGGGCTGGTGGACTATATCCTGCCGGCCGCCGAGATGCCGGCTCAGCTGATCGCCTACGCCCGGCACGCCTTCGATCTGATTTCCCACACCCCGCCACAACTCCCCAAGGTTGAAGACGCCTTCAAGAAGATCTTCGTCCTGCTCAGATCCCAGACCGGGCACGACTTCTCCCAGTATAAGCAGAACACCATCAAACGCCGGGTCGAGCGGCGTATGGCGGTTCATCAGATTGCAGAAATCGGCGGCTACGTCCGCTTTCTGCAGAGTACACCGGTAGAGGTGGAAGCGCTCTTTCGTGATCTGCTGATCGGCGTCACCAGCTTCTTCCGTGATCCGGAGGCTTTTGCCGCGCTTGAGTCCACCGTTATCCCCGCTTTGTTTGCCGATAAACCGGTCGGCAGCGCCATCCGGGTCTGGATCTGCGGCTGTTCCACCGGCGAAGAGGCCTACTCGATCGCCATCTTGCTCCAGGAACAGATGGATAGTTTGAAAAAGAACTTCAAGCTGCAGCTCTTTGCCACCGATATTGACAGCCGCGCCATCGATCAGGCCAGAAGCGGCCTCTACTCCGCCAGTATCGCCGCCGATGTTTCGCCGGAACGACTGGCGCGCTTTTTTAGCCTGAAAAACGACGGCGCCAGCTATCGCATCAACAAGGCGATACGTGACCTGCTGGTCTTTTCCGAACATGACGTCAACAAAGACCCGACCTTTTCCAAACTCGACCTGATCAGTTGCCGCAACCTGCTCATCTATCTGAACGCCGACCTGCAGAAGAAACTGATCCCGCTGTTCCACTACTCACTCAATCCGGGCGGTACGCTCTTTCTGGGCACCTCCGAGACGGTCGGCGACTTTCTCCACCTCTTCTCCACGATTGACCGCCAGCAAAAACTGTACGGACGCAAAGAGGACCCAACCGCAGTACAGAAGTTCACCCAGGGACGGTTCAGCCGGACTCTGACAGAGAACGCCACGATTCAGAGGCAGGCTGCACAGCCGTCCGGCGTCGGCAAAATTTCGCTGAAAGAGACGGTCGAACGGATCCTGCTGGAGCAGTTCGCGCCGACCAGCCTGCTGATCAGCGAACGGGGCGAGATTCTCTACATCCACGGCAGCAGCGGCCGATACCTGCAGGTGGCTCCGGGCGAACCATCCATGAACATTCTCAAGATGGCCCGCGAAGGGTTGAAGCGCGATCTGACCACCGCCCTGCACAGTGCCGTCAAGTACAAGAAGCCGGTCGAGCGTCATGGCCTCAAGGTCAAAACCAACGGCGATTTCAGCAGCGTCAATCTGACGATACTGCCGGTGCCGCCAAGCGGCGACTCGATCACCGATATGACCCTTTATCTGGTCATTCTGGAGGAAGCAAAGCTGATTGAACAGCTCCTACCGTCAGCCGCCAGCGCGGGTACCCTGGTTGAACAGCCGGACGAGATGACACACGACAGAGATGCGCTGGTCATCAGGCTGAAGCAGGAGCTGCGGGCCAACGAGGAGTATCTGCAGAGTGCCAACGAAGAGCTGGAAACCTCCAACGAAGAGCTGAAATCATCCAATGAAGAGATGCAGTCGGTCAACGAGGAGCTGCAATCCACCAATGAAGAGCTGGAGACCTCCAAAGAGGAGCTGCAGTCGGTCAACGAAGAGCTGGCCACCGTCAACAACGAACTGCAGGCCAAGGTGTTCGATCTGTCGCGCACCAACAACGACATGAACAACTTGCTGGCCGGAACCGGCGTCGGCACGGTTTTTGTCGATTTTCAACTACGCATCCAGCGCTTTACGCCAAGCATAACCCAGGTCATCAACCTGATCCTCGCCGATGTCGGGAGGCCGGTCGGCCATATCGTTTCCAACCTGCTCGGCTATGACACGCTGGTGGCGGATATCACGGCGGTTCTGGACAACCTGATTCCCAAAGAGGTCGAGGTACAGACCAGGGAAGGGGCCTGGTTCCTGCTGCGCATCCGTCCCTATCGTACCCTTGATAATGTCATCGAAGGGGCGGTCATCACCTTCTTTGATATCAGCGAAATCAGGCGATGCAGGTCGGCGCTCCGGGAAGCCAACGATCTGCTCCGCCTGGCGGTGGTGGTGCGCGACGCCCACGACGCCATCGTGCTGCAGGATATGGAGGGGCGCATCATGGCCTGGAATCCGGCGGCGGTCAGGATGTACGGCTGGAGCGAAACCGAGGCGCTACAGATGAGTATCCGCGAGCTGATCCCGGAAGGGTTGCGCAAGGCGGATATAGAGCGGATCAGGCAGTTGAGCAGAAAAAATATCATTGAACCGTACCGCACGCAACGGATCGCCAAAGATGGGGCGGTCGTGGAGGTCTGGCTGACCGCGACTGCGCTGTTGAATGAGGAAGGGCAGGTGTACGCCGTGGCGACATCGGAGCGGGCCAGCGGGATAGATGAGTGAGCGAGGACCACGACCATGACAACTAAACAACCGGAAACAGCCCAGCAGCTCCGCCAGCGCGCCGAAGAACAGCTCCGCGCAGACGAGACGTCATCCACGGGACCTCTCTCGCCCGAGGAGACCAAAGCCCTCCTCCACGACCTGCGGGTGCATCAGATCGAGCTGGAGGTGCAGAACGAAGAGCTGCGCATCAAGCAGAGTGAGCTTGACAGCGCACGGACGCGCTATTTCGATCTGTATGACCTGGCGCCGATGGGCTATCTGACCTTTAATGC
>JBMOEI010000035.1:0-56346 GCA_049318985.1 Desulfuromonadaceae bacterium
TGAATCTGCCGCAATCCGAATTAGGGATAATGATGATCAACAACCGGCATGTCAAACTTGACCGACCGCTTGCCGAAGGCGATATTCTGGCACTCTTTCCGCTCCTTGGGGGGGGATGAGATGGACGGCCTGGCGGAATTTGTCCGGGATCATTCTGATGGCCGGCTGTTTCCGTGGCTCCGGCAGCGTGAGGCTGCGGCACGTTTTAGCGTAAGCGTGTCAGAGGTTGAAGAAGCCGCTTTACAGCAGGGTATCCTGCCTGCGCGTTACCAGCGTAATCGTCAGGCTCTAACGGTCAGTGACCAGTTAACTCTCTTCCGTAGCAGTGTCGCTGTGATCGGTTGCGGCGGACTTGGTGGTTATGTTGTAGAAGAGTTGGCCCGTCTGGGGGTCGGCAGGATTGTCAGTATTGATCCGGACGTTTTTGAAGAGCACAATCTGAACCGGCAGCTTTTCAGCACTCCGGCCAATCTCGGGAGAGCCAAGGTAGAGGCTGCCGCTGCACGGGTCCGCGAGATAAACCCCGCAGTAACTCTGACGGCGATTCAGGAGGCGTTTTCACCTGCGAATGGTGGAGAGTTGCTCAACGGTTGCCGGGTTGTTGTTGACGCCCTTGATTCAATTCAGGTGCGGTTGGAGTTGGCAGAAGTCTGCTCAACGATGAACATGCCACTGGTTCATGGAGCCATTGCCGGATGGTTTGGTCATGTCACTACCCAGTTCCCCGGTGACACCACGCTGCAATCGATATATCGTTCCTGGAAGGGTGGAAAGGGTGTTGAACAGACTCTCGGGAATCCTTCATTTACTCCGGCAGTTGTTGCGAGCATAGAAGTCGCAGAGGTCTGCAAGCTGCTGTTGGGTCAAGGGGTTACTTTGCGGGGAAGGCAGTTGATAATTGATCTGCTTTCGATGGAGATGAATATTCTAACCATACGTGAAGGTGTTTAGCCGGATAGCGTCGGCCGGCTATTTTTCATTGGGATGCTTTCTGACACACACAACATCGTACGGTTTACCTCTGAAGTCTTTCATATATGTATATTCCATATCTGCTGCGGTACATTTTTGAATTTTAGCATCTAATTCCGCCTGGCTCACATTAGAGCATCCTGCAAGTAGAAATACACAGAGTAACAACATTCCCGTTTTCATCTGCCACCCCCCGCTTCAAATAATAGCTGTCAGTATCTTCTATCGGTCTAACGGTGAGTTGTCTTAACAACAATCTGTTAATTTGTCATTTTTTACATGAGAAACTTCATTTTGATGATGATCTGAATCCTGCAACTCCCCTCACCCCTGCTTCCTGAAGGATATAACGCGGTGCCATAACTTGTTGTGCAAAATTGACATAACTCACTTTTTAAAAACCTTGACCATGTCAAAACGGCTTTGATTATTACCATACCCCGGAAGAAAAACAACTATTTTCCCACTGATAAAAATCCAAGATAATTAATGCAAGAATAGGTCAAACTTTATTGATGGATTAATGGTAGTTTTAAACCGTTTTTTCAGCAGCTACCGCCCTGCATTCGACCTCGTAGGGGTTATGCTCATACCCCTTTGTAATATTCCACCATATATACATACATGCAAACTTGATGCGGCCTTCCCTGCGCCATTGAACTTTGTGGTGATTTTCATGCCGGACCCATTCCGGGGACTGTTCAACGTATTGTTTTGATGCGGAATAGTAGGTAGTCTGTCCCAAAGTGACAGCATAATGCTCATAGTCATTCAACCACGCCAGACATCTGCCGAGTAAATGCTCGTATCGATCACTCATTTCCGATCCCTCGCTGATATAAATCCTGTTTTTGTTACCCACCCATCATCAGAAAAAAACTCAATTACATCCGTTCCTGTCGCAGTCAAATTTGGTACAAATCCGCTCGCAAAGTATGTGCCGGGGAACGTCTGACCGGTAACGCCTCCGTTAGTGAGTACCAGAGTAATCCCCACTATGTAGGATCGTGGGTTAATAATCGTCCAGGCACAGTTGCCGGTCGCAGTTGCTTTGAATACGGTGCCCAGCGCCATATTAAGTACCTGTGTTCCTGATACGTTCCCAAGGTTGACGACTGTTTCGGCTGCAAGAGCTGCTGTCTGATCCTTTGCTGCCGTTGCAGTAGCGGCATTTACCACCACTGTTGCTGCTGTTTCTACAACTGCTTTTAAAGATGGGATAAAGCGGAGTGTATGACCGCCACCGTCCAAGCCGTTGGGGCCTGTTGTGTCGTCGTATGTTACCCCAGCTGGGTATGATGGTAAAACGGGAAAAGTTACATAGCTCATTTATATCACCTCTACAAGATGGAAGGATCCTGCTGCCCGATTGAAGGACGGAAAGCGCAACGGGTCTTCGGATCCGTGGCGGCAGAGCATTGAGCGCTGTTTGTACAGTAGCAGGGTATCATCGGGATCGAAGATAAAATAAAGCTCCCCTTCAAGACCCAATCTTCTTTGCCGATCGAAAACATGCACCATACCCTCTGCAACTGATAATTGGCTTAATGTCCCTGATATTTCCCGGTGCTGTGATTTGATATTGAACCAGTCAACTCCACCGAGTGACGTGGTTTTATCGACGTCCTGTTTCCACGACATGCCTGAATCCCAATCTATATTCAATTGCGGTTGAAAGCCGTTAGCGATGAACAGACGGCCCAGTTCGAAATAGCCGGCTGGGTTGGTGTTGTCGAAAATTTCAACTTTGATATACCGGGCGGAAATCACTTGCGGCAGCACATACCAGAAATCCGGAGACGGTTTATAGTCGACAGCATCGGAGTAATATAATTTCCCGCTCCAGAATTCATCTTCAGACCATTCGTACGGCACAGACGGCGGATAGTATGACGGCCAGAATTCCAGACCGGAGGGATGACCTAATTCGAATCCGCCGGAACTGATAGCAGAGAATGACAGGGTGGCGGTTGCTGCCTGGCTGGCATTGTGGTTGATCATGGCCAGCATGCGCACCGGTTTCACTGCACCAAGATCGACGATAATAATAGTACTGGAGTTATCGTCATTGGTTGATCGCGCCACTTTGCTGCGCAGTTTATTTTGCAGGTTGGAGAGTGGCAGTTCTGCCCGCCACAATCCTCCGGATATTGACCCGCCGTTGGCCGGTATGGCTGAAAGAGTCCTGTCGGGATAAGCGAAGATTGCGTTTTGCATGTCAGCCCCAGAGTTGCAGAATCAGGTCATCGGTTGCGAGCTGTATTTCAAAGCCGATGAGTACGAATAATTTACCGGCATCGTACCCATAGCGAGGATAGGTGATTTTGATAATGCTGCCGACGTGTGGAATTGTTGCAAGTGCGGATCGTTTAATTTTGGCAGAAATATAATCACGCCTGACCCTGCGAAAATTGAGCTGTCTGGTTGCTTCCGTCTGGGCGCTGGCTTCTGATACCAAGAGAGTATTGAAGGTTATTTCAGAGGCGTTAAGATGCGTTGTTTTTACTGTGCCTTTAGTTGCGGTTACGGTGCGGTATTGTTTTGAAATGTATACGGCTTGTAATGAGTCTGGCGCAGCTCTAAATATAGCGACTTGCCCATCAGCCCAATAAGACAGAGAGACAAAAGCGCCATTTCCATAAGCAAGAGTTGCCCAAGATGCACTAGGTACATTGTGCACAGTCCAAGTGATACCATCTTGGCTGATCATCACATTAGTTCCATAACTCGCCGTCGCCAAAAAACCATCGTTTCCGTATTTTACCCTGTACCAATAACCTGAAATTGGTACAGGGGTTGCGGTCCATGTGATGCCATCAACGCTTTTTATAAAATTAAGGCCATTTAGGGCTACGACAAAAATACCATTCCCATATGTTACACCTTGAGTACCTCCAGCGCCTGGTGACGTTCTTTGTGTCCAGGTGACACCGTCAGGACTGGTGAGTATACATGATCCAACTACAACAAATATACCGTTAGCGTAAACTAAATCCCTATAGATTCCCTGAACCGGTATCGTTCTCTGTGTCCAATTTACACCGTCAGGACTGGTATAAAAATAATCATACGAACAAACTACAAATAACCCGTTTCCATATCCAACAAACCAAAAGGCATTTGAGTATGGGAAAGTTCTTTGAGTCCAGGTAATACCATCGGGACTTGTGGCATATACAGTTCCGGCACCAGGGGTTTCTGGTACCGCAACAAATAATCCCGTTCCAGCATTGGTAAGTCCATAAGCCACACTTGCCCATCTATCAGCTACTGGCAAGGCTCGAGTTGTCCACTTTTTGCCATCTGGACTGGTTGTTAATGTATTTGTTGTAGCCCCACCATCCGCACCAATCCCGACAAACATACCATTCCCGTAAGTCAGTCCAGTCCAAGGTATCCCTGTTGCTGTTGTTGCTGTTTCAAAATAAGCTTGCCGCAGCAATCGCCCTGCCAAACTCGCAGCGTCCTGCACTGTATAATTTTTATCATAGTTGACATTCACCTTCCACGCTGGAACCCCGCGACCTTCGTCCTGAGTGACCAGCCGGTCCAGCGATGCAATTTCAGTTTTGGTCAGCTCGACATCTGCTGTGCCTGATGAATATCCCAAGCGGCTCGTTCTCAGGACACCGGAGGTATCAAACCCATACCATGCGCCAATGGAATTAAAGACCTCATCAAGTGCGGTCGACAGTGGCATTTCCTCGCTGATATATATACCGATGACGGAACTGTTGATGGTGTCGAGTGTCGTAAAATCAGGACCGTGATAGCCGGTGTTCAATACCGAAAATAATTCAGCGGCAATCTTTGCCACTGTGCGGTCAGCGGCAGTCGCACCCTGAAGTGCATCTGCGGTAACAGTGCCGAATGGTGATGAGCCAAGTCGGAACAGGCCCTCGGCAAGACAGGTGTCATATGTCCCGGCTGCGGGTGGGTTGGCGTGCAAAAGTTCGTTGGTGGCTCTGTCTACACCGGCGACCAACGCCACGCCTTTGTCGCGTACATTGGTGATGCTCTGTAGTGCTCCGTCGCGAAGTTGGTAGATCAGGCGGGAAGTGTTGACGCATACCGGGGTGACATTTGATACCTGACCGTGGAGCAGAGGCTTCGGCTTGCCTTTGATGTCTGCTACGCCATCGTTTCCGTCAGGTAATACGTTGGTACCGCCATATTTATTCGGCTGTACCGGTACAGTTAATGCCTGCTGCGGATCCTTTATTCTGACATTCAGTGTGGTGGCATCATATGTCGGTTGCTCCATGCTGCAGCTCATCAGTAACGTTGCGACTCCTGCTATCAGTATTTTTATCAAAACAGTCCTCCCGGCGAATCCGGCATCGAGTAGATAATCCAGAGCGCCATCAGTGTTAATCAACCGCAATTCTCCGTAGCCTACCGTCGATTTGCCCATGGTTGTACCATCGGAAAAAAGCATCATTTTAAGTATGCCTGGGTGTAGTATTCGCGGCTCGTAATAGGTGGTACCGACAACGCTGCCATGTGTACTGAAGTAAAGCGTTTTTTCTGCGCCGGCACTGTAGACGGTTATTTCAGCCAGATACTCTTTCATGCAGTGGCTTTCAGCCGTGTCTGGTGTTCCATGCCGTCTGTCGCCTCGGCAGTTTTCTCGGTGGCTTCAGCTACACGGATCAAGCCCGCCTGGTTGACGGTGAGCATCGCCATCAGTATTTTCAACTGCTCTGCCTGAAGTCGGTTGGTCTCTTTCAGCTCAGCTATGGTTTCTTTGTTGTCAGCAGATCCGCTGGTCGGGATGCCATATTTGCGCAGAACATCAGACGATGCCCGGTCCATGATGATTTCGCCCTGGTGGATGTTGGCAACCATGTCGTAGGGGACAGAGGGGGTGCCGGTGGCGAAGGCAGGATAGTATCTACTATTTGTTGGTACTCCGTGCAAAGCATACCAAGCATCAATTTTTGATATTAACTGTGGCCGTATACTTGTTGCCCATGTTGATGTGGTGTCATCTACTACCCAAGCATTAGTTTTAGTGTCTACATGGCCTTTAGACACTATAGTATCCTGCCACTGTTTTAATAACGTCATAACATCATTCGCCGGCATAAATGTGGACATTGCTTGAGCCACGTTTCCCATAGCAGTGAGTACTTTATTTTGAGTGTTATCATCCCAGGTAGCAGCAGGATCCGGATCGATCCCCGCTAAATTATAAGCCGGCCTTGCATTAGCACCATGCCAACCTATTCTATCAAGCGCCCATAAAGTATTAAATGGAGCTAGTGTGGTATTAGCAGCAGTGTGCCCCATAGTAGAATATCTTGTATAATCTATGGCTGAGGTAGCCGTGATGGGAGCAACAGACGGAAGCACACCTTTTGGAACCATCGCTAGATAAGCATCACTTGACGTTGCTGCATTTTGAGTGGCTGTTGTGACACCTAGAGTCGATTTTAGATTTGTGCTGGCTGTATTATAACTAGCCATACTCATGGTACCTGCATCTGCAGCGGCTAGGTTAGTTGCCATTTGTGCGTTGTAGGAGCCAATCACTTTATTGGCTGTTTCAATGCTGGTAACAGCACCTGTACGTGCGGTTTCCTTGCTAAACGCCTGCATTACATCTTTAAGATCATTTATCCCCGAATATAGATCGGTCCCATTTCCGCCATTCAAAGCGTCTTTGATATCCTGTAACTTTTGTATCATGGACGCAGTGGTGTCGTTTTTATCCGCCTCACTTGGTGTACCCATAACAGCCAATACACCCAACACTTTTTGTAAATCGGTTTGATATGCTGCACCGCTGGCATTATAGCCTTTTGACGCTTCCAAAAATGCGGTTGATGCCGCATTGATAGTGTCATAATTACCGTTGGCCGCTTCAAAGTCACTCTTTGCTTTCAGATATGCTGCTTCTGGTGATAATTGAGCCAACGGGCCTGTTTCAATACTGTTCTTTGTTGCCAACACAGCCAGCTTTTTTTCTATTATGCCCAGAGCAATGGTTTGTAAATCACTCAGACTGGTCACAGATTTCTTAACTGTACCGGTTACCCCTTCAACCGCCGTTGCCCACTCTTTATCCTGGAGGATCCGGAGGCGCTGGACATCAAGGCCGGATTCTGCGGCAGTACGCATTTCTTCTTCTTGTGTTAACTGCAATTCAAAGAGAGTGGTATCTTTCCCTGCTGCCTGCATTTCCCTAACTATCCATGTGTTTGTGGTCTTTGTGGCCTCTTCAGCCGCTATCTTTATTTTAGCGAACTCAGGACCTAACATAGTAAGGGCATGATACAGCGGGGATGCCGGGTCAATAGTGGTTCTCAACGCATTGAATCCAGCAATGGTGTCAGGAAGAACAAGGCCGGTTTCCTTTTGGATAGCTGCCCATTTTGCATTTACAATTCTCTGGGCATTGGCTGCATCCTGGGCATCCCGCTGAGGTTGAGTGTACATAACCTCGCGGTAAGCATCCATTGCCTTGTTGTAGCCTTCAATACCGCCATACAGACTCGCAATGGCATTTTCCATGTCAACAGCTACGGCAAGGATGGCATCTCCAGTTTTGCCGAAATCTATCGGGTTATCTCCTATCTTTTGGAGCTGCTCGTTTGCGGTAACAAAGGCATTGTTGACGGCGATGATGCGAGCGTACAAATCATCAAAGCTGCCACCGAGTTTTTCAATTCCGGGAATAGTCAGGGTCATCTGCTGGAGTGTATTTTTAATATATGCTTCAACAGCTTTACCTATCTCATCTTCAGATTTACCTGCTGTAGCCAGCTGGCTCATGCCCTGGTTAAATTTAGTTACATCAAAAGCAGTGCCGATGGTATTTGCCATTAGCTTCAAGTCTGTAATAAACGGAGTCATCAGAGAATTCATGTATTTGTTGAGTTGATCATTTTGTGTATAAGTGGTGCTTGACCTACTACCGGAAAATAATCCGCCTCTTTTAGAATTCTGAGTGTATTCACTCGCACTGACCTGCCCGCCAGTGATACCAAGTGCCATTCCACCACCCGTTACTCTCCAACTATCTCCACCAAGCCAGCCAGAACTTGCAGTGGTGTTGTTAAAGCGACCAGGAGCATTGGTGGCAAGTCTCATACCAGCGCCACCTTCTTTGAATAATCCGGACAAGCCTTCCATAGATGTAGATAATCTGCCCACAACTACAGAATTTCTATCTATGGCACTCGCCAGTAATTCTTCACGGGTTGTTATTACGGTATCTTCCAGTTTGATTTTTGGTATGGCCACATTTGCCAAACTGTTGCCCCCACCGCCGCCAACTGATGCTATGGAACCCGCAGGAGCAGATACCGAACCAGTGCCGCCAAAAGAGGTTGATGCAATAGTCGCAATCTGGATAACGCCCGTTGCAGCGGCCATTGCAGCCATAGCCATGTTGGTGTAAATTGTACCAGGTGATGCTAAAGCAACCATAACCGCTTGGGCTGTTGACATTACTGCAGCGGCCATACTAAATGCTTTTGCAGATTCAAAACCTTTCCTGCTTGTTTGATCTTGAGTTGCAGCCAAACCTTCAAATAAAGAACCCGCTGCACCGGCATATGATGAATACATGCTGAGGTTGGATTTGGTCTGATCAACCACTCCGTCCTTGCCCTTGACGATGTAGTCTTTTTGGCTGGCGGCAATCAACTTATCGAACATGGCAAGTTGCGGAATCGCTTTTTTGCTGGAGTCAAACACGCCCTGCCATGCTTCAGCCGTTGCGGATTTCTTGCTGGCCGTCATGTCGTGATTGAGTTTTATTTGTAATGTGGCGAGTTCTTCCATCTGCGCTTTTTCAAGGGCGCTCCCCTGCTGTGAAAGCGCCAGTTTTTCTTCAATAAGCGTCCGTTCCCGCTCATAACGCGCTTCAAGACTCGCTTGTTGCTGTGCATATGGATCGTTAATCATACCGATGTTCATGTCTTCAGTTTTATACTGAGTCTGAGCGGTTTCTTTGTTGATGCGGTATTGCTCCAGCATGGCAGCGAGTTTTTGCTGCTCTCGTTGGAGACGGGTTTTTTCTGCTTCGGCGGCATCTTCAAGCGATTTTTTCTCTTTATCAAGACCGGTTTGATAGTCGGTCTGGATTTTCAGCTGATCAAATGACGTTGCGGCGATTTCATCGATGATGGCGACGTTTTTTTGGTATGACGGGTTCATCTTGTCGAGTGCTGCCAGTTGGTTGTTGTAGGTTGTCCAGATCTTTTCACCGGCTGCCTGCTCTTTTGTGAGGCCGACGGCGGTTTCACGCAAGTGATCCTGCTGTTTTGCCCGGAGGGCAGCGGTGGCAGCATCTTCTTTAGTAATCGCGTCAAGACGGTTTTTTGCAGCGGCAAGAGCGGATTTTTTAGCTTTTTCCTCCTCTGCGGCGGTTGCTTTGTAACGATCCTGTTCGGCTTTAGCGTCTTCGGCAGTGTAAGAATTGCGATTAATTGTTGCGGAAAAGTCTGTAGTAACACGGGAATTTATCATGCCGAAATCAACAACCGAGGGATGCCGCATCCGGTCACCAAGCGAGCCATCATATGTGGCGCCAGAAAGAAGCAATGATTGTTCCGTCTGAGTAACAGGAGCGTACTTTTTAGGAGACGGTTTTCCACCTAAATCAGGATTCATGGGGTTTTTTGCAAAATCTTTCAACAATGCCCAGGCACCTGACATTTTTGAATAAAAAGTGTCCGCTTCAATAACCAGATTTTTCATTCCTGTTATTGCGTTGGTAAAAAGAGATTCTCCGCCATTTTCCATCACTGTTGTTTTTAACTCATACCATGCCGTTTTAAGCCGCATGGTTTCTGCCGTCATACCTTTAAGAGCTGTTTCACCAGGAATAAATGTTTTTGATAACTCGGCGGCAAATTTCGGCAGAAAATCTTCGCTTAACACTTGTCCGGCTTCCAGCATTTTGCCTAACTCGACCGTTGACACACCCATGGCCCGTGCAGCAATTTGAAAAGCTCCTGGCAGGCGTTCTCCCAATTGTCCCCGCAACTCTTCGGACTGAACCGTGCCTTTTGACATCATCTGGCTGATAGCCAGCAATGCGCCGTTCATGCCATCAGCGGTCATACCAATTGCACGCCCGGCACTCGCAACAGCGCTAAAAATATCTCTGGTAGCCTGCCCTTCCAACGATGTGCCTTTAGCCGAAGCGGCTAATTTCATAAATGCATCAGAGGCAGACAAAAGATCAACTCCAAGGCGAAGCGATTCACCCCGGACAAACCCCAGTGCCTGAGCACCTGCCCTTGAGCTGCTCATTACTACTTCCATCGAATTTTTAAGCCGTTCCACTGCCATGCCAGCTTCATGTAACTGGCTGATGACTGCGCTGATACTGAATCCGGCAAATGCTGCAGTCGCCATCGGCCCGAGTTTGGCAAATTGAGCCGCAATTCCCGACAACGGTGTTTGTGCGTTTGATAGCGTTTGGATCATCCCGGAATGTGCCCGCCTGATTTCATCTGCAGACGCTACACCGGAATTTTTAATCTTTTCATACGCATGGACGGCATCGTTACGTAATTTTTCCAGTGCCAGGCCGGATTGTATGCCCAATGTTTTAAAAGAGTCAGATAACCGATCGTTACTGACTTTCCCCGAATCAATCACTTTATTGAGTGCATCCAAATCGCGTTTGATAACCCGCATGCCGGGGGTGGCTTGCGAGACATCCGCGATAAACTGCATTTTCAAGGTTTGATCTGACATATTTATCCTGTTATCAGAAGGATCAGTCCTTTGTATTTACCCGGTCCAGCCACTCCAGATCCATCTCGGCTATCAGGTACAACAGACGGTCGATATCATCTTCGTTATCGAGGCGGCGGTAATTGGCGTAGGCCCACACTTCTGATATTGCTATCGGAGCGGGGCCGCCCATGGTGTATTGCCTGCTGCGGGTAAGAAAACGCCACGCTTCCCAAACATCGGCAACTGATGATGATAAACGTGGCGCAATTTGAACATCGTGGGCTTCCTCGCCGGTTAATACTTTATATTTCTGGTACCCTGCAATGTTGTCCTTGTTGACGTAATTCCAGACAAGGACGTCAATTAGTTTTTTCTGTCGTCATCCAATTCAGCTTCGCGGAAATTTGCCATCTTCAGTGCCTGCTCCTGAATATCGCGAAACAGATCCGGAAGGTCGGTCATAATCTTGATGACGTTGTCGCGGTTGAAATCGAGGTTTTTCCCCTCGGCATTCTGCACACCTTCCCAACCGAGTATAACCGTATCGGCGTAGACCTCTGCCATGACACGGGTACCGGCGTCAGGGTCCATCGTTTCATTTTCCAGCTGCCGCTTGAAGGGACGCAGTTTTTTGGTAAGCAGATCAGAATAGCGACGGTTGGAACCGCCAGCGCGGGCGATTCTTATTTTAGCGGTGCCGTAATCAAGGACAACGCCCTCTTCTTTTTCACGGCGATCGCTGGTTTTAAACATGGAATAAAGTGACATTTAATAGCTCCTTTTTTATATAGCCAACTGCGGGGTCAACAGGATGATCTGGGCGGTAACCCCTTCAGCGCTATTATCGTAGTAACACTCGAACGGGCCGGAATAGAGGATCCCCTTGTCACCGGAAATAGTCGGAGTTTCCTGTTTGAACATCAGTTCCGGTAATTTAATTTCAAAACTTTCATTTCCGGCAGTACCGACCCCCGTACCCCGGTTATACACCACTCGCAGGCTCGATTCCGTACCGGCAACCGCCTTATCGTAAAGTGCCGAGGTTTCAAATAGTGCCTCAATCGAGCCGCTGAATTTGCAGGAGCCTTCCGGGATACTGTTTCTGGTACCGGCTCCGCCCATAACGTAGATACCGCCGTCCAGACTGTTATCGCCCGAAATATCAATTTTGGTGAGACTGGCGATAGCGACGCCGCCCTCCTCAATGGATCCGGACATAAATCCGGTGAAAGATGCTTTGCCAAGATCAGTCGCGGTACTATCAAACGAAACGGCACCAACGGTTTCTTTTTTACCGATAAAATCAAAACTTACTTTTTGAGCCCCTTCAGGAGTGCAGTTCAGGGAAAACTTGCCGATCTTCAGGCCGTTGTACTTAAAAAACTTGGCGATATCCGGAAAGCCTTTTTCTACCGTAAAGGAAGGGAGTACCCCGCCAAACTTGATGGTATGTTTGTATGACTGTCCAGGTGCGGTGACCTTCTTGAGGGTACCCGCACCCAGGGTAATATTACCGGTAACTCCGAACGGGATCCGGACGGTAAAGTTGTTGGCCGACGTGACGTGGATAACCCGCACATAGGTATTATTCAGAGCCGTGGGCGCTGTTATTCCTGCGATGAGCACCGTGTCTCCAATTACCAGCCCGTGTGCTGTTGCAGCGACTGACATCTGCAAATTTGTTGCATCAATGGCAGGTACCGGAGTAGTCAGGGCTGCGCCCACGGTTTCACCGGTACCCAAGATGGCCTCTGTTTTAATACTCCCGGCAGCACCGTAAAAAAGCATGCCAGGATATGCGCCCAGCTCGGTACTGATCGCGCCGGTACAATCGATATTGCCCTGCAACGGCTTGGAAACCTGCCGGGTGCCGGTCATAACATTTGAGGTTATCAGGTTGGTTGATGCCTTGAAGCCCTCTGTTTCAAAATAGACCTTTGTGAGGTCCGGTACAGATGGGTCTACTCCGAAGGCCAGCGGAGATTCATACTGCAGGCCCAACAGGCCGTTATTACCTTTTGCTTGTGGCATGGGTTATCCCTCCTTTATGCCCGACTGGGTATTTATGCCCGTCTGGGTATTTTCCGCCGGGGCGGGTTTGGCAGGGGCGGGTTTTGAACCTTTCCCTACGGTGTCCGGAACCGGAACGTATTCATTAAAATAGCCCTTTGCCAGCAGCTGGTCCGCGATCTGATCGTCTTCTATTTCGCGCGGTACGTCTTTGGTGAACTGTCCGGCTGCGCCGGCAATAATGGTATCCGGTCCGCCACCGATGTAGACAATAGTTTTCATGGGATCTCCTTACTTGTTTTGTTTTATCAGGAACCCGCAGCCATACGCTGACAGGCCGTTGCCGCTGTAGAGCAGTTTTTCACTTACCGGCCAGAGCCAGCCGAAGCCGCTGTCAAAGCGGGTCAGTTTTACCCTGGTTGCTTCGACCAGGCTGTAGCACTCCACGGCGCCGCTTTTGCGATCGCGAAGGTTTTGACCAATGATGATGGTTGACCAGATCATGTCGGTTGGCGGGTTGATATCGCCCATGATCCGGGGTGAATCGAATTCGGCACCGGAATAGACCACATGCACTGACGGAGTTTTGTGTACCAGTTTGACCAGCTCCTCGATGTCACCCTGCCAGGCGTCAACCGTTTTGAAGATTGCCAGGGAGGTGAGGGCGTCGATGATACTGTTCTGGATTTCAATCAACATGTTAGTAACTGTCCAGCGTTGTCGAGTCAAAGCGCCGGGTCGGAGCGGACACGAGAATGCCGGTAGATGTTGGAGCGGTCGGTATCTCTCCACCAGCCGACGGCACACCCAGCTTGATCGTGCCGGTGCTGATAGAGGTCAACAGCTTCATTGAATTGGTAAAATCGTCTTTGACTGACTCCGGCCGGGGAAAGCTTTTTTTCAGGCCATAGAGCTTATGCGCGGCAATGCTGATAGCAATGCTGCGAATGATGATCGGGCAGGCAGCAAACGGCACCGTATAACGCGCTCGCAACAGATCGTCGATTTCACCACAGACAGCGGTAATAACGCGGTCAACAGCAACTTCGTCAACAACGCCAATATTGTCGCTATCGGTCAACTGGATCAAAGTTTCGGTATCGACGCTTTCAGCGGTTATGTCGGCGAGGGTGATGTACATTTATGCTCCTGTGAGTATTATGCCGTCTGATCTTTTGCGGTTGTTTTTGATGGCGGTGTCTCAACAACGCCAACGGCCAGCAACGCGTCAGCCTGTTCAGCCGACATCTCGACAGTCGCCCCTGGGGCGTACTCTTTCTGGTCATGGTTCAGTGGTTCTTTAACAAGGTATTTAGGCATGGTAAAAGGCTCCTTTAAAAGTTGTTCAATGTTCATGGTTCGTGGTTCAAGGTTACAACCACGAACCTTGAACCACGAACTTTGAACTGATTTTAAGCGACGGCGTTCTGGATGAAATAACCGAGTTCCGGAGCGCAGATCAATTCCTTGACGCTTTCTCCAACGCGGACACGCTGTCCACCACGCAGGCCGATGTTCTTGTCTTCCCACGATCCGGCGATACGATTGCCGAACTGGGCGGTATAGCCGAACGACATACGCCCACGGGTTGTGGCGTTTTTATCGCGGTAGGTAAGGGCGATATGTTTTCCCCAGACCCGAGACAGCGCGGTCGTCTGACCTTTTTTGGCGGTGTTGAGGAATGCCTCGCCAACCAGGATCTCCTCCAGCTCGAACAGACTGGCGATCTGGGCGGCATTGACAATACCGACATCGGTGTTATTACCAAAAATAGCCTTGCAGAATTTCGGATGGCGGCAGAGTACCGAGAACGCCGGCCGGCCGATGGTCATGACATTGGGGCGCATGATGCAGGCGTCCAGGGCGGTCTGGATAATGGCGATCGGGTCCGAGTTGACGAAATCGGAAAACTGCCCGGTACCGGAAAGAGTCGTCTTGTTGGCTGCACCATAGGTATTGGCATTGAAGACGATTCCGGAGGTACGGACTTCACGATCGAGCAGTACCAGGTCGGTAATACCTTCAGCAGCGCGGCCCTGCGGGTCGTAATTGACCGGGGCGTTTTCGATATCCGCCTGCGGAATGGCATCTTCAAGACCATAATCGTCAGTGCTGGCGGTTGTTTCGGTTGCGGAAAATTCGACTTCATTTGTCTGACCCTTACGGCCCACCTTGGTATCGGGCACAGTAAAACCGTCAGCCAGGTTATAGGTCAGATATTTGAAGTCCTGCTTGCCAACCGGAATACGGGGCAGCACAGAATCTGCAATCAGACGGGTATTGCGATAGCCGATTGCGATGGCGGTCAACTCGGGTTGAATGGGAAATGGTGCGTTTGCCATGTGAGGCTCCTTTTAATTAGGTTCTTGGTTCAAGGTTCGTGGTTCAAGGTTAAATCCACGAACCTTGAACCACGAACAGGTTTTAACCGATTTTCTATCCCTGAATTCTACCGGCTGCGAGCAGGACAAGCCCTATATCGCCCGACACTCCGGAAGCAAGAGCGCGCCCGATAACGTTGTTATTGACGCCGGCGGCCGGAGCAGATGAAACAGCCTTGCCGTTGGCATCGGTGGTCAGCCAGTCACCACGGGTAACTGTCCCGCCGTATTCAACCTCTGCCGTATGATCGAGGATAATGTCACAGCGGGCACCGATTGCTGCCGCCAGTGCTCCGTTGACTCCGATCAGGCCCTCTGTGACGGCGGTTGCCTGTGACGCATAGGTATCACCGGTAGTGCCGTGTTTGACGATGCGATACGCTGCTATTGCCGTATCGGCGGTGAATGTTTTGATAAATCCGGGATTAGCCATGGACTATTTCCCCCCTTTGATATGATTGACGGCAGCCGTCATGGTGATAGTGCGTCCGGCTTTTGCTTCCGCTTCCTGGAACTCGACCGCTTTACCGGCCAACGCTTCGGCAGAGAGACCGTTTACCAGGGTGTCGCTTGCCGCTGCTTTGGTGGCTGTTTCCCCGAAGGTGACAACGTCCGGCAGTTTTGCCAGATCGGCCTTGTAACTCTCCAGGGCGGAAATGGTCGTTTTGGTTGCTCCTTCTCCGAATTCAACAGGAGCTGCTGTTGACAGAGTTACCATCTGGTTGATGATGGCCTCGCGGCTCCCTTCTGATACCCGTTTCTGCATGTCGGGAGTCGCGAGGAATTCGCGGAATTCCCGTTTCAGAGCAGCAGTCCGCGCATCTTCATGCGCTTTGGAAAGCTCGCTGAATTGGACCTTCATACCTTCCAGCGCCTTGTTCATGGCTTCGCTGGTTGCCTTCATTTCAACAATGAGGGCTTTGCCCGACTCTGCAAAAATTGCCTGTACCTCTTCTTTTGTCATGTCTGTCTCCTGTACTGTTATTTGATCCGGAACCTCCGGGGTGTACGCATCACGGGCCATGCTTTCCAATTGCCACTCGGGGAACAGTTCGTCGGCAGCTGCCTGGCCTTCTTTACCGATCAGCCAGTTTTTCAGGCGTCGCCACATGCCAAGTTCGATTTGATCGGAAAAATCAAAGGTAGAAAATTCCTGATCGGTTTTGAATTGGAAGTCCGGCAGCCCCTTGATCGCGGGAGGCACTGCGCCCAGATAGCCGACGTGACGAAGCGACCCGTCGGGATAGACGGCAATCGATTTCTTTTTATAGAGCTTTTGATCAACGAGGTTTTTGAATTGTGGGGCAACGTCGCGGTACGTCAGCAGCAGATCATTGCCGTCGCGCTTGATGCCGGACACCCAGCCGAAAGCGGGGGCATTGTCTGAAGGGTGGCCGATGACAACAGGAGGTTCGTGAAAGGAGGGTTTGAACGTGGCGACCATTTTATCCAGGTCGGCCGTAGTCCATTTTCTGGTGTTACCATATCCGTCGGTATGAGTGCCTGTGGTGAAAACTTTATCCCAGATGGTGGTCATAACTGTCTCCTTTTCCCGGGGACAGTAATAGATATCATGGGGTGTGTCTGTTCAGCGGCTGAAATTAAAACAGGGAACGTATTGCAATACGCCCCCTGCCGATGAATGATGTAAATCTTATATTACCCACTATGCCTATTTGGCAAGATAATAGCTGAGCCGGTTTATAACACCTGTTAGAGACACAAACGGCACAAGGGGCAGGGGGTAGGGTGCGTATGCGTCTTTGCACCGTTTAAAGGCCGCAGAAATTCGGCGCGTCGTGTCCCTACCGACCGGTGATGAATGCGGCGGCTGCTGCTTCAATTTCAGCAAAGCAGGCCGGGCTGATTTTCATGAATTCGCGTTGCGGCATGGTGATGGTATATCCGGAAGCGGAGAAATCCCGACTGACGGCGCGTTTGTGGCTCTTTTTGGCAAAGATGGCCAGATGATCAGAACCGTTTTGGCGCAGTATGTTGCCCCTGGCGTCAGTCCGGAGGCGCACGGATCCGGAACGGGCTGCGCGGTTGATCGGCCCGCCGAAGTTATGGATGGCGGCATATTTCTTGTTGGTGGCGACACCGGCGCTGTTGGTAGTGACAAACTTGTCTATTGATGACAGCAGACCTGCGGAATGACGCTCCAGAGTCGGCTCCAGGAGATAGCCTTTTTTGGCGTAGGCGCGTTTGGTGGATTTTGCCAGGTCTGGCCAGGAGGGGTTGCGCCCCATTTTGGCAAAGTTCTCTTGTACCTCATGCATCATGATTTCTGATATCTCACGCAACAGCGGCTTCAACTGTGAGGTGCGGCTGATCATGGTGCCGACCTGCTGTTGTATGGCATCAAGGCCCTGGAGTTCGATAGTGATGTTCATGAGGCCACCGCTTTAATGGCAGCTTCAGCAATGATCTTGATAATACTGAAAGAGAGGCCAAGCCCCTTTTCCCTCGCAGTTTTGGTTACGCGGTTCCAGACGGTGTCGGATCTGACCGTATCAAGGAATTCATGTCCCTCCCAGGTGAGAGTACGACCATAGCAATAAAGCGGCCCTCCAATGGTAGCGCTGCATTCCGCCACGATCAAACCGGCCTGATCCAGCAGACGCAGGTGATATGAAACCAGCTCGGTATCATATCCGGCCACTTCCTCCGGATGTAAGACAGCGCGGGTACTTTGCAGCGCTTCCAGTTTGGCCAGGATAACTTTAACCAGTTGCCAATCGCGTGTCATGGTTTGTTGATCTCCATCCGCCCATTCCCGTGCGCAACATATTCAGCGTATGAGACCCCATACAGTTCTTCTCCTGGATACACGGAGTCGAAACAGCAGGCTATGTCTTCTTCGTCTGACACTGCCTGGCAATACAAATCAACACAGCCCGGTTTAATCGTTACAAAAACTATCATGGTACCACCAGTACTTTTTTTATTATTGCCGTTGTCTGAGGAAACAGCCCTGCCAGATTGTAACTGCTATTGCCGCCACCATGGATTTCAGCAAAAATTTCAGCAAATGTTTCTTCTCTCCCAGCCTTGCCGCTTTGTAACAGATAATCGATTTGAGCAGAGGCCACTGTCGGTAATGCTGCAACATCTGCATGGTATGCCTGTATAAACGAGGTACTATCTGAAACCGTACCAAATGCCATATCTGCTGCATGTCCGAGCTCATGTCGCAGAGTGGCTTCAACTCTGGTATTATCGATAAGCAAGCCGGTTTTTTTTGAAACGAACTGCTCACCTATCGATATCTGCTTCAGTTTCCGATTATGCACACCCTCTACGTTTTCCCACGTTGTACCAACGTCCCAACCCCGTGGATGTTTACCGGCAAGTCTCGGATGAATATCAACAAGCGTTGGACCGACGTTGACAGTATAGCCGTATTTTTCAATAGTGTCCTGTATTGATTCCGGAATGACGCTCAGTGTGTCATCAATAGCTTGCATAAAGGTTTTTGATAGTACCCCGTTTGAATGTACCGGCATAACAGGCTGCAACACTGCCGTCCGGATCCCCGCCGGCAACCCTGCCACCTTATTCCGCAAAACCTGCTCCAGATGCTGCTGCCCTGCTTTACCCGGATTATAACTCCACCCCGGATCAGGCGAGAAGGTAAACGCCTTGCCCTTATCATCCACACCTCTATAGCGTGACACCGTCGTAAAGGTATCATCCTTGCCCATTGCCACTTCTATCGAATCGAGCCTACCGGCGGAACTGAGCACGGGAGATCTGCCAGCCAGATCGGACTCTGACAAGGCCCGTACCCGGCAGCGGCAACGGAAACCGTTTTGGGGATAGATGGTGTTCCAGATCGGATCGTCAAAGCGGAAAATCTTGCCGTTCATCGCCTTATGCGCCGGACGGGTGCGGCCATCCAGAATCGACACATACATCCAGTAGGGGCGTTTGCTGCTGTTTTCCATCATGCCCTGATAGCGGCCGGTCATGTAGGCGGTCTGGAGGTTAGTCTGATAGATGGTCGTCAGGCGGCGGGCATCGATAAAAGCCGGTTCACCGGTCTCAGGATGCGTTATTTCACCCCACCACCCTTTTTTCTGCAGCGTCGGAATCAAATCTTTTTTGAAATCAGCAAGAGTCAAACCGTCATGCAGCGCCCGATCAACCGCGCCCCGGATATCTTCCAGCACATCCACCTTCATCACCTTGGCAACCGTGAAAGCCCTGGCATGTGCCTCATGGAGCGTTTCGCGCCAGTCCCAGCCGATGGTGTAGCCTTTCGCGCGAAAGTACTCTATGGCCTTTTCAGGAGGCAGACCGAAGGCGAAAGAGAGGTCAAGGGGTTGCATTGATTCTGCCCCAACAATCACTGACAAAAATAGTCCGGGCCAGCAGCTCTTCAAGCGCCGCCGTGTTCATCTGCGGATATGCCGCCATCAGGGCGTCCATAGCATCGTTGACATCGCCGCTCTGCTGTAGCGCGGTAATCACCGGCTTGATTGTTTCGGCAAGCTGGCCCTGCAATACTTTTGGATCAAGCGCGGTAATGGCAGCATCAAGGGCGGTCTGGTCGGGAAAAAGGTTATCATCGGCGAAACCAAATCCCCCCTGCCCCCCTTTATTGAAGGGGGGTTTTAAAGCCTCCCCCTGAGGGGGATTTGCCTCTGGCGCATCCTCCAAATCACTTTCCTCCAGATTGTACTCGCGCAGATAATAACCTTTGCTTAATTTCAATCCGGAACGCTGGAGCGATTCGCTTAAATCCTTGTCTCTTACTGCTTGCGCTCCATCGACTTCCTCTTCTTCCCAGAGGCTGAAGCGTGGTGCACCATCGGAGCTCTGCCAGTTGACTTCACAGATCCAGTCGATCAGCGTGTTCAGTGTCTGTTCTATCAGGCTCTTGTCGGAATCACGGAGATCGTCGCGGACATCTCCGGCGACATCCTTGCCGCCCAGCGTGCCCGGTACCGATTCACCCGCCCCTGCATGACCAAGCCAGATAGTGCTGATGGCACTGTTGGCTTCGGCGATGATATCCTTGTAGAGAGCGGAGGTCGCTCCCTTCGTGCCCGATTCTTTGAAATCCACCGAACCGTCATCAGGAATGACCGCGACGCCGTCGTTGATCATGGCGGACAGCATATCCAGCATTTTATTGGTATCCGTCTCTGCAGCATTGCGGGGCAGCTTGCCGACCGGCCACACCTGGCCATACTTTTCGCTGAACTGGATCCAGAAACGCCAGCCCCCTTTTTTGAACACCACCGGCCAGAAACAGCGAGAGAGGAGGCCCACGCCATAAGGGTTGATATAGGTGGCCTCGTTGGTCGGGCACAAAAACTTGTGCGGCGGCAGCTCCTCGCCATCCATCATATGGTCTTTGGAGCGGAAGCGCAGATCATTGTCCTGACCGAAGACAAACCAGTGCTGCGGTTTGCCGACCAGGTCAAACGGCACGGTCAGTCCGTCCCGCATTCCCCAGATGATCTCCAGGGGAGCGTAGCCAAAGGAGCGGGCCTGGAGGATTTCCCCCATGATGCGATTCAGCGGGAGCTTGTCGAAGATGCTCCGGATAGCCTTGGCCTGACGGCTCTTGCTGGATTTGCCTTTATCGATTTCCCAATCCAGCGCCAAGCTGGCGTTGAAGCGGTTGGTCATACCTCCGGACACCCGGTCATCGATAACCAGGTCGGTATAGGTCTGGATGTCCTTGCCCTGGGCTTTCAGCACCGGATCCGGGTTGGGCAGGTACATGGAGCCGATGGCATAATAATCAAGGCTCCGGTCCCTGACGGCAATCTCGCTGGTCAATGAACCGCGGGTGGCGGTTCTGGCAAAAGGCATAAAAGTCCCGTCGGCGTAATAGAGTCCAGACATCAGGTGTACCCCGCAAGTAGTTGTTTGGCTGAACCGCTGCTGAAGCCACGGAAGCTGTCGTTATGGGTTATGGGTTTGGAAGCTGCCCAAGCCGGACCAGCATCCTGCCGAGTAGCGTAATGTCCCAGGGCCAGCATGATGGCGCCGTCACCATGGCGCTTGAACTCGGTGTCTTTGGTATCCTGGATGCGCAGACCGGCCAACTTGATAATGCCGTCGATCAGTTCCAGGGCACGGAGGTCGTTAAGGATATCGGCGTCTCGCGGGAGGTCGAACATCTGATCTTCAAAGGCCTGCTGAAATGGGCGCATGTTTTCCCGGTACCAGGAGTCATTCAATTTTATTTCCAGAATACGCGGGCGGCCGTAGATATCGGCAATGGACTCGGCTAAGCCATAACCATTGCCAGTAGCATCCATAGCACCGTTCCGGAATCGGGGCAGATGGTCGATGATGTGGCAGAGGATCTGTTTCTGGTGGCGAGTCGGGATGTTCTTCATCTCCAGAATGAAGGGCACCCGGCGCTTGAGATCCTGTTCAACGGTCATGGGGCCGAAAACAGCAAAATCGCCGTAGCGGGCGTAGTCGGAACCGAAACTGTGGGCTTTGGTTTTATCGAGGGTATCGAGTACCGGGTTGACATTGACTCGAATCCAGTCAGCTATCCAGGAGTCGCGGTAATTGATGTCCCTTGGGACAAAGTCGTTTTCCAACGCCAAGCGCAACATCGGCCGGACCTCTTTCATGCACTGCTCGATCAGGATGCCGGGGATAGCGACTCCGGAACCTTCACGGGGGATGGCGTCAAGCTCTTCTTTCTTGGCGGCGAGGTTGCTGCCATAGCCTTTGATTATGCCCTCATACCAGCGCGCTTTCCCTTCAGGAGACGGCACCCAGCCCCGGACCATACATACCCGGTCATAGAGGCCATTGGCCACGGCATCGTCGAAGGTACAGAAAAAGACTTTGAAGCCGTTGAGACCGGCCCTTGCGTCCCTGATCAGCTGGTTAAAAGCGTTTTTCATGCCGTTGTGGGTTGAGATGATGCGGATCTTGCCCCCCCAGATGAGCAAAGCCAGGCAGGCATCAATGACGGCCTGTACGTTTTTGTGGTAGGCGGCCTCGTCGATATTGACGATCCCCTGAAGGCCGCGAATGTTGGCCGGATTGGAGGAGAGCGCCACGATCTGGAAACCGGAAGCGAAGCGGATGCGGTAACTGGTAATCTGTTTGCTGGAGCCGTCTTCCCGCTGATCTTCAAACAAAAAAACTTCGATGCCGCTCCAGCCGTCGGCCATGGCGCAGGCCATGATCTTGGCCATGGAGGCGCAGTAGCCGATAAACTCCAGGCCCTTTTCCTTGGTGTCTCCGACGTAGTAGATGTTGTCGCCGCCAGCCATGCGGTTACTGGAGGCGGTTATGGTATCGTCCAGGGCGGTGGCGTAGGTAATACCGGTACGGCGCCCTTTCTCGGCGATGTTCAAATCAAATTCGTGAATCTGTTTGATCCACTGGCGCTGATGCAACATGAGGACGCCATCAGCGAGAGGGTCAATCCCTTCAGGGATCTCGCGGACGCTGGGAGGAAGTTCAGCCGGGTCAAGGATCCGTATGACGTCGCCGGGGCATGCGGTATTACGCTCCCCTGTCCATGCGTTTAGGATGGTCACTGAACCCCCAGAACTTGCTGGCGCCAAAACATGGCCTGTTCGGCATTCATGCCCTGTTGTACCGCGGCTTTTTCCACGGCATTGGCGGCGTCGGTAATTGCCAACTTGCGAATCTCCCCTTCACGCTTGACGTTAATGGTGGCACTTTGCTCCAGACGCTGCATAGTCAGGGCAAGATTTTTCAACTGGCTGATGGTGGCGGACATCGCTTCCGGATCTTCACTGTCGAACTCCTGCATTTTTAACGAGAGTTCAAAGGCCATTGAACGAAGCATTTCGTTAATCAGGAGGCCTGTTTGTCCCTGGGGAGCGGCGCCAACCTGAGCGATAAACATCTGCGCTACTTCCCGGCTCTGGCGGAGTTTGGCGCCAACTTCATCCATGCGCACGGCATAGCGGTTGACGGCTGATTTGGTGACCCGTTCCGGATGCCCCGCCAGTTCCAGTAAGCTGTTGGCTCTGGCGGTCGCTTCCAGCTGGGTGATACGGGGATCCTGAAGCCAGGCTTGCAGTTTCGCCTTTATTTCTGGCGGCAGAATTTCAATGGTGGAAGGTTTGGGCATGTCAGTGCTCCAGCCAACCCGTATCATCACGAGGCGGTGCAGGCCGCTTGACACCCGGTATCGATGCGGCTCCGGTTGCAGCATCAACACCGCGCTGGGTAATGGTCGCCACATAGAGTCCGGAAACATCTTTAATGGTGACCAGACCCTGTTCTTGCAGCCAGCAGAGCTGTGCCCGGACAATATCACGGCTGCATTTGTGTCCGAATTCGGACAGAATGCTGTGAATAATTGATTCGTTGTGGCTATAGCCCAGATCTGTTTCGAGCGCCCGCAGGATCACCAGGCGAATATCGGAAGTTAATACGTCCATAAAGCTCATTTTTTATTACTCCCTTGATTGATCAGGAATTCGTTGATGAGATCGGCAGTTCGGCTCACCGCTTTCAGGTTTCCGGAGAGTTCGTGAATTTCACCATGCAGCCGGGAAATACGTTCTGACAGCTCCTGTATATGGCGATGCTGCGGCAGGTTGCGTATTTCGGCACCGATACGCTCCACTTTCAGTTCGGTATCGGTCAGGCGTCCGGAATGGCCGAGGCAGCGTGCCGCCAGTTCCTTGTCATGCCCCTTCAGGTTGGCTTCGATAGCATCCTTCAGTTCAACAGAGATTTCGGCGGCATGCGAGGCTTTTTGTTCCACAGCCTTCAGGCGCTCTTCGCTCGATTGAATTTGCCGGATCATCAACCACCTGATTGCTCCTAAAAGAAAGCCGGTCCAGCCGACCAGCATGCTGGTGATGAATATGACAATTTGTGGAGTTACTGTTATGGACACAATATATATCCTCCTTTTTATGCATGCCCCTTTATCGGCGTCGCTTTTGGCGGCAAGGGGGAATTCGGATCACAACACGAGGCACCAACCAGAAACAACATGAAAAGGATAATAAGGTACGCCACCATTTTTGCTCTGTTTTCGTGCTCAGACCTGTCTGGCTGGTCGAACTGGTCGGAAATTTCATGAGTCTCGCTATTTATACTCCTGTGAGTATTCATTGATTCCCCCTCGGGGTCCTGTGTCCCCTGGTAATTACATCCCATTCAATTGATTTACGGCAATGTTCCGGATCCTTGAACAGCCGGTTGATGAACCGCTCCAGCAGTGAGTCGGGATATCTGTACCCGACCCAACCGCTGATTGTAATATCTGCCGGGATACCGAAGATGGTACCGACGAACTGATCAAGACCAATCAGAAAATTGACCCAGTAGCTGCAGCCACGCCCTTTATACTCCTGCGAGTATTTGTACTCCTGCGAGTATCTGTAAAGTGGCCCGTCAGGCATTATTGCGGCGGGAACGGAAACGGCGGCGCCGGGACTGGTGTCAGCGATACCTCCGGGAACATGCGTGGATACGCAATCGTTATAACTGTCGGGTCTCCCGCGTCACGCAGGGCCGCAGTTGCCAGATAATGCGCTGCTGCCATTTCATAAAAATCCTGCTCAGTGGCGATGCTCTTCTCCGCACCTGTGACAGCATCATATACAGGGAATGTAAAGGCAGGATTAAAGCTCTTTTTTATGGCATTTTTACGGACGATAGTTGGTTCCCCGCCGTCAAGAATACTGACCTCCTGCTCGGCATAGGTGATTGCCGGCGGCTGGCCATAAGCGTTTGCAATCGCCGCAAATCCGGCACGAATCCACTTGGAAAATGCTCCGTCCTGCTGCTTGTAGTTGGTTGACATGGTGTGCCTCCTATAGGTTTTTAAATTTCGACGCCATAAATCCAGTCATAGAGTTTTTCCGCTTCTGCCATGAGTTCATCCATGGTCGGGTTAGTACTGTTTGATCTGCCGTTCCACTGCATTCTGATGCACGCCTGCTGAAAACAGAATTGACGCCGTTGATAGATTTGCTCTGCGGTCATGGTGCTACCTCCTTATGATCTTCGCTCTTGCGAGGCGATGAAAAATGATAGTCCGTAAATGGACAGAAAGTCTGCGAGATTAAAACCTGTTGTGTAGATGAAAGTTACAGCGAGCGTCGCCCAGAATCCAACGCACATGCGGCACATGATCGGGTGCGCGAAGCCCGGCACGATCATCCAGGGGGATTTTCCGACTATCCACAAGCGTAGAGGGTGGAACAGGGCAGACCCGGCAATGGAGAGAGAGAGCATATAGGCAACCAGCGCCAATACAATCAGGCTGGGAATCGGTAGTGTTGGCATGTTCAGTATTTGGTTCATAAACAAGGCTCCTTGTGGTCCTGTGACCATCCCGTATCTAATGCGAATGTGAGTAGCAAGCGGTTGCTGTTTTTTTTGAAACCCTTCCGGTTGGTCCCTTCGATCACTGCGCCCCGGTATTCAGTGCCGTCAGCGAGGATAAGACGGGCACTGTTGGTTCTCTGCGCTGTGTCCCGCTCCGGCAACCCTTCTGAACACAGGGTAAATTGCCGGGTGCGGTATGTCTCTTTTTTAACCATCAGTACCAGGCAATAGCTTGTAACCCTGCGTTCGGTCGGCTTCACTTCCGGTTCTGTTTGCGGTTATTGCGCTGCATTGCGGCAAGCGCTTTATTCCGCCGGGTCTTGGTTACTTTTGGTGGGCGTGCCGCCACAAATTCGGCTCCAGTGGCGTCGTTACCACGCGCCACCATCATGCCGTTATGCATGTCAATGTTGACGCTGCCCTGCGATTTGAACCGTAATACGTTGCTAAATGATTTCATGAGTCACATCCACCAGAAATTGATAGGTCTGCGTTGTGCCGTCAATATATGTCGGAGTACCGCTGATCAGGCCGGTTGGTGATAATGTCAGCCCAGGCGGGAGCGCACCTGATACTGGAGAGAGCGACCAGGTGGCGACCTCGTTCGGCATCAGACCGACGCACTCCAGTTGGAACGAATAATAGGTGTAGGTTTCCGCTTGCGGCAGGATCCGTTGCGACACCTGCACAACCTGATCAGCCGCAGCTCTGAGTAATCTGTGTTGTCTCCCGATCATTGTTTCATGTCTCTCATTGACACAGCTCCGCAAATGGTATTCCAGCCATCCTCTGAAAAAAATTCTATCTGGTCTCTGCCGGCGGCGGTCAGTGACGGTTGGAAGCCGCTGGGAAAATAGACGCCGGGAAAGGTTTGTCCTACCGGGCCACCGTTATGCAGGATCAGGGTAATGCCGGTGACTCCCGATTGCGGGTTGATGAATGACCAGGTACAGTTCCCGGTGGCTGTAGCCGTAAATATCGAGCCGAGCGCTAAATCAATTGTCTGGGTACCGCTTACATTCCCTAAGGGGACAACGTTCTCCGGCATACCGGCCCCTGGGGGGCCTTGCACTCCGACAACGGCGGTCACGAGAATTTCAGGAGTGACAACGGCGGTCACGAGAATTTCAGGAGTGACAACGGTTACACTCACTTCACAACCTCCGATATCACCCGTGCGCCACCCTGTATTTCCATAACCTTTCCGCTGCCGTTGACCAGTTCAACACCCCAGACATAGCTGATTGTGGCGGTTGGCACGAGGGCTGCGGTCTGTACCGCTGTCAATGATCGGGAAATCGATCCGGATGCCGGTGTCGGTACCGAACAGGCAAACGTTGCGGCAAGATCACCGTTGACACGGCGCAGTTGCGAGCGGACGGTATAACCGGTCAGGTCCATAGGTGCGCCGTCAGGCTGGTTAATCTGCACCGTATCGCTGTAATCACTCCCCTGGGTAATGGGTATGATGGCCTGTGCCAGGCATGAATAACTCATCGCGCAACGCCTTTGATTTTTTCCACCATACGCATGGTGCCGAGTCCCAGCAGACCGGCCAGCAGAGCCAGTAGATCACCCATCGGGATATCAACCATCGGGGGGAGGGCGGACACATAGCCGAAGGGGATCCCCACGACCTGGACCGTCCAGGGGAGGAGCGGTTTGACGACAAAGGTGTACGCGAGACCGGCAATACATACCCACCCCGCAGCCGGACGCCAGCCCGATTTATAGAGACTGTCCGAACCGGCTTCGATTTTGTTCAGCTCGATCTGCCCGGTCATCTGGGCGGTATCGAAATCAGCAGCGGCTTTTTGCGCCACGGCTTCCATAGCCAGCAACTGTTCCTGAAGCGCCGCTTTCTGCACCGCCGTCAACGGCTCATCGCCGGTGATAGCAACACGCAGATCCTTTACCAGGCTGCCCACGCCTTCAGCCATGCCTTTAATGCCGCCTGTCAATAAACCTTCCCAAAATGGCATGTGGAGCTCTCCTTCCATGTTCTGTAGGGGCACGGCGCGCCGTGCCCCTACGTGGTTACGCCCGAGCCAGCCAGCCGTGAAGAAAGCGGGTCTGTGTCGGGTCTTTTAATGCCAGGTTGGTATAGAATCGCTTGGCCTCAAAGCGGCACGCCTCCAGCAGCTCCGCCGGATCGCTCTGTGCAATCTGGGCGCGGGTCTGCATGCCGATAACGCCGTCTTCATCAACATGAAGGGCACGCTGGAGCAGTTTATATGCCCGCCCAATGCCCATATTAACGCCTTTGTCGAACAGCCAGTTCACCAACTCCTGGTCTGTGATTTCGTCCATGACCGGAGTCCAGAAGTTCCGTTTGTAGAAGTCACGGACACGGCCCTGGAGATCGGCGTTCGCGTTGAGGCATTTAGGGAAGTCCTTATTCTGTTTCAACTTGTCCACGTCCGGCCATCCATTCCAGCCGGGCCAGTTTTTACGACTGATGCCCATATAGGTTTCGCCGCCTTTGTCGGCAGCGTCGTTGGCGTAGCCGCCTTCGTGCTTTATGGTTGCGGCATATGCGGGATAGAATAAGGCCATGGCAGATCCTTTGAAGGTTTAATTGCGGCGGGTGGTAGGGGCAATTCATGAATTGCCCGTACACCACCCGCCAAGGAGGACAATGTATGGCGACATTGCTGATGGGGACTATACGAAAGAGTTGCGGGGAAGTACTTTCAGACGGTGAAAAAGAAAAGCCCCAATCCGGGGAAGGAAAGGGGCTTGTGGGTGCATGTGTTTTTGCCTTGTACTTTTTTTGCGATAATTTGTCAATATATAACGGCGGCTGCAGCGGATAGGCCGCTGTGTCTGGGTGTTATCAGATATCTTTTCTGGCATCATCCCATCCTGCTTCATATGCCTCTTTCATGGCAGCCTTTATTTCGCTAATAATATATTCGTCTATGTTGCGTAAATAATAGGCCTTCGTGAAAAATACAGTTATAAATTCGTCGTACATTTCCACTCTGGTATATTTTTCTGACATGACTATTACCTCCTAAGTGATTTTGCAATCAGGATAGCATAAACGGATAATCAGCGTTACCAGCAAATTAATCCCCGCTGAAACGCCAGCCGTTAGCCCTCGAACTCCTCTTCGATTTCCTTGGCGACGCACGAGAGCTTTGTTTTGAGTTTTTCAATCGCCGACAGTTTTGCGTGGGGTGAAATACATGCGCCACCGTCATTATAACTGCATGGGTCATTGCCATCAGGCGGCATCGCATAGCACAATGCAAACCTACAGTCACAGACCCCAACACAATCGAAATTGAGGTCAAATCCCCCACTGTACGTTACGGCACAAACATATGCGGTTTTATTGGATTTCTTCGCAGACATTGCATTCCTCCTCAGTGTCATCTTCACCATCCATTGTAAAAAAGATATGACGGCAAGCAGCGCACCTATCACGGTCATATCCATCAGAAGATGTAGAGTGGTAGTAGGTCACGACTGCGGTGACATTCGGACACGCCATAAATTTCTCCTTACGAAATATAACTATCGGTTATCCACTTCTCAACTAACAAATCACTCAAAGCAGACCTCCTTTCTGTCGGCTGTTTAGTTCAGCCCGTTATGCCTCTTTTCGTAACTCCACTATTTTTGAATCACGTTCCTCGGCTGTGTCGAAGAAAAGAGGCTGATTATCCGCTGAAGCATGGTGCCAAGTGCCATTCATTTTTACATCAATGCCATAGAAGACTTTGTGTGCTTTAGTGTCCAGCCAGTTGTTTGCTTTGAATCTCAGCCTATTCGCCATTTGCTTCACCCTTGTAAGTACATTCACCTTCTTTGAAATCAAGGTATACACACAAGCCAGTGGGTGCACCGCCGAAACCAGTCGCTATGTAAAAGCAGCAGCATGCTAACGCAGAATTGGAAAGCGGACATTCAGAGTAATACATTGCAACAACAGCATGATTCGATTTTGCTTCGTTCTCGCTGAATTTTTCGTGTTCAAGTTTCATTTTTGTACCCCCTTATTAATTGCCGGTCTCTCCCGACTGTCACGCTGGACATGCACAGTGGCCGCCCTGACTATCCCGCGTTTGGATATGTCGCCCTCACATGTTTCTGTGAATTTGCCCGACAAAGCATGGCAGGTATTTCATTCAAAGCAACACCTCCTGCTTCCAGCCGTTTTTTCCTTCACTGTCTGCTTTCAAAATATCGTAGACCGTGGCCAGCGGCAGGCCGGTATCAAGCGCCAGGCGGCGGTGATTAGCACCGCTGAACTGGGCAACGATGTAGGCACGCTTGGCCGGGTATAATAGCCTGCCCACGTGTTTGAAGTAGAGAGGCACGCCGGGAAACGCCTCGGCGAGCTTGACCGTGGCATCAATGCCGATAACGGCAATAACATCCTGGTAATGTTCCGGCAGCTCCTCCACCTGGAGGTATTCCAGATATTTCGTGTGGTCTGTCATCCCAGACTCTCCAGTATTTTATTCAGGGCTTCGGCTGCCCGTTCATGTGCCTCTTCATCGACAGCTTCGACTTCGACCGCACGATCCCTGAGCGGAGCCGAAGGGCGGCGCGGCAGCCGCTTCAGCAGTTCAGCCGGTTGCGGCCAGCGGCGGCATTCACGGAAGATGAGCTTGAACCCTGCGACGATCCGCTCGTAATCAAGCTCTTCCGTCATCCCTTCACCAACGATATCAAGCCAATCTTCCGCAACGGCAACAATCATATCAGCTGCCGGGGCATCCTGCATGCGACGGGCGGCCATCCGTTTGAACGCTTCGCAGATTATGCGGCGCAGCCAGGCATCCGAGGAATCGGCGCTGCTATTGCGCCACTCAATCAGATACTGCTGCGCCTGGATGGTTTTCGGGATGTAGGCGCCGCGTGTGGCTACCGGGAAACCCTGGACGGTGAGCTCAGTCCCTCGAATCATATCCCATCCACCATACCGCGGATTTCGGAGATAAAGTCACAGGTCAGTATGAATCGCTCATCTTCGGCCGGACACTCGGACAACCGTTGCAGCATAACGCTACGCCGGTATTGCCATGCGGTGTCGATAACGGCGGCCAGATCAATGCTGCAGGTAGGCAGATCCGCATGCTCACAGGAGCATAAAGGGGCGGGTTCTTGTACCACGCGGGTTTTCTGACGTTTTGATGAGTAATCATGTGCCCGCAGAGGCGGGGTAGAAGGCTTTACCCTGTGCTTTACCCTGTTATCAGAAGGGTCAGAAGGGGGTTCGTCATCAGCCAGGATTGCCGGGGCGGGTTCTGTAGGGACAGGCTCACCCGTAAAAATATCAACGCCACGTTTCATCCGGTCATAGCAGCGGCTGCATTTGCCGGGAAAGGGCATATTTACGTTTTCTCGTTTGCAATGGTTGCAGGTGCCGTGTGTGATTTTTGCCATAGTTGTCTCCAATTTGGATGTTTGCGTTTGTTCAGAAGAACGGGTTTTTCCCCATCCGCAGAGAATGCAGGTAACCCGCTCCGGACTGACGATATCAGCCGCTTCATATTTTAACAGCCCTTTGCACTTTGGGCAGGTTGGATGGCGATCGCTCATTTATCCCCTCTCTCTGACGCCGTATAGACCCTAAAGGTTTTCAAAACCTTTAGGGTCTTTCTCGGTGAGTCGTGTTACTTCGATGCTTTGAAGGCCAATACCTTCTTTTCCTGAATACTGATTGTTTCACCTGTCTGCGGGTTACGACCCATACGGGCGGCGCGGGTTTTCGTCTCGAAAGTACCGAACCCTTTGATGATGACGCGGTCTGCGCTGTTCTTGATGGCTTCAAACACCGCTTTTACCTCTGCCTCTTTGACTCCGGCTGCTTTTGCTACATCTGCGATCCCTGCCATGATGATTACCTCCTGGTTAGTTTCCGGCCGGAGCCGGTGTTGCTTCTTGTTGCCAGCACGGGAACTGGTCCCCGTGTTTGCTGCTTTTTAAGCACCTGACGCAGTCAGGATGCTTTGAAGATGCGAGCCGCAGCTCGCAGTTACAGCAGTTGTTATCCGGGTTATTGCTGGCCATAGTGGTCTCCTTGATTTTAATCAAATACGATAACGAGTTTGCCTTTATAGGTATTCAAGCAAAGCCGCACGGTTTCGCCAACTGCATCGAAAATCTCCATATCATCCGGGCAATCGGCCAGTGCCGCTTTCAGGTCACCGACTGTTTCGGGGAACAGCCCTTTTTCACGAAGTATCATTTATCTGTTCTCCTTTACAGAGCCGCGATGTTCAGCGGAACCGCGTCGTATTGCCCCTGATCGCCACGCTCATAGAGCCTAATCTGCTTCTTCTTGCTGATCACCTCTATGGCGTCATTCACGGTCTGCATGGCCTCGTTCCACAACGGGTTCTCTATCTTGTAACTCCGTAGCCGCAGAATTTCAGCCACTCGCAGTTTGCCGTCTATCTGGGTAAATGCAGCTGTGACAATGGTTTTCAAATCTCCGGAATGCTCACCGCCCATCTGATCCACCGCCGCCATCATCTGTTCACGGGCAACTTGGATCTCCGGCCCGAAGTCGATGCCCTTCTGGATTGCCAACGTCAGTTTGAATTTACGATCGAAGGTTGAAAACGACATATTCCCCTCGGTACCGCCCCGCTTCACCTGGTACTTTTCAAAGAGAAGGTCCACAAAAGCGGTGATATCCTCAAAATTATGCTGCTTGAAACGCTCCAGGATGCCGGCCAGACGTAACCAGATGCAGGCGACCGTCAGTACCAGGTCATGTTCAAGAAGGTCGCTTTCGTGGATGTTCTTCATCAAAACAAGATCGCCGTTGGCATTCTCCCTTCTGCCGTTGATCTCCTGTGGGTGCGCCGCTTCGTAGGACAGGCGTTCCTGCCGCTTCAGCGTAAAGCCGACTTCTCCGGTGGAGGCAGCCCGCTCCGTGACTTCGCCCCAGGTAGTTTGCTTCATGAGCTCTTCCGGATAGTTGTTGCTGGCAATGGACATTTCGCGGATCGCCGCGTCAGCGGCCTCCTTGGCCTCTTTGCCGGTAGGGTGGAATTTCATGCCATTGTGGACTGAGTAACTGTAAAAATTCATTTTTCACCCCTTGATGTGGCGATGTCGCCATGGTTTTGTTGTATTTGTACGTCTCTGTGTATTTCAAAAACTACCCGAGCTGCCCAGCCGACAACCACACTCATGCAGGAGCAGATAAGGCAAAACACCAGCCATGCCCGGAAACTCATCGCGAGTTCCTCATCATCCTGAAATCGGTTGATGCCACCGGGCGGAAACGTTTTTCCTGCTCT
The DNA here is from genome assembly GCA_049318985.1 of Desulfuromonadaceae bacterium. Lineage (GTDB taxonomy): Bacteria > Desulfobacterota > Desulfuromonadia > Geobacterales > Pseudopelobacteraceae > JACRCG01. The sequence goes on from JBMOEI010000035.1 coordinate 32,642, forward strand.
TTACGCAGCCCGCTCCAGTCAATTTCCTGCCGAATTACTTCCACAATTCGTCTAACAATGCGCCGGATCATAATGATTCCTCCTTTGGGTACTTTCATTGATTACCTCCAGACCTGCCAGGTTTGACCCAAAAAACGGGCCTAAATAAAAACCTGGCAGGTCTCTTCGTGGTTATGGCTACTTCTGGCCATTTGCTGGTTTAAAGACCGCCCCCATGGCTTCGAGGGCTTTGACGATTTTCTCTACCTGGTACATTTTCACCATGCGCAGCCCGGCGACTCCGGCGATGCGGTGGCAGAATCCGTTCAGGGCTTTTTCTTTCGATTCTTCATCTTCGGCCCGAGTGACCTGGCTCCAGAGGGCATCCAGCATACGCAGCTGTTTGCCGGAGGCGAAGCCGGGGCGACCATCCAGGTCGGTGTATTTCCTAGTTCTGGATTGCGAACCTTGAACCTTGAACCTTGAACCGCCTTTACCCTCACCATTCAAGGATTCCAGCAGTTCTTTAGCCTGCCGCCATGTCAGATCCTTGCAGCTGTCGACATTGAAGCGGCTATGCAATATGTGGCGGTAGGTCTCATCATCCAGTCCCAGTTTATTGGTTACGGCATGAATCGCCTTGATCTGGCTGGGGGCGATACGCCCCTTGACGAATGTCTGCGATGATTTGCGTTGTGTTGTGCTCATATCGCCTCCACCACTTCTGCCGTGATGCGGGTTTCGCCCATTTCTGCTGCCAGATTCATGCAGCGGGCGGTGTAGTTGTTCACCAGCAGCGGGTAGGCATGACTGACCGGCTTTTTGCCTTTGCTGTCTTCGGTGGTCAGGCGTTTGCCCAGGGCATTGATGGCGTCATCATCCATCAGGTCATCAATCTTGACGCCGACCCGCTTGAATTTGACGGTGAGATAGTCTTTCAGGTTGCCGTTGAGGCCGCGTATTTCGGCGATCTGGACACGTCGGATAACTTCGCGCATCTCGACATGCTGGCTTTCGTTGAACATGTGTTTCAGTTCGGTCTGGCCGACCAGGATAATGCCGAGCAGTTTTTTGTAACCGTCTTCCAGTTCGTAGAAGCGCTTCAGGTATTTGAGTGTCTGGGTGCTCAGGTCATGTGCTTCCTCAATGACCAGGCAGGCCTGATAGCCAGCACGGCTGCGATCCATCAGCAGTTTCTGCACCTGGCGGGTCTTTTGCTCCAGCTTGTTCTTGGGCTTTTCCTCGGAGAGATCCATGACTATGGCGTCGCAGATGCTGGAGGCGTTGACACGGGATTTGTCGATGATCTGCGGAAAAATGACCATGACGTTGGATTCTTTTTTCAGCTGCTCCATGACCTCGCGGCGCATGGTGGTTTTTCCGCTGCCGACTTCGCCGATGACGGCAAGGAAACCGCCATGTTTGGCGGTGTCGAGCATTGCGGCTTCAATGTAGCGGTGTTCGTCTGATTTGTAGATGTCGGTTGATTTTTCGATATCAGCGACAAACGGGTTGCGAAACATTTTGAAGTGTCTGAGCGTGTCCTGGTTAACCATCTCTACCTCCTTACATTTTATAATGTCAGTTATTCCGGTTGCGAGGCCGGGGTTGCTTTTGCGGGTGGAGTGTCCCCGGTGAATGGAACTGGTCGAATGCCGCCGCATCATGTTTTCACCAAGCGGAGCCCAGATGTCGGCCATTTCCAGGCCGCGCTGCAGCAGCCACTGATGAACGATAGCGGCTTTGTCGGGGAGGGCGAGAAAGCGTTCGACATCGCTCTTGAATGCTGCCCTGGTAGTCGGGAGGTAGCCCCGGTTGATGCAGAGGTTGACGGTCGGTCTCGATACGCCGACAGCTTCTGCGATGTGCATCTGGTTGATATCGCATTCCACAATCAGTTTTTTGAGCACGATTGCGGCATGCGGCATTGAGTAAACGTGTGCGAGAGCCATATTGTGCCTCCAAATTAATTACAAACGTGGTCCGAAGGGTTACCTGTTGACTACGAGCGAGAGACCATTGACCGGGCCCAGTGAATCGCCCTCGCTGTACTGCCGTATAACTGCATCCATGGCTGCGCCGTCGATGGTGTCGCCATATTCGGCACGCAGCGCCTGGTTGATTTCTTTGGTGACTTTGACTTCGGCGCGGATCAGGCGCTTGAAGAGTTCTGTGATCGGGTACTGCACTGTGTCAGTCGGGCGGGCAACCTCAATCAGTCGGCCTTTTTTGGGGAAGACAGCCAGATTATCAATCATATCAAGCCGCCCTTCAAAGACGTTCATGCCGACAAACGGAATATCTTTTTTAGTCGGTTCGCTGCTGCCGCTGGCCAGCTCATTCAGGCGTTTTCGGGCTTTTTGCGCTTCAGTGTGCGGCTGTGCTTTGTAGCTTTCACCAATGATGGCGGCACCCGCTTCAAAGCCGCCCTGTGACGCAGGCAGCATATCAATGGCTTTTGCTTCATAGAGGTGATTGTCGTGACCGACCGTGATGATGCCTTGCTGCCACTTCCAGATATTTTTGATAACCTTGACCTTGGTACCGTGGGGAATGTTGGCGTGCTTCAGGTTGAAATCCTTGCCTTCAAAGCTGATGCGATGGTTGGCGACGGTGCGCGTTTCTTCCGGCTTGTTCATCAGATCCTGCAATATGGCCCGATCTGGCAGAATGCGCAGCTGCTCCTCGGTGATGGTGAGCCAACACGACAGCCGTTTCATCTGGTGGCGGGTGTGGGTACGGGTGGCGTTAAACCAGGTGGCGAACTCAAACGCCCTGCGGTTCAGCTCTTCCAGGCTGGAGGCCGGTTCTATCCGGAGGCGGGCTTCAAACCACTCTTCCCAGATTTTGTGATGCGTTTCGACGCCGCCCTGGCGGCGGCTGTTACCGGGCAAGCCGGGCGGTATTTCGACATCAATCCCTTCCCAAAAGCCGACGCCCATTGCTTTGGCTTTAGCACGGGTACCGCCATCGCCGAGCAGCAGTTTCGGTACGCCCTGAAAGGCAAACTTTTTTTCTGCTTTGGTTTCCCAGGCGCGGCATAAGAAATCAAACAGGATCAGGCTGCTTTCGGAGGCGGCTTTGAAGTAATAGGGGAAAAACATACCGCTGAAGTGATCAACCAGCAGATAGCGTTGCAGGGTGCGGTCGATCTTTTTATAGTTATCCAGTTTGTTTTTATAGAATTCGTCTTCACGCATGATTTTCATGCCGCCATCGGCAAGATAAAACTGGATACAGGTGGAAGCATCAACTATATGGACATGGTTGGGGTGCAGGCTGCGCATGGCGGTGTGCGGGGTAGGGGAGTTCAGTTGCTGTTTGCTCATTGATCGCTCCCGCAGATTACGCTGCATGGTTGATACGCTGACTTCGCCAGGGCGCATGAAGCCGTTGGTTATGGCGAAATCCATGGCGTTTTCAATGGGGGTAAAGGCCCCCTTGTTTTCGCGCCTGGTGACCTCCAGAAAGGCACCCACAATGTCGATCTGTTCTTCAGCCAGAATACCAATACCTTTATCAGCACGTTCCTTGCGGCCACTGGACCAGCCGAACTCTTTGGCGATGCGATAGAGATGCTCTTTGCTGTGGCCATAGAGAGCGGTATATCGTTCCAGTATGCCGCGACGTTCACGTGATTTTGCCTGTTTTAGTTCCCACACCATTTCTCGTTGCCACATGACGAAGTCCTTTCCTGCAATAGTTCACTCCCGGTGAAGGGGAGGTTTAAACAGGGGAGGGCGCTACGTTTGCTGCTCTTTTTCCCAGGCGTCAAAGCCTGCCAACAGCTCCGGGTTCATGGTGGGGTTGCCGTGTTCGGTAGTAATGTTTTCATACAGCGCCAGTATCTGCATCTGCATGTAGTGGGCGGCGGAAATCAGCGCGGCTTTCATGCGCGGGGTAAAGGTGTCGTAATCTTCCGGCACGATGTTTTTTTCCAGGCGCAGCAGATAACCGTCAAAGCCCATTTTCAGGCCGTTTATCTGCTGGATATAGGCGTCTTCTTCCGGAGTGATACCCATGACCGCCGCCTCTTTTTCATACTTCTTCAGGGCACGTTCCATTTTGGTGATGACATCACCCTTGGATTTCAAAACCTTTTCTTTGGCGGATACGGTTGCTTCAAGGTCTTCAATCTTCTCTTTGGCCTCCTCCCCGATCCGCTCAATGAGCGCCTGGATGTCGTCGCGATATTCGGGGGTGAGCGGGATGGATTCATCGCCGTAGATGAGGCAGTTGTCCTTGATTTCTGACAAATTGTCAGAAATATGTTTACCTAACATCCTGATTTTACTAAATGGCATGCCGGTAAAATCTGACAAGTTGGCAGAAAATGAATTAAAGACCGGGGCGAAGTCTTCAAGCATCCTGTCAACGGTGCGTGATACTAACCCCCTCGCTTCACAGAAAGCATCCCAGGTCATGCCACCTTTCCGGTAATCCTTTTCTTTTTTGATTCTGAGCAGCGTCACGGCCTTCAAAAACTCGTTGTAAGCGATGTTTGCTTCAATGGCGTGCAGTGCCCCCATGCCGAATGATTCCTGTTTGAGCGCTTCGATCTCCTCCCGCATAACGGTCAATTTTGTTTCGGAGTCGGCTTGTGCAAGGGCGTAAATTTCCTTTGATGCTTCAGCAACTTCATCGTGTGCTCGTGGTTCTTTTGTTTTTGGCATTTCTTTCTCCTCTATTTGTGTTAAACGCCTATCCAACATATTGATTTTGGAACGGTGGCCTGTAGGGATTTGTGCCAGGGCGGCCCGAAGGGTTGTAGCATTCGCCCGCTCTACAGACACCCGGTAAGCTTCACTGTTAATATCGGCGGGCGGGCAGGCAACGAGCCAACTGAGCACTGTCATATCCAGAAATTCCATGGTTTATCCCTCCAGCGCTGCAATATCTTGGTCAATTCGCTCTCGTTCCGCCTCTTTACCGCTTTTTACCCGCGCCCAGAATAACGCCAGTTTCATTCCCAGCCGCCAGCCGCCCCCGACTTCCTGGACAAATCCAGCGTCTCCTAGTGTTGCCAACATGCACATGACGGTGCCATCCGGTTGCCCTGCCCGTGCCGCGACCTCGTTGCCGGTGAGCGGCTGCTTGGCTTCGGCCAGGATGCCCAGGATGTCACATGCTTTTGCTACTGATGCGATGCGTTTGTATGAACTTGCCACGTAAAACCTCCTTATTTAATGCCGCATTGACTGCGTACAATCTGTATTTCATGCTCCAATTTGCGGCGCTGCTCTTCCAGACGGGCAAGCTTGAGAAATTTCATATCTCCGGCGGTGACCACCTCGGCCCCCAGGGGATCCAGCAGGTAGTGAAAGGGTTCATAGGTGCCGGTAACAAAGCAAAAGGCTGTCTGCATGACCGCACGCATGCCGTTGTGTGGGTCGCTGGCGGCATATTTATCGAGCATTTCCTTGCTGACTGTGGTTGCCATCAACCGCGACATTTCGGAGGCAATTTGGTAACGGTCTTTGCCGCAGGCACTCATTGCCCGGCTGAGGCACTGCCGGTGGCCCAGGTCAATATCCAGGGCGCCTTCTTCCATGCCATTGTCGAATAACTGCTGCTGCATTGATGCCCCCTGGTCCATTTTGTGTGGTATTTTACCCATGACAAACCTCTTAATCCTGTTATTATCAAACCATCTTTGATATATTCCCGATTCGAGATTGGAGAATGAACGATGAAACAAGCTCAATTTGATCAGCTGTTAGCATGGACAATGCTTGGTGCTCTTTATGGAGCCGAGTTGATAATGCAAACACAGCTGGGACGCGAGTTGATGCCGGAAGAACGGCAGAAGTGTCACCGGGATGCCCATGCTGCGGCAGATTTGATGCGCGGTATGTTTGCCGACAATCGGACATAAACCGAGCGACTATCTCAATCTGCTGATCGGTAAGCGTGTTCATGCTGCCTCCAGGTATTTTGTTGGTGTATCCGGCCAGAGGTCGGCAACTGAGAAACCGAGAAACTTCGCGATCATGGGCCGCACCGTATAGCCGGTACGCTGGTCATTAATGATGTAGCCAATATAAACAGGGCTCTTGTCGGCAACGGCAGCCAGGTCATCATATGTTTTGCCTGCTGCGAGGATCAGTGCCTGGCGATAGCGCGGTCGGTCTTTTTTGGGGACCAAGGCGAGCCCTCCGGGGGGAAGATTCAAGTGGATTTTTTGGACATCTTCCTGCTGATCGTCCCATTCATTGATTCCGGAAAGACACATAAAACCTCCTGTAATTATGCTGCTTCAAGGTATTGTGACGGTGTGTCGGGCCAGAGGATTTGCACCGGGAGCTGGCATTTATTTGCAACGATCAGGCGGACGCGATACCCCTTGCGCTCGCTGTTCAGAACCATAAACACGTATTCACGAGAAACATCGGCTTCATCGGCGATCAGTTTGTTGGTGATGCCTCTCCGTACCATTTCAGAACGGATGAAACGATAACGCTCTTTCTGTGACATGATGGTTACCTCCTCTTTTTTTTGATTCATGGCGTTAACCCTTAATAAGTCGTTTTGTGATAACAGTTAACAGGGAAAATAATACTATGACTATTAAATGTCAATCAAAAAATAATAGTGAAACTACTATTGGTCAAAGAATTAATAAAATCCGTAAATCAATAAAGTTGACACAAGCTCAATTAGCTGAAAAACTTCAGCTAACTCAGGGCTTTATAGGTCATATTGAAAAGGGGAGGAACCATCCAAGCCTTGAGCAAATTAATAATATAGCTATTATTCTTGGTTGCAACATGCTTTGGCTTGCTACTGGAAAAGGCGATATTTACCCCCACAGCACTGGTTTAACTCCTGATTTAGATCCTGATTTAAGCAAAGGGGCACTACTTGTGATTGATGAGCAGCAGCGAGAAATGGTGAGCTTGATGGCAAGTGCTCCAGGTCGGGGAGCTGAATTGTTGGCCTTAGTGAAGGGTTATTTGGCAGGCGGGAATACTGGTAAAAACGGACAAAATGATAATGGCAAGGTGGAGTGATGGATAAATTATGGAAGACAACCTATAAAGGTGGGTAATTATGAGCAAAATAACTGTATTAGCGGGGGATGTTGAGCCAGGTGTTTATTATGTCCCGAATGCTCTGGTCAAGGGGGAATTCGTCATGAAAAAGCAGGTTTCTCTCCAAGTACAGAACGATCTTACAATAGAGATAGAGCGGGTTGAATTGCAAACAGAAGAGAGTGTCAAAAAGTTTTCTGGTACTGCCGGATGGGGGCTCGCTGGCCTGGCACTCTTGGGCCCATTAGGAGCAATTGGCGGCATGCTGATCGGTGGGAGGGATAAACAGATTTGTTTTGCAGTGTACCTCAAAGACGGGCGTAAATTTTTAGCGACGACTGATGGGAAAACTTACCAGAATTATGTTGCAGCAACCTTTTAGAGCTCGGAACTGGGAATAGCATTGTTTTGATGAAGCCTGAACATTTAATGAAGCTGGGTGGGCTGTTGAATGATTCGTTGGCCTTTTGTCAGGATGATAACAATTTCAAGCGAGACAGTAAAAAAGAGGCCGGGACGAGCCCATAAAATTAATAAAAATGATGCCCAGAAGATCGGAGTAAAACATATTTTTTACACTCATCTTTTGGGCATCAAATCAACTTTGATTTTTGGGCGAAATATAACCATCCTCCAAGCTCATTCCCATTATCTCCCACCTCATTATGACAAATCCCGCATCCTATTTATAGCAGTGCTCTTTAGAAGGATAAAACTCTTGACATGCCATTGCTAAAACTATAACCACGACCATAAGAAGAAATGCCCTTGATTTTCCCCCTCCCTTTCAAGGGGAGGGTCGGGGAGGGGATGGGGTAGATTGTATGATTCCAACAAGTTACCGAAAACAACCCCATCCCCATCCTAGCCTTCCCCTTGAAGGGGAAGGGACTAATAGCTCCAAGTTAGCGCTTATGCGGATGAGGGGGTTGCGATGCCATGAAATTGCAACATTTCCCCCTCCCCCTAACCCTCTTCTTTAGGCCCCAGAGGGTCCTCATGGAGAGGGGACGAAAAACCTTTTTACCGGCGAATCAGAACGAATCAGGAAAAAAGGTCTGATCCGCCTTTATCCGAAGTTACCAGATTTTATCCGCGTGAAATGGTTTTTGATTTTTCCCGTATAGTTCCGGTCAGTCCGGATCAGGCGTATAATCGGGCTAATCCTTTAATCCTGAAAATCCAGGCTCAGACATAAACGGAGGTACACCCCATTAGAGGCAATTTAAAATTAAGAATTGGTTCAGAGTGCTGCCAGGAAGTGTGCAACTGTTATGACTGCTATTTTGTGGTTGGCAAGGAAGGCTGAGACTGTGTCATCAAATTTCAGATCATCGTCGCGGGATACTATGAATTGTGCGTTGCCACGCAGCGCGGTTTCTATGACGACTCTAACCATGTCTTGCTGCTTTAATCTCTCGCACCGCATCATGGATGTCTGCTTCAATCTCTTCGGTCGCAAATGCAGATGAGTGTCGGCGAACCTTTGATAACAAGCGGTTGAATCGTTCCTGCCAGTCATCAAGGGGAACGATTCTGATGGCGACGCGGGCGGATTCGTTCAGCTCGACTTTGCTTAACGGGGTAAAAACACCATGTTCGTAAATAGCTTGTACGGTCGGCATAATTGGCCTCCTTCTCGATACGGTATGTTCGTTTAATGGCGTTTATGATACACAAAACAACAGCCCGTGCAAATCTTTAAATCCCGAAATAGGGAAAGCTATAACGCTATACCGGCTCCAGATTGTTTTTTCAATTCACCATTTAAAATTCTCAATTCAAAATTGCAATCCCAGGAGGAATCAATGGAATCAAAACACATGATATTTGTCTATGGCACACTACGCTCGGGGCACAGCAATCATCACCTTTTGAAAGATGCCAACAGCTATGGAGTTGGACAGACGGCTCAAAATTATTCCATGTATCTTATAAGCGGCTATCCATACGTCACCAGCTTTGAACCAAGATATCCGATTGTTGGAGAGCTCTACGGGATAGATAGCGGTACACTGTCAATTCTGGATAAAATGGAAGGACACCCGCGACATTATGAACGAAGGGAGGTATCAGTAATTGCAGGAGAGAATCAATATACCGCCTGGATGTACTTCAAAGATCCGCCCGGTGTTCTGGTGCCGCACGGTGATTTTTCAGAAACAGCGTATGGGAAAAACCGCTGAGAGAACGGGTGACTATTGAGATAAACGTTACATGGATTTAAGCAGTTCAGCTTTGATGTCGTCGCTGATAAAGCTCTCTTCAATCGCCTCTCTGGCCCATGACTCTCTGCATTGAGCCAGCACACCGGCCGCTCCTTCCGCCACCGATGGGACATTACTCCACAAGGCGTTGCGAATCGACCTCAGCTCATTGGCGGTTGCTTTCCTGCCGTCAGCCCACCCCCTGCACTGGTGACAGAGCAGCGCCAGAGTATCCATGTCGGGTGGCAGATCCGGTTTATAATCCCACACCCGCAGGTCATCCCTGCTTTCGCACCATTCGCACTTGAAGCCCGCCCGCTTGCCGATGGCTTTGCCGAAGGAGCTGATTGTTTCAAGACGTTCCTTGTTTCCCTGATACCCTTTTGCCATATATACCGTCCAGTCTGCGGAGTGTCCTAACTGTAGATTACTGCGTTTACAAAAGCCCATCCCACTATTCCAATGGTTGCAATGGCGCAGAGAACGGCCAGCGCATGGTCAAAAAAGTTTTCTTTGCGGCGCTCGTTGTAGCCGATGAGAGCGCCGATGGCAATGCCGCCGATGATACCGCCACCGTGGGCCCAGTTATTGATACCCGGAAAAATCAGGCCAAAGATGAAGAGACTGATAACCCACCCCTTTACCTCCTGGAAAATGGAGCTTCCGTACGCACCCCCTCTGCTTTTTCCATAAAAGAGCAGGGCGCCGATCAGGCTGCATACTGCCGCTGAGGCACCGATGGTAAAGGAGACTCCCGCCATGTACGAGATGACGTAACCTGTTACCCCTCCCACTGTGTAGATGGTAAACATGCGACTTGAGCCATACTCGCTGACTGTCAGCGGTGCAATCTGCTTCAGGGCCATCAGATTGAAGATAAGGTGGAGAATGCCGCCATGAAGGTAGTTGGCGCTGATAACCGTCCAGTACCGTCCGAAATGATCGATCGGATAGGTTCCTGTCGCTCCCAAAAGCATGAGACTGGTCTGCCCGGGAGAGAGAAAGCCGCTAATGCTCCCGGTTCCGGTACTTAATAAAAGCGAAACAGCAAAAAAGAGTACATTGGCGGTAATAATGGTTTTTACCAACCAGTCGCCATCCATGTTACTCCGGGTCCAGTTCAAAAACTGCCACCACGGTGCAGTGCGACCGGAACCGCACCAGGAACAGACCGTTTCTTCACTGCCAACTAACCGCCGGCACCGTGGACAAAGGATCGCCTTTTGAGTCATCGTCCAATACCGGCAAGCCCTTTTATTACCTGATCATACATAGTATCACTCTCACAATTACCAGAAATAACTCAATCATCTCAGCAGTTACTCAAAAACAGTCAATAGAAAAGGCCACCCGAAAGTGGCCTTTTCTCCTGTTTTTATCAACTTTCAGCTTACCCTTTTTTTAAGCTCTGCATGCTCTGCGGCAAGAACATCGTATTTGCGTTCCAGTTCTCGAATCTGATCAAACAGACAGGCAATCGCTTTAGCCTCAGGGTCAGGTAGCTGTCCATGCTGTAAATCAGCGCGCCCTTCATCCTTTTTCTCTTCAGCCATCACCATTCGTCCCGGAATACCGACGACCGTGGCATTATCCGGCACTGCCTTGACAACAACAGAGTTGGAACCGATTTTTGCCCCTTTACCTACGGTGAAAGGTCCCAGAATTTTGGCTCCTGAACCTATAACCACATTGTCGAGCAGTGTCGGGTGCCGTTTTATCTTATCCCAGGTAACTCCGCCGAGAGTAACGCCGTGGTACAGGGTTACGTTATCACCTATTTCAGCCGTCTCACCGATAACCACTCCCATGCCGTGATCAATAAAAAACTTTCTGCCGATTTTTGCACCGGGATGAATTTCAACACCGGTAAAAAAACGCCCGAGATGCGAGGTAAAACGCCCGATAAAATAGAATTCATGGATCCAGAACCAGTGTGATATGCGATAAAACCAGAGTGCATGAAGACCCGGATAACAGAAGATGATCTCCCATACATTTCGTGCGGCCGGATCGCGATCAAAAACCGAGTTGATATCTTCACGAATATTTTTAAGCATACTATGCGTAACTCCCCTGATCCTGACATGTTTGCGAATTTAGACGTAGCATACTGACTGCAAGCCTGTCAAATCCATTTCATGCGCGGAACTTCCCGCTCGACAAAAATGTTGATAATTCATATAACCGGTGTGCATAGAACTTACACTGCACTGGAGATACCATGGATACGCTCACCCTGTCAGCGCCTGCCAAGATTAATTACCTGCTTGATGTCATAGCTAAACGACCGGATGGGTACCACGAACTCCGCATGATCATGCAGCGGGTAAATCTCTGTGATCTAATTTTGCTTACCGTGACCGACGTTCCTGATATTCGCGTTATTTGCAACTCTCCGGCTGCTCCGGATGGATCAAAAAATATAGCCTGGAAAGCGGCGAAAGCTTTTCTGGAGCAGGCGAAATCGATAAAAGGTGTAACGATAGAAATAACCAAGAACATTCCCACGGCCGCCGGTCTGGGTGGCGGCAGCAGTGACGCAGCTGCCGTCTTGACCGGTTTGAATGAGTTGCTGGAAAGCGGCTTTTCAGACGCGAAGCTGATGGAGATCGGCCGCACACTCGGTGCCGATGTCCCCTTCTTCATTTTCAAAAAAACAGCGCTTGCAGAAGGAATTGGAGAAAAGCTCACTCTATTACCCGAGATGCCGAAATGCTTTATTTTACTTATAAATCCAGGCATTCGTGTCTCAACTGCCTGGGTCTATCGATCTTTACAGTTGACAAAAACGAGAGAGCTGAATAAACTGCCGGAGTTTTTCGAATCAATTGAACGTGTGGCTGCCATTTTATCCAATGATCTCGAAGCAGTTACCATTTCGGCATTTCCGGTAATCGCTGATATCAAGAGTCGCCTGATGAAACTGGGCGCAGTCGGCAGCATGATGTCAGGCAGTGGGCCAACGGTTTTCGGTATGTTCAAAGATTTTTCTTCGGCAGAAGCAGCTCGCCGACAAATTACACACGGTACGAACTGGTTTTCAGCTACTGTCGAAACACTTTGATTTCATTATTGGGGCGTCGCCAAGCGGTAAGGCATCGGATTTTGATTCCGACATTCCCAGGTTCGATCCCTGGCGCCCCAGCCACCATAACATGCGGGTTCACATACTTTGTGAGTCCGTTTTTTTATGCCTAAATTTGAGATTTGGCGCAAATATGGCGCAAATATCCTCAATTCCTTTTCACAATCTCCAACAACAATCAGCCAACCATAAATGAGCATTTCGGACAGGCATTTATTTTCATTTGCGCCGATAGTGCGCCATTTTTTATAACTGTAAATAAATAACTAATTACAACAGATATTTAAACAATACAATCACCGGATTGCTTAAACGACACTTGACAATAAATGGCGTTTGTTGTAGTTTTTAGAGCATGGTTTTTGAGATCGGTTTTCGGGGGTTAATTCATGGCTACTATTCGGAAGATTGAAGGTGAACGCGGCGTTAAGTATCGGGTCGAGGTACGGCTTAAGGGCTTTCCACCACAAACGGCACGGTTTGACCGTATAACCGATGCTAAGAAGTGGGCGCAAGACACTGAATCAGCTATCAGAGACCGGCGCTATTTCAAGACAGCCGAAGCATTACGCCACACGGCAGCCGATACGATTGACAGGTATATCAAGGACAAACTGCCACACCGGAAACGGGTGATTGATGTTATGAAGCATCTTTCTTACTGGAAAGAGCAGATTGGCGCTTATACGCTTGCAGACGTGACACCTTCATTAATTGGAGAGGTCAGAGACCGGCTTTATAACGATCCGATTGTTACCACACGGAAGGAGCAGCAGAGAGTCAAGCCGGAGCGCGGCAAAGGGCGCGGGAAGATCGTTGAAAAGGTGATCGAGACCAAACGGCAGCGCAACACTGCCACGGTCAACCGATACATGGCGGCCTTATCGCACTGTTTGACGGTGGCAGCGAATGAATGGCAGTGGCTTGAAGTCAATCCCATGCCGAAGGTTGCCAAGATGAAAGAGTCACGCGGGCGGGTCAGATTCCTTGATGATGATGAGCGGGCGCGGTTTCTGGCAGCCTGTCAGGAAAGTAAAAATCCGATTCTGTATCCGGTTGTTGTCCTGGCACTGTCAACCGGCATGAGGTTAAGCGAGATCATGAATTTATCCTGGAGTGATGTTGATTTTTCACGCGGGCGGATTCTCCTGGAAGAGACCAAAAACGGAGAACGGCGGGCGGCGCCATTGGTCGGCAAAGCCTTTGAACTACTGGACAGCATGAAAAAGAACAAGGTCAGGCGGATTGACACGAATCTGATTTTTCCAAAGAATTTGACCGCGATTGAAGCGGCGAAACTGAAAGCCAACAGCACTAAAGACAAGCAACAGACCAAGACAAAGCCGGAGCCGGTCGGTAACTGTTCTGCCAGTTTACGGACGGCGTTTCTGTTTGCGGTAAAAAGGGCAAAGCTTGAAAACTTCAAGTTCCATGATTTACGCCACAGCGCGGCCTCTTACCTGGCTATGAATGGCGCTTCACTGACAGACATTGCGGCGGTTTTGGGGCATAAAACGCTTGCAATGGTCAAGCGGTATTCTCATTTGTCAGATTCTCATGTTTCGTCGGTTGTGGAATCCATGAATAAAAAGATTTTCGGATAGGGGGCGGGATATGAAATTCACTTTTCAATATTGTGGATATGGGGAAGAGTGGGAACAACGATTCACTGAATATTTGGTTAATCCTCATATACCGGTTGAGCAGCTTTCCTCTTATCGGGAGACAAGCACGGCTGAATTTTGGAAGAGCGTCAAACAGGGAATAAAGGCTTTTCGGGATGATTTACCGCCGGGGGTTGCCGATGCACTCCAAAGAGATGAAAGACCGGCAGGGGTGATCGTACTCTATTTCCCGGCGCTATCTGAAACAGGAGAGATTATAACTGGCAAGAAACGTCGAGTCCGGTTTGTTATTCCACAGCGAGCCTACAAAAAAACGCTTTTCATGTCGGCAGCCTTCAAGATGAATGACGGCAGCGTAATTGTTCCAATATGCAGCACCTACCTGTCATTCCACTATCAGGGATTACCAGGTGATATGATCCGTGCGGGGGACAGTATGAAGGTTGCCGAAGCTGTACATAATTTACAGACACAACACGGGGAGCGGTTCGGAACGTATAATCTTTTCAGCAAGGCCGGAAAACGATGGAACAAGGTCAAGGGCAAAGTCAGGAACATCAAAACAGCTTTGACCATGCTGGAAGGGCTTGACCGTCTTTCTCTTGAACATCCGGCAGCCGATGCAGCGTATCAGGGCATAATAACGGGGCGGGCGTCTGTTAAAGAATATTTGCACCTGGCAATCATCGAATCCATGCTTGATGATATTCTTGATGATTTGAAGGAGGATGTCCGGATTTTGGCCGAGTTTCCGGACACAAAGCGGTATTTGCTCAATCAGTTTTTATCCTGGGAATATTTGAGCATGGAGAACCTTGAAAAGATGCAAGCCAAGACCGAAGAGCCAAGCACGAAAGGGCTTCATATCGGCTGGGATGAGTGCATGATCAAGATGTTTGCCATTATCAGGCCGTATGCCGAAAGTGACGGCGCTACATACCGGATTATTAAAGAGAATCTTGAAGCAAATTTTCCCGGTATGCCTTTCAAAATTCCAAGTATCAGAGCAGCCGTGAAATTGCGCGGCATTGAGAATCAAGGCGGTTGTGATTTGGATTGATAATGGATTGAATACAGATCGACACGGGCGGCGGGGGTGATACCTTGCCGCCTTTTTATTTGTCAGCGAAGCAGAAAGCCGACAGCGCCATTTTTGCCGGGGAGTGCATACCGTTATCAGGGGCGGCATAATCAAACAGCGCCACGGGTAAAATTCATCGGTCGTTATCAAGATCAGAAATATCATGGAGAGGTTGCCGGGAAGATCGGCAGCCTCTTTCTGATTTGGTGGGGGTGACGTTTCCGGCATGTTCTTTTTCTTTGTTCCGTCAGGGGGTGACGAAAGCGCCTGATTCATTTTCTGCTTTCCGTCATTTCGACACAGCAAATAACAGCCTTTACTATCAGGGCATATCAACAATCAAACGGAACAAGGGAGGTATGACAAATGGAAACAGAGAATTACATGACTATCAAGCAGGCAGCGGCGAAGTATCCGGCATTCAGCGAGGGTTCATTACGGTGGTTGTGGTTCAATGCAGATCGTAACGGCTTTGCAGCTTGTGTCAGGAAGGTAGGGAAAAAGGTCTTAATCGTCGAGCGGCCTTTTTGCCAGTGGCTTGAATCAGGTTCGGCAGTGGCTAAGTAGCATGCAGTCAGCAGCTAACGGCGCGGGCTGGATAAAACTTCACAGAGCCGTCAAGCATTCCAGTGTGTATCAAGATTCAGAACGGCTTCATTTATGGATTCATCTTCTGTTATCTGCGAACCACGAACCGGCCATAGTGATGCTTGATGACGGTCAACAGGTAGAACTTGCAGCCGGTCAGTTCATAGTCAGTCGGTCGAGTTTGGCACGGGCAACGGGCATTTGTGAAAGCAAAATAGAGCGAACCATTAACCGATACAAAAACGAACAGATGATTGAACAGATTTCTTTTTCAAAATTCAGAATAATTTCAATATGTAACTGGCATGAATACCAAAGCGGCGAACAGATAACCGAAGCAATAACGAACCGAAAACCGGACACAGTAAAAGAAGTAAGAAGTAAAGAAAAGAAACATAAAGGGGTTTCAGCCGATGTTTTTCAGCAGATAGCAGCGTTTCTGAATGAGACTACAGGAAAGAATTACAAGGCTACAGGGTCAGCACTGACAAAGGGAATCACAGCCAGATTAAAAGAAGGGTTCGGCTTTGAAGATTTTAAAAGGGTGATCGAGTTCAAGGCCGGTCAATGGGGAAGTGATAGCAAGATGTCAGCATATCTGAGACCGGAGACGCTCTTTTCTCCAAAGTTTGAAAGTTATCTTCAAGAGGCAGGGGGAGCGGTCGAGGATTCGGGCGGGTTGTCCTGGCAGGATCAGCAGGCAGCAGCGGCAATTGAGGATTTATTACAGGATTGATAAAGGAGTATCGAATGGAAACAGGCGGGATCGAAAACAGCATTGATGTATTGACAGAGGAGGTCGCACAGCTCCGGGAAGTGATGCGCAGCATCGGGACTGAGATTGTGAATCTTAACGGATGTCTCATTGAATTTTTATTGCAGATCAGGAGCGACAACCAGACCGGGAAAGCTTGCGGCTGCAGTAAAGAAGAGGCTTAACAGTCAAAGGTACTGTGACAGTGTTTTTTCTCCGCGGGTAGGCAAAGCCGCAGTCTTTGGCTACGAATAAAAAAAATATTTTAGTGGAAAAAAGGAAAAGCAGTTGTAATCACTCAGTTTTAGGTAGTTACAGGGGAGGTGGTATGAATACGAATAGGTGTATCAATAATGCAACAGCACCACATTTGCCGACACCGGCTCAAGCGGTGGCAGCCTTGCGGGATTGCTTGGATTCCTTAAAAGTTCGGCGCTTTCTGTTCGGGCATCTTCACGGCGGGCGGGCTGCATGTCCGGCTTGCGGGGTCGAGATTGCTGACGGGCGGGCGGTGGCCTCGTTCTGGGAAGGGCGGCGGGTTGCCTGCAAAGGTTGCCGACACTACTTCACTGCAACTACGTCAACGCCATTTTGCAAGTCGAAATTGAGTGATGAGCAAATCTTTCTCCTATTGGTCAGCATAGGGTTTGACCTGGACAACAGACGGGCGGCGGCGGTGATCGGTGTCAATGCATCGAGCATACGGGAAAATCGGCAGAAAATCGAAACACTACAAAAAAAGGAGATAACACCATGAACACCACAGACACCACGAACCAGACACCGGAAGAGATGCACACAGAAGCTATTGAGGCAGTTATCAGGTACGCATTTTTGCAGGGCGTCAGCTATGCAGAGCAGCACGTTAGGGAGGTTCAAGGCTTTTTGAAGGATGAGGCAGAAGAGACCACGGCGGCCTTGCTTGCACAGTTTCCTTTCCTGGCTACCTTGAAAATTTCAGCGGTGGTCGAACCATGATATTTACAGTCAAAACGGCAGGCATTGAGGCGGCTATGGCGGCTTGTGATCCGAAAAATGTGCAGCGAGCAGTTACCAGCGCCTTGAACAAAACGGCAGCAAAAGCACGGACGGCGGCAATCAGCGCCATAACCGAAAAGTACAATATCAAAAAATCTCACCTGGGAACCACGGCCACGGGTAACAGCAGAATCGTGATGAAAGCGGCAACGATGGGGAATCAGCAGGCGGTTATCTCTATTTCCGGCAGGCCGATAAGTCTTGCGTATTTTGGAGCGCGTCAAGTGGTTGTTTCGCCAAAAGGTCAAATACGCCTTACCACGCGCGATAAATCACGGCTACTCAAACGAAAGCCGGGGGTGATGGGGGTAACAGTCGAAATTCTGAAAGGGCAACGCACGGCACTACAGGGCGCTTTCCTGGCAGCGGTCAAGGCGGGTGGTTCCGGCTTTCACATAGGGGTATTCCAGCGCCACGGCAGCAAGCGATTACCGTTATTTGAAAAGAAGATGATTACTCTTGCCTCACTATTCGGCAACAAGCGGGTTGAAGATGTCATAGCAAAAGCGGTCAGTGATAATTTTGAGCGGATTTTTGCGCACGAGCTGGACTATTACACCAGAGATCAGAGAGCAGCCAGCCGATGAGTAACGCCGGAGAATTTCACGACATACAGCTTGAAAAAGAGCTTGTCGGCAATCTGCTGAATGACAACGCCTCATTTCTCGAAATATGCGACACCTTGCGGCCTGATGACTTTTTCAATTCGGATATGGCGAAAAGTTATCAAGCATACGGGGAGTTGTACCAGCGGGAAAAGCAGATTGATTTGACGTATCTGGTCAGGCAATCCGGCGTCAATGCCTCAATACTTGTCGAGTGCATTGACGCCGGTTTCCTGGCTGCAAATATCCAATGGCGGGCGCGGCAGATCAAGACAATGAGCCAACGCCGGAAAATGCACCGGAGCATTTCACTACTACAGCAGCAAGTCGGCAACCTGGAACCTTTGGAGATGGCGAACCGATTAAGCGAGGTTGCTTCTGAAATTGCACTGACAGGAGGCAAAAAACGCGTTTATTCCACACTGGAACTTTCAGAGATCGTCGCACGGACACAGCACGAGCGAGCCACGGAGCCGGGGCATATCAAAGGTATCAAGACCGGCCTGCACTTCCTGGATAAGACCTTGCGCGGGTTACAGCCAAAGAGCTTGACCTTGATTGCGGCGGCTACCGGCTTTGGAAAGACTACGCTTGCACTCAATCTGTATGCCAACATTGCCAAGCAGGGAAGGAAGATTCTATTTATCAGCAATGAAAATGACGTGGTTATGAACCTGGACAGGCTTTCGGGCATTGCCGGGAGCAGGCCACTAAAAGAGATAACCAGCGGCTTCAACCCTGAAAACGTGGTCAATGAGTTTCGGCAGGCATTCGACACCAAGCACATGTATTTGAGCGACAACGCACCACGCACCATTGATGAGGTTTGCGGCCTGATTCGGAAATATTCCATTCAGCACGGCGTCGAAGCGGTGATTTATGACTACATCGGAGAAACGGCACTTGCAGAGACCGGGGAAGCAAACCGGATGGAATCAGAAGAGCAGCGCCTGGCACGATGGACGGCGCAACTTCTGCAAACAGCACGGGCGCAAGATGTCCACCTGATACTTGTTGCACAGTTGAACAGGCAGGGCAACGCCGGAGGAAAGCCGACAAAGACAGAGCTTGCGGGCTGTTTCCGGATGGCACAAAAGGCACATTCCATGCTGTTATTCTGGCAAGACACAAACGGTCAGGATGTCTTGACCGTCGAGAAAAACCGGACGGGGCAGGCAGGCGTCAATATCGCGGTGACATTCAACCGGCCAAGTCAGAAAATATGGGATACCGGCTTTTATGACACCAAAGCCAAGCAGGTATTGACCAAGTCCGGAGCTTTGCCGGCCAAGCATGACGGCAGAGCAGCGGCGGCGGGGGAAAAGCCGGAGCCGGAGCCGACAGCGGAACAGTTTCAAGAGATGATTGATGGCGATTTACCGTTTTAACCGTCTGAATTTTCAATATGTATCCTGGCGAGCGAGTTTCAGCATAGTCAGGGTATGTAATCTCGGGGTTTTCAGTTGGCCTCGGGACTCCTTATGCTGAAACAGGGGCCACGGTGATAAAACCCTGTCCGTCCGAAAGGTTCTCGGGCACTACATCACCATATTAACACCACGGCGGGATTATATGCCCGACCACACCACACAAAAGGAGAAAACACCATGTCGCAGAAAAATGTTGAACCATTCCAGCCGGAGATTTTTAAAGTTTCGATTCCACCGGAACTGTTGACCGGATACCGCATTGCAGCAGCTGAAGTTGCTACAAATTCCGAAGAGGTGACACGCCTGGCCGGTAAAATCCAAAGCGTAACTGATGGATTACCTAGTCTTGCCGCTGCCGTGGATCATGCCGAAAAAATAAAAAATGATGTTCTTAGCGCACATGCTATCGACATTGCCACCGCCGCCGAATTGGAAACCGCGCGTAATAATCACGCAGCTGCCGTTAAAATTTTCCATGAAACAGAAGAACTGCTTAACGCTATAGAAAAATCGTGGAAACAGGCTGAAGGTAAGATACCAAAATTAAACAATGCCAAACAGGACGCTCGTAAAAAAGTATATCGGGAATATCAGTCTCAGTTGCTTGATGAGATCCGCAAAAGAGTCGGAGATTTGTTTATTTATGCGGATGTTGCCGCCCGTGTCCTAGGCGCAGACTATGCGGGTAACCCGTTTAAACTCGTAAACCCTGCACAGGTGCGGGAAATAACGCAGGAAATAGAGGCTGAACTTTTCCAGTAGAATAATATCCGTAATTGAAACCGCCACGAAACATGCTACCGGAATGTTCATTTTCGAATAAAAAATACAGTCTAAAAGGAGATTTACGAAATGCAAACGACATATACCGAGCTGGAAACAGCACAAGACGCTATTGATACAGAAAAGGCTATTCAAGCACAGGCCGGTGAGTTGGCTCTGCAAATTATTAAAAATTGGAAGTCGGACGAAAGCCTTAGGGCGGAGTTTTCGAATAATTTTAGCCGCTATATTGCTTATGCAACCAATCACGCTGCGGGAAACGTTAAAATGGTGAGTTAACCGGCCTATTACGGGTATCAGGTCGGCAGCGAGAAGATAAGCAACACCAGGAGAGGCAACCGGGAAGATCGGCGGCCTCTTTTTGTTTCCGCTGTTCACCTGGACAGCATACCAGCGCCACGGGCTACAACACAGCATAAGCTTCTGCGGCCTGTCAGCAGATCGACAGGACAGAGGGCAGTTGCAGCGGCATAAATACGGCGCAAATTTGGCGCAAATGATGTCAAATAATGACAATAAATGGCTTGACAAAATGACAAGCAAAACGTTTTAAATATCTGAAATTATAGTTGTTTATTGTCTGTAATGATTGGTGATTATAGCGTTATATCAGATTTTGATTCCGACATTCCCAGGTTCGATCCCTGGCGCCCCAGCCACCTGAATAGGTAGCTAAATAAGGCACTTAGAATATATTCTAAGTGCCTTATTTGTTTTATGTGCTGTTTTTGCCACACTCTGATTTTTACTGTTATAGTGGCACGCCAGATGCAGACATAAATATGCAACAAGTTGGAGAAACGGCAACGGCGCCGCTTCCTGAAAGGGATGGCGGCGTTTTTATTTATGGGGGTCAGTTATGATCTGCACAGAAAACAGGCAGGTAATTATCGATGACACCACTCTGCGGGACGGTGAACAGACCGCCGGGGTGGTCTTCTCCAAGCGGGAAAAGATTACCATAGCCCGTATGCTCGACTCCATCGGTGTCGGTGAAATTGAGTGCGGTATTCCCGCCATGGGTAGAGAAGAGCAGGAAAGTATTCGCACGCTTGTCGATCTTGGCCTCAACGCCCGCCTGATAACCTGGAACCGCGCACTGGTGCCTGAAATAAAGGCAAGTATAGCCTGTGGTGTGCAGGCGGTAGACATTTCGCTCTCGGTTTCGGATCAGATGATCATGCATAAACTGCGTAAAGATCGGGACGCGGTAAAGGAACAGTTGAAGGCCGCGCTCGGTTTTGCCAAAGAGCACAATCTGTATGTCTCGGTTGGTGGTGAAGATGCCAGTCGGGCGGACATGACCTTTCTGGTGGAACTGATGGAGATCACCCGCGCTCTCGGAGGGGACCGCTTCCGCTTCTGCGACACTCTTGGCATCATGGACCCGTTTACCATGTTCGATAAGGTGACCTGTCTCCGTCAGGCGGTTCCGGAAATAGATATTGAGGTACATACCCATAATGATCTGGGTATGGCTACAGCCAATGCCATTGCCGGTATCCGCGCCGGAGCCAGGTTTGTCAACACCACAATAAACGGTCTCGGTGAACGTGCCGGTAACGCAGCACTGGAAGAGGTTGTCATGGGTTTAAAGCATGCCTGCGGCATTGAAACCGGTATCGATACCCACCGTTTTCGTGAGATGTCGCTCTTTGTTGCCAAGGCTTCCGATCGTCCGCTTTCCGTTTCCAAGCCGGTTGTCGGCTCACGGGTTTTCGCCCATGAGTCCGGGCTGCACGCTGATGGAGTTATAAAGGATCCGCATAATTATGAAGGATTTGATCCGGCGGAGGTCGGACTGACACGCAGCATCGTTGTCGGCAAACATTCCGGTACCGGAGGCCTGATCGAGCGCTATCGCGGCATGGGTATTATTGTTGACCGGAAGCGGGCGGATACGCTTCTTGAAGTCACCCGGGCCATGTCATGCAGGCGCAAGCGCGATCTTACCAACCGTGAGTTAATGGGAATTTATTTTGAAAATGAAACGCTGCCGAAGGCAGCATAAGGGGGTAATCATGTGTGATGCAGGAACGAATTTTTTACCGATAGCGGAAGCGGCACAACTGCTTGAAACAACTGAGATGCGGGTGCTGATGCTGCTCAAGAAGGATGAGTTGCAGGGGAAAATGGTTGATGAAGCGTGGTATGTGGATCGCTCGTCACTAAAGCTCTGCGAAAAACCGAAAGCTGCTGATATCGTCAGGCCGGGCGGGTGTGGTGGTGGGTGTGGCAGCGGCTGCGGAGGACATTAAGTATGTCTGTCATCGTCAAAGCATCAGATTTTAAATTCAGATATCCGCGCGATGTGGCCAATCGTGATCTGCCCAAGTTCACCGGCCTTCCCGATCCGACGCCTTTTAATCGCCACGATCTCTACGAAATTCTACCGATGATGTCAGCCGCTATGAATGAATTAGGCAGCGAGGATGGTGAGGTATTGAATCTGCTGGAAGATGTATTGAACCGGATGCCCGGTTTTATCAGCACCCGTGCTGAAGTCTTTGACTATCTGACCGGTTCGGCCAGGGAATGCTTGAGATAGAAGGAGACATCTGGGCGAGCGCCGCGACAGCGGTCATAGCCATTACCACCAACGGTTCGCTCACTCGCGACGGTCGAGCCATCTTCGGGCGGGGTGTGGCAAAGCAGGCGGCTGGTCGATATCCTGATCTTGCTGAAATATTAGGCAGGCTGCTTAAAGAAAAGGGCATCCATGTCTTTGATCTGGGCAACGGTATTGTCAGCTTTCCCGTAGAGGAGACCCCCTGGTCGCTCCCTGATCTGCGCATAATAGCCCGTTCGGCGGAGGAACTGCGGCACCTTGCAGATTTTTCCGGCTGGCAGCAGATTATTGTGCCTTGCCCCGGCTGCGGTGGCGGGGGTCTTGCATGGAAGGATATCAAGCCGCTGCTTGTGCCGTGGTTTGATGATCGTTTTGTCGTTATCAGCAGGAACACAGAAACATAGGTAATTCCACTTTTTATAATTACTGGTATACTCACCTAACCTTATCTCCAGAAGGAGTGCGCCATGTACAACGCCGGCACGCAGGGGAGCAAGCCCCGCACCCCATATCACGAGTTCTACGCCGATGACTTCACCCCCCGTGATCATTATCGTCTGCTCTGGGATCATATCAAGGCCACCGGCAACAGTGCGCTGGAGGCCAAAGCCCACGAATCGCAACTGGCGCTGCAGGCTGAAGGGGTCACCTTTACCGTCTATGGTGAGAGCGAGGAGGGGATTGAGCGGATCTGGCCCTTCGACCTGATTCCGCGCATCATTACCGCAGCGGAATGGGTGAAAATTGAGTCCGGCCTCAAGCAACGGGTCCGGGCGTTGAACTTTTTTCTCGGTGATCTGTACGGCGAGCAACGCATCATCAAGGATGGCGTCATTCCCCCCGAGCTGATCTATCAGGGTCGTGATTTCCGCAGGGAGATCGTCGGCATCGTGCCGCCGGGCGGTATTTATACCCATGTCAGCGGCATCG
>JBMOEI010000036.1:0-50991 GCA_049318985.1 Desulfuromonadaceae bacterium
TACATGATTTCAATGAGTTACACCCATAAAGCCCGCTTGTGCTGTAGAAGAAAAGCCAAGATGATATTTATTACGGGCGATACATTGAAGCGTATTGATCGGCCAGTTGAACAAACTCTTCCCTCAAGCTTTGAGGGGCAAGCACCTCTACTCTGGCACCAAAACCATGCAGCCACCAGCGAAGTTGTTTTGTGTCCTCTACGTGTGCAGTCAGTTCAAATGTGCCGTCAGGAAACGGGATTATATCCTGATCTACAGTGAGAGGTGATTCCTCCAGCCTTTGTACATCTGATGACAAGGTGAAGCGGAGCTTCAACTTGATAGTATCGCCAACCGGGAAGGTCAGTAGTTCGGCAACCCACTTATCCAGGCAAAAGCCTTCAGGTATGCTGACCGGCTTGTCCAAAAGTTCAACTTTCTTTATGCGATGAAGCAGCAGCAGAATTGGATCGGTATGCTCGTTCAAGGAAGCAATCAGATAGGTAAGGCCATCAACAAAAGTTAAGGCAAGTGGGTTGACTTCATAGATCTTTACTTTTTTACCCACAGTTCGATAGGTGGCTTTGAAGCGTTTTTCTTCCAGGACGGCTTTAAAGACAGCATCAGATATTTCAGATGAGACAACAGGTGGTATGGTTGTCAGGTTACGGGACATAACCCGCACTTTGTCAGGCCAGTGAGCAAGCATTGAATCAGAATTTTTCAACCGCTCATCTGCTGTTGCGATATACGGGCGGAGTGCCGCCAAAGCTCCCTGCGGAAACAATCTGGAAAGATATTGCTCGGTAAGCTTAAATGTCAGGGCTGTAACCGGGTCCATATTTGGAATATCAAAGGCGGGCGCATCCTTGCGCCAACTCCAACCAGCAGGACGATTGCCATCGCATTCCAGTGGAAACTCGCTTGCCTCTAATGTGATCAAGTCCCGCTGAATAGTGCGAAGTGTTGTTTCAATGCCATGCCCCGACTGCAGGCGCTCATGAATATCTGTTGTTGAAATGCGCGCCCGTCGCGGAATCATGCGGAGAATCAACCAATGTCGGTAGAGAGTGTCCATGCTTTATTTGAAGTCAATATAACGCTCAATATAATTGTCTTGATCAAAGGCATTCCACGGGCTATCAAATTCATCTTCTTCAAACTCAAAAGTATCCCACTTAATCTGTTTGTAGAGTGAGATCCCAATATTTCCCCTATCTTCAACAACATGTATGAATGAGTATCCGACACCATGATTGCATTGGCCGCTTGTATGTTTAAGCAGCACTCTTTGATACTCCACTTTTTTTGAGGACTTTGTTTTAATATTCAGTAGTGCAGTTGTTGGCAGGAGCGTTATAAAGAAATCAGGGTAATCAAAATGTTTCATCATCATCTCCTGCACATCATCATGACAGGGGAAAAAATCAACTCGGTCACTGATGGTTGCTGTTCCCGGCATCGGTCCGCAGGGCATGGAAAATTTCAAATACGCATTTTTGAACATATCATCAATTGGTGCACGTTCCTTGACTGACATAGGAATAAGGTGTGTTCCCGGCGCATAGGTTCCGTTTTTATAAAGGAAGTTGAAATCTTTTTTAATTTTTGCAGAATAATCTTTTTTTGTCTTCAATGCCGAAAAACAAAGATGGAGTTCCTGCTTCTTATATTTTTTATGGTTTGGGGTTCTGATAGAGATCGGAATTATAATGGCCTTGATTTTTCCCCCGTAAATGATTTCAGGTGGTGGAGTTAAATCCCCCTTGTTTGATCGAGTCACTTTGAACACCACCGCACCATTTTCATAAGATTTCTCAAGCATGGAATTCTCCTTTGATCAAACTCAATTGTATTTACTGTACCGCGCCCCACGCTTATTCCCAGCCTGAACAACAGCACCTGACTCTTTCAACTCGCGAATAGCGCTATTCCATTCACTGGTTGAGAGGATAAGCGGGACGACAATTTCATCTTTCGAATATTCCCGGTTACGCTTCATGTGTCGGTATATCTTGCGGGCATGCGCACTCAGTGATTTTACATCAAAGGACGCAACAACCGGAGGTGGTTCAATAGTCCGTGATCGTCGTTTTTTCGGAACGGTTGTATCTGATAATTCCTTATTCATTTTCAGAGGTTTTGAAACATCACCTTGAGTACGGATCCGCTCCAATAGCGCTGAAGCCGGTTCATCGGTCGGATTTTGCGGCACCAGTTCGCCTCGAAAAGCTTTGGCCAGTATGGACTGAGTTAATCGGTCAATGTGGGTCTTGGCATTATAATAGCGGGCTTCAAGTTGGTCAGCGAGGGTGAAGTATGATTCAATACGCCGGACTATCTCTTGTTGTTCAGGGAGGGGTGGGAGAGGAACCGGAAATTCTTTGATGTCTCGAACGTTCAAGTGAGGCGCAGCACTACCGCCAGTTAACTCTCGAAAGGGGGTGAAGGTGCCACGTGGCAGACGCAGAACGGTGTGCAGGTTGCAATCCTGCATCAGAATCTCGAAGACTTCTCCAGCTTTACCCTCAAACAGACAGTTGTCCGGCAACACCATGGCGGCACGGCCACCCGGCTTGAGGGTGTTAACCACATGCTGAATAAAGTTAAGCTGCTTGTTGCTGGTCTCAATGGTGAAATCCTCCCGGTCGGGTGCCTGACCGGAACCCTTGGTGCCAAACGGGGGATTAGTGAGGATGCAGTCAAACTTCTCGGAACCGGGCGGCTCGTAGATCGTGTCGCCAAGCTTGATCTGCGGCTCGACGTTGTGCGGGTAAAGATTCATCAGTGCCAGACGCCGGGGGCGTGCTACCAGATCCTGACCAAAATAGGTAATTGTGCGGATATGCTTGGCATCGATACGATCAAAAGCCCCTTTCGTCTTTTCAAAAAGCCATTCATAGGCACAGACCAGAAAGCCCCCGGTGCCGCAGGCCGGGTCACAGACTTTGAAATCTTTCACGGTGCGGGGATCCGGCTGCATAACCCTGACGATGGACTGGATCAAAACTCGTGGGGTAAAATACTGTCCAGCTCCCTTCTTTCCTTCACTGGCAGCTTTTTCCAGCAGACCTTCAAAGGCGGCACCCTTTACATCCACATCCAGACCGGTCCACTCTTCCCGTCAATCAGGGTGATGATTTTCTTCAGGTTGACCGGTGTATTAAACTGGTTCTTGGATTGGGCAAAGATATCGCCCAGCATTCCCTGCTGGTTGCTCAGTGCTCGCAGGACTTCGGAAAAGTGATGCAATACCGCCGTGCCGGAACTGCCACGCAGGGCGGACCAGCTGCAATCGGTAGTAATCTTTTCATGTTTCTCGTTGATCCAGGAAATCTTCTGCAGCTCAATTCCCTTTTCATCGGACATCTTGAGGAACAGCAGGTAGGTGAGTTGTTCAATGTAATCGCCATAATCAATGCCGTCATGGCGCATTTGATGGCAGAAACCCCAGAGCTTGTTTACGATGTCAGACATTTTATATCCTGTGCTATGGGGTGAATTGGGCGAGAAATTCTCCGGCTGTCATAACCGGAATAATGGAAGCCTTAAAGTCTTTGAGGTTGCGGGTTATGAAATAGGGAATGGCATGGGTATGGGCAGTGCAATATTGAATTGCATCCTCAAAGTCATTGAAACCGGAGTCAAGAGCCTGTTCTATGACAGCATCATCAACGGACAGAATCGTCACAAGCTTACGCAGTTTTTTCAATACATCAACCGCTTGTCGCGAACCTATTTCCTTGCGCAGAATATAATGAAGATTAGCAAAAGTCAGCGAAGATGCATATGCTTCCACCGCATGTTTTTCTATTGCCGCGAACAATTTGGCTGAATCAGCGTAAAAAGGGATTCTTTGGCTGAAAAGATCGACCATAATATTGGTATCAAGGAAAATGCGCTGTTTCATCGGTATTTTTTCTCCAGATAGTCAGTGTACTCCTCCCTGAAATTATCTGCAGCATTTGGCGGCAGAATCCCCATAAGACTTGCCACAATTGGAGGAATTTCCTCTGTTGGTGTTTCTTTACGCACAACCAATTTCAGATAATTTTCAACCATATTGGAAAGACTCCTGTGCTGTTGACGCGCATATTCCTTGGCCTGTTCGATAATATCGTTATCAATACTCAATGTCAGTTTCGTTTGCATGTGACACCTCCTGTACGTATAAATTATCAGAGATAATACGTAAAAGCAATCGACATTACGCGGCTATCGCCTCATTAATCTGCTTCACCAGGATATCAAGGCTACCGCCAAACTCCCTGTTCGCCTTGCCCCATCCACCCGCATGAGAAAACACCGGCATATCATCAAAATCATCCCGACTGATGGATAGGTTTTCAATCAGATGCACCCGCACCCGCTCCAGCCATAACAGTTGTTCTGCGGTAAACGTCTGGCTCCCGGCAATCCTCATCATGGCCCGTTGAACACGTTCTGCTGCGGTGTAAAGCTCCTTTTCCTTCTCAACCGCATACTTGACCATCGAAATAATATCCGCCATCGCCTTATGGCTGGCTACCTGCATGAGCTTTTTGCAGCCGCTCGTCGTTAAAGCGCAGTGATGCCGCCGCCAGTTTACTGCGCAGTTCAGACAGTGCCTCCACATTCCAGTCAGCCGGACGATCAAGCAGAATCCGGATCGCCTCAATATCATTTTTGTGCACTTTGATGTAGCTGGCAAACGCAATCAGGTAATCAGCGGGTTTATATTCGTTGCCATCGGCATCACGTACCATCCAGGCGCTTGAAACCTGATCCTGCACTTCGTACCCCTTGATAAACGTTCGTTCCGGGCGTTTGAAGTTTACCAGCAGATCCTGAAAAACCGGATTGCGTAACAACGCCATAGCGCCGGTAAAATCATCCGTGAGCCGCTTTGTCAGTTCGTCGGCATAGCGAGCCATGTCACCGGCTGGGATAAAGGCGGCAAACTCATCGCGAGCTTCCCCGCTCATCTCTTTATCAATCCGCTGTAGCCGCTTTACCAGACAGCGAATGTTGTACACGCGGTCTTTGTTCTGCCAGATATCATCGATGATTTCTATGATCGTGCGAGTTTTGGCGATTGGCTTTACAGCGGTAATAGCAGTTGCATTGCGGAAAAACTCCAGCAGGGTGCCATCGAAGCAGTCAAAGACCGTGAAATGTGACTTATCAGGGAATCGCTCACCCTTGCGAGTGCCACGTCCAAGCATCTGCTCGAAGAGAATACGCGACTTGACCGGCCTGAGAAATACAATGAACTCCAGGTCCGGAATGTCAACGCCGGTTGAGAGAAGGTCTACCGTAACGGCAATGCAGGGATTGGGGCGGTTACGAAATTCACGAATACGCTGGAGTGGTCGATCTACCCTGCCGGTAATTTTAGCGGCAAAGGCTTCGCCCCGGTTGAAGATTTCCCTGGCCATTTCAACCAACTGGTCGGCATGGGAAGTGTGAGGCAGGTCGTTAGCAGCAAAAATCAGGGTTTTGGGAAACCGGCCATATTTCAATTCATGTTCATCGCAATAGGTTTTCAACTCTCCCAGAATCTTACGGTTGGAATCCGGTACCGTATACAAAGAAACCGCCTTGTCATGTGTCAGTAAGCGCATCGGTTCAGACAGCGCCTGCGCCACCAGCATACGATCAAACGGATCGGCGTGGTGCGGGTTCAGAACACGCCCTATTGGGGTCATAAGATGCCAGCAGATTTTCAAAACGTTAAGGTCGTTATCTTGATAATTTTTTAGCTTGAGCATTGTGGCGTAGCTCCTGATATTTCAATATTGACGCAAAAAGTAATATCATATAGTATATCATTCATGCGATACCTGATTGATACATGCGTTTTAATTTCAGCATTACGGTCTTCTTCCGGTGCATGCCATAAAGTTTTGAAGGCTGCTTTGGATGGAACTTTACCTGTTTTAATGCATTATAAACTGCTGGCAGAGTATCGCTCTGTGCTTTTCAGACCAGAGCATCTATCTGTTATTTCACAAACCGAATATGAAATAGAACGTCTGCTTGCATACTTGGTTACTATTGCAATTGAAAGCAAGGTGCGCTACCTGTGGCGCCCTAATCTGTCTGATCCTGCCGATGATTTCGTGCTGGAAATTGCGGTTTCCGGCCAACCAGCAACAATTGTGACCCACAACACTAAGGACTTCAAGCGGGGCGACCTTTATTTTCCGCAGATAGTTATCTGTACCCCGCAACACATTGCCAGAGAGGTATTAAACCATGAGTAAACAAAAAGGATTTCTCCTCAGACTTTCGGAAGATGATCGAAACCGCGCTCGCGCTATTGCTTCAGAAACAGGTTATTCCGAAAATCGGCTCTACGCTGAAATGATTCACGACGGATTGCTTATTCAAGAGCAGATGAGTTATTATTCTGCACTCAAAAAAGTAGGGGCAACTATCCAAAAAGATGAAGTAATGGCGATACTTGCAAAAACTCCAACCGTTCCTCCTGATGCTTCCGACGCTCTTTGATGGTACATCCTCACTGCACCTTTATGTAATAGGGAATTTGTTTAAAAGTATTGCAGGATTCACGCAGTCGTTCTTCTCCCAACCGTGTGGTTTCTCCATAAATCATCTGATAGTATGTGCACAATCAATGTGACGCCGCTGGTCGCCAGATAGGTATTATTGACAAACGGTAGAGCCATCGCAAACAAGGAGTTCATAGCCTCATGCTACCACCATTCAAAGACCGTCTTCAGGCCGTAAATCCAAAGTATGAGACCTTTGAGAATCTGCAGACCCTGCAGGTTAACCTCGGCAACCTCTGCAATCTCTATTGCACTCACTGCCATGTCGATGCCTCCAATCGAGGCACGGAAATTATGGGGACGTATATCATTGACCGGATTGCCCGGTTTCTGGCGCGTCATCCCGGTCTTACTCTGGACATCACCGGCGGCTGCCCGGAGATGAATCCGCACTTCCGCTATCTGATAGAGCAGACAGAGGGTCTGGCGCTACGTCGAATGCTGCGCAGTAATCTTGCGATAATGGTCGAACCCGGATTCGAATGGCTTTCGGAGTTCTGCCGGAGTCATGATCTGACGATAGTCGGCTCGCTCCCCTGTTATCTCGAAGAAAATGTCGATCAACAACGGGGCAGCGGTGTGTATCAAAAGAGTATCCAGGCATTGAAACAACTCAATTCCCTCGGTTATGGTACAGAGGTGGAACTTGACCTGGTCTACAATCCGGGGGGAGATTCTGTGCCCGGCTGTCAGCAGGGGCTGGAAACCGCGTACAAAACAGAACTGTCAGCACATCACGGCATCGTCTTCAACCATCTCTTTACCATCACCAACGCTCCGATCGGGCGTTTCCGGGAACATCTCGAAGCCACTGATACCTACGCCGAATATCTGCGTATGCTGGCAGGGCGCTTCAATGCCGAGACGGCAGGTAATATCATGTGCCGCACGCTGATCAGCGTTGATTGGCAGGGGCGGATTTACAACTGCGATTTCAATCAGGCTCTGGGAATGCCGATTACAGCGGACGACGGTTCGGAAATCACGATTTCAGAACTGGACGATGCCGGTATGAACGGTAAACAGATCGAACTCGCTCAACACTGTTACTGCTGCACCGCAGGCGAAGGCTCCAGCTGCACCGGAGCGCTTGTTTCCTGAGCCAACTCTTTCGGAGGAACCATGTCACGACCGTTTTACCGTTGGGAAGGGGACGTTCTGGTGCTCAATATTCTCGGCACTCCAAATGCAAAGAAGGATGCCATTGGCAAGGTAAAAGGGCACCAGCTCTGCGTCAGCGTCAAGGCGGAACCCCGGGCCGGCAGGGCAACCGATTATATGGTGCGCTTTCTGGCGGAGGAATTTGATGTTGCGACAAATGCTATAGAGGTTGTCACCGGCAGGATGAATGTCAATAAAGTACTGCGCATAAAGGCACCAAAACGTCTGCTGGAGGTTATCGGCCAACAGGAATTAACCCTCTGACAATCAATGCTCATTTTGTGAACAAAGCCTTTCTTATACCCACACAATCGTGCCCCCCACCCCTCGTAATGTATATTTTTTTTACATAAAAAATATTTTCAAAAAAAAGTGTTTACTTTTATTCCACTATCGGATATTGTAAACGCCAATAAAGTTGTTTTTGTAATTTTAGTGTATATATTATTTACACACAGATTAATTCTTGAAATGTTGCAGACTGTTTGAACCAGGATGAAAATAACTTTTAGTAAGGAGAGTGCCATGACAGAGACAGTGAAAAACAGAGGGTGGACGATGACATTTGCCGGGTTGGGGATCAATCTGGCGCTGGGGATTCTGTATGCGTGGAGTATGTTTAAATCGGCCATTGAGTCCTCCATTAAGGCCGGTGGGCCGGAAGCATTCACATGGGATCTTGCAAAGGTAAATGACCCCTATTCTGTATGCTGCCTGGTTTTTGCATTTGCAATGATTCTTGCCGGTAAATGCCAGGATAAATTCGGACCACGCGCGACCGCATGTACCGGCGGACTTCTCGTCGGCCTTGGACTTACCTGGATTTCACAGTCAACAAGCTATACTGCATGGGTTCTCGGATTTGGTGTGCTGGTGGGAGCAGGTATGGGCTTTGGGTATTCAGCATCAACCCCACCCGGCCTCAAGTGGTTTCCCGCTTCAAAAACAGGGGTTATTGCAGGACTGATCGTTGCAGGGTTCGGTGTGGCGCCGGTGTACATTGCCCCGCTTTCAGGGTATCTGATTAATACAATGGGCATCAGTCAGGCCATGCTGGTATACGCATTGTCATTTATTGTTATCGTCTGTGGTTTGTCGATGTTCCTGGAAAACCCTCCGGCCGGGTATGTTCCTGTAGAAACCGGCGACGTCGCACTGAAGAAAAAAGCTGTTAATAATGATGTCCACTGGAAAGATGCCATAAAAACCGCTGACTTCTGGAAATTGTGGGCAATCTATTTTGTAGGGGCCGGAGCAGGCTTGATGATTATTTCCAGCGTTGCCGGCCTGGCAAAGAAGAGTATGGGCGAATACGCCTTCCTCGCTGTTGCAATCATGGCGATAGGTAATGCGGGCGGCAGGGTTATAGCAGGTATCCTGTCAGATAAAATCGGACGATATCAGACCATCATGGCGGTACATCTGTTCCAGGCAGTACTGATGCTATTTTGTATCCCCCTGCTTGGCTCTCAGCATACCAGCGCGATAACAATTGTGCTCCTTGCCACATTGATCGGGTTTAACTACGGTGCCAACCTCGCTCTGTTCCCTGCTATTACAAAAGACCTGTGGGGCATTAAAGCCTATGGCGTCAACTATGGAATTCTGTTTACCGCCTGGGGTGTTGGCGGGTTCGTACTCAGCAAGGTTTCACAGATGCTGAATGCGACAACCGGGAGCATGACCTCCTCATTTGTAATCGCAGCAATACTCCTCAGCACAAGCGGAATGCTGACTCTGTCGCTGGGTGGTAAAAAAGTGACGGAAAAAGAAGAAGGACCGGAAGGTGCATTTTTTCATCCCGGCCTCGGCTTAACCATGGCTGATGGTGGCGAGAAGATCAATCCTGATGAAAAGAAAAAATCCTTATAGACTGCGTTATTAATTGGAAATTAAGAGGAAGCAGGGTGGAAATGAATATGTTCCGGGATGATTACAACATGATGCAGGATAGTGATGACATGAAGTGCGTCTGGATGACTTCCGGAATAATATCCTACAAACTCTGCTCCATTGATTTCAACTGTGAAGAGTGCGCCTTTGATCGGGTAATGCATAACAGCGCAGATGCGGATACGCAGCAAAAAACCATGAATAGGCCACTGACACCTGATACGGTGTCAGATGGCCTGTCGTCAAACCTCCTGGATGGCTCCCTTTTTTACCATAAAAATCACTGCTGGATAAAAGTGGTAAACCCGCACGAAGTAGTAATCGGTATAAATGGTATTCTGGCAAAGCTGATGAGCGGGATACGAACCGTTGTGCTTCCCAGAATCGGGGATCCGGTTCTGAAAAACCAGGTATTTGCCCATATAATGCTGGAAAAACAGATCGTACCGCTGATAATGCCGGTGAATGGCGAAGTAATTGCGGTAAATGAAACCCTTGAGAAACAGCCTGAACTGCTTCTGACAGGATCTAGTGAGAAAGGGTGGCTTGTCACGATAAAAGCCGACAATCTTGAAAAAGAGCTGAGAACGCTCTCTTTCGGAAGCAAGGCGATGGCATGGTACCGGTCTAAAGAGAAAAACGTAAATGAGGCGCTATTTTCCGCCTGCAATGCAAACGGTGAACAACTCGGAGCAACAATGCACGATGGCGGAGAACTGATACCAAATGCTTCCGAACTGCTCACATCAGAGCAGTTCAGCACGATTCTCGATGAATTGTGAGCCTGTCAAAATAATCTTGAATAATTAGCACTCTGCATCATCTCCCTCACATTATGCTCAGCCGCTCCACCCTCAGCGTCCCGTTTCTGATTTTCATGGAGCCGTCTATGACAGTTCTACTGTCTGCCCCCCGGGTGGTGAATGTTGCGTCCGTGTAGCCACCCTTCTAATGGCTACAGGGCCTGCCATGATGATGTCCTCCACAAAGAACAGGTCCCTCGTACGCAAGGTCCTGCCCGGCATGGTGATGGAGTCCAGTGCTGAATTAATGGTGTAGTAGACCGATGTATCCCCGTCGATCTTTGCCGTTGCAGGATTGGCGCTGAAGGTTGCGATAACCTTCAGGGGGGACTCCACAGAGGTGATACTGCAGGTAGCCGCGCCGGGCGTCCCGCCGGTTGTGCTGCAGTTGCCCGACCAGGCTACTGTCGAGTTGACAGCAGTCGCGGTCAACGTCACCGCGTCCCCATAATTCAGCAGAGCGCTCGAAGGTAACCCTCCAGACCTCGGGGCTTGCCTGTCCCCTCATCCAGGTAACCGTAGAGGATGAAGGGACGTTGAGCTCCTGAAGGGCGGCATCGTTATTTGTCAACCGGGCGATGTAGTTCCTCGCTACCGCGCTTACAGTGGTGAAACCGCCCCCGATGAGGATCCTGCCGTCCGTCTGCACGGCGATGGAAGTGACCGTTCTTTCCACATTTGGGTCAAAGGCCGGGTCGAGGGTGCCGTCTACGTTGAGCCGGGCCATGTAGTATCGTGCTGTTCCGTCCACGGAGATGAAATTCCCCCCTATGAGGATCATACCGTCTGGCTGTATGGCGATGGAGGCGATACTGGCGGATGTGCTGTTGGCAGTAATAATGGGGTTAAAGCCCGTATCGAGGGTGCCCACGCCGTTCGCTATCATCTGATTTTGTCTTAAGCCGTGCTATCTCCCACTGTTGCTCCACCCACACGCCACCCTGAAGTGTTGGTTCGTCAGCAGAAGCATAATGGAATGGCAGCGGCACAGTATCAAGAACCTGGCGTACCAGAGTAGTCTTACCTACCTGCCTGGGGCCGGTCAGTACCTGAATGAATCTTTGCGGTTCCTCTATCCGTTGTAGTACTGTCTTACAGATCGCTCTTTGAAACATCACAAGACGACGGGTAATCTCTTTGGACGTGACGCCCTGTCCGACC
This sequence comes from Desulfuromonadaceae bacterium, assembly GCA_049318985.1. Taxonomy (GTDB): domain Bacteria; phylum Desulfobacterota; class Desulfuromonadia; order Geobacterales; family Pseudopelobacteraceae; genus JACRCG01. The sequence continues at coordinate 11,552 of JBMOEI010000036.1, forward strand.
ATCTGCAAAACTTCCCGTTCACGGTCGGTAGTCAGTTGACGGAGAATAGAAATTTCCGCCTGAAAAAGCGCATTTTCACCCTGCTGGCGGAACAATCCGATGCGGTAGAGGCGGCTGACCACGGCAGAAACCAACTCTTCAGAAGTAAACGGCTTGGTCAGATAGTCGTCGGCTCCTTCGCACATGCCGCGACGCAGATCGGCACGATCCACCCGTGCGGTCACAAATATGAACGGTATATCAGCAAAAGTCCGTTCTTTCTTTACCGCTTCCAATACGGCGTGACCATCCATATCCGGCATCAAAATATCGCACAGAATCAGGTCCGGACGTTTTTTATAAAGCAGGTCAAGACCGGATTGACCATCTAACGCGCACCGGACATCGAAACCTTCCTGCTTCAGAAAAAATTCCATATAGTAGCGGCTTGCTTCATCATCTTCAAAAATCAGAATTGAATACATATCATCCCTCTTACCTTACCACACTACAACAACCCTCTCAGCAACTCCTGACATCTGCCGCACATTTCCCCGGATTTCTGGTCAACTTCTTCCACGTACGTCGATGATTTCATCACACAACTCTGATTATTGCAGTGAATGAGGCCGAAATTATGTCCCAATTCATGTATCGCTTCTTTAACAAGGCGTTCCGTGAGCAGTCTCCTGTCTTCCGGCAGGCCGTAAAATTTATTGTTCAGGCGATGTAACGCGATTACCGATCCGATTCCCTTCAACTGAGCTTCACCGAAAATAAATGTCAGAACCGGAATAAACAGATCGACATTTACCACACCAAGTACCTTCACCGCGTCAGCAGGTGGCCGGGTAATGATCTGCAGCAGGATCCGGGAAGAGTGGTACTGATGCCGTGCCGGGTCAAATGCATTTTCAAGATCGATATCAAGATTCGCCACTTTCGTATGATAACCGAAAACGGTATACACACTTTTTTCCAACTCTTCAATCCAGGGGAAATGATCGGTTTTAATCGGCTGAATGTAGATATATGGCATAATCAGTGCGGCATGTCGTTTTTACTTTTTTTCAGTTGATATTTTTCAATTTTATTATACATGGTCAGCCTGCTTACCTTGAGTATCGCCGCAGCCTGAGCTATGTTGCCGTTGGTCAGATCCAGAACCTTCTGTATATGAACTTTTTCCACTTCATCCAGTGACGGCAGCGTTTCTTTTATGTCAGTTTCGACAACCGGAAAGAAGAAAGAGAGATCATCCAGCTCAACAAGAGAGCCTCTGGCAACAACCATGGCCCGTTCGATGACATTACGCAATTCCCGGATATTTCCGGGCCAGTTATATTCCACCAGCATATCAAGCGTATCCTGGGAGATATCAAGAACGTTTTTGTTCATGGACTGTGAATATTTCTTTATGAAGAACCGTGCCAGAGCAGGTATGTCCAGCGTGCGGTCCCGCAGAGGCGGAATGGCAATAGTCACAACGTTCAGCCGGTAATAGAGATCTTCTCTGAAACTCCCCTCTTGAACCGCACGCTCAAGGTCGTGAGTGGTTGAGCAGATGATGCGGAAATCCACATCTATCTTCTTGTCGCCCCCAAGACGACTGAACTGCCTGGTATCGAGAACCCTCAGGATATCCGCCTGCATTTTTTCGCTGATCTGCCCTATTTCATCAAGAAATATCGTCCCCTTGTCTGCCATCTCAAGCCTGCCCTGACGCCGGTACAAGGCACCGGGGAACGCACCTTTCTCGTGGCCGAACAGTTCACTCTCCAGCAGGCCATCGGAGTACGCCCCGCAATTAATCGTAATAATCGGAAAATATTTCCTGTTGCTCTGGCTATGGATTGCCCGGGCGATGAGCTCCTTTCCGGAACCGTTTTCACCCTTGATGATCACGGTCGCATCCGTCTGGGCCACTTCAAACACCTTCTCCAGAACTTTCTTTATTTCAGGGCTCTCTCCGATTATTTCATCGGAGAAAGAGATATCGTCAATATGCTGACGCAGCTGATTGTTTTCGTGCATCAGCCTGCGCTGCTCGACGGCATTGCGGATCAGATGACTCATGTCGTCAGGATCAACAGGTTTGACGATATAATCAAACGCCCCCTCTTTCAGTGCCTGTATACTTGTCTCAACAGAGGCAAAAGCGGTGATCATAATGGTAATAATATTTTTATCGATTTTTTTGATCCTTCTCTGGAGCTCCAGGCCATCGATACCGGGCATCTTGATATCAAGCATGACAATATCCCACGGTCCCTGCTGAAGCTTGAGAAGTGCGGCATTGGCATCTTCTGCAGAGCTTACGGTATAGCCATCCAGCTCAAACCACTGGCTGAGCGCATCTCGAATTGAGGCTTCATCATCTACAATCAGTATTTTTATGTCCGATGGTTTCATGCGTTATAACCGCCTATGTATGTGGGTTTTCTTTATACTCACGGGGGAGCGTAATCGTAAATGTGGTGCCGACAGTCAGCTCTGATTCAACCTGTATGGTTCCTGAATGCTGCTGCACAATACCATACACAGCGGAAAGTCCGAGCCCGAGACTGCTGTTGGTGTCTTTCGTCGAGAAAAAAGGATCAAAGATAAAGGGAAGATCATTCTCGGCGATGCCATGGCCATGATCGATTACTTTTATCTCAACAGTGTCACTGCCGGAGTAATCGGTCCGCACCACAATCTGACTCCCCTGAGGAGATGATTCCATGGCATTCACAATCAGTGAAACCAGAATCTGTTGAATCGTCCCGGGATCACAACAGATGTCATCATCTCCCGTGTCAAGTTCGGCAATTAAATCCAGCTCTTTCATTTTTGCACTGTGGTCAATGATTTTGGTGCTTAAGGTAACAACCTCATTGAGATGAACATGGCGCACATTAGCCTGGGTCTGCTTGGCAAAGAGCAGGAGGTTTTTGACAATTTCACCGCACCGTTTTGCCTCGCTTGCCATGACGGATAGATTGCTCACTACCGTATTAATCGTCGCTTCAGTAAGGTCCTCTTTCAACAGGTATCTGCTTGACAGTTTTGCATAGGACAATATACCCGACAGAGGATTGTTGATTTCATGGGCCACCATGGCAGACAACTTGCCGAGAGAGGCCATTTTTTCTGATAATGCCAGTGATGATTTCATGGTTTCGAGCTCAACGGTTGCTTCTCTCTCCTTTTTATGGGTCGTATAACTGACCGTAATTATACTGACCAGAATCAGAAAATTGAATATGCAGATTACAAACGCAGCGACCATGCCGTTCTGAACCAATTTGGAAATTTCTTTTTCAATATCTTCAACATAAATGCCGGTACCGATAACCCATTTCCACGGCACAAACTCCCTGACATATGATATTTTAGGTGTAATATTCGAGGTGTTATCGTTTTCCTGCCACTTGTAACTTATAAAACCGGCCCCTGATTCTTTTACGACAGTGACTATTTCCTGAAATACTTTTTTGCCGTCGAGATCAGTGTAATTGCTCACATCCGTGCCATTCAGATCACTGCGATACGGATGGATAATCATCCGGGGTGTCAGGTCGTTGATCCAGAAGTAGTCCTTGAACTCCTGACCGTAATGCATGTTTTTTATCTGTTCTATGGCACGTTGTTGCGCCTGTTCGCGGGTAATTATACCTTGCTGTTCGTCAGTATGGTACTTCGCAAGAACACTCCAGGCTGTTGTTGTCAGCGCCTTGATCATCTCCTTTTTCCGTTCCATGCTGTTGTTCCGTATCGTCGGTATAAAAACATAGATAAAGACCAGCGTAAAGAGTATGACCGTCAGTAACGTCGGCACCACCACGCGCAGTGTGAACGTCTGCCAGGGAAATGATTTATGAGGGGTTATCATGTAAGTGCGCCTTTTCTGTCAAAGTACAATTAAACATCCCCTGGCTGGCCGGTAAAGTCATAACTGAGCCGGGTCTGATAGTTTTTTGTCTGGGTAAAGATTTCCTTGAGAAGATGCTGGTCAATTGACGTGAGTTTTTTGGGGAAGACCATGTTGTCAGGCTGCTTACTCCCGCTCGATACAGCATCCGCCTGTATGGTAAGCCGCATCTGCATGAGAAAACTGTACGCCTGAACCATCTCCTGATGACTCAGCTCCGTGAGGATTTTCAGCTCGCGAAGCGCATCAAGTCTTTTTATGGTGTTGGCTGCTTTAATTTCATGTTTCAGAGCGTATATCCGGGCAAAATCAACAATAGGCACCATTGCTTTCTTGATATCCAGCCCCCCCCGGTTGTCACCCGATGTCTCAACAATAAATTTACCGAAACGGCCGATCGGTGGCTCCATGATGAGAATATCCCTGGCAAGGATTTGCAGAAAGCGGAAGTTTTCACTTACGACCCTGTTAAGATGATTCATCAATCCGTCCACCATGACTTCATCGCCAAAGGCAGAGCGGAAATCAAAGAAAATTTTCGTGCGCAGCAAATCCTCTCCGGTTGCCGAAAAAACCCACGTGCCGAAATATTTTTTCCAGACTGAAGTCGGTTGACACAATTCGGGATTCATTGCCATGTTATTGCCCTTACAGAAAACATACCCCGCATCATTCAACCAGGTACAGACAGTTCTTCCCAGAGTCAGGAAGTATTCCCGTACCGAATCCTCCCGTTCCGGTGAGACATCTTCATACACGATGGCATTATCCTGATCAGTGTGAAGCGTCTGTTCCTCACGCCCCTCGCTGCCGAAAACCATAAATGCAAAAGCGGCAGGCGGGGAACCCTGTTCCTGTATGGCAATCTCGATTAATTTCTTCCGTACGGCATCATTCAGTGATGTTGTCAGACTATTGACACTCTGAGGTTTTGCACCACTCTCGATGAGCGTCGCAATGATGTACGGTTGCATCTTATTCAGTTTGATAATCTCAGCAGACGTTAAGGCGTTGCTGATTTCCTGTAACAAAACTGATGGGGAGCAATGCCTGGTTTCCATGAGGTCTGTTTGATTGATACTTACCGCTGCTTGAATGTTTTCAATATGTTGGTTAAAAAACATGACCGTGGACTGAAGCTCGGAAAGTACTTTTCTGTTCGCCTCTTCTCTGGCAAATACCTCCGAAATATCCTCCATAATGCCGTCAAAAAATTGAATCCGGCCGTCATCATCATATATGCCGACTCCCCAGATTGAGGCAGAAAAAAGTGAGCCGTCTTTTCTTCTGATTTTTGTGACTTCCCGCCTGAGCTCGCCCTCTCCTGCTTTCACGGCCAGACGCACATACTCTTCATGATCACGGAATATACCGGAAACCGGCAGAGCGAGAAGGCTTGCCCGTGAATCAAACCCGAGCAGCTCCACCAGAGCAGGGTTGGCCTCTATAAAACGGCTATCGGCACCGGTGGTCATCCTGAAGAACCCGACGTTCAGGTTGTTGGCCATAGTCCTGTACTTTTCTTCACTGGCGCACAACTCATCTTCGACTTTTTTTCTGGTCGTTATGTCCGAGACTACGGCCATGAAGCCGCTCTTGCCTCCCAAGGATATCCGGGTAGCGGAGAGGGTCACATCATACCGTGTCCCCGTTCTGCTCTCCAGATTGGCTTCAAATCGTTCCGGTACCTGCCCCCCTGCCAGCAGATCCCGCAGGCAGTCATTTCCCGGCGATGTCTCAAGCCAGGTGAATATTTCCTCCGTTTTTTTGCCTGAAAGCTCACTTTGTGAATATCCGAGCATTTCAGAAATTGTCTGGTTCACATACATCAGCGAACCCTCCAGCACCATAAACATCCCCTCGGCGGCAGATTCGACAAGTGTCCGGTATTTTTCTTCAGAGTCACGCAGAGCATTTTCAGCAAACTGCTGCTTTTTTAATGCCGAGTAACTCTGAGTGTCAATATAGAAGAGGAGTATCGAGATCAGCAGCAGAACAAGGAGGGATATCTGGATGAGACTACTGGTAATTGCCGCAATTTCTTCTTGAACATCGTCAAGATACACACCGGTCCCGATTATCCATCTCCACGGAGCAAACCCTTTTACATATGAAATTTTTGGCAGTATGCGCTGTCCTTCATCCTTCCATTGCCACCTGTATTCAACATAGCCGCCACCCTTGCTTTCAACAAGTTTTACCATCTCGTCAAAAATATGTTTCCCCTCCGAATCTGTAAAGGTGGAGAGATCTTTGCCGTTCAGGTCAGGGCGATAGGGATGAACCACCATGCGGTGATTCATATCGTGAATCCAGAAATAATCTTTCATCTCGTGGCCATAACGGAGGTTCTGTATCTGATCAATGGCCTGCCGCTGCGCCTCCTCCCGGGAAAACAGCCCTTTTTGCACGTCATGTTCAAGCTTCGCAAAAATATTCCCTGCGGAGGTGGTCAGCTCGCGTATCATCTCCTTTTTTCTGTCAATATTGTTTTTTTCAATTATCGGGATGATTATCAAAAATAGAGCTGTTAAAAAAAGTGCAATAGTGATTATGGTAGGAAAGATGAAGCGCGCGAGGAATGACATCATTCTTTTTGTCTTTGTATCAATGTTCATAAATGTTGTTATACATTATAGAGAGTTGATTTGTCATCCGGTAACAGACTGCCGTATCAAGGTGATAGAAATATTTACTATCAATCAAGCGGCATACTAATTTTTTCGGGTAGAATTGATATGCGGAGTGCACTGCTCATTTTTATAGCTTATTTTAGTGCTGCTATTCCGGGGGCACATGCAACTGAACTTCCCGTGAGTCGCTTTAGTACCGATGGCCTGTCCGGATGGGAGTCAAAGAGCTTCAAGGGGACAACTGAATACCGGCTGCTAAAGGACGAAGGCAGAGTTGTCGTCAAAGCAACCAGTCATAATGCGGCGTCAGGAATGATCCGGAAAATCAGTTTTCAGCCGTCGAAATATCGGTATTTACGCTGGAATTGGAAAGTAGCCGGAACTATCAAGGGGGGTGATGAGAAGACAAAAGCCGGTGATGACTACGCCGCTCGCATATACGTTGTCTTTCCAGACAGATTCTTTTGGCAGACGAAAGCGATCAATTATATCTGGGCGAATAAACTGGCGAAAGGGGAATCGACTCCAAATGCATTTACCGCAAATGCCGGGATGATTGCTGTGGAGTCAGGCAACAGTAAAGCGGGACAATGGCTGGCCGAGGAGCGGGACCTGTGTGCCGACTACCGCTCCCTGTTCGGCACCGACCCTCCGGAAGGTGAAGCAATTGCCATTATGACCGACACTGATAATACCGGTACAACCGCAGAAGCGTGGTACGGTGACATTTTCCTTGCAACGGAGATGAGGTAACTCTCCATGCCTCAGCCACACACCACGTTACTTTCTGTTATTATTCCAACTCTCAACGAAGCAGAAAATCTGCCTTCTCTTCTTGCTGATCTCAAACAGCAACAGAACATTCAACTTGAAATTATTATTGGTGATGGAGGTTCAACTGATGCAACCCGGTCAGTTGCAGAATCATCCGGCGCCGCCTTTGTCAGCGCCAGTCGTGGGCGTGGCGCACAGATGAACAGTGCAGCGCTTCTGGCAACCGGCAATTACCTCCTCTTTCTGCATGCAGATTCCCGCATAGACGACCCTTGTCTTCTCAGTAATGCCCTGCACGCCCTGATGGCTGCACAAGCCGAACCGGACCGGATTGCCGGTCATTTCCGCCTCCGTTTTATCCGCACAACAGCACTGAATGCGATGGCCTATCGCTATGCCGAAGAAAAGACCGCATTTAACCGGGTTAACACGACCAACGGCGACCAGGGCTTGCTCCTTTCACGAGAGTTTTTCAGGTGCCTGGGCGGCTTTGATGAACGTATGGCGTTTCTGGAAGATCAACGTATTGCCGAAATAATCAGATCGCAGGGGAGCTGGATGACGCTCCCCGGATATCTCAAAACGTCGGCGCGACGGTTTGAGGCGGAAGGCTTCCACCGTCGCTATATTCTGATGAGCATGATGATGGGATTGCACAGTGTCGGTACTGAGGAGTTCTTCGCACGTGCTCCGGGGGTATATCAACTGCAGCAGGAGACCGGTACCCTTTTACTGTCGCCATTTTTTGCTCTTATATGGCAGATGATGCGTAAAGAGTGGGGTTTACGGGGGTCTATCCGAATCTTCTATCTTTTGGGGCGCTATATCCGCCAGAATTCCTGGCAGATGTTCTATTTTTTTGATATCAGGTTACGACCGCTGCTTGGGGCAGAGCGGTACCCGTTTTTACATTTCCATGATCGCGTATTCGCGCCATGTACAAACTTCAGGGTGTGTAATGCACTCACCGGCCTGCTCTGTTTTCTCTGGTTTATGGGGATATTGGCACCGTTTTTTAGGGTTATTGACCAGAGGACGGCAAAAACCAAAAAATTGGACAATATTCTCATGATTTAATAATCAAAAAGCATAATGACTGAACCGCAAAGACTCAAAGAGCGCAAAGATAATCAAAAACAAAGAACTTTTTTGTATCAGCTTGAATAATTTTTTGAAGATGGTCTTTCTGTGCGTACTTCGCGTCTTTGGGGTTCAAAGTTTTATACATTATTTCACACTTTGAAGTCGATCCAAAGCCGTCCCGTAAATCGAGTCGAGGGAATATGAATCGGCAACAGAGATTCCCAGCTCACGCACGAGCCCATCCCGCAGGCTGTAGACCCAGCCGTGGACCGTCAGATCCTGGCCCCGCTCCCATGCTTCACGGACAATGGTTGTCCGGCAGACGTTCACTGTCTGCTCAATCACATGCAATTCGCACAGCGCATCGGACAGATTTTTTCCTGACATATCCTCTGTCAGCCTCTGCTGGTGTTTCTGCTGCACATCCTGCACATGCCGCAGCCAGTTATCGATCAACCCCAGTTTTTTATTTTCCAGTGCCGCTTCGATGCCGCCACAGCCATAATGACCGCAGACAATGATGTGCTTTACCTGCAACACTTCCACTGCGTATTGCAGCACCGAGAGACAATTAAGGTCAGTGTGGATCACCACATTGGCCACGTTACGGTGAACGAACAGTTCACCCGGCAGCAGCCCCACAATCTCATTTGCCGGGACCCGGCTGTCCGAACAGCCGATCCAGAGATACTCCGGGGTATGCTGATTTACCAGCCGCTGAAAAAATGACGGATCCAGTTGCGTCATACGGAGCGCCCACGTACGATTACTATCAATAAGGCTGTGTATGTTTTCCATTGGCATATTTTTATCCCTTTCTCTCTTTTTTTTATCAGTTTCAGGATATTTTTACTGACCACAAATCAGTACGCATATCATGCAAAATATTTACTTGCGAGCAGTACCCGTGATATATACATCGCCGCAATCACTCTTATATCAATCTCCACCAATTTTTTCACTAATTTAGTTATTTTCTAAAGGGAGCACCAGGAGCGTTCGTATGAATTGCACTATTGAGCAGTTTGAGGATGTTGTGGCTAAATTCAAATATTTTGCCGAGTCGGTGAATATTGAGCTTTCGTCAGAATCTGAAAGTTTACGGCAGGAATTAATTGTGATCTGCGCTGAACTGCTGGTATCTGTCCGGGAAGAAATTGAGGCGGGAGCAGATTCAGTTGTATAATTCCGCATCCCCTACCACTAATTTGGAACTTTTGTTAAAAAAGGAACCGCTATGAAAAAAGTACTCGGAAGTATTATCTGTCTGCTTGCAACTGCAAGCCTGTCCGCCGCAGCAGTAAATGTTGAAGTCAATACCCCGAATGCGAGTGTACGGGTCGGCACACCACCGCCTGCCCCACAGGTGACCGTCATTGAGCAGGAACACCATCATGACGTAAAGAAAGATAACGGAAAACATAAAGGTCAAAAAAAGCATAAGAAACATAAAAAAGAGCATCACGACGAGAGCAACAGGCATGACAAATAGCGCCCCGCCGCGCAGTCACGAGCAGTGGATGCGCGGTGCCATCGCTGAAGCGGTCAAGGCAGAACACAAAGCCGAAGTACCGATCGGCGCTGTTATTGTCCGTGAGGGCAGAATCATCGCCCGTGGCCATAATCTCCGCGAAACGAGTCAGGATCCGACCGGCCACGCCGAATTGATTGCCATTAGAAAAGCCGCCCGGAAACTTGGTTCCTGGCGACTGCTTGATACTGTTCTCTATGTTACCCTGGAACCCTGTGCGATGTGCATGGGAGCGATCATTCTGGCTCGCATCCCCACCGTTGTTTTCGGCTGCTTTGATCCCAAGGGGGGTGCGGCCGGCTCACTTTTTGATCTCTCCAATGATGCACGCCTTAACCACCGCGTTGAGCTTGTTCCCCTGGTTCTTGAAAGCGAATGTTCGACCCTTTTGAGCAGCTTTTTTGCGGAATTACGCTCGCGCAAACGGCTTGCTGGCACCCCCTGCCCCACTTGATCCCCTCATACTCTAATGGTTAATTAAATTGCCCGGAATCAAACCCTGAACTTGGATAAAACCGTCCGCAGTCTCTCCGACTTCCCGGCAAGATTGGCTGAAACTCCACCGACTTCCCTGGCAACAGAATTGTTCTGCTCTGACAGGATGATGATTTCCTGCATCAGTTCGATCAACTGCCTGGTGCGAGATGCAATATATGTGCTCTTGCTGACCAGATCAGATGATATATCTACCGCTCCGCGCAGTCGCTCATCCGTTTCCCCCACATTGGTGATGAGCCGCCTGGTTTCTGCGGCAATTTCACGCATGCGGGCTGCACTTCTTTCGTTAGCCCGGCAGACTCGTTCCACGCCGGTAACAACGGTCTGGACACCGGCGTTAATCTGGGCAAGCGAATTTTGTGTTTTAGCAGCAAGTGCCCGTACTTCATCAGCAACCACTGCAAATCCCCGCCCCGCTTCTCCTGCGCGGGCCGCCTCTATCGACGCATTCAAAGCCAGCAGGTTGGTTTGATCCGCAATGTCGGAAATGATTTCGAGCACTTCATGTATGTCAGTGGCCTTGGCTGCAAGTTCCTGGGTCTGGGCGCTCATGGATGCCTGACTGTCGGACTCTCCGATAATGACACTCCCGGCACGGTTCAAGTCTTCGACGAAGCGTGACAGCGTTGTCCTGGTCGCTTCGATTGTTTCCGTCGTTGAGATGGCCATATGTTCGGTAATGTCAATATTTCCGGCTACATCCCGGGTAAGCTGATTGCATTTGTCTATCATTGCCGATTGTCGCTGAATTATTCCGGTCAGATTGACAACGATATGGGAGAGTTCCTGACTGGCAACGGCAGTCTCATTTGAGCTGTCGGCCGATTGGGCCACGCTGTACTGGACCTTGGCAATAAACTGGTCTATCAACGCAGCCGCTTCACCGACCTCGTCCCGGTGAGTCAGGCCGAGACGTTTGGTCAAATCTCCTTCTCCGAGGGCAAGGTCGTTGGCCATTGCTACCATCTGTCTGACAGGAACCGATACCTGTCGACTGACGAAAATTGAAATGGTCATGATAAACATGGCAAAGGCGATAACTCCACCCAAAAGAATCCATCTGATCATTGCGACCTGCTGGTTGACATCATCAATATAGATGCCGCTGCCGACGATCCAGCCCCACGGCTCGTACAGTTTGACATATGATATTTTCTCTACCGGGGCGCTTGCTCCCGGTTTCGGCCAGAGATAATTGACAAAGCCCCCTCCCTTCTCCCGGGTAACCTTTACCATCTCAACAAACAGCGGTTTCCCGGAAGGGTCCTTGTTCTGACTTAAGTCGGTGCCGTTCAGCTCCGGTTTATAGGGATGCATCACCATGCGCGGTTGCAGGTCGTTGATCCAGACATACTCTTTTTCTTCATAGCGGAGCCTGCTCAATTCTGCTGCTGCAAACTTCTGCGCCTGCTCAAGCGTCAAGGTACCGTTTTTCGCCCGCTCGCCATAGTCTGCCAGCAATCCCCAGGCCAGCTCAACGACATGCCGGGTCGCTATCTGCTTCTCTTTGAGAATGTTTTTTTCAAAAAGAGGGACCAGGTAGGTCACGGTCCAGACAGTCATGATCAGTGCCATGACTGCCGGGGCAATGAGGATTTTGTTACGAATTTTCCAGTCTTTGAAGGGAGCCATATCCTCTCCTTGCCGGTCTCAGTTAACCATAATATGTTATCAAAGGCTTTATAATGTCGGTAACACCTGTCGCTCAAGCGGATTACGCGACTCCCTGTTCTACTTGATCCCCTCATACTCTTCAGGAGTATTGACGTTCAAAAATGATGCCGACCGGCCTCCAATACTCCGCACCTCGTCATACGTAACATCGCGGATTTTAATTTTTTTCAGAATATCCACTACTTTTCTCTCACCGCTCTGAATTGCACGCTCAAAAATATCTTTACAGACCGCTGAGTAGACCCCGTGCAGCGGTTCCTGTCCCCCTTCGCTGGATGGAATGGTCGCTTCAAACCCTTCCTCCTGCTGCAGATGACAGAGATAGCGAATAATGGACTGGTCGAGAAACGGCATGTCACATGCGGTCACAAACGTGTGTGCTGTGCTGCTGTGAGTCAGAGCAGAGTGCAGTCCGGCAATCGAGCCGAAGTTGGCATAAATATCGGGTACTTTGCGACAGGGGAGAAAATCATAATCGTCCGGAGAATTTGTAACAATAATTACTTCATGAAACAGGCTGGCCAGAGTCCGGTAGGTACGGGAGATAATTGCCCTGCCGTCAACTTCCAACAACGCTTTATTGCTCCCCATGCGACGTGATGCCCCTCCGGCAAGAATGACCCCGGTAATGCCCTCAATTTTTTCACTGTCCGGAAACTCTTCAATAACCTCCGGATGACTGTACACAGTAAAAGACCCGCCACGCACATACCCTACCAGACAGATGCCGGCCTGATCGCAGAGTTTGATTGCCATGTCGGTGGGAGATGTACGTGAAGCAATGATACTAATTCCCATCAGTGAGGCTTTGGCAACCATTTCAGTTGATACCCGCCCTGACGTCACCAGTTCGGCGCCGGTCATGTCAATACCTTTAAAAAGGGCTTCACCGGCAATTCTATCAAAGGTATTATGCCTGCCAAGATCTTCGGCATACAGCATCAGTGAACCGTTGCGACCGATTGCAGCCGAATGAATGCCGCCGTGTGAGCGGTACTGATCAGCTTTTTTGGTCAACTCATGCATAAGGGCAAAAATCTGCCGTGGAGACCGTCGTACCGACTGTGGTCGTTCTGCCACTTCCGGCTTACTGACTTCAGGGAGCGTGAAAGTGATGCCGGTACCGCATCCTGAGGTCAAAACCGGCTTCAGGCGCTCCGGCAACTCCCCCTTGATCCTGACGTTTGCAGTACCGAATTCTTCACAGACGCTGAAAATCTCAAAATCCTGCAGAGACGAGACGAACCCCTGCAGACGCAAGAAACCGGCAACAAGAAAACGAAGATCGTGAGGAGAACCGATCAGAGTCGCTATCTCGCGGCCATTGACAATCAGCTGCAATGGGTACTCGCTTACAACCGGCGTAACAGTCGGCTCAAGAGCATCACCATGGCAGACAAAAAATGTATGTTTCCTGGTATCTGGTTTCATAATCTCCGGCTTTCTCGATAAAAAAAGGGGAGAACAGCATGTCGTTCTCCCCCGAATGGGTCAGGCACATTTCCGTAAAAAATTAACCGGCCAGGCCGAAAGTTTCATGCATTACGCGTACGGCCAGTTCGGTGTATTTTTCATCGATGACAACAGATATTTTTATTTCTGAAGTCGAGATCATTTGAATATTGATGCCGCTCTGGGAAAGCGCGCTGAACATTTGCGTAGCAACCCCGGCGTGACTCCGCATGCCGAGGCCGACAATCGATATTTTGCTGATATTTTCGTCGGAGAGAACCTCCCTGGCCTGTACTTCCTTGGCGACCCCGTTCGTAATCAGCAGAGCCTGTTTCAGATCCGCCTTTGTAACGGTGAAGGTAAAATCGGTCAAACCGCCATCGCTTACATTTTGCACAATCATGTCTACCGAAATTGCGGCATCAGAAAGTGGCGTAAGTATTTTTGCGGCAATGCCCGGCTTGTCAGGAACGCCCTTAACTGCAATCTTTGCCTCATTTTTGTCGTATGCAACCCCTGAAACGAGAATTCCTTCCATATCCTTGTCCTCCTTGGTAACCATCGTACCGGTATTTTCATTAAGACTTGAGCGGACGTGTACATCCACGTTATATTTTTTAGCAAACTCCACCGAACGGATTTGCAGCACCTTGGCGCCCAGACTGGCCAGTTCCAGCATCTCGTCATACGAAATTTTTTCAATTTTGCGTGCTTCTTTGCAGACGTTGGGATCGGTCGTGTAGACACCGTCAACATCGGTGTAAATCTCGCAGACATCAGCTTTGAGCGCGGCGGCAATAGCAACGGCAGAGGTATCGGAACCGCCGCGGCCAAGCGTGGTTACATTACCTTCGCCATCAACCCCTTGAAAACCGGCCAGAACAATGATGGTTCCCTCTTTAAGATCGGCGCGGATGTTTGTGTCACCGATGCTTTCAATACGGGCTTTCGTTGCAGTTGCGTCGGTAATTATCGGCACCTGCCATCCCTGATACGATTTCGCCTTGTACCCCTGCGATTTGAGATACATGGAAAGAAGCCCGATAGTTACCTGCTCTCCGGTTGCGACCAGCACGTCATATTCACGTCCGTCTGGTATCTCGCACATTTCATTGGCAAGTGCGACCAGCTTGTTGGTTTCGCCCGACATGGCAGAAACGACAACAATAACATCATTGCCCGCGTCATACGTTTTGATAATTCGTTTAGCTACGTTTTTGATGCGATCGGCTGAACCGACCGATGTGCCACCGTACTTTTGTACTACAAGCGCCATACTGCTCTCCTTCTCCTTGTTGGGTAATGGTTGAAAAACGTAACAACAGGTTCTGCTCTATACCAGATAACCACCTGTCTGGTCAAAGATTTTTTTGTTTTGCAGCTCATCTTTCAACTGTTCAAGCAGAACGTCCGATTTCTGCCCGGAGCTTGTCATGGTAATCACACGCCGGTCATCTCCCGAATATTCAAACAGGATGGTAAGTGCATCCGGTGGTAACAGTTCCGTAAGTCGCTCGGACCATTCAACAATACAGACACCATCCCCATAAAAAAACTCTTCAAAACCGAGTTCGGCAATGTCATCGTCACCTGCCAGACGGTAGAAATCAAAATGATATACCGACGGATTTCCAGGATAGCAATTCATGATTGCGTATGTTGGACTTGCGACCAGATGAGCGCTCTGAGGAGCGAGCGCGGCGACCACCCCGCGGGTCAGACAGGTTTTACCGCCACCGAGATCACCCTGTAACGCGATAAAACAGCCGGGGTGGAGAAGTGAGCCAATACTGGCTCCCAGCTGTTCTGTCTCCCGTGACGATCCGGTTGTAATCTGCAACCGTGGCACTACCGGTTCATTGAACGGATAATGTCAATGCGTGACACCATGCCAACCAGCTTTTTCCCCTCGACCACCGGAAGGGCGTGCAGTTTTTTGCTGCTCATGATTTCGGCGGCATTGCTGACGGAATCAACAGCAGTGACTGTTACAATGTCTGTTGAGGCCAATTCAGCAGCGGTTTGAGCGGTAATTTTATTTAAATCCCGCTGCAGTGACTCTTCTCCTTCCAACGGTATAATCCAGTCAAAAAGGGAGATCACCGTCGGCATATGCAGTGGGCGGTCCTGTTCGACCAGATCGGAAGCGGTGACAATTCCGGTCAGATTCCCGGCGTCATCAACAACCGGGAGAGTACCAAAACGCATGGCGTCAAAAATTCCGGCCATCTCACGCACGGTAGTTGTCCCTTTTATTGAAACTACATTTCTGGTCATAATATCGGCTACGGTCAACATGTTGATCTCCTTAGTAATTTTTTGCAGGCATAGGGCAGTTTTTCAAGAACATCTGTGGCATTCAGTCCGATCTCCCCTTTATCATCAGCAACCATATCAGCAGCAGAGCCATGCAGGAATACCCCCAGTCGACAGGCATCCCACGCAGAGTACCCCTGACCCAGCAGCGAAACAAGGATACCGGTCAGCACGTCACCCATACCACCGGAAGCCATGCCCGGATTGCCGCTGCCGTTAATTGCCACATCTCCCGTCGGAGAGGCAATAATGGTACGCGCGCCTTTTAGAATGACAAATACATCGTAGCTGTGGGCAAAATCCTGAGCGGCGGCAATACGTGCCGCCTCAATTTCAGCAACTGGGGCGCCGGTAAGGCGGGACATTTCTCCCGGATGCGGTGTGAGTATAATCTGGTGCGATTTTTTCCGTTTTAACACGGTAATATCTTCCGCAAGAGCATTCAAACCATCTGCGTCAATTACCAGTGACAGATCAACGGTCTCAACAAGCTTCTGCACCAGAGCAGACGTCCCCTGGCTTCGATCAATACCCGGACCGATGGCAACGGCGTCCTTGCCGGTGCATAGTTTTTCGATATCCGGAAAGGCGCTGTCTGTCAGGTAGCCGGCCCCCCCATCGGGAAGGGAAAACGTCATGACTTCCGTTGTTTTCATCTCAAGAATGTGGTGGATACGTTCCGCCACCGCCAAAGTCACCAGACCGGATCCTGTCCGTACAGCGCTATTGGCTGAAAGGGCCGCCGCACCGGTTTTTCCGGTCGAGCCGGCGATGATGAGGCAATGACCGAAATGCCCCTTGTGAGACTGACGATCTCTCCCCCGCAACAGTGGGTGTACGGCGTCTTCATTGAGAAAATCATAACCGGAAGCTGTTTCCATCAGGTGTGCCGGAATACCGATGTCCGCCACAACCAGGCGCCCGGTATATTCGGCCCCGGGGTAGAGCACATGCCCCAACTTGGCAAACGCAAAAGTAACAGTACAATATGCCCTGACAGCGTCACCCAAAATAAGGCCGGACGTGCCGTGGATGCCGGAAGGTATGTCAACAGCAACTATCGGACGACCTGACGCATTCATCAACCGGATTGCTTCACGGTAGATACCGCTGACGGTATTACTCAATCCGGTACCAAAAAGTGCATCGACAATTACGTCAGCCTGTAGGAGATCCTTTCCATGCTGGACAGATAACAGACCTTCAGCAGTACAGTAATTAATCACTGAGTCCGAAAGCAGTTCCAGGTTTGTTGCCGCATCTCCGGAAATCTGCTCGCGACCAGCAAGGATAATAACCTTGACGCGCCACCCTTTTGCGCCGAGCAGACGGGCTATTACGTAGCCATCGCCACCGTTGTTGCCTTTCCCGGCTATGACGACACAGCGCCTGCAGGCGCCAAACTCCGCGATGATCTCCGCAACACAGCTGCACCCGGCTTTTTCCATCAAATGCAGGCCGGGAATTCCACATTCCACGATTGCCTGCCGGTCAATGTCCTGCATTGTTTCTGCGCTGATGACTCTCATCTATGACTCCACAACAACCATTGCAATTGCATTACCCCCGTCATGAGAGAGCGACAGATGCACACGCGTCAGCTCATGCATCTGAAACAGTTCTGCCGCCTTGCCGGAGAGATTCAATTCCGGCTTTCCTGCTGCATCGTTTTGTACTTCCATGTCCAGCCAGGAAAGGCCATCCCGTAAGCCGGTGCCCAGTGCCTTCAAAAAAGCTTCCTTCGCCGCAAAACGAGCGGCAAGACAGGACGCAGCATCTTTTCTTTGCTCGCAGTGAGAACGTTCAGCGGGGGTGAAAAGCCGTTCAATGAGCGCAGAATTGCCGGAGTCAATAAAGCGCTGGAAACGTTCAACGGCAACGATGTCAGTGCCAATTCCGTAGATCATGGTTGAGTTCCAAAAGCCATATAATACGATCCATCTTCATGCTACCGTTTTAGAATATCCTACTGCACCAAAGACAATGAAATATCCCATTCTGCGGAAAACACCGGCAGAAAATCGCGTGCCCCGTGAACTACTGCCAATATTGGCAGCCGTGAAGGATCGCTGACATTGTAAACAATTCGATAGTTACGGTAGAAAACTTCTCGCAGGTTGCTATCGTTGAATTCAGGGACAATGCGACCACACAAAGGCATATTTTCCAGTTTGGCTGTTGATTTTACCAGGGAACGCACAAAACGCTCAGCATAAATGGTCGAATCATGGGCAATATACTCATAAATTGCCTGGAGATGGTCAGACGCTTTTTCCGTCCAAACTATTTTCGCCATGACTCCATCCGCTTCAGCAGTGCTTCAGTTGAAATCACGCGACCAGCTTCCGCATCCGCCAGACCTTCGTGCACTTGAGCCATAAAGTTGATTTCATACATCAGGTTGTCCCACGTTGCGCCTTCCGGCATGGAATCAATCAAGTGATGAGCTTCAGTTTTTAGCATTGCCGTCTGCATGTTATACCTCCTTCAATAGATCAGTCATGCGTACTTGAGCAGTTCAACCATATCGCGCACCGCCCGGTCCAAACCGACCAGCATGGCACGGGAAATAATCGAGTGGCCGATGTTATACTCCTCGATACCACCGAGCGCAGCAATAGCCTTGATATTGACATAATTCAGTCCATGCCCGGCATTGACCCCCATACCTACCTTGCGGGCCAGCTTGATAGCCGTGTCGATATGTTCCAGTTCGTGCTGCTGCTCATCCCAACTGGCCGCTTCTGCATAGGCTCCGGTATGGATCTCGATATAATCGGCATTAGTCTTCAGTGCCGCCTTGATCTGTTCCTGATTCGGGTCGACAAACAGACTGACAACAATACCGCCATCTTTTAACCGTTTGACGGTATCAGTTATCTGTTTGACATTAACGGCGACATCAAGTCCCCCTTCAGTGGTCAACTCCTGTCGTTTTTCCGGAACGAGTGTCACCTGCTCCGGCTTGGTGGAGAGTGCTATCCGCACCATCTCCTGTGTCGCCGCCATCTCAAGGTTGAGTTTACTTTTTACCGTACGGCGCAATATTTCAAGGTCGCGATCCTGAATATGACGCCGGTCCTCACGCAGGTGAATCGTTATTCCTTCAGCTCCGGCCATCTCTCCTATTGCCGCAGCAGTCACCGGGTCCGGTTCAACACCGCCACGTGCCTGACGCACAGTTGCTATATGATCAACATTTAAACCTAATTTTGCCATTAAATACTCCTTATAAGTGCAATTGGCCAGGGCATCGCGCAGATGTTTTCGATTTGTATCCCACTCATCATAGCTGCGCCAATCCCCTGATTTGTGCAAGCCACGCAGCAAAGAAGGCACACTCAGCTTCAATTTTGGATAGTCCGATCTTCTGTGCAGCAATTGGGCCGTGCCTTCGTTTGCGATAGCCGGGGTTGCTGAGCTCACGCTCCAAGTGCGCCGCAGGCTTTGTCTCTGGCCGGTCGTTTATATGTTCCGGCGATTCGGCTGCAGAGCGTATCGCCGTCAATACCGCCGCTGCGGCCTGCCAAGCAGGTTCGACCCGGGTTAGTGTCGGCACATCACTGAACAGCAGCGCCTCGAACTCAAAAGGCTGGATGTAAGGAATGAAGCTGTCAGGCTGACACCCGGCGGTAGCCACCACGTCATCGTGCAGGGCTTGCTTCAACACATCAAGGCGACTCGACAAATCAGGCTGCTTGACGGCAGCACTATATCCTGGAAAGCCACTGTCGAGCCGATACAGGTCAAGCAGAGTAGTGACCACCGGCGCACTTTTTTGGCGTAGCGTGTTGCGCAGGTGGCGCTTTACCCGGTCGTACCTCAATGCACCACCTTTGTGGCCTGGTGAAGTTTCGACCATCTCAGGGATCAGATTCAAGGCCAAGCCGTAGAAGGCCGGTGCAAGCAGCTTTAGAACAAACTCTTCCTCGGTCTGGCCTTCGCAGACGATACACACGCGCTTCATCAGGATGGCCTCCCACCCAGAATGTTACGCTTCCACAGCTCTCCCAGGCTGTAGTCGTCCGCCAACCAGTCTGCCAATTCTTGAGTATCAAGCCGCTTGAATACTGAAGCATCCTGTTCCCTCTGCACCACCACAACATCTTCTGGTCTGAACGCATCAAGCAGTTCCGCAGATTGCGTAGACACAATCACCTGCTTACTTTGCGCCGCCTCCTGCAACATATCTGCCAGCAGGTTGATAGCGAAAGGATGAAGCCCCAATTCGGGTTCATCGATTAACACCGTGTCCGGCAGCAGGCTATTGGGCTGAAGCAGTAGTGTTGTCAGGCAGATAAAGCGAAGCGTACCGTCTGACAGCAGATGAGCTTTCCACGGCGTGTCGGGCCGCCCGCGTTCCGTCCACTCCAGTTCAATGAATTCTCCGGCATCATCACGAAACACAAAATCGCCAAAAAACGGCGCGGCCCGGCGAATGGTTTCGAGGATTCGGTCATAGCTCCTCTCATAATACGGCGTGGTCTTAAGCTTTCTCAGGTAGGCGGCCAGATTGGCCGCATCAGACTTCAGGCGCAGGTTGTCATTCAGGGCATGGATGCGTTTAACCGCCGCCGTATCGCCAGTATCGTGAAAGTGGTACTGCCGCCAGGCCTGCAACTTGTCCAGAACATAACGGCTGACTATGGCACTGGGGCTATCTTTGTCACTGCGTATACGGGCGATGTCATGGCCGGTCCCAAGTGAGTAAACCTTTGGACAAACGAAACCCGCACCGCGAACAGTAGGTTCCTCCCGTGAGAAAATCAGCCGGTTATCCTGTGTTGCGTCCAGAGAAATACGGTAACCATTTTCAAAAGAGCCAGTGCCCCCGTCATTCGGAGCGAACTGAATCTCTAACTCCATTTGAGGCGTCATCTTGCTGCCGTAGTACAATAGCGCTTCCGGCCCGCCCCACCTCTGCACGTCCACTGGAAAATTGTCACCCACAACCGATGCAAGAAGCCGGAACAACCCGATGAAGTTGCTTTTACCGGCGCCATTGGCCCCAATCAGTACATTGAGAGCATTCAATTTGAAGTCTTTTAAATCTCGAATGGACTTGTAACCGGCTATGCTTAGAGAATGGACGCTAGACATCACTATCTCCTGGAAGGTTGACAAATGCCTGTACAATCAATTCATACATCAACTTATCCTTTTCGTTGTAAATGAGGCCATTATTTTTCCCCGATATGTTTCTTCACGAGATCACTGATCTCATTTGCCCAGGTGGTAATCTCATATTTATCCTGACCTTCAATCATTACCCGCAACAGCGGTTCCGTTCCGGAGTAGCGGATCAGCACACGCCCCTCATCGCCGAGTTTTTCTTCGACATTCCTGATCTTCGCCGCCACATCGGCAATTGAATAGATGTCCACTTTTTGCCGAACCCGGGTATTGACAAGCACCTGCGGCAGTGGAATCATGATTTCGGCGAGTTCAGCAAGCGTTTTTTCCTCACGACGCATAACCGCCAGGAGCTGGAGCGCCGAAAGAATCCCGTCTCCGGTCGTGTTGTAGTCCAGAAAAATCATATGCCCGGACTGTTCACCACCAAGATTATAACCACCCTTGCGCATCGCCTCGACAACATACCGGTCACCAACATCGGTCTTGATGATTTTGCCACCGCATTTGCGCAGGGCTATATCAAGCCCCATGTTGCTCATGACAGTTGCCACGAGTGTTTTTTTCTTAAGCAGTTTACGCTTCAGCATATCGCTGGCACAGATGGCCATAATATGGTCGCCATCGACCTCATTGCCAAATTCATCACAGACGATCAAGCGATCGGCATCACCGTCAAGGGCAATGCCGATATCGGCGCGATGAAGCTTGACCGCTTCACTGATGACCGTTGGGCAGGTAGAACCGCAGCCGGCATTGATATTTGTTCCGTTTGGCTTGACTCCGTACGGGATTACTTCGGCCCCCAACTCTTCAAACACAGCCGGGGCGACCTTGTAAGCCGCTCCGTTGGCGCAATCAAGTACTATTTTGAGACCGGAGAGATCCATCTCCTGAGGGAAGGTATTTTTGAGATACACAATATAGCGACCGGCGGCATCTTCGATACGATATGCCTTACCAACTTCTGTTGCAGTCGGACGAAGAGCGTTGATTTTATTGGATTCAATGAGTTTTTCAATCTTTAATTCCACTTCGTCCGGCAACTTGTAACCGTCGGCAGAAAAGAATTTTATGCCGTTATCCTGAAAGGCATTGTGAGACGCGGAAATGACGACACCGGCATCGGCACGCATTGATGTCGTGATATTAGCAATGCCCGGAGTCGGCAACGGCCCTACCTGCAGGACGTCAACGCCCATTGAGCAGATACCGGCGACCAGGGCATTCTCCAGCATATAGCCGGAGAGCCGGGTGTCTTTTCCGATCACGATCCGGTGGCGATGCTTCCCGCCCCCTTTAAAAATGTATGCAGCGGCCCGCCCCAGCTGCATCGCCATCTCAGCGGTCATCGGATGCACATTGGCAACGCCGCGGACCCCGTCTGTTCCAAAAAGCTTTTTCATTCTATTTGACTCCTCTTTGTAGTATTTAATATTCCTGTACTGCTGTCGCCCTCGCTGCACGCCGCCCTTCAATAGCCTTTCGCGAGAGGCGGCGAATTTCAGCCGGATCAGCATCATAGGCGATCTTTCCTTCATGAACGATGGATATTTTTCCTGTCTCCTCCGAAACGACCAGTACGAGAACATCCGTCTGTTCGGAGATTCCGAGCGCCGCGCGGTGTCGTGTGCCAAAACTCTTCGCGATGTCCGGATTCTGGGAGAGCGGCAGAATACAGCCGGCAGAGATGATCTTTTCCCGTTGGATAATAACAGCACCGTCATGAATCGGCGAGTAGGGAAGAAAAATTGAATTGAGAAGCTCGCTGGTTACTTTGGCATCAATCTCAGTACCAACCTGGACGAGATGGTCAATCGACATCTGGCGGATGATAACAATCAAGGCGCCGATTCTTCGTTCAGCCAGTTCATGAAGCCCTTTTGACAATTCATCGACAGTCGTCGTCACATCAGGAGAGACACTCTCACCAGGGTTATAACGTTTCCAGAATGAAAAAAGAGCGCGTTTAATATCACTCTGGAAGATGATTGTCAGAATAATCGGTGCAGAAGTAAGCAGCAGACGGAAAAAGGTGGCTGTTGCTGTAAGACCAAGTATATTTGAAACAGACTCTGCGGCAATAAGGGAAAATAGAATTACAAGACAACGAAGGGCGGCCTCTTTTTTAAGAATCAGAGTACAGACGTATACAAGGCCGGCAACAATAAGCTTGTCGAGGATTGCAGGCAGGGTTGCGCTGTCGAAGAGTGGAGCCATACTTCACCTTTGGATAAAGCTCTGCGTATCATCAACTGCTCACAATGGCGTGTGCCATATCAGCAACATCCCGCATTGCCCGGACATCATGCACCCGCAGAATCGATGCGCCGTTTGCTATGGAGAGTGCAACCGCAGCAGCAGTGCCATAGAGACGGTCATCCGTGTGCGGCCGGTTCAGGGTTTTACCGATGAAGCCCTTGCGAGACGTCCCGGTCAAAATCGGCAGCCCGAAACCGGACAATTCTGATAAACGGCGCAACAGTTCAAGGTTACCCGCAGCATCTTTGCCGAAGCCGATCCCCGGATCCAGCACAATGCAACCTTCAGGAACGCCGGCCTTACGGGCCCGCTCAACTGAATCACGCAGGCTCGAGGTTATTTCCAGCATGAGATCATCATATACCGTATCCTGCTGCATTGTATCAGGCTTGCCTCTGGTGTGCATCAATACAACACCGGCTCCGCTCTCAGCCGCTACTCCGGCCATCTCCGGATCAAAATTGAACCCACTGATGTCATTGATGATTTCAGCCCCTGCCGTAAGCGCCTGTTCAGCAACAGCACTTTTCCAGGTATCCACCGAAATGGCGCATTTCAGAACCGTTGAGAGTCGCTCAAGAACCGGAATAATACGCGCCAACTCTTCTGCAGCAGAAACAGGAGCTGCACCCGGCCGCGTACTTTCACCACCGATATCGATGATATCAGCACCTTCCGCTTCCATCTGCAGAGCCCGATCAAACGACCGTGAAGGGTCGAGGTTGTGCCCGCCATCGGAAAAAGAGTCCGGGGTAAGATTCAGGATTCCCATTATCAGGGGGCGCTGCAGCGACAGCAAACGACGCGAAGTTTTCCATGTTGATGGTTCACGAACAACCCGACTCAGCAGGTTTTCCAGTTCACCTGCCAACGCAGCCAGACCGAACGGTTGAACTGCCAGTTTCCGGCAGAGCCGCGTGAGCTGTTTGGTCGTACCGATCAAAATACAATCTGTTCTGTCAATACTACATGCCACCGTACCGCGGGCAACAGCGGCATCCCCACCGAGAGACAACATCTCCTGTTTCAGGATGTTTGCCTGTCGGCACTCAAGTTGCTGTAGCCCGATACAGAGCGTCCTCATCTTGGGGACCATTTCAGCAATTCCGTGAGTGTCAACCGCGACACGCTGCAATTCTCTTACAGCCAAACCTGGTGTCGGAATAGATAACAATCGGGGGGCAAAGCCAGCCACTGTCAGGCGATTATGTCAGTTGATGGTGGAGACGGTTCGACCACCGGTGGCGCAATCGGCTCCGGACAGACCAATGTACCGGTAGATATAATTTCATCGACCTGATCACCGGTCAGATTCTCTTTTTCGATCAGAATTTCGGACAGATTATGGAGGTTCTGAATATTATTGCGCAACAGACCAAGGGCACGCTCATATGATTCATCTACGATCCGCTTGATTTCATCATCAATATGTTCGGCGATTTTCTCGCTGAAATTTTTGTGCATCGCCATCTCACGACCGAGGAAAATGGATTCGTCCTTCTTGCCGAAGGAGAGCGGTCCCATTTTGTCACTCATACCCCATTCACAGACCATTTTTCGCGCCATATCGGTGGCACGCTCGATGTCGTTGCCGGCACCGGTCGTAAACGTATTGAAGATAATATGTTCGGCTGCGCGGCCACCCATCAGGACAGCAATGCGCGCCAGCAGCGATTCGCGGGAGTAGCTGTGTTTATCTTCGATCGGAAGCTGCATCGTGACACCGAGCGCGCGACCACGGGGAATAATGGAAACTTTGTGGATCGGATCAGTACCCGGAACCAGTTTAGCAACCAAAGTGTGCCCGGCTTCGTGGTAGGCGGTGCTCTTTTTCTCTTCATCAGAAATCACCATGCTGCGACGCTCGGCGCCCATCATAACCTTATCTTTGGCACTGTCAAAATCACTCGGCTCAGCAACGGTTTTATTCAGTCGGGCAGCCAGCAGGGCCGCTTCGTTGACCAGATTGGCCAGATCGGCACCGGAAAAACCTGGCGTGCCACGGGCGATGACAGCCAGATCAACCTCCGGGGAGAGCGGCACTTTTTTGGAGTGAACTTTCAGAATCATTTCCCGTCCCTTGACATCCGGACGGGGCACAACAACCTGGCGGTCAAAACGACCCGGGCGGAGCAGAGCGGGATCAAGGACATCGGGGCGGTTGGTGGCGGCGATCAGAATGACCCCTTCATTTGACTCAAAACCATCCATCTCTACCAGCAACTGGTTGAGGGTCTGTTCCCGTTCATCATGCCCTCCCCCCATGCCGGCGCCACGATGACGGCCAACCGCATCAATTTCGTCGATAAAGATAATGCAGGGTGCGCTCTTCTTCCCTTGCAAAAAAAGGTCCCGAACGCGGCTGGCACCGACACCGACAAACATTTCGACAAAATCGGATCCGGATATTGAAAAGAACGGCACTCCCGCCTCGCCGGCAACGGCGCGGGCCAACAATGTCTTCCCGGTTCCCGGAGGACCAACAAGCAGAACACCTTTAGGGATTTTGCCCCCCAACGCGGTGAATTTTTTCGGTTCCTTGAGAAAGGCGATAATCTCTTCCAGCTCTTCCTTGGCCTCTTCAATGCCGGCAACATCTTCAAACGTGATCTTCCCCTGTGACTCGGTCAGCAGTTTAGCGCGGCTCTTGCCGAACGACATCGCCTTCCCTCCTCCCATCTGCATCTGACGCATGAAGAAAATCCAGACGCCGACAAGCAGAATAAGTGGAAACCAGGAAATAAAGATCGAAAACCAGGAAAACTTTTCCTCTTCCGGTTTGGCATTAATCGTAACCTTCTTCTCAAGCAGCTTTTTGGTCAAATCAGCGTCAGAATATGGCTTATAGGTATGGAAGTCCTTGCCGTCTTTCCCCTCGAATTTACCGGTAATGTCATTGCCCTGAATGACAACAGCGGTAATTTTTCCGGTTTCCACTTGAGTCATAAAGTCGCTGAAATTAAGCTTCTCTGCTGTTGGACGTGGTTTGTTGAACATGTTGAAAAGCAGGATCATCATCAGGCTGATGACCAGCCAGAGTGAGAGATTCTTGTAAAACTGATTCAAAATAAACCCCCAAATATGTCTGTGTCTATGGTGTTGAAAATTTTGTAAAGCTAGCACAACGGGGGGAGATTGACAAGCTGAATTGCGGCCGAAATGAGGTTTAGCGCATGAAGAGAGATGGCATTCAGTAACTACACAACAGTTTATTACGCGTTAACAAACGTACTTTTTCACCACAATTTCCAGATATCATCTGCCAGCCGCTTTGCCATGTGACGTTGATTCGCCAACCATGGTAAGGTCTTTGAGAGGGTCATCACCGTGCTTCTTTACAAGGCATTCTTTTTGCGATTTCTGCTGAAATTCCCCGCTTGTATCTAATAGAGTTGCAGCCAAATCGACTTCAGAAATGCCTTGCTTCAAGCGCTCCGGTGTCGCCCGCAATTTCTTCTTTGACGCGTATGCAATGCTGCTTACGAGTACAGCAGCTGCAGTGATGGTACATATAATTGAAATTCGTTTATTCATCGTGCCGTTCCCTCATAACACCTTATTTTGCCTGCCACTGAACCTGAACTATCGTAGCGGATTGGCGTGTTATTCTGCATGCTTCAGAATAGCACACTCCAATGACCCATAGAAGATTATTATTACTCAACAGAATCGGAATTTGCCTCCGTTCAGATCGCGGAATTTTCTTATCAATGAAAATATCCTTTACTTTTTTTCTGCCTCTCATACCAAACGGTATCATGCGGTCACCAGGGCGAAAAGTGCGGACATACCAGGGGAATGGCACCACTGCACAATCCAAAAGTATGGTACTGTTCTCCTTTGGAATTTCAGTCATAGTGGTCAAAACCACCGTAATGTTACCGCCCAATGGGAGCTGATACCTGCCAGGCCCATCGATTAAAAGTTCATCTTCAGCAACAGCAACCGATGATGAGTATATTGTGCGGGTCATGATGAGTGTATCATACTCCCTCAGCACCGCAACTCCCTGCGGAAGCGCCACGTGAGAATGCGGGCGTTTCGAAGCCGCCACTTCAAGAATCGACTCGATATGACCCTTCTGGATTCCTTCCAGAGTGCCGGTCAGCTGTTTTAACGCGCGGCGCAGAACTCTCCGGCTCAAAGCCGGGTTAATGCTGCCAAGGTGGACACAACTGAACAGCACCCTCCCCTCCTCCACCCGGCACGATCGACAGAATTCCTGCTCTGTCACTTCAGCCAGCAGCGCTTCATCACCCCCGATAATTGTAGCGGTTGCGGCAAGGGCGGTACGAATTGCCGGATTGTACTCTTCCAGCAGCGGCAGCAGTTTATGGCGGATGCGGTTACGCAGATAATTTGTGTCACTGTTGCTTGCATCTTCGCGCCACTCCAGACCGTGCGAGCGGAGGTATGTTTCTATTTCCACTCTACTTATTTCCAGCAGCGGACGCACATATCCCCGTGCATTGCGAGGAGCCATCCCCGATAGTCCGGTCATGCCAGAGCCACGGAAGAGACGCATCAGCACAGTTTCGGACTGATCGTCAGCGTGATGGGCAAGCGCCACCGCCGCAGCACCGTATTTTATGCGAATGTCATCGAAAAATTCTATCCGGGCACGCCGACCGGCATCTTCCAGATTCATGCGGTGATCTTCCGCCATTTTCTTTATATCGATGCGTCTGATTTCAAACGGAATTGCATACTGCCCGGCCAATGTGCGGCAGAATTCCTGGTCAGCGTCAGATTCGGCACCACGCAGACAGTGATTCAGATGAGCGGCAATCAAACGGAGGTGGTACCCATGAAGACGGGAGAGGATATCAAGGAGAGCGGTTGAATCCGCACCACCAGAAAGCGCCACAACCAGAGTGTCCCCCGGGCGAAAGAGACGCTGCAGGCGAATGGTTTTCTCAACTCGGGAAACAAGTGCAGAATTTATCATGAAAGAAGGGTGTCGCAGTAAAGGGCCACTATTTAGTACCGAACAACATGTTCAGGGTAAAACTGAACAGACTGAACAGGAATGCTGCGACAACGGCGGAGGCAAAACCGGCAACGTGGAAACCGGGCACCAGATAAGCCGCGAGACAAAAAATCAACCCGTTGATCACAAAAGTAAACAGGCCGAGAGTCAAAACCGTTACCGGCAGTGTCAGCAGAACAATGATCGGTCTCAGGAAAGCATTGAGCAGGCCGATCACCACTGTTGCCAGTAGCAGATCCTGAAACCGGCTGATCTGGACACCCTGAACCAGCTTCATGACAAAAAACAGGGCAAAGGAGTTGAGCGCCCATTTGAGGGCAAGTCGAGTCATATAAAGTTCCTATAGCCAGCGTTTCTTTTTGAAATAGACAACCATCAGTAGAGATAGAGTAATCATGCACCCCCAGAGAATGAAGTAACCATTACGCCACTCCAGCTCAGGCAAGTGTTTGAAATTCATACCGTAGACGCCTACCAGAAAGGTCAGCGGCATAAAGATAGTTCCAATCACGGTCAGAAACTTCATCACTTCGTTGGTACGGTTGCTGATACTTGAGAGGTAGAGATCGAGCATGCCGGAGAGGAGATCACGGTAGGTTTCAACCGTATCGATCACCTGAACGGTGTGATCATAGACATCACGGAAATAAAGTCTGGTGGCATCATTCAACAGGTGGCTGTCACCCCGTTCCAGGAAAGAGATCGCTTCACGCAGCGGCCAGACGCTCTTGCGCAGATAGATGATCTCTTTTTTAATAACATTGATCCGATGGAGAGACCGCTGGTCAGGAGTATGCGTCAGCTCTTCCTCAACGTCCACTATCCTCTCGCCAAAAGCTTCAAGGACAGTGAAATAGCCATCAACTACGGCATCAATGAGGGCATAAGCCAGATAATCCGCCCCCATACCGCGAATTTTCCCCTTGCCGTTCAGGATACGTTTGCGCACCGAATCAAAGGGGTCACCCTCAATCCCCTCCTGAAAGGTGAACAGGTAGTCAGGCCCGAGAATGATGCTGAGCTGTTCAGAGTTAAAGCCGCCATCGTCAACCGGGTGGAGCATCCGCAACACGATAAAGAGATAGTCACCGTAATCCTCAATCTTCGGCCGTTGCGCCGTGTTGACGATATCTTCAAGCACCAGCGGGTGAAATGAATGCTTTTCACCCAGGGCACGGATCAACTCGATATCATGCACCCCTTCGACATCAACCCAGACGACACTGCCGTCGCAGGGATTCTGCAGATACTCATTTATCTGCTCGTAGTGATGCTCTTCAACGCCATCCGGGGTATACCCGATGACGGAAATATGTGCTGCTTTGTTCGATGCATCCCCGATATGCACCAGCGTACCGGGAGGAAGCCCGCTTTTGACTGAGCGTTTTTTGTTAAAGCGTTGGTTTGGGCGCATTGTTTAATTCTTCTTACTCATGGATTTGTTATTGTCACACCCGATACCCTTTCGGCCCTTCTCTAACAATGTTCAACTCCACCAGGTCCCGCTCGAAAACCTCCCACAGATTGACAACTACTCCCGGAAGCGAGATCAACGCTAATTCCTCATGCCACGCAAAGACTTCAGAGCGACCGTATCTGCCATCCACCAGGCGAGAGCGTTCAACCAGATCGCCCGTCGGGTCAACCAGCAGATATTCCGGCACGGCAAAGCGTTCGTACAGTTCCAGCTTCTGTTTTTTATCCATGAAGGAGTTTGAGGGTGAGATCACCTCAATAACCAGATCCGGCGCACCCTTGATGTTGGCATCCGTTATTTTGCTTTTGTTACAGACCACCAGCACATCCGGCTGAACGATGTTGTAGTCGTCAAAGACAACATCGGTGGGGGCGATAAAGGTTGTGCACGGTTTTCCCGTAAGTTTTTCCCTTATTGTGGCATAAAAATTCCCGGTCACCTTCTGATGCTTGATATTTGGGGCGGCAGCCATGCAGTAGGCATGACCATCAATGAGCTGCCACCGTTCGTCCTCCGGCCAATCTTTATATTCGTGCCACGAAAACAGCTCTGGTGATTTTTCTCTGGCTAAAGCCATAAAGCAGCCTCCTTTGAACCGTCTAACCGCCCATCAAATGCCAAGAATCTCTGACATGCGCAAAAATTCGTTGTTCAGTTTTTTCTGGCCACCGTTTACTACCATCTCCAGCAACGTGGTGGTAAGCGAGCTCGCCGAAAGCCCGACCATGACCCCTTTTGTGCCGTTCAGCAGAAGCTCCACCGATTTCATACCGAAGCGACTGCCAAGCAAACGGTCAAACACCGATGGCGCACCGCCCCGCTGATAGTGGCCGAGCACCGTTACACGGGTTTCAAAGCCGACGGCATTTTTGATCCCTTCAGCAACCTCCTGCGCGTGTCCCGCGCCCTCTGCCATTATGATAAGGGCGTTGGTACGTCCCTCATCATATCGCTGCCGCAGTTGGTGACACATTTTACTCAGGTCGAGTTCCACCTCCGGAACGATTGCAAACTCGGCACCGGTTGCGATCGCCGCAGTGGAAGCCAGATAGCCGGAGTTCCGCCCCATAACTTCAACAATAAAGGCACGGTCGTGGGAACTTGCCGTATCCTTGATACAGTCAACAGCATAAATAATATTATTGAGCGCCGTATCAACCCCCAGCGCCATATCAGTATACGCGATGTCATTGTCAATACTGGCCGGGATGCCGATGACCGGGAAACCCATTTTATCAAGCGCCAGAGCGCCGTTTAATGAGCCATCCCCGCCTATGACGATGAGTCCTTCCACTTTCTCTTTGAGCAGATTATCCAGTGCCCGTTTGCGCCCCTCTTCTGTACGAAATTCCGCAGAACGGGCCGACTGGAGAAACGTCCCTCCACGCTGCAGAGTCCCGGACACCGCTTGAGAATTAAGAACGATAAAATCATTTTTCAGGAGACCGGCATACCCTTTACGATAGCCGATCATTTCAATATCATTGGCAAGTGCGGTTCTGGCGGCTGAGCGGATGGTGGCATTCATGCCGGAGCAATCTCCACCGCTGGTTAAAATGGCAAGTCGCTTCATGGTAATATTCTCCTCGGTAGTGGAATAGTTATCTCTGTGGAAAAAGCTTTATGAGTGCCATGCGACGAAATTCAAAGATCCGTTTGAGACGAGGCGCGACGAACAGACTGTTAATCAGGCCGGCCAACTGATCGTGAAGAAGCAGGTAATGAACATGGTCGAAGACTTCAACGCCCCCCGCTACTTCACGAAAACGGTGTTGATGATGCCAGAATCGATACGGCCCAAAACGCTGTTCGTCAACAAAAAAACGGGGAGAGTCCACATGGGTGATCTCGGTTGTCCAGTTGACAAGCACCCGCATTAACGGTCGCACAGTATAGGTAATTATCTGACCGGCATAAATATCATTTTGTAGTGGAGATGTGATACGAAAATCCATCTCCGGAGGCGTGATCTTCACCAGATTGGCAGGATTGGAAAAAAACTTCCACGCCGTTTCAAGAGTGATCGGCAGAATCTGGGTGCGCTCAAGCGTAAATGGTTTCATTATTCCTTATCCCTCCGCTGTTTTAACCACTCCATCCGCTCTCTGATACTCTTTTCATAACCGCGCCCTGTCGGCTCATAAAACGTCCGGCCCGATAATTTTTCCGGCAGACACCCCTGCCCTGAATACCCGTCTTCATAATCATGAGCGTACTGGTAGCCTTTTCCGTACCCCTGTTCCTTCATAAGCTTTGTCGGAGCATTACGGATATGCAACGGAACCGGGAGAGCGCCACTGCTGCGCACTTCCGATAATGCAGCGTTTATGCCTACATACGAGGCGTTTGATTTTGGGGCGGTAGCCAGATACGTCACCGCCTGCCCCAATATGATACGACCTTCCGGCATACCGATTACCTGAAACGCCTGCAAGGTGGCAACCGCAATCTGCAAAGCCCGTGGATCAGCGTTCCCGATGTCTTCGGAAGCCATAATTATCATACGCCGCAGGACAAAGATCGGATCCTCACCAGCTTCCAGCATCCGGGCAAGCCAGTAGAGGGACGCATCCGGGTCACTTCCGCGCAGAGATTTTATGAACGCTGAAATGACGTTGTAGTGTTCCTCACCACCCTTGTCGTAGAGCAACGTTTTTTTCTGGAGCGCCTCCTGAGCAATTTCAAGGGTTATTTCTCCGCAACCCTGTTCGACCAATCCTGCGGCAACCTCCAGCGTATTCAAGGCAGAGCGGGCATCCCCGCCCGACTGTTCCGCCAGAAAGTTCAGGGTTTCATTGCTCGCCGTAAGGTCACGTCTGCCGAGGCCCCGTTCATGGTCATTGAGGGCCAGCAGCAGCAGTTCGCAGACGGCATCCGGATCAAGCTGATGCAGCGTCAGCACACGGCAGCGGGACAGCAACGGGGCAATAACTTCAAAGGAGGGGTTCTCGGTGGTCGCGCCGACCAGGGTTACCGTCCCTTTTTCAATGTACGGGAGAAAGGCATCCTGCTGTGCTTTATTGAAACGGTGGATTTCATCAATGAACAGAATGGTGCGGATACCTCGGCTCGCGTAGCGTTCCGCCTCACGAAACGTTTCACGGATCTCCTTGACTCCCGAGAGGATCGCAGAAAAGAAGATGAAATGAGCTTTTGTTTCGGCAGCTATAATATGAGCCAGCGTGGTTTTACCACAGCCGGGCGGCCCCCAGAGGATCAGGGATGAGAGCGAATCGGTTTCAATCATCCGCCGCAGAATACGCCCCTCCCCGACAAGATGTTCCTGTCCGGAAAATTCAGCGAGATTTCGCGCACGCATCCGTTCGGCAAGTGGCGCGTGAGCAGAAACCTCATGGGTTTTATCGTTAACTGGACTGGTTTCCCAGAGATCAAGAGTATCCATAGTACCTATGCCCATCCTATTTCATACCTGGTCAATTTTAAAGCCGCCAATAAAGTTTTGTTTGTCTCTGAATTCACCTGGCGTCCAGATGTAATCCACGCCTGACATGTTTTTCGCATGCAGTAACCTTAAATCCGGAATCTCAAGGAATTGCTACCCCCTTTCATACGGCCAAGTTTTTAGTCGAAAATAAAGAGTTACAGTTGCTGACGTGTGTATTCTGTCAAAATCAGGCAGTCAGAAAAGTCAGCAGAATGGTGATTGAAGAGAGTAACGGCGGATTCAAATGATTCGGCGGATTGCAGTCCGCTATGGCAAGCAGGGCCCGCGCTGAATGTATCTGATGCGTACCACTGGGATCGTTAACCAGAACTCTGATAAGTACAATCGAACTAGCCCAAATCCCTCCGACTATGACGGCTGATTTTTTCCGGCTTGATGCCCCATATTTCACGGGCATACTCGTTAATGGTACGGTCACTGGAAAATTTGCCCATTCCGGCAGTATTGAGAATTGACGTGCGGGTCCACTCGCGCGGCTGCTGATACAATGTATCAATCTCATCCTGACATGCTATGTAGGATGCATAATCGGCAAGCAGCAGATAGTGGTCGAGACCGAGCAGCGTGTCGACAATCGGCTTGAAAATCGTATGGTCATCCGCTGAAAAACTGCCGTTGCCGATCATATCGATCGCCTGTTTTAACTCCGGGTTATGGAAATAGTAATCCTGCGGCTGGTAACCGGCCTTTTTCAGTCCGGTAACCTGTTCGGCGGTCATGCCGAAAATGAAAATATTATCCCGCCCGACCTCCTCCATGATCTCGATATTGGCTCCATCCAGAGTGCCGACCGTCAATGCCCCGTTCAAGGAATATTTCATGTTTCCGGTGCCGGACGCCTCAGTGCCTGCAGTAGAAATCTGTTCGGAAAGGTCGGAGGCGGGGAAGATCATCTCCGCCAGTGTGACATTGTAATTGCTGAGGAACACGACTTTGAGAAGATTTTTAACCGCCGGGTCATTGTTGACGACCGAACCGACTGAGTTGATCAACTTGATGATCAGTTTTGCCATGTAATAGGAGGGGGCAGCCTTACCGCCAAAGATGACGGTGCGTGGCGCAAAATTACCGCCAGGATTCGCTTTGATGCGGTTATAGCGGGTGATGACATGCAGCACATTGAGAAGCTGGCGCTTGTACTCATGAATACGCTTCGTCTGGCAGTCGAACATTGATTCGGGTGAAACCTCGATGCAGTTATGAGTGCGGATATAGTCGGCCAGCTTCTGCTTGTTGGCCCGCTTGACCTCCATCCACATCTGTTGAAAATCAGCATCTTCCGCCAACGGAATCAATTTTTTCAGCTCATCAAGATTGGTCGTCCAGCCATCACCAATCTTAGATGAAATCAGGTCGGCCAGCCAGGGATTACAGTATTTCAGCCAGCGCCGTTGCGTAATGCCGTTGGTCTTGTTGTTGAAGCGTTCTGGCCAGAGCTGATAAAAATCATGAAAAAGGTCATTTTTGAGAATTTCGCTGTGCAGAGTCGAGACGCCATTGATCGAATGACTGCCGACAATCGCCAGATGTGCCATCCGTACACAGCGCTCACCATCTTCACCGATGATTGACATCCGCCGCAGCCGTTCATTGTCACCCGGAAAACGGGCAATGATCTGCTGAATAAAGAACTCGTTGATACGATAAATTATCTGGAGATGACGCGGCAGAATTCTCTCCATCATCTCCACCGGCCACTTTTCGAGCGCTTCCGGAAGTACCGTATGATTGGTGTAGGCAAAGGTGTTGCGCGCAATATGCCAGGCTTCATCCCAGCCAAGCTGCTTGTCATCAAGCAGTATGCGCATCAGTTCAGGGATTGCCAGAGTCGGGTGAGTATCATTCAGTTGAATCGCCACTTTTTCCGGCAGCAGACTCAGGTTGTCATGCTTTTTTGCAAAGCGGTAGAATATGTCCTGAACCGTGGCGGAAGAGAGGAAATACTCCTGACGCAGGCGTAATTCCTTTCCTTCGGCCATATGATCCGCCGGGTAGAGTACTTTGGAAATATTTTCCGTACGCATTTTTGATTCGACGGCACCGATGTAATTACCCTGATTAAACGAGCCAAGTTCGAAATCACGGGTCGATTTGGCACTCCAGAGCCGCATGGTATTTACGGTTTCGTTACCGTACCCCGGAATCGGAAAATCATAGGCAAGCGCCATGACATCAGTTGTATCGATCCAGTGATAGCGCGTTTGTCCCTGATCATCCTGATAATGTTCAACCCGTCCAAAGAACTTGATCTGGTGGAGATGCTCCTGACGGTCAAACTCCCAAGGGTTGCCATAGCGCAGCCAGTTATCGGGAAATTCCGCCTGGGCGCCATTCATGATTTTTTGATAGAACATACCGTATTCATAGCGGATTCCATACCCATACGCCGGAAGGCTCATTGTTGCCATTGAATCGAGGAAACAGGCTGCCAGGCGCCCAAGACCACCGTTACCGAGGCCGGCATCCCACTCCTGCTCCTGCAGCTCTTCAACATCTATCCCCATCTGCTTGAGGGCAGTCTGCCACTCCTCCATAATGCCCAGATTAATCAGGCTGTTACCAAGCGTACGCCCCATCAGAAATTCCATCGAAATATAATATACCCGTTTCGCGTCGTGGATGTAGTAGGATTGCTGGGTATCAAGCCAGCGATCGACCAGTACGTCACGCACGGCATAGGCAAGCGCCAGATAAAGATCCGCCTTTGTCGCAGAGAATTTGTCCTTGACCAGGGTATACTGCAGATGACGGAGAAAAGAACGCTGCAGATCTGCTGCGGTCGGTTTTTTATCGCAGTCGGGTGTCGCATCAACTGTGGTCATGATAGCCATCCTTTTGAGGCAGAGGTAACGAGCCATTTTTGGGGTTGAGCTTCAGTAACGGAACTATATAGATTTCTATAGCTTAATGCAAGGTTGAGCATTCCCTTTTTGAACGGTTTATGATAGGAAGATACGCATGGGTGAAAAACTGATCTGTAATAACAAAAAGGCCTACCACGATTATTTTATCGAGGAGAAGCTTGAAGCGGGGCTGGTTCTGCAGGGAACTGAAGTAAAGTCGCTGCGGGCCGGAAAAGCCAACCTGACTGATTCGTTCATGCTGGTACGTGATGGTGAGGCCTACCTGCATAACCTGAATATTTCCCACTACGAGTTTGGCAACCGCCAGAATCATCAACCGGATCGCAACCGCAAGCTGCTGCTGCATCGCAGCCAGATAGACCGCCTCTACGGCAAAATTCGCGAGAAGGGTCTTTCAGTCGTTCCACTCAGGCTTTATTTTAAAGACGGCCTGGTAAA
Organism: Desulfuromonadaceae bacterium; assembly: GCA_049318985.1. Taxonomy (GTDB): domain Bacteria; phylum Desulfobacterota; class Desulfuromonadia; order Geobacterales; family Pseudopelobacteraceae; genus JACRCG01. The sequence continues at coordinate 48,035 of JBMOEI010000036.1, forward strand.
GGTTGAGATCGGGATTGCCAAAGGCAAGAAGTTGTATGATAAGCGTGAGGACTTGAAATCAAAGGATAGTCAGCGCGAGATGTCGCAGGCACTGAAGGCGAGAAACAGGGATTAATTTGGGTATATGGTTTAAAACTCCATGTGGAAGCATGGCTGGTAAATACTCCTGGCGGGAGGTAGAAATGACGGGCATCTCAAAACATCTCAGTATCAGAATAATTTTATCAGGGGCGGCTATCATGCTTGCATGCGCAGGTTTTTCTTTTGCGGCACAAGGCAAAAAGGTTGCAACAGTTTCTATTGCGCCGACTCCGGAGCAGTATGCCGTTCAACCGCTGCCGCTTACCGCGAGTCAGTGCGCACAATGCCATACCGGTCCTTTCCAGGGACTGAAGGATAATGGCGAAAAGCACCGGTTTGCGTGCCAGAGCTGTCATACCGTTTTTCACGCCTATAGTCCACGGAAGGGGAATTATGATGCGATCATGCCCAAATGCGCATCGTGCCATGAAGCGCCCCATGGAGCAAAGATCACCGATTGCCTTACCTGTCACTCTAATCCCCACACACCCAAAAAGATTGCCGCAACAGCGCAAATTGCCAATTTCTGTTATGACTGTCACGGTGCCGTCCGTAAACAGCTGGATTCATTTCCGAGCAAGCATACGAAGGTTGCCTGCGCAACGTGCCACACTTCTCACGGATTCAAACCATCCTGTTTTACCTGTCACAAACCACATATAGCCGGTCAGACAGTGGCACAATGTCTCCAATGCCACCCGGTTCATCAGCCACGGAACATCGTCTTTGCCACGAATACGCCTTCAAACACGTGCAGTACCTGTCATGACAAAATTGTGACCAAGCTGTCAAAGGGTGCCAGCAAACATGCGGCATTAACCTGTGTTACCTGCCATAAGGGCAAGCATCGTGTAATTCCGCAGTGTACCGAATGCCACGGCAAACCACACAATGCAGCATTTCATGAAAAGGTTCCGCGCTGCCTCTCCTGTCATATTGACGTCCACGATCTGCCTGTCATGAAACCGCAGGCCAAGTGATGATACCAAAGAATTAGATTGCAGAGAGTCCGTTTAACAGCTACAACTGAAGTGAAAGTGATATACCAAAATAAAGAGTGATTGTTTTTCAAAGGGGGACGTAAAGGTTTCGACGGGGAATTGAAAATCTGGGGAGCACCGGGTCGGGGCAGGTGGCCGACCTTAATAAACCTGCACGGCATTAATTGCCGACAATTATAACACTCCTGTTGCTCTAGCAGCTTAACAGGCGTCCCCGATCAAGATGCCGGTGGTAAAAAGGGGGCGTCACTCACTACCGGATAGGGGAGCGCAACGCCCGTAGCGCAACCCGAAACTCAACGGGATCGCCGCCTGACTGCCTTGTTCGTTGCGCAGGCAGATGGTTAAATCGAGCAACGGAATAACGGTGTAGAGTCTCAGATGCTAGGTTTTTCGGACGTGGGTTCGACTCCCACCGTCTCCACCAATTAGCAGTCCGGCACCATCCGGCAAAGCATTTAAGCCCCTTGAAAATAGGGGCTTTTTTGTTGCCTATTGTGTTTTACTGTCCAACAATGTACGTTTACATCCGGCAGTTATGGGTATAGGTAAGGGGGTATATAGAGGAAGAGTAGAGACAACACTGCCAAACAGTTTATAGGCTCGCTTGCCTTCATTGGTAGGCGGGGCTTTTGTGATATTTGTATTTTAGGAGAATGGATTTTACGACCGTATCTACTGAGTGTAAAGAATTCCGACAACATCAAAAAAAAGGCATCGCCGAAGCAATGCCTTTCCATAAATCTCTATCTATTACTTCATCTTATGCTTCTTTGTTCATTCGGCGCTTGCCGTATACTGCCATACCAAGCATGCCAAGTCCGAGGAGTGCCATTGTGCCGGGTTCGGGGACGGGAGCAGGGCCATCAACCTGAAGACCATTTATTATCCAGTTAATGTCAGGCCCACCGTAATCATGGAATCTTAAGTCAAGCTGACCATCTGTGACCAAAGCAGAAAAAGTGCGAGTATATGTAGTATTAGTAGCAATTGTAGCTATGTCGACAGCAGCTGTCGTTGCACTCTCAGCAAACACTTGAATTTTGTCATGGGAAAATTGATTATCACGAAAGTACAGAGTGACATCGTACAAACCATTGACGACATCTAGTTTAAATGTCGCATCTGTATTGCTAAAATGTAAATCCCGAAGAAGGTTGGAAAGTGGATCACCTGCAATTGCACCTCGGTCCCTATCTTGAGTCACAGCATGATCCCATCCGTATCCTAAAGTAGCATTGTATGTGGATGTGTAGAATATACTTGTGTACCCTGCTTGAGTTGGACTGCCGCCCCCACCATTTACATTTGCATCTGCATTAGCATCAAAGCTATACAGAGTTGCATTTGCCGCCCCCACCATTCCTGCCAAAAGCAAACTACTTACCAACACTGCCAAAAGTTTCTTTTTCATTTCTCTACCCCCATTTATTTTTGAAGCCATCAAGACAATATAAATTACTGAAACCGAGATGGCTTAAGCACTTACTGTGCCAAGTCAGTAACATTCTAATATTACTAAGATATACCAAGAGTTGAATTGATGGACAGGAATGAGTGTAAAGTTTTTCGACACATGATTTGATTGGAATAGCGAGCAGGAGGGCCTTTTAATTTGCGCAGGTTGAAAAGCATCATATAGAATTTCACCGTCGCCGCCAGAATGTCCAGTGGGGTCACCCTCTACAGCGCATCACACATAAAAAGGCAGTCTATACCCTATGCCCTGCATGGCGTTCGTGCCTTTTAGGGCGTTCTGCTTCGCTAAAACAGGGGAAATGGGGGTTATATCGCTTGTGATACAGCATTGAATGGGGGTTTGGTTGCCACCACCGGTAATGTGTTGACCCACCCAGCGCCGTTTAGTTGACCCAC
>JBMOEI010000037.1:0-49577 GCA_049318985.1 Desulfuromonadaceae bacterium
CACCACGGCTGGTGACACGGGCCGGTGGTCGTGGATCATTGGTCTCGCGGAGGAGAACGAGGATGTTGAGTTTAGTGTCAGGCATGGTAACTCCAGTTTACGTCATTCTATACGCAACCCCGAAGCCTCCCCGGGGATAGCGCCAGAGGGTGAAGGCGTCGCGGTGGCAGACGACATAACAGGTGCCGCACTCCAGACAGCCGTCGTACACAAAGGTCATCTTCTGATCTTCCTCAGACCACGTATAACACTTGGCAGGGCAGGAGTTGACGCAACCCCGGTTGTCGCACCCGGTGCAGATATCATAGTTGACAACAATATGCGGCTCCCGGTCGATGGTAAAACTGGTGTTGTCAAAAATTTCGTCGATATTCATAGTGCTCTCCAGGCGCTGAAGCCATCCGCCAGCAGATTGCCAAGGCCGACTTTTTCTTTGGCCGATTTGAGGAACAACTTGGACAGATTCTGCTTTGGAGCTCCATCGATGTGATAGATATGCTCCATGAAACTGCACATAAGCTCCGGATATTCATTGTAGATCCGGTCATTATGGAGCATATGCGGCGCCTTGCGGTAGAGCTTGAGATCTTTGATCACGTAGCTTTCATCCATCAGTTTCTTATACACGGAAAGACCGCTTTTGCTGAAATTCCTGTTCTGATGTGCTTCGATGACCGCTTTGCCTGCAAGTACTCCGGACTGTGATGCCAGGTTAATCCCCTCCAGATTGAGGCCGGTGGCGTTGCAGAGCGCGGCAGCATCACCGGTGACCAGTATGCCGTCGCCAACCAGTTCCGGGATCATATCGTAGCCACCTTCGGGAATCAGATGCGCCGAATACTCCTGAAATTTGCCGCCACTGATCATTTTAGCCAGTTGGGGCTGTTCCATAAAAGCGTTCAGGAGATCGTACGGTGTTTTGCCGCTGACCCGCAGACTTGCCAGATGGAATACCAGACCGACCGAAAGAGAATCATAGTTGGTATAAAGGAAGCCGCCACCGCGCACACCGGCTGTGCAGCCGACAAATTCATTGGCAAAGCCCTGCTCGCGCACCAGGCCGAAGCGGTCATCGATCATTTCGCGCGGCATATCGATGAGCGCTTTTACCCCGACCGCCATCTGGGCCGGATTGAAGGTCGGCTGCCGGAGGCCGGCTTTTTTAGCGATGAAGGAGAGCACTCCGTCGGCGGCAACCACAACCGGCGCCAGCAGCTCGCCGGTACGGCCGACAATTGAAACGCCGGCAAGTTTGCCATCCTTGTAGATCAGGTCATCGACCGTTGCACGGGTGATGAGCGTCGCACCGGCCTTGACCGCTTCCTGAGCCAGCCAGTTATCAAAACGGGGACGAAAGATGCTGTAGCCGTTGTAGGGTGTTTTATCGAAGTTGCCCGATTCTATGGTCGTCGTGAAACTGGAATCGCCGGTCATGAAGGTGACGCCCTTTTTGACGATATGACGCCCCAAAGCGGCCCGATCCCAGAAATCGGGGAAGATCTCTTCCAGCGCCGGCAGACGGTGCAGAACCCCGCCGAACATGTTCTTTTCCCCCGGAAACGTGCCCCGCTCTACCAGCGCGACATCGAGGCCGGCGCGGGCCATAACGAGGGCAGCGGATGAACCGGCCGGACCGGCACCGACGACAATTGCCTGAAAGGTTTTACTCATGGTGCACCCCCTGTTCCGGCTTTAACCTGTTTCAGAAGGCGCGGCAGCAGCTCCTTCAAATCTCCGACAAAGCCTTCATCGACGTTCGGAAAAATCGGAGCCTTGGCGTCACTGTTGATCGCAATGATCCGCCGGGAATCCTTGATGCCGCCGATATGATGCATGGAACCGGAAATTCCGAGAGCCACATAGAGCCGGGGTGCTACCGTGCGGCCGGTCTGGCCGACCATCCGTTCAAAACCGGTCCAGCCCATATCCCACACCGGTCGGGTTACACCATAAGAGACGTTCAGCAGTGTGCAGAGTTCCTTGAACTGGTCAAACGTTGCCGGATCACACCCTTTACCGGCGCTGAAGATTACTTCCGCTTCAGTCAGGTCAACCGTCTGCGGGTCGGGAGGAATCCTGCCGATAATCGTAGCCATTGCAGCGGTAAGGGGATCAGCAGGACGCCATGCGACCAGAATGGGCGAACTCGCACGAACACTCGCCATGATGACCTGACTCAGCGTGCGCGGCGGAACGGTGACGGTCAAAGATCGTGAACCGTCCCACACTTTGGTTTCCGCGATGCGGACACCGAGCGTCTTACGGGAGAGCCGAACGCCATCGGCATCCTTCCGGACGGTAACCAGTTCCGTCATAATTGCACCGTCACGTTTGTGGGCAACTATCGGTGCCATGGTTGCACCGAGGTCGTTATGCGGAAGCAGCACAACCGCCGCCGACTCGTCCTCTGCCAGTTGAGCAAGATATTTTCCGAGGAGCATCGGAGTATCGAGCAGTGCCGCCCCACCTTCGATGCAGGTTACCGCCGGGGTACCATAGGCACCGAATGCGGCCAGTTGAGCCCTGTCAGGCATTACGGCTACCGCCGCACTCCATGAGCTGCCAAGTGTTCCGGCCAGGCGTGCCGTATAGGAGAGCAGCCCCCTGCCGGTTTCATCGAGTTCTCCGTCGGGAAGATCGACAAAAACGAGTATTTTGCCGTCGTTGCCCATCAGATCTCCCTCCCGAGCTTGTGCCCTTCCCAGATAGCCATATCGATTTTGCGCGGGGCGACGCTGTCGCCGATCCTATACAATTCTGCAACCTTGCCCTTCAGCTCCATATAAAGAGAATCATCGGATTTCTGTCCCATGGCCAGCACGATCGAGTCGAAGCCGCCCCATTCATCCCAGATATTGGAATAGACATTGAAGCCTTTAACATTTTTGGCGCCGGTCTCGCCGCCGACTTCCATCACGGCGATGTCAGGGGTAAAGGTGACCCCTTTTTTGAGGAGTCGCTGACGGGACAGGTAGAGATCCTGCGTCGGTCCGAGTTCCGCACCGACAAAGAGGCTGGAGGTGATGATATGGACAGTTTTCCCCTGATCAGCCATAAATTCGGCGGTTGAGGTTGCCCGATGATGACCGTCGTAGTCGATCAGACAGACTTTTTCACCGACCTGCGCTTCTCCGTTGAGAACCTGCCAGACGTTGAAGACGGACGGGCCGTCGGCGCCGCCAACCGGATGCTGCTTCGGTTGACTGCCGGTGGCGATGATGACGACGTCCGGTTTTTCGGCCAGTACCCGCGCTGAAGTAACTTCAACCCCCAGCTTTACCTGCGCTCCGGCCTTAGTGACCTGATCTTTCTCATTGCGGATAATGACGCCGATCTCGTCACGCCCGGAACCTTTCATAGCGGTCAGAAGCTGTCCGCCCAGCGCTTCGTTGCGATCAAAAAGAGTGACATTGTGCCCTCTCCGTCCGGCCATTTTGGCTGCCCACATGCCGCCGGGACCACCGCCGACGACAAAAACCTTCTTCTTCACCGCTGCTTTTACAAGAGTTCCTTCACCCCACAGTTTTTCCTCTCCGATGGCCGGGTTCTGGATACAGCCGAGGAGTTTGTTGACACCCATGCGGCCGATGCACCCCTGGTTGTCGGCAACGCAGTAGCGGATGTCATCCGTGCGCCCCTCAAAGGCTTTTTTCGGCATGAACGGATCACAGATCAGAGCGCGGCACATGCCGATCATGTCGGCCTGACCGGCAGCCAGCACTTTTTCGGCCATAACCGGATCGTTGATGCGCCCGGTGCAGAAGACCGGCAGCTTGAGCTTCTCGCGCATCCCGGCGGCGAGCGGAATGGTGTAGCCGAGCGGCGTATGCATTGAACCCTCTACGAGGTAGAGGTTATAGAAGGTGGCGATGGAGAGATCCATGAAGTCGATCAGTCCGGATGCCTCGAACAGGGCACCGATCTCCTGCACCTGAGCCAGATCGAGCCCGCCCGGAATCATCTCGTCGGCGCACATGCGAATGCCGAGGGTAAAATCATTACCGACCGCTTTCCTGACCGCGCTGATAAATTTGAGTGGTGCGCGCATGCGGTTTTCAAGAGAACCGCCGTATTCATCACTGCGATGATTGGTCAGCGGTGAGAGGAACTGGCGTGCCAGACTGGAGTGCCCGAATTGAATCTCGATCCCGTCGAAGCCCCCTTCACGGACATGAATGGCGCTGCGGTGGAAAAAGCGGGCAACCTCCTCGATATCTTCCGGCTCCATCTCCTTGGGTGTTTCACGAAAGAGAATATCCGGCACCGGACTCGGCGCCCAGACCGGCAGGCGGGAGATCATGCCGTCGCACTGCTGGCCGTTATGGTTGACCTGGGCAAAAATTTTAGCGTCATACTGATGTACGTAATCGGTAATCTTCTTAAAACCGGGCAGTACCTCAGAGTGATAGACATCGATCAGTTTCTCGTAGGCCCGGTCGGTCGGATGAACACTCATCTCCTCCGTAATGATCAGTCCGGCACCCCCCTTGGCGCGCTCACCCCAATAGTACATGTGCCGCTCGCTCGGGAGGCAGTCGACCGCAAAGTTGGTCAGGTGCGGTTGGAATGAAATGCGGTTTTTAACCTCGACCGTACCGATCTTGAGGGGTGAGAACAGATTCGGAAACATCATAGTGGTAGCTCCTTAACCCGGGCAAGCCGGAATTAAACTGTAAAGATCAAAGGCAATGGAACACGGAAAAGGCGGAAACAACGGATAAAGACAGATCTAAAAACATAACTATAATAAATCCGGTTTTTCCTGCCTTTTCAGATTTGATCCGTGTTCCATGCTTTTGGGTTTCAGGTTTGCATATACTTTGTTAAGACTTTATATAGTAAGAGACTACGCGGCCTCATCCAGTCGATTATCGGCAATCGAGGTCACACAGCGCTCCAGACATTCCGGATCGCCGCCGTTGATATCGTTCTTGAGATGCCAGGCAACGGCGGGACAGCCGCCATGGCACTGGTCGAAACGGGTGCACTCCTCGCAGGAATGGATGCGCAGGTTACGAAATGAGGCATAAATTTCCGACGTATCCCAGATTTCCTGAAAGCTGCTGGTACGGAGATCGCCCGCTTCAAAGCGGTCGCTCTGCAGAAACGCGCAGGGATACATATGACCGGTCGGGCTGACGCAGCAGGTCAGCTTGGCGGCGCCGCAGAGATTAAGTCCCAGACCCTGACGCTCCTGTGTGGTGAGCGAAAAAAAGCTGTCGCCGGTGCGCACGTCGCCGCTTTTTGCCAGCCAGTCGGAAAAGGTGAGCAGTTGTGTCGGGGTCGGCCGGAGTGATTCCCAGTTATCCGCTCCGCGACCGGAGGGGCGGAAACGGCTGACCCGGAGTGAAACACCGAGAGAGCGGGCCAGATCGTGCATGGCCGGAATCTCACTGGCGTTGTGGGTGGTAAGGACGGTATTGATACTGGCAGGGATTTTCGTGGCAGCCAGCAGCTTGACTGCTGCGATGGCAGCGTCGAAAACACCGTCACCACGAACGGCATCACAGGTTTCTCGACGGGCACCGTCAAGGCTTACCTGAATGGCCACCAGAGGATTTGATGCCAGTCGTGCCACCAGTTCCGGAGTAAGCAGAGTGCCGTTGGTGGAGATACAGGTCATGATGCCCCTGGCATGGCAGGCGGCCAGAATTTCTTCAAAGTCCGGACGGATAAACGGCTCTCCGCCGCCGAAATTAACCTGAAAGACACGTGCAGTATGCAGCTGTTCCACCAGATCAAGCGCTTCGGCAGTCGAAAGCTCATTACAGGCTTTTTCTCCGGAAGATGAGAGGCAGTGATTGCAGCGGAGGTTGCAGGCCAGTGTGACCTCCCAGGTCAGATTTACCGGGGAACGCATTCCCATTTCGACATATTTATTGCTCACGGAGAAATCCTTTTTCCAGGAGTTGAGTGACGAATTTTTGTAACGCCGGCTTTTGGGACTCCGGAGTACCGTCAGGAAATTCATCCCTGGTACGTACGGTTCCAAAGTAGTCGGCGGGAAGAAGCGTGCCAGTAGCAGCGAAGAGAAGGCGCGGTCCCTTGCAGTCATAAAACAGGAGACCGAACCCCTCTTGCCGCACGCGGCAGGACGGATGCAGCTTAATGCCTGCCGCAGCCATCTTAGTACACCCCGCAGATGCCGTCGATTGCGAGTTCTTCAACCTGAATTTCCTCAAGGATACGCGGTTCTTCGCTGCATGATACTTCCTGATTTTCTACTTCCATGGTATTCTCCTTTCGCTCTTTGTCACACCGATTCAGGGTGCGCTGTGGTAATATGCCTTTCTATTGCAACGGCAGTGCCAATACACTTGTTACTATTTTACTGTGCAATTTCAGCTAGTTTAAAAAATTTCAGCGATTGCATATTTAAACATGTAGAAAAATAGGACAAATCATAATTTGTAGTTTCGCCACTCAAGCTGGCAACATGCGGTAAAAATCAACAGTGGGTATATTGTCTACAGTGCGGAAAATCGTAGTATAGAACTCGGGGGAGGGATGCTGAGTCATCGCGAAAGCAGATCGGAGGCTATCCATCGACCAGAACCAGCAAACCTCCGGCCGATGGTGCCTCAGTACGGGTTACAAATCATTTGTCAACAATTTCGGCTCTCGTGTTTTCAATAACAGCGAGTGCTTCGCTTCTTTCCGGTTCGGGTACCTGGAATTGATCAAGTAGCGTATTCAGATGACCTCGGAACAACTCCCAGTCTCTGCCGACCCACACTTGCCCAGTCGCCCCAGGCGATAGGCCAGTTGTGGCCTGGATATTCCAAGCACTCTGGCGGCGGCAGAGAGGTTACCATTGGACCTTCTTACGGCCGTTTCGATAAGAGCACGCTCCATCTGATCAAGAGTCATGGCGCTATTCAAAACCTCCTCGATAAGAGAATTTCCAGGTTCTGCTGTTTGGTTAATGTTGAGTCCTCCGTTGACATCAAGCCCGAACTCCTGTGCGGTGCCGTCGTTATATGACGAAAACATCTGATCAACTTCAATACGTGTGCCGCTTGGTGCAAGTATGACGCCGCGTTCAATCACATTTTGTAATTCCCGGATGTTACCAGGCCATGAATAGGCGAGGAGAGCCCTCTTGGCCTTGTCAGTGAACCCACGCAGCTTCTTGTCATTCACGGCGGAATATTTTCTCATAAAACGCTCTGCGAGCAGCAAAACATCCTGCATGCGCTCTCTGAGCGGCGGGATGCCAATTTGGTAGGCGTTGAGACGGTAGTAGAGATCAGAACGAAACTTTCCTTCTTTGACCAGATGTTTAAGATCGGCGTTGGTTGCCGCCACCAGACGCACATTGACCTTGCGTGTCTTCAGGTCGCCAAGCCGTTCTATTTCCCCCTCCTGCAGAACTCGAAGAAGTTTGGCTTGTGCTGAAAGCGGCAGGTCACCTATTTCGTCAAGGAACAGGGTGCCGCCGTTGGCTCTTTCAAAGCGCCCGGGACGAGAGGAGAGCGCGCCGGTAAAGGCCCCTTTTTCGACACCAAACAGCTCCGCTTCCACCAGGTCATGGGGAATGGCGGCACAGTTGATGGCAATGAATGACTCATTACTGCGCGAGCCCGATTCGTGCAATGTTCGAGCAAACACCTCTTTTCCAACTCCGGTCTCCCCCAGTAGAAGCACGGTTATCTGACTCTTCGCAGCCTGATGGAGCAGTTTATAGGCGGAGAGGAAAGCTGGGGAATTACCGACGATATCAGCTGGCAGCTTCTCTTTCTCATTAATCGCTGAACGCAATTGTACAACCTGGGTTTGCAGGTCAATGAGTTTTTCAGCTATTGACTCTTTGTTCAAGAAGCGTGAATAGTCAGCCGCATCCTCCCACTCCTCAATCGGCTTACCGATAATGCGGCAGTTGTTGGCCCCCATGCCAACGCATTCAATCTCTTTGTATAGAATCGGACGTCCCATTAAAGCGGATGTATAACCACAGGCATAACCGATCTGGCTCCAGCAGACCGGTTCCGAGTACGTTCCGTAGTGAAGTCGGTGCCACTGGCCTTCCCAGGAGTTTTCCCACAGGAATTCACCAAAATATGTGCCGGCTGCACGGTCAGCTTCAAGCTTGATTGTGGTGACCTTAACGATCCCCTCCAAGGTGTGCAGTTGGGCGCCAGCTACAAAAACATCTTTAAATTTTTCACCTTCAGGGCGTGAACGAGCGAATTCGGCATCATGGCTACCGGCCTCAAAGCCCATACGCATAAGAAGTCCGCGAGCACGGTCCAAGCCGAGTGTATCGATCAATTCTCTGCGTATGGTGGCCTGTGCCGCTGCATGAATCAGCAGCATACGATGCTCATGCAACCATATCTGCCCGGTGTCGGGACAAAAGCGCAAGCGGGTACGCAGATCTTCTTTTTTTATGTCGTTTACGCACTTATTATTAATACTGCTCATTATATGCAGTCCCTTTCAAAAAGCTCATTACGTAACTCTCGAAGTACTATGTATAAGTTTTAAACGATGTTACATTACTATGTGTTTATGCAACTGGCAAGGAAGAAATTCGGGCGAATTCAGTTGTTAACATAGAAGTATCCAAGCAGTATATTAATCTCTATTTTCAATAATATTAATAGTATATGCATGTATTTAAACCACAAACAGTGCGATGAGTCACTGTCATCTCGTTTTAAGAGCACTGTAAAACATTATTCCATCATTCTGCTGCAAATTTATCAAATGATTAAAAACCCTCGTGCTGGCTACAAAATTTTATCAAATGATTAAATTGTATCTCTCCTCTTCTATCTCACAAGTACCCCCATAGTGCCATTTATTAAAATTTTTCCCTGCCCGTAAACCTTGATTATACATGATTTTTCGGTGCTCATTCGTAATCTAAATTTTTTTGAAACGATGTTTGGCACATATTATGCTCATTAATAGCAGCGTTGGTGTGTTGCCAGCAATAATCCATGATTCATCTCCATAAAAAATAAGTAATGTAGTTATGACAAATAATAAGCTGTTGTAAATTGAAAATTTGCCGAGCCAAGCATCTAATAGTCAACACAGGACACCGTTATTCGAGAAGAGGAGATGACGTATGAGTTCACAGGAAAAAGCAAATACCGTCATGAGAGTTCCAGGCATCGGACAACTCGGGCTCTATCTGGTGGTATTCATGGCCGTAAGTTGGGGTTTGATGTATTTCATTCCGACGATGTTCCTCTTTACCCTCCTATTGCCGGCCTCTTTTTACGCGCTTTACAGCCTGGTAGTTTTTTGTCCCCTTATTTCAGGCGGTTGGCCATTCGCACCGCCGCTTGGTAACTGGAAACCAGGTCAAGGCATCTGGAAACCGGGACTCGGCACAACGGCTCTTATTATAGCCGCTGCAGTTGCAGGACCGCTCTTTACAACACATATCTACCCAAAATTTCCTCTTTTCCCGGTTGGCTTTTGGTGGGGCATAATTCTTTTTACCGTCACCCTCTGGTATGCATTTATCTGGAATGGCTGGCCTCTCAATCAGAAGTGCACTCCCGCGGTGCGCGGTATTGGGGGCGGCCTGATTATCCTGCTCATTACAGCGGTGCTCTGGAAGTTGGTTAATTTGAGTGGCACCCCATTTGCGGGAACTCCTTTCGACCCAAAAGGGCCGTTTCAGGCTGAATGGTTTTTTGGTTTACTTGTCTGGATTATCGTCTGGATACAGGCTTTTTCAAATGTTCTCACGTTCCAGCAGTGGCCTTTTTATAAATTTGGCCAACCATGGGGTGAAATTGCCAATACCCTGCTGTCGATTCTCCTTGGTTGGGCTTGCTGGGTGGGGAGTCTCCAGTTCATGAGCCCGACATTCTCCTTCGCTGCTGTGGGCGGTTCAATTATCGGAATGCAGAATTTCCACGGGGCAATTTTCGGTTACTACCCTTTTCTCAAGTTCAAACAACCGGTCAGAGGTATATGCAACTTCTGTACTGAAATTGCTTTAGCGTTTGTCTGGATCGCTCTGCTGCGCGTTCTCATGAAGCCTATTGTCGCAAAAGTACAGGCAGCGGGATTACCGTTTGATATCAACGTAGTTTCTGTCCTTTACACCCTCCATTTTATCGCCCTGTTAACGCTGATTCATAACTTTTATTTCCTGCGGGCACCGCTGCCGCCATCCGGACCGCCCCCTTCTCCGGAGTGAATTAAATGAAATGCAATTTCTGGAAAGGAGGAATTGCCAGGTTAGAGGTATGTTTTTAATGGGTAATGTCCACGTGTCGGCAGCAAATAACGATCAAGGAGGGTTAGATGATGAGACAAGGCAAGAAAAAATGGTTACAGAGCCTACCGTCGAGTACACAGGCCTGTATGGCAATGGCAGCGGCAGCAGTATTTGGTATGTGCGGCAGTGCAGATGCTTTTGAAGTCAACACCGGCAATGAAGATGTTGTCATCAACTGGGACAACACACTGCGCTACACCCTGGCCCAGCGCCTCAAAGGTCAGAGCAAGGATATTGTAAACAGCGTCAATCACAATGATGGTGATCACAATTTTGACGTCGGCATCGTCTCCAGCCGCTTGGATCTCCTTTCAGAGATGGATGTGGTCTACAAAAAGAACTACGGTGTGCGTTTGAGCGGTGCAGGCTGGTATGATCCGGTCTACAAAGAGAAATCGTACTCCAGCAATTATGCCGTTCCAAATCATTTTGTAAACGGTGCGCCATCTGCCGGACTTAACTCGGCAACGGAGCGTCAATTTGGCGGACCGGATGCAGAACTGCTGGATGCCTTCGCCTTTGCCAAATTTGATGTTGGTAGCACTGCAGTCGGCGTTCGTGCCGGTCGTCACACGATCTACTGGGGTGAGGCGTTTTTTCCGGGAGCGGGTAACAACGGCATCTCGTATGGTCAATCACCGATCGACATGGCCAAGGCCTTGAGCATGCCTGGCGTTGAACTGAAAGAGATCTTTCGCCCGCTGAATCAGGTGTCTATGACCGTTCAGCCAACCAAGGATATCATCATCGCGGGGCAATACTATCTGCAATGGGAAGCTAACAAGTTTCCGGAAGGTGGTAGTTACCTCGGCATGATTGACGGCCTTATGAACAACGGCGAAGCCTACTGGTTTCCGTGGTTGGGGACGCCGGGAGGGGCACCAGCCGGGCCGGCATTTAACGCCGGTGACCGCAAGCCTAAAAATTCGGGTGACTGGGGGCTTAAGGTTGCCTATAGTCCTGAAGCGCTGGGCGCCACCATCGGTCTCCACTATCGCAACTTCTCCGACAAAATGCCGCAGGTACTTTCGTCTAGATCGCTACAGGACGTATACCCTGGAGCCCCGGTACCTCCACTGCCGGCTAACTTTTACTACGACTACAAATCCAACATCCAACTGTACGGCATAAGCTTTGCCAAGAGCATACAGGGCATCAGTGTTGGTTCCGAACTTTCCTATCGCAAGAACATGCCGCTGACCAGCCAATGGTTTGCCCCGGAGGGTGCCCGCGGTGACACTATGCATGCGGTCGTTAACTTTCTGACCCTTCTGCCGAAAACCCCGGTGTTTGATACCGGTTCCGCCATACTGGAATTTTCCTACGGACGCTGGAACAAAGTCACATCCGGTGCTCAGTATTTCACCGGCATGGCTGGGGAAGGACTTTTCCCCGCGCTAGGTCCTGTCAACCAGGGCGTTGGCGCCGCCACACGCGACAACTCTGTTGTTACTGTAAACTTCGTGCCGGAATGGAAGCAGGTACTGCCCGGTGTGGATCTGGCCATGCCGATCAACTTCTCCATGGGTATGCACGGTAACTCGGCCACCCTCACCGGCGGCACGAAGGGAACCGGTTCGTACAGTGCCGGCCTCTCCTTTGACGTCTTTGCCAAATACAAGGTCGATCTGACTTATGCCAGCTTCTTTGGCAACGTCCATCCGGGAGATGATGGCCAGATCGTACCCCCAGGATTTGAATCAACTTCACAAGGTCGAGGCCGTGGCGCATCAGACGCAATTGCCTTACTCAGGGACCGCGATCTGCTTTCCTTGACATTAAAAGCATCATTCTAAAAACAAGGAGGAATATTATGAAATTACGTACCAGTCTTATTGCACTCGGATTATCCCTGTCATATGCGGGCCTCGCCTTTGGTGCGGTCTCTGCTGAAAAGGCTGCCCAGCTCGGCAAAAACCTGACTCTGGTCGGTGCTGAAAAAGCCGGTAACAAAGAAGGCACTATTCCTGAATTTACCGGCGGTCTCAGCAAGGCGCCTGCCAACTACACCAAGAAGGGGTGGCGACCAGACCCGTTTGAAGGGGAGAAGCCGCAGTTCTCGATCAGCGCCAAAAACATGGACCAGTACAACGATAAACTCTCCGAAGGTATCAAGGCCATGCTGAAGAAGTACCCGACGTTCCGGCTCGATGTCTACCCGACCCACCGTACTGCAACGTATCCAAAATACGTCCTGGATAACACCGTGAAGGCCGCAACAACTGCCAAGACTACCGGTGGTGGCCTGTCTTTCACCGGAGCTCATGCCGGCCTGCCATTCCCTATTCCTAATGATGGCTATGAAGCCATGTGGAATCACTTGCTTCATTTCAACGGTCTCTCCTTCGAAATCAGGTATAAGGCCTATACCGTTGACTCCAGCGGCCGGATTACCATGCAGGCTGACGGTGACGTTACCCAGGAATATCCCTACTACGACCCGGCCAAGCCGGACACCAAAGATTTTTACGCACTCAAGGACCTGTTCCTCGGACCTGCCCGTCGTGTTGGCGAAGCGGTACTGATTATTGATCCGATTGACTTTACCAAGAGCGCACGACAGGGGTGGCAGTATCTGCCCGGTCAGCGGCGCACAAAACTGGCCCCGGACCTCTCCTTTGACACTCCCAGCTCGCTATTCGGCGGACAGACGACGTGGGACGATCTGTTCCTGTTCAGCGGCTCGCTTGAGCGCTACAACTTCAAGATTATCGGCAAAAAAGAGATGTACATACCCTACAACGAATACAAGATGCTCTATTGGGCTGACCCCGAGAAGGATCTGCTGAAGGCAAACCACCTTAACCCGGATCTCGTCCGTTGGGAATTGCATCGGGTCTGGGTTGTTGAAGGCACCTTAAAACCGGGTAAACGTCATCTCTACGGCAAGCAGGTGTTTTACCTGGATGAAGATTCCTGGGCAGCTTCCCTGGCCGACAAGTACGATGGTCGCGGTCAACTGTACCGAGTAGGCATGAACTACATCACCCAGCAGTACGATGTGCCCTGCCCGTTCCCGGATTCTTTTTCCATAACCGATCTGGTAACCAACTCCTATGCAATCAACGCCATACCGACGCGGGGCAAGAAAGGAATTCTCTACCACACTACTCCGTTTCCTGCCAAAGATTGGACGGCTGATTCACTGGCAACCGGTGGGGTTCGTTAAGTTTTGGTACACCGAGCGCTCCCGGCCACCACGACCGGTGGTCGGGAGCGACACTCATGACACTATTCATATCAGTACATGACACCAAAGTGCAGGAAGAAGCAGCTGTGATTTATGCGGTACCGCATTCGGAGGAGAATCCATGAAATACAGAATACTACTGATAGCGCTGATAACAGCCGTAGTGTTGTCTTCCTCACTGGCCTTTGCCGCCAAATTCTGGGATGGTTTCGGCGCATTGATGGGACAAAAAGACGACAAAGCCGCCGTTGAAGCACCCTATCAGGATATTCTCGATACACCGGCTCCCAAGAGCAGATTTCCCAATAAAGCCGTCCTCAACGGAGTAGCCATGGCCGGCAAACGTATTATCTGTGTCGGCCAACTTGGCCAGATTGTCTCCACCGATGATGGCGGTAAAAGCTGGTCCCAGGCAGGCGTACCGGTCAGTTCCGATCTGCTGGCGGTTCATTTCCCCACACCACAGAAAGGGTGGGCGGTCGGGCATGACGGCGTTGTGCTGCATAGCGAAGATGGTGGTTCCACCTGGACCAAACAGTTTGACGGTCGTGCTGCCGCTCAGGTTATGGAGAGCCACTACATGGGTACGAAAACATGTACCGGCTGTCACGTCGCCCCCGAACTGCCAAAGATCGGTAAGCCGGAGAAACACGAAGCGGTGGGCCTGATGGAGGAGATTAAAAAATTCACCGACCAGGGGCCGGACAAGCCGTTCCTGGACGTCTGGTTTGAAAACGAAAACACCGGATATATCGTCGGTGCCTTTAGCTTGATCTTCCGTACCAACAACGGTGGCAAAAGCTGGGTGCCCTTGTATGACCGTATCGATAATCCGAAACGCTACCACCTGTACTCAATACGGCCGGTAGGCAAGGATCTCTTTATTACCGCAGAGCAGGGCGTTGTTTTTAAGCTGGATCAAAAAACCGGGCGATTTACTGCGATCAAAACCTCCTACAACGGAACGTTCTTCGGGGTTACCGGCACACAGGGGGCTGCCGTTGCCTTTGGCATGCGCGGCAACGTATTCCGCAGCAGTGATGACGGCGCCAGTTGGAATAAGGTTGAAACCGGCGTACCGGCTGGCTTGGTGAGCGGAACCATTACCAGTGAAGGAAAATTTGTGCTGGTTAGCCAGGGTGGACAGATTCTCGTCAGCAGCGACAGCGGTTCAAGCTTTAAGATTGTTCCGGTTGAACGGCCAACTCCAGCATCAGCGGTCGCCACTGTTGACAATACCACCATTGCGTTAGTCGGCCCGCTCGGAGCAACGCTTCACTCAATCAAATAATTAGACGTTGTATGCCTGACAGGGAGAACGAGATATGGCTGTTGGAACGGGTAAAATTGAAGAGATGCCGGTTGTTACGGATCCCAAGGACTTTGACAACAAATCCGGCAACTTGTTAGAGCGTCTGATTTTTAATAACCGCATGGTGGTGATGGTCGCCTGTGTGGTTATGACCTTGCTGCTGGCCTTCCAGACGACGAAAACAGTCTTTAACGCCAGCTTTGAAAAGATGCTGCCGCAGAGTCATCCCTACATCAAAAACTATCTGGCCAACAAGAAAGATCTGCCCGGTCTTGGCAACTCGATCCGCGTGGTTGTCGAGAATACCCAGGGTGACATCTTTGACCCGCAGTATCTTGATGTTCTCAGGCAGATCAATGACGACCTCGTGCTCACCACCGGTGTGGACCGCGCCTGGGTGAAATCGATCTGGACTCCCGCTGTGCGCTGGAACGAGGTTACTGAAGAGGGATTTCAGGGAGGGCCGGTCATGCCGGACAACTTCGACGGCTCGCCGGAGAAGGTAACGCAACTCAAACAGAACATTAACCGTTCCGGCATCGTCGGCAGCCTTCTGGGGACAAACTACAAGTCAGCTCTGGTCTTTGTCCCGCTGCTGGATAACGACCCCAATACCGGAAAACGTCTGGACTACAGTGTCTTCTCCAAACAGATCGAAGAGAGTATCCGCAAGAAGTATGAAGCCGCTACAGCTGATGGCAAGCAACCTGCCGGCAAGATCAAGATCCACATCGTCGGCTTTGCTAAGATGGTGGGAGACCTGATTGACGGCTTAATGCAGGTTATGACCTATTTCGGCATTGCCGCTCTGATAGCTACGATAGTCATCTTTATCTATACCCGCTGCATACGGAGCACGGTCCTGGTTATTCTCTGTTCGGTAGTCGCGGTTATCTGGCAATTGGGTATCGTTGCCACCTTCGGCTACGAACTTGATCCCTACTCGATCCTGGTCCCATTTCTGGTCTTCGCCATCGGTGTTTCCCACGGCGTACAGAAGATGAACGGCATCATGCAGGATGTGGGACGTGGTACCCACAAGCAGATTGCCGCGCGTTACACCTTCCGCAGGCTGTTCGTGGCCGGCTTGACCGCCCTGATGGCCGATGCGGTCGGCTTTGCCGTACTGATGATGATCGATATTCCGGTTATTAAGGACCTGGCTATTACTGCCAGCATCGGGGTAGCCGGGTTAATTGTCACCAATCTGCTGCTGCTGCCGGTCTTTCTCTCTTTCACCGGAGTGAGTCTCACAGCGGCGAAACAGAGTCTGCAGGAAGAGAACGAGGAGAGCAAAGGCAAAGGTGCCGGCGCAATCTGGAGCCTGCTGGACCATTTCACCGAACGGCGCTGGGCGACCCGTGCGTTACTGATATCAGCTGTGCTCGCAGTGGGCGGCTTTATCGTCAGCCTCAATCTGAAAATCGGCGATCTTGATCCGGGCGCACCGGAACTGCGACCCAACTCCCGGTACAACAAGGATAACACCTACATCACATCAAATTACTCGCTTTCAAGCGATCAGTTTGCCGTAATCCTGAAGACACCGGTCGAAGGGGCCATTAAGTATGAGCCTCTGATCGAAGCCGACCGACTGGCCTTTGCCCTCAGGCAGGTGCCGGGTGTGCAGGCTACCGTCACGATGGGAGATTCGATACGGATGGTTACCGCCGGTACCTATGACGGCAATCCCAAGTGGTACACCCTGAACCGGAGCCAGGAAGTTCTCAACTATGGAGGTCAGCAATCCTGCTTCGACAATCCGGAACTGATCAACAGCACCATATCGGTCATGCCGATCATCGCCTATCTATCCGACCACAAAGCGGAAACGTTGACAGGGGTACTGTCAGTGGCGGAAGAGTTTGTAACCAAGCACAGCACCAAGGATCGGCAGTTCCTGCTGGCCGCCGGCAGCTCCGGTATCGAAGCCGCCACCAACATAGTCGTCAAGCAGGCAAACCGCACCATGCTATTCTATGTGTACGGCGCAGTAATCATCCTCTGCTTCATCACCTTCCGCAGCTGGCGGGCGGTAGTGGTGGCGGTCCTGCCGCTGGTTTTGACCTCGATCCTCTGCGAGGCGCTGATGGTGGCGCTCGGCATTGGCGTCAAGGTCGCTACGCTGCCGGTTATCGCACTCGGGGTCGGTATCGGGATCGACTACGCGCTCTACCTGCTCAGTATGCAGCTCAAGTACCAGCGGGACGGCCTGTCACTGGGCGAGGCCTACAAAAAAGCGGTGCAATTCACCGGAAAGGTTGTCGCTCTGGTCGGCATTACCCTGGCCGGCGGAGTAATTACCTGGGCACTGTCGCCAATCAAGTTCCAGGCTGACATGGGTATCCTGCTGACCTTCATGTTTCTCTGGAACATGATTGGCGCTCTGGTACTGATCCCGGCCCTGTCTCACTTCCTGCTCAAAAACGAGCATGAGTCTGTGGAAGAGCCGACCGCAGAAAAAGCAGCAGTCCCGGAAAACGCTATTGTTGAATGTTAGATTGAGAGTGGTGTTACAGAGGAGGAGAACATGGGCAACCACATCGGCAAATATCGGGTAAAGATTCTGGGTATCGATGACTATCAGGCACTGGTGGCATGTCAAAGTGCGTGCCCACTGGCAACCGATACCAAGAGATACGTACGCGCAATTTCCGTAGGTGATTACGAGAAAGCCTACCTCATCGCCCGGCAGACAAACCCTCTCGTTTCCGTATGCAGCCGTGTCTGCACCGCTCCTTGCGAGAAAACCTGCCGTAAAACTGGTGAGGGCAATCCGGTAGACATTCGTGCCTTAAAGCGCTTTGCCTGCGATCGTAACGGTGTCGCTTCACCCCATTCCGTTATGAAAAAACTTGATCTGTACTCTCAGCAGGATCAGTGGATGAGCGACCGGACCGGTAACCACATCCTGACCATGTCCCGGCTCAGAAGGGCTAAAAATGATAAATTGGCTTCCCAAAAGCCTCCTGCCCGGATTGCCATAGTCGGTTCCGGTCCAACCGGTTTGACTGCAGCTCATGATCTTGCCGTACTTGGCTACCAGGTTGTGATTTATGAGGCGGCTCCCTTGCCGGGAGGCATGCTAAGGACAGGGATTCCGGCCTTTCGCTTGCCGAAGGAAGTACTCCAGCAGGAGATCGAGGCAATTCTTGAGCTGGGAGTGGATCTCAAATTGAACAGCCCCGTCGGAGGAGATCTGACACTGGCCAACCTTCAAGAGCAGGGCTACGAAGCAGTATTTATCACCATTGGTCTTCAGGATCCCATGGTGCTTGATCTGAAAGGCACCGAACTGAAGGGGGTCTACCACGGGGTAGATTATGTACGGGACCATGAAAAAATTTCATTAGGTAAGCGCTGCCTTGTCATCGGGGGTGGCGGAGTGGCAATAGACTGTGCCCAGCATGCCGTGCGTCAGGGGGCAGAGCAGGTAATGATCGCCTGTCTGGAGTCCTGGGAGGCCATGCCGGCCAGTCTGTCTGAAAAAGAGGATGCCCAGGAAGAAGGCATCACCTTTCATCCTTCCCTGGGTCCGCAGCGGATCACAGGAAAAGAAGGTCGGGTGACCGGAGTCGAATTTATGGAAGTGAAATCGGTCTTCGATAGCGAGGGAAAATTCAGCCCCACCTATGTTCCGGGCAGCACAACAAATATGGAGGTCGATTCTGTCATACTCGCCGTAGGTCAGTCCTCAACCATACCATCGCTCACGGGTCTAAAAGGCCTTGACATCACCCCCGCCGGGCTGATTCGCGCAAACGAAGATATGTCCACCAACCTTCCCGGTGTCTTTGCCGGTGGGGATGTGCGCTGGCGTTTCGCCAGGAATGCCACCGATGCCATAGCTGACGGCCAACGTGCGGCTCGCACCATTCATGGGTACCTTCGTGGTAAAAAGCTGCACCTGAGAAAGAAAGGCTACATGAGGCCGGTGGCGCCTGACTTCGAGAATACCCGCTGCGAAACCATACCTTCAGTGAAAATTCCGAAACGGGACGCAGGTGAAAGAATCAAGACACGGGAAGAGATCACTATCGGTTTTGATGAAGCCCAGGCACGCCAGCAGGCCGCCAGATGCCGACAATGCAGCATCCAGACCGTATTTGACCGATCACGCTGTATCCTGTGTGGAACCTGCGCAGACACCTGTGTCTATGGCGCCCTGAAATTGGTCCGGCTGGCAGATATTCAGGGTGATACAAATCTCGAAAAACTGACCGGTGCACTGGCACGGATGTCGCCCCGCAGCAAGAGGATGACGGCCATCATCAAGGACGAGAGCCGCTGCGTCAACTGCGGCATGTGCGCTCGTCGCTGTCCAACCGGAGCGATAACAATGGCAGAATTTTACAGTCAAGAAGAATGGGAATAGCGAACTCACCTGAACATATCGTGGAGATTATTTATGAGTGAATCAGCAGGCAGTTTTAGAGAAACAATCCGTCAACTTCCCAGGAACATCAAGGAATCCGTTTTCAGGCCGGAAGAAGGAACTCCGGAACAGGAACGTGCCGCTGCCATATTCGGCAATGTCTTCCTGCATCTTCATCCGGTACGGGTCCATATCAACTCCCTGCGCTTGAGCTATACCTTCGGCCTAGGCCTGATCTCTTTTTACCTTTTTCTGATCCTGACCGTTTCCGGGGTGCTGCTGATGTTCTATTACACCCCCTCTACCCAGTTGGCCTACAGAAACATGAAAGACCTTGAGTATGTCGTCTCCTTCGGCGTGGTACTGCGCAATATTCACCGCTGGTCGGCACATGCCATGGTCGCGTTTGTCTTTCTGCATATGTGTCGGGTCTTTTATACCGGTTCCTACAAGGCTCCCCGGGAATTCAACTGGGTTATCGGGGTCTGTCTGCTGCTGCTGACGCTCTTTCTCAGTTTTACCGGTTACCTGCTTCCCTGGGATCAACTCGCTTTCTGGGCGGTAACCGTCGGTTCCAACATAGCCGCCTATATGCCCTGGATAGGCGATAATGTACGTTTCCTGATACTGGGGGGTAATGAAGTTGGTCAGATGGCGCTATTGCGATTTTATGTGCTGCATGTTGCGCTGCTTCCTCTTGTTGCGGGCATACTGCTGGCGGTCCATTTTTGGAGAATCCGCAAAGACGGCGGCCTGTCACGACCACTGAATGACTGAATTCGTAGAGAAATCTGAGAGAGGAGTGAGGAGGATTCGCCATGCAAGAAATTGAACAAGAAGAGATATTCCCGAGAGATCCCAACAAGACCTATTCACTGATGACAATTGTTGAAGGTGATTCCTTCCAGGTTGAACAGGGTCCCGATACCACGCTGCAAAGCTGGCCGCACCTGATGGTGCGCGAACTGTTACTCTTTCTGCTGGTCGGCATAGTAATACTCGGCGTTTCACTGTTATTCAATGCACCTCTTGAAGAGGCAGCCAACCCGCTGCACTCGACCAATCCGGCCAAGGCTCCCTGGTATTTCGTCGGAATCCAGGAACTGGTCAGCTATTCAGCCTTTCTGGGCGGGATCGTAGCCCCTGTCCTGATTGTGCTGTCCCTGCTGCTGCTGCCTTATCTGGACAGGAACCCGAAAGGAACGGGTATATGGTTTTCCAGGGACCGCAAAATAGCGACAACACTGTTTACGTTATTTGTCATTGCTATGGTTCTCCTGATTCTGATCGGCCAGTTTGTGCGAGGGCCGAACTGGGGCTTGTACTGGCCGTGGCTGTAATGCACGCTGAAGTGAACTACCTTGAAAAGGAGAAGTGATATGGATTCAGGAACCAATTCTACAGCAGCGGCTCTGGCTGTAAATGCGCCTGACGAAGCGGCTGACGAGAGCCGTAGGGGCTTTGTAAAAAAACTGACCGCAGCAACTCTGGGCCTGGGGTTTGTGGCTGCAGTAGTCGAGAGTTTTCGCTTTTTGAAACCCAATGTTCTGTACGAACCGTCGCGGGTCTTCAAAGTCGGCGAAGTGAGCCAGTTTCCATTCGGAAGTCGTACCGTCATTGAAGGGAAAGGGGTCGAAATCATCAGGGAGAAAGACGGTATTCACGCAATTTCTCTTGTCTGTACGCATTTGGGATGCCTGCTGAACTCTGTCGGAAACGATCCCGAAATCGGCTATGCCTGTCCCTGTCACGGCTCAAATTTCACTCCCAAGGGCGAAGTTCTGGGGGGGCCGGCCCCCCGGGATCTCCCCTGGTACGAAATGTATATGGACAACACGGGCACTCTCGTGGTGGATGCGTCCAAGGTAAACCACAAGCGGACTAAACTTGCAGTCTAATGGAGGATAAGCAGATGGAAAAGGCAGTTTTGCGCAAGCTTACCGTACTCTGCGTCGTGTGTGGGCTGGTTGGTATAGTCCTTGTGGGCATGATGGTGATCCGTGATGACGATCGGGAATGGAAGCCTTATCAGGCCGACTACAAGGAGCAGCTTCTGAAAAAAATCAGCCGTGACCGTAATCCGGCGTTCTACGAGAGGGTTGCGGGAATGCAACCGGAGGTCAAGCAGGTCGTTGTTGATGAGTGGGGGGCGGTTGATCGTTGCGTATCCTGTCATGTGGGGATCGAAGACCCGCTTTTTGCAGGTGCCAAACAGCCTTTCACAAGGCATCCCAATCCAGAACTGTTGAAGAATCATCCGGTGGAAAAGTACGGCTGCACTATCTGCCACGGTGGTCAGGGTTTGTCCACAACTTTCAACGGAGCTGCCCACCAGTCCATCGCCCATTGGTCAGTACCGATGGTTTCTAAAGGACTGATGCAGTCACGCTGTGGAGTCTGCCACAAGGATTTTGAGGCGATTGGAGCGGACAGGCTGATCAAGGGGCGCGAAATATTCAAGGAAATGCATTGCGCCGGTTGTCACCAGATCGAGCGTCAGGGGGGGGCCGTCGGCCCCGATTTGAGCGCTTTTGCCGACAAGGATCCAGGCAGCTTCTCATATGCCAATCTTGAAGGGGGGCACTCGAAACAGAATTGGGTGGTAGAACATTTCAAGAACCCCAAAAAGGTCAGCCCGAGCTCTCCGATGCATCTTCCGGCTATGAGCGACTATCAGATCGAATGCCTGGCGAGCTATGTATTGAGCTTGAGCCAGCGGGATTTCCCGCGGCAGTATACCGCCAAGGTGAGAGCCGGTTTTGTGCCGCCCAGGGTGGACGTCATTGTGCCGGAGGAGGACTTGTCTGGCGTGGAGAATGAAAAGGATCTCGAGTAGGGTGTTTGTGTATCCCCTGGTGCCGGGTAACCTTACCAATGAGGAGTGAGAGAATGAACCGAAAAATCTTGTTACAAATAGCAGCAGCACTGATCTTCGGGATGTTCCTGCCGGGCCCGGGAGCCCAGGCACAGGAACCGCCGAAAATGCCCTATGTCTTTGCCATGTACTGTTTCATGTGCCACAAGGAAGGTGTGCAGATAGGCCCGGTGGGAATTTTTGACATGGTGTCGAAGAGCGGCAACCCGCTCCACGAACAGTTTATCCGCAACAATACACGCTTCGGTATTAATGCAATGCCGGCTTTCAGGATTTCTGAAGTCAGCCCCAAAGAGTTGAATGCCATCGTCACATATCTGAAAGACGTGGCCGCATACCGCAAAACCCATCCAGATTACAAACCGGCGCCTGCGCAGGAAGGAAAGGTAAAAAAATGATGAACACGAGCAGAAGGGCTTTTTTTAAGACGTTTCTTTCTGCCGGGGCTGCCCTGGCGGTCTCAGGAACCGTCACTCATACCGGTCCGGCGGAAGCCTCCATCAAAGAGCGCATTACCGGCGTATGCCTGTATGTCCCCAGTCTTGGCAAGGCGAGCGAATTTGTCGAGATGATGAACAATAATGCCCCGGGCAACTGGACGGTTCACCCCCTGCAAGGGACGTTGACAGATTACTATTTTACAACCAGACGTCTGTACGAAGAGGCACAGGTTGCGGCCAATACCTTTGTCGGTGTGGTTGATCCGGCGACCTTTGCCGTTGTCCACGAGGCGATAGTGGATAGCAGCGGCAGTTTTCACTACATCACGTATCAAGACAGCAACCGGATAACGTTTTCCGTACAGCTGTAATCGAGGAGGTTCGAATATGAGTAGTTTCATTGCACTACCTAAGGGCGTGTCGGAAGAATCCTTTGCCAAGGCAATCAAGGAATATCGCGCACTTTTGGGCGATGACAGGGTCCGCACTGATTCGGCTTCCCTGCAGTCCTATCTGAAAATAATGATCCCCGAAAGTGAGGAGCTGCATAAACCTTCGGCAGCCATGTACCCCCGGACAGTGCAAGAGATCCAGGCCATTGTCGCTATCGCCAATAAGTACAAGACTCCGCTCTGGACCGTCAGCACCGGCAAGAATATGGGTTACGGCTCTGCCGCCCCGGCCACCCGCGGGCAGATTGTCCTCGATCTGAAAACCATGAAGAAGATTATTCATGTGGATGAAGAGCTGGGCCACTGTCTGGTGGAACCGGGCGTTACCTACTACGACCTGCAGCAGTATTTCAAAAAGCATAAGATGAACCTGTGGGTGGATGTACCGGCACCCTCTTCGATGGCCAGTCCGGTCGGCAATACAGCAGACCGGGGGGTCGGCTATACCCCCTATGGCGAACATTTCCTCGTTTCCTGCGGTATGGAAGTGGTTCTGGCAAACGGTGATGTCATCCGCACCGGCACGGGTGGGGTGCAAAACTCCACCAGCTGGCAGTCCTATAAATGGGGCTATGGTCCTTACGTCGACGGCCTTTTCACCCAGTCCAACTACGGGATTATCACCAAAATGGGCGTATGGCTTTTGAAAGGCCCGCCACCAGGGGGCTATATGCCCTTCCTGATGAAGTTCCCCAAAGTGGAGATGCTGGCCGATATCGTCAAGACCTTCATGCCTCTGCGCCTGGCTCAAATTATTCCAAACGCCTGCGTCGTGGTTAACGCCGGTTGGGAAGCGGCCGGTTACTTCACGTACGATAAAAGCGGCAAAGGGACCAACCGGAGTACCTTCTTTAAAGGTAAAGGGAGCCTCCCCCCCAAGGTTTTTCAGGAAATTATGGATAAATACAAAGTCGGTGCCTGGAACTTCTATGCCGCCCTCTATGGTTCTCCCGAACAGGTGGCGCTGAACTGGAAATATGTCTCCGGCTCCTTCAAGGCAAAGTTCGGAAATCAGGTAGAAATTTTTACCGAAAAGGATGCCAAGGATGATCCTATCTTCGAATATCGCAAACAGTTGATGATGGGGGGCAGTACGCTGCAGGAGTTTGGTCTCTACAACTGGCGCGGCGGCGGCGGTTCCATGTGGTTTGCCCCGGTTGCGGCCGCCCGGCCGTCCGAGTGCGACAAACAGATGAGGCTTGCCACCGAAATCCTCAACAAGCACGGCTTTGACTATGTCTCCGAGTTTATTGTCGGCTGGCGTGAAATGCATCATATCATCGATCTGCTTTACGATCGTACCCAGCCGGATGAGATGCACAAGGCCTACAGATGCTTCGACGAACTGCTGAAGGTATTTACCAAGAACGGCTATGGCACCTATCGCACCAATATTGCCTTCATGGAGAAAGCGGCTAATACCTATGGCCCTGAAATGAGAAAAATCCATCGTGACTTGAAAAAGGCGCTGGATCCCAACAATATCCTGGCCCCCGGCAAATCGGGAATTAATCTGGATATTCCTCTGTAATGACAAAAGTTGAGGAGGTTTTATAATGAGCAGTTTTATCGCACTACCCAAAGGAATTACCGAGCAGGTATTCGCCAAGGCTATTCAGGAGTATCGCACCCTGCTGGGCGCGGAGCGGGTACGTACCGATCAGGCTTCCCTGCAGCCATACCTTGCAATCACAATTGCCGAAAGCGAGTCATTACACACGCCTTCCGCTGCGATCTTCCCGACGACGCCCAAAGAGATTCAGGGCATCGTCGCTATTGCCAACAAATACAAGACGCCGCTCTGGACGGTATGTAATGGGGAGAATGAGGGCTACGGTTCCTCTGCGCCGGCCACCAGTGGTCAGATCGTGCTTGATCTGCGGAATATGAAAAAGATTATCGAGGTAGATAGCGAGCTGGGGTACTGTCTGGTGGAACCGGGAGTGACCTATTCCGAATTGCAGCAACATCTCACAAAGAACAAGATCAATTTGTGGCTCGACACCCCCGCCCCTTCGGCGAATGTCAGCATCGTTGGTAATATCCTTGAGCGAGGGAGCGGCTCTACGCCATACAGTGAGGACTTTCTCTTCTCCTGCGGTATGGAGGTGGTTCTCGCCGATGGAACCCTGCTCAAAACCGGAATGGGGGGAATTCCTAATTCCACCAGCTGGCAGGTTTTCAAGTGGGGCTTCGGACCCTATGTTGACGGGCTCTTTTCCCAGGCAAATAACGGTATTGTTACCAAACTGGGTTCCTGGCTGATGGGAGCACCACCTCCGGGGGGCTACATTCCCTTTTGCATCAAATTCCCGAGAAACGAGATGATTTCCGACATCATCAAGCCGTTGATGTTTTTGCGCCAGGCCCAGATCGTTCCCAACGCCTGTGCCCTCGTTAATGCCGGTTGGGAAGCGGCCACAAGCTTTGCCAACAATAAAAATAATAATGGCAGTTTCCTCAACAAAGGAAACGGTGTCATACCCACAAAAAAACTGATGGACAGTTATGATGTCGGGGCCTGGAATCTCTATGGCGCGGTGTATGGTTCTCCCGAGCAGGTGGCGTTGAACTGGATGTATGTATCCGGCACCTTCAAAGCGGCCTTCGGCGACAAAATCCGCATCATAACAGAAAAGGAGGCCAAGGGTGATCCGGCTTTCGAGTATCGCAAGCAGTTGATGATGGGGGGAGTCACCCAGCAGAGTCCTCTCGATAAATGGTGTGCCGGTGGTGGTTCCATGAGGTTCTCCGCTTCGGCAGCCGCCCGCCCGGGCGAGTGTTACAAACAGGCGAAGACCGCCTCTGATATCCTGGGCAAGCATGGTTTCGACTATCTCAGCGAGTTCAGCTTCTTTTGGTACGATGCACGTCATGCTGTTGATATCCGCTTTGATCGCACCAAGCCGGAAGAGGTAAAACGGGCCTATAAATGTTTTGAGGAACTGGGGAGCGTCTTTGCCAAGAATGGCTGGGCCATCAATCGGACCAATACTGCATTCATGAATAAGGTGGCTGATACGTATGGACCGGCAATGCGGAGACTTAATCGCACCATAAAAAAGGCACTTGATCCGAATAATATTCTGGCACCGGGCAAATCAGGAATCAGTCTGGACTGACAACACTCGCTACAAAGGGGGGCTTTATGGATTTTGAACGGAAACAATTCCCGCTGCTGTATGTCAATCAGCATTCCAGAGGTGTTGTCGGCTGGGGTGCCAGCAAGGTGGCGGGACAGGAGTGTCAGAGGTATGGCATAACTCACGCCCTGTTGGTTACAACCGGTCTTAAAGGTACCGGAATCATCGATGAAGTGGAGGGGATTCTGAAGAATGCCGGAGTAGCCGTTACGGTATTTGCGGGCGTCACCTCAAACCCGAAATGTGAGGAGGTTGCGGAAGGTACCAGAATGTATCTGGAGGCGGGCTGCAACGGGATTGTTTCCGTTGGCGGCGGCAGCTCACACGATGCCGCCAAGGGTATGCGCATCATGCTCACCAACAATGGGGCAGCGACTGATCTGCGCGAATTCAGGGCGGTTCTTGATCCCCATTTTACCACCATGATTCCAACCTACAAGGTGGTGAACATTCCTCATGTGGCACTCAATACTACCACCGGGACAGGTGCCGATTGTACCTCGTTTGCTATCATCAACGACGAGGAGTGGAAGTATAAGCTTATTCTTATCGTTCCTGGAGTTGATCCTTCCGTAGGCATCAATGATCCGGCTTTTATGAGATGCCAGCCGGCGAATCTGATCGCCTGGACAGGAATGGATGCGTTCTGTCACGCCATGGAACCGTTCATCGGCAGACTTAACCTGCCGGTCTCCCATGCCACCAGCCTGCGGGCGATCAAGCTTCTCAGTGAAAACCTGCGCCAGGGGTATGCCAATCCAAAAAATGATGTGGCCATGGAAAACCTGCTCTGGGCCCAATTTCTTGCCTCCATGTCCTATAACATGGGTGGTGGGATGGGTATGGTGCATGGCCTGGCCCATATGGTCTCCGTGCTCAAGGACCTGCACCACGGCTATGCCAATGCCCTGATGATGCTGCCGGTTGAACGTTTTAATTCCCTTGCCTGCCCTGAAAGATTCAAAGAGATCGGAGAGGCAATGGGACTGGATATACATCACCTGAGTCCGGTTCCTGCCGCAGACAAAACATTGGCAGAGATTGAACGGCTTCGTAATGATGTTGGTATTCCGCAGGTATCGCTGAAAGAGTTTGATTTCAGCGAAGCGGATATTGAACATACCGCACGTTGGGCGAGTAACGACATCTCCCTGGAAGCAAACCCGCGGGACATGTCTCCGGATCAGATCAAGGCCATTATGCGCTCCTGCTTGTAGTATATTCGTCTTTGCACGTCGAAGAAGCTGTCGTGAATAGTGTCACATCTGAGAATAACGGATCTTATAGCGGAGCCCACCATGAACAATGATAGAACAATACTGATTATCAATCCCGGATCCACATCGACCAAGGTCGGCATTTTCTCTGTCGGTGAGATGAAGGTGAATGTATCGGTAAAGCATGCTGACGAGGAAATACGGAAGTTTGCAACAATATGGGATCAATATGATTACCGCAGGGAGGCAATACTGCAGGTACTGAAAGACAACGACCTCTCCATGGGGGAGATGGATGCTATCGCCTGTCGTGGCGGCAATGTCAAACCGCTTCCTGGCGGCACCTACCGGGTCTGCCCGAAGATGATTGCAGATATGAAAAGCGGTATCTATGGCGGACACCCCATTAACGTCGGAGGTCTGGTCGCCTTTGATCTGGGGAACCAGTTCAACATTCCGGTATTAACGGCAGACCCGCCCATGACTGATGAATTGTGCATCTCGGCCCGTTATTCAGGTATACCGCAGATCGCCAGACAAAGCAGCTTTCATGCCTTGAATCAGAAAGCAACCGCCCGCAAAATTTCCGCCGAGCTTGGCAGGAAGTATGAAGAAGTCAACTTGATTGTTGTGCATCTGGGTGGCGGAATCTCTGTCGGAGCCCATAAAAAAGGCAAGATTATCGATGTCAACAACGCTCTTGACGGTGATGGGCCCTTTTCACCGGAACGTGCCGGGTCACTGCCGGCTGGAGACCTGGTTAAGATGTGTTTCAGCGGCGAGTACAGCAAAGAACAGATCTTGAAGCTGCTCACCGGCGGTGGCGGATTATATGCGTATCTGGGTACGACCAATGCCATTGAAATTGAAAAGCGGATAGCAGAGGGAGACCGAAAGGCGGCGGAAGTGTATGAAGCGATGATCTATCAGGTTGCCAAAGAGATCGGCGCCTCTGCTGCAGTACTGGAAGGGAAGGTGGATGCCATTGCGCTGACCGGAAGCCTGGTCTATTCCCGAACGCTGCTGGAGAGCCTGAAAAATAAAATATCATTTATCGCACCCGTGTACCTGAATCCGGGCGAGAACGAGATGGAAGCCCTGGCGGATGCTGCGATGCGTTACTTTAACAAGGAAGAAGAGTTGTCAATTTATAGATTGGGAGAAGAGATTAGTGACGGGGCCCTGTAGCCAGCTGACGCTGGCTGCACATCGGAGTAAATAAAAAAATTAAAAGGAGAAAGACAGATGGGAAGACTAACGGGAAAGGTAGCAATCATAACGGGAGCAGCACAGGGAATTGGCGCAGCATATGCCTTGGGACTGGCAAAAGAAGGTGCAAAGATAGTTATTGCCGATGTGCTTGACGGCCAGAAAGCGGTAGAGGCGGTTAAAGCCGCAGGCAGCGATGCAATCTTTGTGAAAACCGACGTCAGTGATCTTGGGCAATGTGAGGCCTTGGCAAAAGCAGCTCAGGACACGTTTGGCTCTGTTGATATTTTGCTCAATAATGCCGCCATTTTTGGCAGCATCGTCCTGAAACCTTTCATGGAATGCAGTACGGAAGAATTTATGAAAGTGCTGGAAATTAACGTGCTGGGTCAGTTCAACTGTATGAAGGCGGTCTTCCCCTTCATGAAGGCCAAAGGAGGCAAGATTATTAATATCGGCTCGTCATCAATCAATGAAGGGGTCCCGGGAATGCCGCACTATGTGGCCTCAAAGGGAGCCATCATGGCGTTAACCCGTTCTATGGCCCGTGAACTTGGCGATTTCAAGATCAACGTAAACACGATCGCCCCAGGATTTACTCATTCTGATGGCGGCAATAACTTTGACAAGATCAAAAAACTGGACCTGCCACCACTTGAAGAGCTTCAGCTCAATGCCCGTTGTCTTAAAAGAGAGGCTGTACCTGAGGACCTCATTGGTCTTGCCCTGTTCCTTTCCACCGACGACAGCGCGTTTATCACCGGCCAGATGATCGTTCACGATGGCGGCTTGTCGTTTCACTAATCAGAATAAATCGAGTTTCAGAAAGGATACTTTACACATGAATGAATATAAACTTTATATTGATGGGGAGTGGGTCGCTTCCTCGACCGGTACGATGGTTGATGACATGAACCCGGCAACTGGGGAAGTCTACGCCAAGGTTCATCAGGCCAGCCATGATGACGTAGAAAGGGCCATCGCCGCCGCCTACCGGGTCAGGGGCGATTGGGGCGGCACCGTGCCGGCTCAGCGGGAGGGTGTACTGCTCAAGGCTGCCAGCATTCTCGAAGGGCGGATCAGTGAGTTTGCCGATGTGCTTATCGATGAGGGTGGGGCAACCTTTGGCAAGGCAATGTTTGAAACAACGTTCGTCGTTAATATGCTGCGTAGCGCTGCGGGAGAATGCCGACGCATCACGGGTGAGACGATGCCATCCGACCTTCCCGGCGTTTTTTCGATGAGTGTTCGCCGTCCTTTAGGTGTCATTGCCGGAATATCTCCGTTCAATTTCCCGTTTTTGTTGGCAATGAAAAAAGTCTGCCTGGCGCTTGCTGCCGGGAACACCTTCGTTCTCAAGCCTGCCTCGCCAACTCCGGTTATCGGGCTGAAGATAGCCGAACTTTTTGAGGCAGCCGGTCTGCCAAAAGGAGTTCTGAACGTCATTCCTGTCAAAGGAAGCACGCTCGGTGATACCCTGGTTGAAGACCCGAGAATTCGCATGGTAACGTTCACCGGTTCTACCGAAGTCGGCAAGCAGCTTGCGGAGGTGGCTGGTCGTCACCAGAAGAAGATTACCCTTGAAATGGGCGGCAAGAGCCCGCTTATCGTTCTCAAGGACGCCGATCTCGATTATGCGGTTAATGCTGCTGCTTTCGGCATATTTCTCCACCAGGGCCAGGTGTGTATGGCCAACTCCCGGCTGATTGTCGAAGCCGATGTCTACGACCAGTTCTGTGAAAAGCTTGCTGTCAAAGCGAAGGGTCTGAAGGTTGGCAACCCGCGCGATCACGATACGGTTATCGGACCGCTTGTTGACAGCAAGCAGTGCGGTTTTATTGATATCCAGGTAAAGGATGCTCTTGCCAAAGGAGGCCGTGTTATCTTCGGGGGGACATCCGAAGGGGGCTTCTATCAGCCGACAATCGTTGCAGATGTAACGAGGGAAATGCGTATTTTTGATGAAGAGAGCTTTGGTCCAGTGGTCTGCGTCATCAAGGTGGCCGATAGCGAAGAGGCACTCGTCTTTGCCAATGAATCTTCTTTCGGTCTTTCCGCCGGATTGATCACCAATGACCTGCAAAAAGCTTTTGACCTTTCACTGCGACTAGAGACCGGGATGGTGCATATCAACGACTGCAGCGTCATGGACGAACCTCACGTTCCTTTTGGAGGGGTCAAGGACAGTGGGGTTGGGCGTGAAGGCGGCCATTATTCAATGGATGAGATGACGGAAGTGAAATGGATTACAATACAGATGGGCCAGCGGCATTTCCCTTTTTAGCTTGCAGCATATATTTCATAAATTTGTGGCTTTGAGGTGAACTAAAATGAATATCGAATCCAAAACAGTTTCGTCTCTGTTGAAAATCTGCTTTTCCCGTATCATTTTAGTTTCACTCGCGTTAATTCCTTTGTTGGCGGCCGGCACAGCGTCTGCCGCCAACACCCCTCCTCAGAAAACGGAAGCCGCAAGCATACAAAATGACGCAAAGCGCGCCAAGGAACTGCTTGATCGCGCCGTTGCTCATTACGAAGAGAAAAAGGACCAGGCCTTGGCTGCGTTTAACCGTCAGGGTGAATTCATTCAGGGAGATCTGTACGTCTATGCAATCAGCACGACCGGAGTTTTGCTGGCAAGCGGCGGATCTTCGTCAGTTTTGATCGACCGTATCGTTTTAGGTTTGAGCGACGTGGACGGGAAATTGATTTTTAAGGAAATGCTTGAAATTGCACAAAACAAGGGGTCAGGCACATTGGAATATCGCTGGCTGAATCGTGTCGACCACAAGGTGGAGCGTAAGGTAACCTATTTCAAAAAAGTGGGGGATGTGATTATTGCCGTGGGGTATTATATCCCACGCGCCTCGGCTGAGCAGGCCAGGAATTTGCTTAACAAGGCTTCCACTGCGGTAAAAAATGATTCCAAGGGCGCGTTTAAAGCATTCGGAGATTTAAGTGGCAATTTTATTGAGGATGATTTGTATGTTTTCGTTATCGGCATTGATGATCTGCGCTTTCGCGCCCATGGCGCGACCCCGCGTCTTGTCGGTAGCGACGCAAAGACACTGACCGATCCTAACGGCAAGCAGATTATTCAGGAGATGATCGCTATCGTCAAGTCAAAGGGACAGGGTGAACTTGATTATGTGTGGCGTAACCCGGTTACCGGCAAAATTGAAAAGAAACACACGTATGTGCTCAAAGTTGACAATTTCCTGGTCGGAGTCGGTTACTACACCAGATAAGCGGTTGCCGCTTATCTTTATCCTTTCCATAGGATGATTCGTCAGGTTAATTTTTGAAGCGGAATTCCATATGAAAGGTATTCGTCTCCTGGGAATACACCAGTTTATGCGCAAGTTTCCGATGGTAATCAAGCATGGCTTTATTTGTGGGCAGTATCTCCGAAAAAAATCCTGCGATACCTTGACTGATGGCATGATCTTCCAACTGCCCCAGCAGGTATTGCGCCAGACCTATCCGACGGAAATTTTCATGCACGACAACAGCGGTCTCCGCCAGATTGGTGCGTGGGTTGACCACATATCTCGCCACTGCAACCATTGACTCCGAGTTATCCTCCGGCAAAAACGCTGCCAACGCCATCCGGTTCCGGTAGTCCACGCAGACAAGCTTTGCCGCTTCGAGGTGGGCAAGCTGACGTTTCTGGCCGAAATAACGATTGAGAATGGTATCGGCATTGTGGCTGTAGAAAAACTCCTGGAGCGTCCTTTCATCAGTGGCCTTGAGTGGCCGTATCGACATCGTGATGCCGCCGAAGGATTTGCTCTCCTCATATTTTTTTGGGTAATGATCCAGCGCCTGCTGCCACACCTGTTCATCTTCGTAGACATAATGTTTCTGCTTCACAAATTCGAGTAACTCCTGACGGTAATCGGGATGAGCTATGGAAATCAGCGCCAGGGCACGCTCTCTGATGGTCTTGCCGTGAAGATAGGCGACCCCGTACTCGGACACCACGTAATGGGCGTCCCCGCGGCTGGTGACAACTCCGGAGCCGTCATCGATCCGATGCACTATTCTGCTGATTGCGCCATCTTTTGCCGTACTTCTGATCGCAACAATCGGCTTGCCGCCACGGCTCATGGCAGCGCCACGTATAAAATCAACCTGCCCGCCAATACCGCTGTAAAACCGGTAACCGATGCTGTCGGCGCATATCTGGCCGGTAAGATCCACCTGCAGAGCCGAATTAATCGCCACTACCTTGTCGTTGCTGGATATCACCCGGGGATTGTTAACGAAATCGGACGGATAGAATTCAATGCCGGCATTGCCGCCAACAAAATCGTACAGTTGTTTACTGCCGCAGACAAAGCTGGTAACCACCTTGCCGGGATGGATGGCTTTCAAGCGATTGGTTATATTGCCACCTTCTATCAGGGGGATCAGGGCATCGCTGAACATTTCCGTATGAATGCCGAGATCGCGCTTATCGGCAATAAAATTCAACACCGTGCCCGGTATCGTGCCGATACCCATCTGCAGACAGCTGCCGTTTTCGACAAGCCGTGAAATCTGATAGCCGATCTGCAGTTCTATTTCATCAGGTTCCTGGGCAATGGCTTCTAAAATCGGCTGATCCGTTTCGACCAGAAAATCGATATCTTTAATGTGAACGTATGTTTCGCCATGCGTTTGCGGCATCTGCCGGTTTACCTCGGCTATCACCAGCCGGGCGCGATCCAGTGCCGCACGCTGAATATCCACGTTGATACCCATGCTGCAGAAGCCATGCTTATCCGGTGGCGACAGCTGCAGTAACGCTGCCTGGTTACCCCGCTGCCCGAAACGGATAAGCTCCGGAATTTCACTGAGAAAGATCGGGGTATAATCTGCGCGCCCTTCGCGTACCGCCTGCCGGATATTTTCACTGATGAAAAAGGAGTTGTGGCGTAAATGCCCTGAATTTTCGTCAGTTATATAATCAACCGCACCAAGGGACAGAAGCTGGATCAGCTCAACATCGTTGAATCTGAGGGCGTTTCTGCTCAAGGCGGCGACCAGCTGCATCGGTACAGCGCACCCGGACCCGATAAACACCCGCCAGCCGGACTGAATGTGGCACACCGCTTCTTCTGCTGTCGTCAGCTTCTGTTGATACAAATCGGAAAGTTGTTTATCCATAAATTCACCATCGCGTGAGACGTCAAATCTGCATGTAAATTGTATAGCAACTTTTTTTTTAATAGTACCTATTTTTGTGTCACTTTTTGTCGACAGGATTCATTATGTTTTGTATAGTGGTAAATCAATACCATAATACCGATTTATTCCGACCGGCTCCAAAAAAGTATTTTAGTTACCTTGATGTCAGGACAAATATACCGCAGGAGGCCAATCATGCCGTACAATCTGGATCTACCCGAATCTTTCAATACTGCTGACTACTTTGTTGATCGTAATGTTCGTGAAGGAAGGGGTGAAAAAGTTGCCGTACTGTGTGAAGAACGCGAATTTACCTACCGGCAGATTCAGGAGGGGGTGAACCGTTTCGGCAACGCGTTACTGTCACTTGATGTACGCATGGAGGAGAGGGTCGCCCTGCTGCTGCTGGATACGGAAATCTATCCGCAGGCGTTCTTCGGTGCCATCAAGATCGGTGCCGTGCCGGTATGCCTCAACACTATGAACCGTTCACAGGATTTTCAGTTCTACCTGAACGACAGCCGGGCACGAGTGCTGGTAGTAGATGAACAGTTGCTGCCGCAGATAGAGCCGATCCGTGGCAATCTTCGTTTTTTGAAGCAGATCATCGTTGCCAACGGCAGCGCCCCTGACGGTGATGTGTGTCTGACTGAACTTCTCAGCGAACAATCGGCAGATCTGGAAACCGCTCCGACCTGCCGCGACGATTCCTGTTTCTGGCTGTACAGTTCCGGCTCAACCGGTTCTCCCAAGGGGACGGTTCATCTGCAACATGATATGGTTTATTCGGCCAAAACCTATGCGGCAAAGATTCTCGCCATCAGGGAGAACGACGTATTCTTCTCTGCGGCGAAACTGTTCTTTGCCTATGGGCTCGGTAATGGTCTCTATTTTCCTTTTGACGTCGGGGCCACTGCTGTGTACCTGCCGCAACGCCCGACTCCGGCACATGTGTATGCGACCGTGAGCCGCCATCGTCCGACTCTATTCTTCGGCGTTCCGACTCTGTACGGACAGATGCTTGAAGAAAAAGGGACCATGGACGGCGTGAGGCTCTGCGTATCAGCAGGAGAGGCGCTTCCGGCTGCCTATCTGCATCGTTGGAAAGAACGTTTTCAACTCGATATTCTCGACGGCATCGGTTCCACCGAAATGGCGCATATTTTCATCTCGAACAGACCGGGGGAAATCGTTCCCGGCAGCTCGGGAAAAATAGTGCCGGGTTACGAGGCCCGCATCGTTGATGAGAACATGCATGATCTCCCTGTCGGAGAGATTGGCACGCTGCTGGTCAAAGGGGACAGCGCTACCGCCCTGTACTGGAATAAACATGAGAAAACCAGGCAGACGATAATGGGGCACTGGATAAATACCGGCGATAAATACACCTGTGATGAACAGGGCTATTTCTGCTGCGCCGGGCGCACGGACGACATGCTCAAGGTGGGCGGGATCTGGGTGTCACCAAACGAAGTCGAGTCCTGCCTGATCGAACACCCGGCGGTCCTCGAATGTGCCGTCATAGGTGCGCCGGACGAAGAAAACCTGATAAAGCCAATGGCCTTTGTCGTGCTCAATAAACAGCATTCGCCATCGGAATCGATGGCACATGAGTTGAAAGAGTATGTGAAAGCGAATCTGGCGCTTTACAAATATCCTCGCTGGATACGGTTTATTGACGAGCTCCCGAAAACGGCAACCGGCAAGATCAAGCGGTTCGAGTTGCGGGATATGATAAAGACAGAGACGAGCCCTGCCGAATAGATTCAGCCAAAAATGGGGGGCAGCCAGCCCCCCATTTCTGAAGCAACTCTTTAGATTGCGCCAAGTTGTTTGAACAACCCGTAGATATCCATGACATCCCAATGCTCGGCAAGTTTACCCTCCTGCAGTCGGAAGACATCAACGGCGTCAAAAGCATAGCACTGCCCCGAAGCAGGAATACCAAGCCACTCCTTTTTCAGTGTCCCTGCATAGTTTCCGTACACCCACACTTCATCGCCTTCGGCGATAATCTTCTTGAGCGTGTAGTTCCAGTCCGGAACAGAGTCGAACCAGGCCGAGAAAAACTCTCTGAATCCCTGCGATCCCTGATTCACCAGCGGGTTGTGTTGAATGTAATCGGTCCTTACGTACTGTTCCAGGGCAGAGAGCTCTTTTTTTACGAAAACCGCCTCTGCAAATGCTCCAAGAATTTTTTTATTTGTTTCCGCCATATTGTCTGACATTGCCGTACCTCCTCATTTGAATTAGTGATGGTAATTGTAATCTCTGCTGTTCCTCTGAATTTACTTTCCGCCGTCGCGCCGACCTGTTATCGAATATAGTTCCCAATATATTTATTTGCAAGTAGGCACCTTTTTGTTATATAGGTACCTTTTAGAAACTGTTACTATTTTACTGGAAAGGGGTCTGGTATGAAATGGGATGTCTATAACGAAAAGTGCCCGACACGAATTGTCCTTGACCGAATTGCCGATAAATGGTCGGTTCTCATCGTCGGTTCACTTGTGAATAAGACGAAGCGGTTTGGGGAGTTGCGTCGGGAAATTGGCGGCGTCTCTCAAAAAATGCTTACTCAGACATTGAGAGGACTTGAACGGGACGGCCTTGTGGCACGTATGGTGTATGCCTCAGTTCCGCCGAAGGTGGAGTATTCTCTGACCGATCTTGGCAGTACGCTGGTGCACATTCTTGAACCGATACGCACATGGTCGGAACATAACATTGAAAATGTTTTGAAAGCCCGTGGTGACTACGATTCAAAAGAAGCAGAGACCTCGTTTTCTGAGGAGGGTACTTCATGGTAGAAATAAACTCCTGCTGTTCATACTGCGGCGCAAAATACCCCACTGGAGAGTTGTGGCCGAAACTCTGTCAACAATGCAGCAACACGAATTATCTGAATCCGATTCCGGTGGTTGTGCTGCTCGTGCCGATAGGAAATGGTCTCGTAGTGGCCCGGCGCAATATTGAGCCGCAAAAAGGGACTCTCGTGCTGCCGGGAGGGTACCTTGATCTTGGCGAGACCTGGCAGGAAGGGGCTGCGCGGGAACTGCTGGAAGAAACCGGCATAGCGGTTTCTCCGGATGAGATAACACTGTATGATGTTTCAAACGGGCTGGACAATACCCTGGTCATCAGCGGCCTTGCATCGAAACAGCCGCACAGCTGCCTGAAGCCCTTCTCATCGTCGGAAACGCAGGAGATCGCCCTGATCGAAGAGCCGATTGACCTCGGTTTTCCGCTGCATAATCTGCTGGTGCGGAGATACTTTCAAGAGACAGGCACACCTGCTGAATAGAAATCAATCTTCATAGCAGATGATTAGAACGAATCGGGAGAAATCTTGCTACTTCACTGACTTTTGTTTACAATCCGCTCATTTTAATAGTGGGTTGTTTGACTCAAACGAGGGGGCTATTATGGCGGATTCAGCACCTGTAACCTTTGAGAAGGGAAAATTGTATGACCTGAACATTGCGGATGTTCTGCCTGATCCCGACCAGCCGCGTAAGTATTTTGATGAACAGGCTTTGGTGGAATTGAAAGCGTCGATTGAGAAGCACGGCGTGTTGCAACCGGTGCTTGTGCGACAGGGTGCAGATGGTGCTTTGTTGCTGGTTTCGGGCGAGCGACGTTATCAAGCTTCAAAGCTTGCCGGTTGTCAAACCATTCCGGCAGTTTTCACCGATGGCGAACCGGCTGAAATTTCAATTATAGAGAACCTGTTACGGGAAAATCTGACCGCCATTGAAGAAGCCGAGGCGATAGAACGGCTGAAGACGCAACACAACTATCAACTGAGTGATCTTACTGCTGCTCTAGGTAAATCTGATTCGACGCTTTCCGAGATTCTCTCTCTTAATAAATTGCCAGATGATGTCAAGGACGATTGCCGCAACGACCCCAAGACGGCGCGGGGTATTTTGGTGGAAATTGCCAAGAAAAAAGATCAGGTGACAATGTCGACCCTGTACACCAAATACAAGGAAAGCGGACTAACACGCGGTGAAATAAGGAAAAAAAGTGCAAAACCAAAACTGACTGGAGCGCCGGTAGATCTGACATTCGTGGATCAGTTTTATGACCGGATATATTTGCTGGATAGCGCGACTTTGACTTCTGAACAAAAAACATCGCTCAACCTCACGATAGTCAAACTTCGTAGCATGCTGTTAGAGAAGATGAAAAAATTGAAGGTATAAAAGTCGGAAATTGACAAAAAAACAAGTCATTTTTGATACCTGTATTGTTATATATCAGCTAGTTAAACCTAATTCCGGCATGCCGGAATTGGCAGAAAATTAAATTTCAAGGACAATCAACCATCATGCAAAATCTGTTAAATGACCTGATAAAGCTTTTGGAACAAGACGACCGGCTGGTTGCCGAAGGCAAGCTGCTGAAAAACAAGATTGTTGAACTTGCGTTGACGCTTGATCCTGGCCTTATTAAGCTGTTACTGAAACACGAAGGTATCAGGCGACATTTTTTTGTTGAGGTTGAAGGTGTTGTGGTGTTCGACAAGATCAAGTTTCAGCAGTTCGTCAGCAACAAGCAGTTTTTGCCGGACAGTTACACCGCTTTCAAAAACAAGATCGGCCTGACGGCAAACGGTGAGTATCTTACCGAGAGCAAGGAAGTTGTGCTGGCATGGCCGTACAAGGATTGTGTTTTGGAGGGTGGACAGGAGAAGGAGGATGCAAAGCGTAATGAGGTTTTCTGGAATGAAACGCTGGCGCCGGATCAGATAGATCGCTTGCTGTCTCCCAAGGTTTTGACTAATTTCAGGAAGTTCGATAAAGACGGTGAGCACACGGTTTCAGACCTTTCGCTGAATGACAACCTTATCATCAAGGGGAACAATCTGCTGGCTCTGCATACGCTCAAGAAGGTGTATGCGGGGAAGGTGAAGCTGGTTTACATTGATCCGCCTTATAATACTGGAAGTGATAGCTTTAGATATAACGACAGCTTCAATCATTCCACCTGGCTAACCTTCATGAGAACACGGCTACAGATCGCACGGGATTTATTGTCGAATGATGGTTCGATTTGGATAAATATCGACGATAGTGAAGCCCATTATTTGAAGGTCTTATGCGATGAGATTTTCGGACGTATTAATTTTGTGGCTAATATTGTTTGGCAAAAACGGACTTCTCCTGACAACAGGCTACGTCTTGGTGATGCACACGATAGCATTTTAGTGATTTCAAAGCGCAATACATCAGTTCCAGCCAGCTTCAATCAACTTGAAATAAGTGACACCAGGAGTCAGGATTTTAAGAATTTAGACGACGATCCGCGAGGAGAATGGGCATCAACAGACTTCACGGGCATGACAGGGCACGCGACACCTAGTCAGTATTATACAATTACATCACCAAGCGGAAAACAATTCCCTCCTCCTACTGGCCGCTGTTGGGCGCTCGCAGAAAACACATATCTCCAGTTGATGGCAGACAATCGAGTTTGGTTCGGTAAGGATGGGACTTCTAGACCTCGTCTGAAACGTTTTCTGAATGAGATGGAAGGCCAAAATTCCTGGACATGGTGGCCAAACACGGAGGTCGGCCATAATCAAGAAGCAAAAAAAGAAATTTCCGCATTATTTGGGGATGGGGATGCGTTTGCTACACCAAAACCAGAGAGGTTACTCCAGCGTATTATTTATATAGCATCGAATCCCGACGATTTGGTCCTCGATTTTTTCAGTGGTTCCGGCACAACCGCCGCAGTCGCTCACAAAATGGGGCGGCGCTATATCGGCGTCGAGCAGATGGACTACATTGAAAACATCACCGTCGAGCGGCTGAAAAAGGTCATTGGTAAAAATGTGAAACAAGAAGGGAAGATGTTTGAAGAGCTGGAATATGATCAGGGGGGCGTTTCCAAAGCGGTCAACTGGCAAGGGGGCGGTAGCTTTGCCTATTGTGAATTGAACCGGGCCAATCAAACCTTTATCGATCA
This sequence comes from Desulfuromonadaceae bacterium, assembly GCA_049318985.1. Classification (GTDB taxonomy): domain Bacteria; phylum Desulfobacterota; class Desulfuromonadia; order Geobacterales; family Pseudopelobacteraceae; genus JACRCG01. The sequence goes on from JBMOEI010000037.1 coordinate 39,608, forward strand.
GATTCAATCCGCTACAACTGGCGATGAGCTGCACACCATCTGGCAAACCATGCAGGAACGCGCTTTCCTCTCCTATAAAATCAATCCGAAAACCGTTGATGCCAACACAAGCGAGTTTGAAGCTCTGTCGTTTGAAGAGAGGCAGCGCTTTCTTATTGAGGTGTTGGATAAAAACATGCTGTATGTCCCGTACAGCGAAATTGATGATGTGACCTATGGCGTATCGGCTGAAGACAAGGCACTGAACCGGCAGTTTTTTGGAGGAAAATAACAATGCCTACTATTTCAATGTTCTTTGGAATCTTGATTCAAATGCACTGGCGCGAACATGCTCCACCACATTTTCACGCCCTGTATGGTGAATACGAAGTTTTGATTGATATTCGAACCATGGAAATATTATCTGGGAGCCTTCCGAAAAGGGCGCTTATGTTGGTGCTTGAATGGACCATGGAACACCGAACAGAGTTAACGGAGGATTGGCAGCTATGCGAACAGAATCAAACCCCGAAAAAAATTCAACCTTTGACATGATACCGCCCGTTAATCCCCGGTCTCCCTGGCGGGTTGCCGAAGTTACCCCGTATCCAGGTTTTCGCCTGAATGTTCGTTTTCTTGATGGCTTGCAAGGCTGGGTAGAAATGGACGGTCTTGTCCATAGTCAAAGCGCTGGTGTGTTTTCTGCTCTGGCTGATCCAGCCTTTTTTGCCAGGGCTTTTGTCGAATATGGAGCCGTAACCTGGCCGGGCGAGATTGATCTTGCCCCTGATGCCATGTACGAAGTCATAAAAACCACCGGAGTATGGCGACTGGCATGAGTGAAATTAAAACTCTCAATCAACTGGTGTTCGAGTGGGTGGGACGGCGCGAGTTTGATAAAACCGTTGTCCCCAGCGGCATTACTGATAACCTCAACCCCGTTTTTGCTATTCGTCCTTATCAGCACAACGCATTTCAGTATTTTGTCAATTACTGGCAGGAGCTGTTTGACGGCAAACCGACACAAAACCATCAACTGCTGTTCCACATGGCGACCGGCAGTGGCAAGACCCTGATGATGGCAGGGCTGATCCTGTATCTTTATGAAAAAGGTTTCAGAAACTTCCTGTTTTTTGTGAACAGCTCCAACATCATCAACAAGACCCGTGACAACTTTCTCAATCACCAATCAAGCAAATATCTTTTTGCCGAAAGTGTCAGCTTCGGCGACAAGCGTGTGACGGTGCGGGAGGTGGAGAACTTTCAGGCGGCGAATCAGGATGATATCAACATCGTCTTTTCCACCATTCAGGGGCTGCATATGAACCTGAACACGCCGCGTGAAAACAGCCTGACCTATGACGATTTTGAGGATCGAAAGATCGTGCTCATTTCTGACGAGGCGCACCACATCAACGCAGACACCAAAAAAGGCAAAGCGCAAGCGTCGCAAGAGGAACTGTTTGAGATTATCAGTTGGGAAGGGACGGTTGAGCGGATTTTTAATGCCCACCCCGATAACGTCCTGCTTGAGTTTACAGCGACCATGGACTTGTCAAACGACAATCTGGCCGAGAAATACAAGCCGAAACTGATATATGACTACCCGCTCAAGGAGTTCCGCAAGGATGGTTATTCCAAAGAGGTCAAGGTATTGCAGGCTGATATGCAATCTTTTGAACGGTCTTTGCAGGCGGTGCTGTTAAGCCAGTACCGGCACAAAATCTTTGAGAAACACAAAAAGCTCATCAAGCCGGTACTTTTGTTCAAGTCCAAAACCATCAAGGAGAGCCAGACATTTTTTGAGCTGTTCAGAAATGGAATACAATCCTTGACACCAGTTACTCTGGAAAATATCCGAGCCTCAAATACAGATGCCACGCTGAAACGGATGTTTGACTATTTTGCGGCGAACAATGTCACCTTTGAAAATCTGATTGCGGAGTTGAAAGAGGATTTTTCGGAAACAAAGCTCATTTCGGTCAACAGCAAGGAAGAAAGCGAAGCCAAACAGCTGGCGGTCAATTCTCTTGAAGACGAGAATAATGAATATCGCGCCGTGTTTGCCGTGGACAAGCTCAATGAAGGCTGGGACGTGCTCAATCTGTTTGACATTGTGCGCCTGTATGACACCCGCGACAGCAAGGCCGGAAAAATCGGCAGAACAACCATGAGCGAGGCGCAGTTGATCGGCCGTGGTGCGCGTTATTGCCCGTTCCGTCTGACTAATGATCAGCCTCTGTATGGCCGTAAGTTCGATGAGGATCTTGATAATGAGCTTCGTGTCTGTGAGGAGCTTTACTACCACAGCGCCTATAATCCGAAGTACATCCAGGAGTTGAACAGCGCCCTGCAAGAGATCGGTATAAAGGCCAAAACCACCCGAGAACGCAAGATCAGCCTGAAAGAGAGCTTCAAGAAAACATCGCTGTACAAAGCCGGGCACATCTTCTTGAATGAGCGCCGCTCATATAGCCGCGAGGATGTTGATGGACTGGACAGCAGCCTGATTAACCAGCGGCACAAGGTGCAGCTGCGCACCGGTTATATTATGTCTTCCGTTGCGTTTGAAATTGGTGGTCCCGACAAAGGAGCGGAGCGGAAATCGAAGGATTACGATTTGCTCAGTTTTGGTGTACCGGTAATCCGTAAAGCCATGCAGCGCCTTGAATTCTTTGAGTTTGCCAATCTCAAATGGTATCTGCCCAACCTGCTGTCTGTGCTGGAGTTCATTACCTCCGACCGGTATCTTGGCAAAATCAAACTTGAAGTCTCGGGCTTGCCGGAGCAGATCAGCAACCTTTCAGCAGATGGAATGCTGGATGCTGCGACGCAGATTCTTACTAACATTGCCGCTGTTATTGATTCAGATAAAGTCGAGTTCAAAGGTAGCAAGCAGTTCAAGCCGTTTATGATCAAAGACACATTCACCGACAAGACCTTGAATTTCATGCTGGATGAGGGGGGAGACAAAGAATTTGGCCGGTCGATGAACAGTGTCGGCGAAACGTCCTACCACCTCGATCTGAGCACGAGTGACTGGTATGTGTTCGATGACTGTTACGGCACATCTGAAGAAAAGATGCTGATTCAGTTCATTGACAAGCGGTACGACGACCTGAAAACGTGCTATTCGGATGCCTGGCTGATACGCAATGAGAAGCATTTCAAATTGTACAACTTTGATGACGGCAGGCCGCTTGAGCCCGACTTTGTGCTCTATCTTGTCGGCAAGGAAACCAAGAACACAATGCACTACCAGGTTTTTGTTGAGCCGAAGGGGGCGCACCTGCTCCGGGCTGATGAGTGGAAGGAGGAGTTTCTCAAGAGCATCAAGGCTAATTTTGAGATTGAGCAACTTTTCACAAACAAAAAATATGCTGTCTGGGGATTGCCTTTTTATAACAGTCTGCAACGCGGTAAAGAATTCACCGAGGCGTTTGATGGGCTGGTGGAGTGATATTCTGCCGGATGAAAATTTTGATAACCGTTAAATCTATTCTTTAAGCCTCAACAGAGAGAGAATTCAAATGCAAAACCAACCGGTAACCGAGGAACTTCTCAAAGAGATGACCGAAAAAATTGTACGCGAGGTCAGCCCCCGCAAGATAGTGCTGTTCGGTTCCTATGCGAGAGGAAATGCCCGCCCAGATTCTGATTTGGATTTTCTTGTTATCGAAGATGGGCCGTTTAATATTCACCGAAGCCGCCGCGCCGAAATGGCACGACTATGGATGCTCTTTCCCGATGTGAGGATTCCCATCGACTTTCTGGTCTATTCATCCGAGGAAGTAGCGAAATTGGCAACTTCTAAAAATCATGTAATCCACCATGCTATGAATGATGGGAGGGTACTTTATGAATGCTAACAGTGAAGCTTCAGTTCTGCTGACGATAGCCGGAAAAGACATTGATTTGCTAAGGTTTATAGTTTCTTCAGGAGTTACCCCAGTTACAAAAAAATTCGTACTTTGCGCGAAGCCCCCAAAAAAACTTTCTGTAACCGCCAAGCAACTGCTTGATACCTGCCACCCCAATAAAAAAGCACTTGAAAGGGCTAAAAAAAATCGTCAAACTCAAGGTAGTTGACGGTTCGGCGTATGGAATTTGAAATTATTTATTTCTGAATACAAAAACTCTCCTTGTATTACCAAAGGTCAGATATCAGAGGTGGGTGGATTTGACAATCCACTGCACCACAAGTACCCCTCTTTATGAACCCCACCCATTCCAACATCAAAAAGCTCTACGCCTTCTCCTTCCTGCAGATGACCCTCTTCCCGATGGCAATCATCACCCTGTTCTGGAAAGATCACATCGGCCTGTCGCTCACGCAGATCCTTCTGCTTCAGGGGATACTCTCTGTTTCGATGGTGGTGATGGAATATCCGAGCGGTTATATCAGCGACCGGATCGGCTACCGCGTGGCCCTCACCCTCGCCTCTCTGCTCGGCATGGCTGGCTGGGGAATCTATACTGTCGCAACCACCTTTGCCCATGTCATGGTTTCCGAGATCCTGATCGGAACCTCTCTGGCCTTCATCAGCGGCTCGGATAGCGCTCTGCTGTATGAAACGCTCAAACAGGAAGGTGCGGAACAGCAGTACGAGCGGCATCAAGGGCGCATGGGGGGCTATGCCCAGGGAGGTGAAGCGCTCGGAGCACTCTTTGCCGGAGTACTCTACGCATATGCTCCACTGCTGCCGTTTATCCTGCAGATCGGCGTCTGGTTTCTGGCGCTCCTGCTCACCCGCTCCATGGTTGAGCCGCCGAGGGAAATTGCGCCACACTCGGGCCATCTTGCCGAGGCATGGCGCACCGCACGCTATGCCTTTGTGGAGAACAAGAGTCTGCGCTACACCATTCTACTGAACACGGTACTTGGAATCTCCTCATTCTATCCGGTCTGGCTGATTCAGCCGTATATGCAGCACGCAGGGGTGCCGCTGACCTGGTTCGGCCCGGTCTGGTGCGGGGCAAACCTGACTGTGGCCTTTTTCTCCCTGATCAGCCATCGCGCCAATGCATTTCTTGGTGAGCGCTTCATGGTACACCTGTTTCTGCTCCTGATCGGTGTGGGGTATCTGGGACTGGGAATTGTCGGAGGGGTGTGGGGATTTCTCTTTTATTATCTGCTGACGAGTATGAGGGGACTGCGCGGACCGATGATGCTCAACCTGACGCAAAAGGAGTGCCCTTCAGCCAACCGGGCCGGTATTCTTTCTCTTCAGTCGCTCTGCTTCCGGGTATTGTTCGTCTGCACCGGCCCGCTGGTCGGAATGCTGGCTGACAAAGGTGGGGTCAGGCAGACATTTCAATATCTGCTGGTCGGATTTCTGGTGGTATTGCCGCCACTCGTGGTCCTGTTTTTTCGGAACCTTTCCAGAGAAAAACAGGTGTAATAATAACTATCGGAGGAACCACCATGAGTATATCGCTTAAAGCTCCCACACGTCAGCAGACGCCCGGGGAGGAAATCGCAAACAGCGTCAGTCATGGTATTGCACTGGTCGCGGCGCTCGCGGCAACCCCGTTTCTCATTGTACACGCCGTTCAGAGCGGTAATACCGGATACATCGTCGGAGCCTGTATCTTCGCCGCCTCCATGATTCTGCTGTATCTTGCTTCAACCATCTATCACGCCCTGCCGCACGGTAAGGCAAAGCGCCTGTTTCAGGTAATTGAGCACTCCGCGATATTTCTCCTCATCGCCGGAACGTATACACCGTTTACGCTTGGTGTCCTTCGCGGTGCAGTCGGCTGGACGGTATTCGGGCTCATCTGGGGTCTTGCCGTCATCGGAGTGCTGCTGAAGGCGTTCGACAAGCTATTCCATCCCATCTTCTCCACAGGCCTGTATCTGCTCATGGGGTGGCTGATTGTGATTGCGATCAATCCATTATCGAACCGTGTATCAACGGCCGGACTGGTATGGCTGGCCCTCGGTGGCGTGGCATATACGGTCGGAGTGGCTTTTTTTGTGACCGATTCACGAATCAGATATGGACACTTCGTGTGGCATCTGTTTGTCATGACCGGGACACTATGCCATTTCTGCTCCATATACTGGTATGCAGCATGATGAGGTGGTTTAATCAGGCGCAGAAGGTATCAATAATCCTGCGGGCGATACTTCGTGTCGGCGGAAGCGTGGGAAGCTGTGAGATCGGAAACCAGCGGGCATCTTCGAGTTCGGTATAATCGACGATCAAATCTCCCCCGGCGTATTGTGCAACAAAGCCGACCATTATCTGCGATGGAAAGGGCCAACTCTGGCTCCCCACATAGGTAATATCAGCAATATCTATCCCGGTTTCCTCTTTCACTTCACGGGCCGCGCACTCTTCCAGTGACTCCCCCAAACCAAGAAAGCCGGCGGCCAGACTGTATCGCCCCGCAGGCCACCGGGCATTTCTGACCAGCAACACCTCGTCATCACGCCTCACCAGGGTTATCGCGCATGGGGAGATTTTGGGGAACTGTTTTGCACTGCAGACGGAGCATTGCCTGCCCCATTCCCTGGAGAACGGGACTGTTTTCCCGCCGCAGACAGCGCAGAAGCAGCTCTGCTGTTCCCAATGGAGAATCTGCCGGGCAAGACCGCCGATGCCGAGTGTGGCGTTATCGATGGTCTGTATGGTGGCGTTAAGCGCTTCAGCGATAAAGGGGTCCCGTACCTGGCACCCGTTATCTGCCGAAAAGATGCGCAACGGCTTCCCGTGCCATTCACCGATGGTAAGAGGCATTTCAGGCGGATCGATCCAGTCAGGAAGTTCGCCGAAAGGAAGAGTTGGCGAACTGTTTCCGGGTTGTAAAAATACATTGTTACCCTGAATGATGACCCAGTATCCTGGTTCAAGAGAGTGAACTGTGTACTGCGGAATACCGGGCACAAACTTATTTTTTATGAATGAGTGATTAAAAGGAATGTTGATGAGATCAGGGTAGCCGGACATACTCTTCACTCTCCACGAACAGGCAGTCGTACCGTAAATTGCGAGCCACCGCCGACGGTACTGTTGACGCTTATTTCTCCACCATGCCGCTTTACAATGTTGTACGAAAGAGCCAGGCCAAGGCCGATCCCCTTGCCAACATCCTTGGTGGTAAAGAACGGATCCCAGATACGGTCAATCACGTCAGGGGGGATTCCGCAGCCGGAATCCCGCACCTTGATGAAAACAGCCTTCTCTTCTCCGGAACAGCTCGTAAGAATGTCGACGCTGCCGCCATCCTTGATGGCCTGGCAGGCGTTTATCAAAAGATTCATGAAAACCTGGCGCAGTGCGGACGGATCGCCGAGAATGGCGGGAATATGTTCCATCAGCGTGACTTCGATTGCCATCTCTTCGTAATTTGGCTGATGCTTGATAAGCTCCAGGATCTCCACAAGCAGGGCATTGATGTCGACCGCATAATTCAATCCGTCCGATTTTCTGCCAAAGTTAAGCAGACCACTGATAATCCCCTTGCAGTGATGAGCCTCACGAACGATTACCTCAAGATATTTCGAGAAGACCTCCAGCCTGGAATCATCAGCCAGCGACGGTTCATCACGAAAACGGCGGAGGAGTGCCTCTGCATAGCCCGCTACCGATGTGAGCGGATTGTTGATTTCATGGGCAACTCCGGTAGCCAGTACACCGATACTCGACATTTTTTCCGTCTGGATCAGCTGCATTTCGTGAACTCTTTTCAGCGTCATATCCCGCAAAAAAACAAGTGCCCTGGTTTTCTCCCCATATTCGTCTTTTATCGGATTGGCTGTGATGTCTATATAGCGGGTGGCGTGACCTTCACGTACGGACACCATAGACGATTCTACCCGCTCTCCATGCAGGGCCCGTTCTACCGGGCAGGTGAGCGGCGCGAGCGGTGAATCAGGATGGAATACATCCCGGCAACTCCCCCCGACGAGCATCTCCTGGGGGAAAAATTCAGGGCAGACATGGTTTAGATGTTGAATTGAGCCGTTATTGTCAAAAACGATGACACCATCATTTACCGAGTCAAATATCGTCTGCAACTCATTTTTTTTATTGCGAAGCCGTGATTCGCTCTGTTTCCGTTCCGTTATATCCTGAGTTGTGCCATACAGCTTGACAACCTGCCGGGCGATATTTACCGACGGTTCGACGACCGAATAGACCCATTTGGAGGTGCCGTCTCTGAGCAACAGGCGGTGCTCAATCTCGTAACTGCTCCCCTGCGCAGTTCCCTGTTGAAGTCGGCCCATTACAGACTCACGGTCATCGGGGTGGATCAATCCCGCTAATGTTTCCGGAGTGGCCTCTTCACGGGTAATGTTCATGATGCGCAGCAGTTCGTCTGAAATGCGCAGTTCACCGGACATCGGATCGGAACGCCACGAACCGACATGCGACATCGATTGTGCCTTGGCAAGATTGTATTCGCTTTCCCTCAGGCACTCCTCCCACTGTTTGCGTTCCGTAATGTCCACCATCGCGGCGTGACACTCATCACCTATCCCTGCTGCCATCGCCTCTATCCGCACATACAGCGGCGGCCGATCCTTGATGGAGAGCTTCACCCTGCAGGTCATTTTATTGCGACCCTGAAAGACCATCCGGAGAAAATCAACGAACATGTAGCGATCTTCATATGCGACAAAATTTTCAAAGCGTTGATGGTAGAAAGTTGATGGTTCATTTCCCAACATAGAGGCACCGGTCAGGTTGACTCCCCGGATCTCCCCCCCACGGTCAAAGGTAAAATAGCCGACAGGGGCACAGTCGTAGAGCAGGGCATATTTATCCCGTGATGTCTCCAACTCCTGATTGGCGCGCTGTAACTCATCGATCTGCATGTTTAACTCATGCTGAAGAATTTGTAATTGGTGATTGAATTGCCGCTCATCATCCTCTGCGCGAGGTTCGCACATAGCTGGCGCTTTGGAAATTGACGGCATGAAGGCACGGGGGTTCATAACTTCAGAGCCTTTTTGTAGCGGATTCCGAGGGCGTCAGCGGTCATGATCGCCGCTTCTACCAGAGCCGCAGAAACAGGGAACCAGGTTGAATGGATGGTTTCTCCGTCAGCAACAGCTGCGGCGGCAACCTGGCTGATCTCCTCCGGAGAGGGGTTGATAATGTCAAGATCCTCCAGACAGAGCGGCAGTCCGACGCTCCAGCAGAAATCCTGCACCTCTTTGATATCACGTGATGGCCGCCCTTCCAGCACCAGCTGGGCAAGGACTCCAAAGGCCACTTTTTCGCCATGAAGTTTCCGCCCCGCCACCTTCAGGGTCGTCAAACCGTTATGGATGGAGTGTGCTCCGGCATGCCCCCCGTTTTCTGAACTCAAGCCGCTCAGCAGCGTATTTGCCTCAACAATCGCTTCAACCGCCGGTGTCACGGCATTCCTTTCAACAGCCAGCATGGCCTGAAGACCGCACTCCAGCAGCGTTTCATAGCAGAGTCGCGCCAGCGCCTTCGTTGCCAGCGTGGGCAGAGCTCCGCCGGTAAGCGGATTCGGTTTTCCGCTTCTGAAGCAGGTGTCCGACTCCCAGAACGTGGCGAGGGCATCACCCATTCCGGCCACGAGAAATTTAGCCGGTGAATTGGCGACTAATGCCGTGTCAACAAGTACGCAATCGGGATTTTTTCGCAAGAACAGGTAGCGCTCAAAAGCTCCGTCCTCCGAGTAAATAACCGACAACGCTGAGCAGGGTGCATCCGTCGAAACAACAGTCGGCACAATAATGACCGGCAGTTTCATCTCATGCGACACCGCTTTGCCCGCATCGATAGAAGCTCCCCCACCCAGAGCGATGATCATATCCGCTCCATGTGCTGCCGCAATCTGAGAGAGACGACTGATTTCCTGAGCTGAGGAAACCCCCTGAAAACATTCCAGGTAACAGGGGATGCCTTTTTCGGCGCAACTTGCCGTGATATCCTCGCCACAGAGCGACAACGCGGTCCTGCCGCCAATTACCAGGGCGCAGGTTCCGATCCGTGACGTGTGCAGA
>JBMOEI010000038.1:0-48302 GCA_049318985.1 Desulfuromonadaceae bacterium
CCGATGCCAAAGGGGTGAAATACAGCTCAATTCCACCACAGGAACTTGCGGTTGCTTTGGCCGGCCTGGGAATTGACGAAAAAAACCCGGTTGTCGTGTATGGTGATGCTGACAAAAGTTGGGGGAGCGAGGGGTATACGGTCTGGCTGCTGAGTTGGCTCGGACACAAAGGCCCTATTCGACTGTTAAACGGCGGAATTCAGTCATGGCGTGCCAATAACTTCACACTGACTACTGGTCCGGAAAAGCCCCCTGTCAGGAAGGCCGGCTATAAGGTGGAGTTGAAGCCGCAGTATATCGTATCAACTGAAGACGTTCAGAATGCCAAGGGTTCTTATACGCTGATAGATACCCGTTCAACCTTTGAATGGATCAAGGGAAAGATTCCCGGTGCCATCCATATCCCCTGGGATGATTTCTTCACCGGCAAGGATCGCCACCCGCTGTCCGCAGCTGATTTAAAAAAATTGCTTGCCAGGCATGATGTGGATACCTCAAAGCCGGTGGTGTACTACTGCCTCGGTGGTGTCCGCTCAGCGTACGTCTGGACAGCACACCAGCTTGCCGGTTTACCGGATGCCAAAAATTACAAGGGGAGTTGGGAAGCCTGGGAAAAACGGTCGGGACAGTGAAAAATAATCTGTTCATAAAACATCATAAAGTATCATATGCACTTATAGTATCTGCATTCCTTCTTATCCTGCCGGTCACAGTATGCAGCGCAGCGAGCGGGAAAAAGAAGCTGCTGCTGTTTGCCAAGAACCCGGCAACTTGGACCATTATCAAAGGTGGCGGCAACGGTAAACTGGTCTACCGCGAAGCAACCGGAATGTTTACTCTGACCGCTGCAGGACTACCGCCTCGCTCGTCATACACGCTGGTCAGGTATGCCGACACGCCTCCCCAGATAGACATTCTGGCAACGAAAGAGAGTGATACTCGCGGTAATCTGGAAGTGTCGGGAGTCTGGCACAATTGGTCCAAAAAGTTCTGGCTGGTGCCGACCGAGGATGTAAAAGGCCCGGTTGGCAGCGTCGGTTCACTAACCGCCTGGCGACCGGACCGCTATCTTTTTGAGGAAAAACCGCTCGGCATAGCCTGCTTATGTCCGGAACCTGAGGAACCAGATTAATGATTGCGTTCCTGACAACGTTGCATTTTGTTGCATTACTGGGACTCTGCTTCTACGGGCTGCATCGGATCTGGCTTATCCGCTGCCTGTTTTCAGAGTCTCGTACTAACCAGGCACGACCTGCAGCATACACGGGCACGGAACCGTTTCCCTTCGTCACGATCCAGCTTCCTCTGTTTAACGAGCGCTTTGTTGCAGTGCGTCTGCTGGATGCTGCCGCTCGTCTTGACTGGCCGACAGATCGTCTGGAAATCCAGGTGCTGGATGATTCGAACGATGATACCTGCGGGCTGGTAGATGAGCGCGTGGCACGGTGGCGGGAGCACGGCATTACAATCTCCGTGGTGCGGCGAAGTCACCGTGACGGCTATAAGGCCGGAGCGCTGGCCCATGGCCTGACAACGGCACGGGGTGAGTTTGTTGCTGTCTTCGATGCCGATTTTATTCCTCCCCGCGACTTTCTTCATGCCACTATTCCCTGGCTGCGAGATCCTGGCGTCGGTATGGTGCAGACCCGCTGGAGTTTCTGTAATGCCGATCATTCCTGGTTTACCGGTATTCAATCCCTGCTGCTTGGCCCTCATTTCAGCATCGAGCATCGGGTCCGTTATCAGCAGGGACTGTTCTTCAACTTCAACGGCACTGCCGGCGTCTGGCGCCGCAGTGCTATTGAATCTGCCGGAGGGTGGCAGTCGGATACCGTTACTGAAGATCTGGATCTGAGCTATCGTGCTCAGTTGGCCGGTTGGCGTTTTGTCTACCGCGAGGAGTGTCAGGTACCGTCGGAACTGCCGGTTACCATGGCTGCGTTGCGTAGTCAGCAGCAGCGCTGGGCCAGGGGGTCAATCCAGACTGCCCGCAAAATACTGCCACGATTGTTGATAGGACGACTCCCGCTCGGCGTCAAGATCGAGGCTGTAGCCCATCTGATGGCTAATGTGTACTGGCTTCTCGGTATGATTGTCATGCTGACCCTATATCCTGTCATTACCTGGCGGGTCGGTATCGGTATGCATCAGATTCTGCGGGTTGATCTGCCGCTCTTTCTCGCCACCACCGGTGCTATCATGAGTTACTTTCTCCTCTATACGGTTCGCAGCGGTTCACGGAAATACGGCCATCTGCTGCTGCTCCCGGCCTTGACCGTCGGCCTGGCTCCGAGCATTTCGCTTTCGGTACTGAAGGGGCTGTTTAGTTCCGGTGGGGAGTTTGAACGGACGCCAAAATTCGGGGTAACGGGTCGCGAGCGAATACCGGGTATGGCATTCCTCTACCAGCAGAAGAGCCTGCCCTACATATTTTTGAACAGCCTGCTATTCCTCTACTGTCTGCTGCCGATCATCTTTGCCTGGCAGCGGGAGACCTGGTTCGCTGTGCCGTTGTTTCTGCTCTTTCCGTTCGGTTTTGCTCTGGTGGTAGTGAAAGATGTCAGCGAAACCGGTCTGGCCGGCCATGGGAGATAGGAAGCACAGCTGCGTAATTTCACATGCAGATATAACCCAGCGGATGCGTTGCAGCTTTGAGGAACTTCCCAGACGGCGCTTTCCTGATGAAGGGCACCGGCGCACTGTTTTTATGCAATTATGCCGTGCCTGACAATAGACTCGTAAATTTCATTCCTATCGTAAGGTTTGCCGATATGATCGTCAGCATCAAACTCTACCATTGTTTTGATGACCGTATCTGTCGAAATGTCACCCGAAGCCATTATAATAATCGACCTGTAGCTATAGTCAGCATCATCCTCTATGCGCCTGATTCGCCTCAACACCTCGAATCCATCCATTTCCGGCATAGTGATATCAAGAAACACTGCTCTGTAGGGAACTTCACGCAGAGCCTTTTTATATAGCTCTAAAGCCTCCACGCCATTATACGCTTTATCAATATGCCTGAAACCTTCCCCTTCAAGAATCATTTCCAGGAGAGTAGCATTCATATCATCGTCTTCTACAATCAGAACTTTGGGGTCAGACATTGTTATTCCTCGCTTTATTGTTTGCTTGCGGCATCAATTAGATTGGAAGGACTAACGTGTTGGTAGTCAACGGCCAGCATATTGAAACGCTTATCCATGAGTGCCATCCACTGCTACGGTTGGTATTCATATCTTAAGGTGATGACGGCTGTCAAGACAGAAAGTTAACGTTTGGATCAACCTCCGTAGGGGGCAAAAGTTGCGTCAGCAATCAAGGTTGCTTCTTTGTGACCATCCGATACTACTCAAAAAAGCTGAATATTGCACTGTCTGTCAATAAGTGTCGCTATTGGCTCAATTACTACTTCTACGCCTATTCATGCATAACTATACGATTTAATATAAAATAATCATTATAACCAAGAGCGGCACATTTATTGCTCAATATCTTATCTACCCGGGTATTTTTATGCACTGGATGTAAAAGAGGGGAAAAATTTAGGAATCACGATGATTCATCCGACTCTCAAGGGGAAAAACCTTTTAGAGACAAAGGATTCAAAAGGTCGCTACTTTAACCGAAGTGGTTCAGCAGACGTCACAAAGTTCACACAACTCTGCCTCTGCTGCGGCAGAGTTGAATGGAAATGCTGAAGAGTTGCAGCGCCTGGTACGTCAGTTTCGTTTGTAGAGCCTGATGTCTCTGGTCTGCCGTGCACTACATGATTATGATGTTTTATGACTGATGTTCTGACGTATCTATGAGTGAAAATAGTCCTGAAAATTTTGCTGAACTGTACTCTATCAACGGCGCCAGAAATACTGCTGCGGTGATATAGCAGGCTTTAACTGCCGGGAGCGCTCTGGAATCTGATAATTCAATCTGTTTCACCCGCTGTGCGAGACGGTACGTGATGATACACACGATCAATAAAAAAGAGGCAGACAGTAACAGGCGGGCAAGCGCCCCGGACCCGGTAACTGCCCGCAGCACTGTGAAGGCAAAGCCGGCAAACTCCCGGTTCCTGGCATAGCTGTCCAGGCTGGAGGTCATGTTTATGAGATCCGGCAGAAAAGGAATTGCGAGTAGAGCGACTGTCCCGATACAGCCCGCAATGAAATAGCGGCGCTTTCCCGATGTCACGAGGAGCAGGAGTGCCGGTGCAAAAACAAACGGGAGCAGTTTTACCAGACCGGCACACGCCAGCAGCGCACCGGAGATCAGGAATGGTACGTTGCGTGAAGCGCCCTCCCCCGAAGTTTTTCCGTCCTGTAGAAGGAGATACAGAGCCGCCAGTACCAATGCCATTCCGGCACCATCAACATGCCCCGAGCCGGCAATCTCTATAATCGGCAACGGGTTCCAGACATAGAGAACAGACTTCCAGACAGGCATTTCAAATTTCTTCAATAATGCTATCAGCAATGCACACAAGCCGATATCGATGAGGGTGAGAAATGCCTTCAGCGCTGTTATTGTTCCATCTAACGCAGTCCCGCCGCCAAAAGTTATCTGAGCCATTGGCGGGTAAATGGTGACATAGTCAGGGTGATTGATCCGGGAATGAACGGGTGACAGTGCCGGTGATGGTATCATTTTTGACGGTGCCGTGGCATAGGGGTTGATGCCGGCAATCAGGTTGCTGCCGTCCCACAGGTAGCGGTAGACGTCATCCGACAGTTGCGGCGGTGCGAACAGGAAGAGCAGGCGCAGCAGCAGAGCTACGAGCAGTATGGCGGCCGGTGACCAAGCGAGTCGGCCTCGCTCGCCGACGTAAAGTATGCAGGAAAGAGATATAGTCATTACAGCGGTGACACCGACCAGCAGCGGAACCGCCTGCCGCATTTCTCCTGCCACGACCAGAATGGCAGCGGGGATCAAAATCAAAGAAGCCAGAAGTGCCGCAAGGTTGGTGCTGGCAGCAGTTTTATTTTTGAAAAATGGGTTCATTGTTTTTCGCTATATGCCGCTCAGCCGGCAACTTCCCGCAGTGTGTTGATTGGCTGTTGATGAGGTATGATACCTGAATAAATGGAAATATCAAACTTATAAATATAAAATATATAGACATTCAATTTATTTTATTGACAGCCTGCTGTAGTTTTGTTACTGTGTCATCAACAAAACGTACTGCTCCGGAGTATTAGTTCCGGACACAACAACCTCACACAGCCGGCGACTGACCAGAAAAACTGGAGGTCAAGGAAAGAGCGAATCTGCTCTCAATCCTTGACCTCTTTTTGTTTTTCTAACGCCGCAACACAGGGGAGACCGTCATGTCAGCCGAAAAAAAACTATCCATCATCAGCATGAGCGGCGATTTCGACAAGGTTATTGCCGTTTTTACCCTGTCCTCAGGAGCGGCGGCGGTCGGCTACGAGGTCAACATCTTCTTCACCTTCTGGGGGCTGAACAGCATCAAGAAGGTCACCGGTCACCGCTTTATCGGCACCGGCTTTATGGCGCGTTTTTTTAACTTCCTGCTGGGTGGGCGTAAGAGTCTGCCACTCAGCCGCCTCAATTTTGGCGGCCTCAGCCCGATTCTGATGACGGGAATGATGAAGGGGAAAAATGTGGCGACTCTGGAGGAGCTGTTTGATGCCTCCAAGGCGTTGAAAGTTAACTTCTTTGCCTGCGAGATGGCCATGCACGTGCTCGGATTGACGAAAGATGATTTTATACCGGAGGTGAAGGACGTCCTTGGCGTTGCTTCCTTCCTGGAACTCTCGAAAGGAGGTCAGACGCTATTCATATGAGCACATTCAATCTCGACATAACCAAGGATCGCTGTCCGATGACATTCGTTAAAGCGAAACTGCATCTGGAACAGCTGGAATCAGGGGATACCGCAGAAATATTACTGGTAGCCGGAGAACCGCTTGATAATGTTCCGCGCACCGCAACGGAGCAGGGATATCAGGTTCTGGAAAGTATTCATGTTCGTGACAACATCCATAAATTGACTATCAAAAAACCTTAAACCTTACCACCCCCCAATACAAAGGAGACAACACAATGGCCGACAACCTAATTCAGCGCAGCGTAACAACTTCGGTAGCCAGAAATCTGGCAAGTACCACCAAAACAGTTCCACAATTGGCATCAATCACCCCGCGTCATCTTCTCAGCCTTCTCCCCTGGGTGCATGTAGAAGGTGGTACCTATCGTGTCAACCGTACCAGAGTGGAGCTACCTACCGCAGAGCGAGTTGAATTTAGTCTGACCGATGGTGTGGCCGCATTTGAACCACAAGCACTGCGAAGCGTTCCACTCTTTGCCAAGCTCTCAGACGGCATCATAGGTAAGATCGCAGTCAGTTTCAAAACGGAGAATGTCACGCTTGGCAACACGTTGGTGACCGAAGGGAAAGATCGCAACAAGTTTTTTGTTATCGCCCAAGGTCAGGTTGAAGTTCTCAGCAAAGGCGTTCATGGCAGTGACTTGCGTATCGCACTGTTGAGTGAAGGCGAATACTTCGGTGAGGCCGATCTGGTATCGGACAAGCCATCCGATGTCACCATCCGCACCATTAATTCCTGCGTACTTCTCACCTTGTCACGCAAGGATCTCGATGCTCAGCTCAGTAAAAATGCCGGGCTGAAGCAGGAATTCAAAAAAGCGGTAGAGGAACATCTTGAGCTGTTGGCTGCGGTCAACAAGTATGGCGAGCGCAACATTGATCTTGTTTCAGGACTTGCCGAAAATGTCATTATCCCGGAAACGTTTGTCGATTACTCCGCAACCCCTCGTGAATACTCACTCAGCGCCGTACAAACCGTAGTGCGTGTACATACCCGCGTTTCCGACCTTTACAATAACCCGTACAACCAGTTGGAAGAGCAGTTGCGCCTCACTATTGAAGGTATCAAGGAGCGTCAGGAGTGGGAGCTCATCAACAACAAGAGTTATGGCCTGCTTCATTCCGTGCATCCGTCGCACCGCATAAGTTCCCGCTACGGCGCACCGACACCGGATGATCTCGACGAACTGTTGGCACTGGTCTGGAAAAAACCGGCATTCTTTCTGGCTCACCCAAAAGCAATTGCCGCCTTCGAACGCGAATGCACCTGGCGCGGTGTCCCACCGAATACAACCACGGTTTTTGGTACACCGGTAATCCTGTGGCGCGGTATTCCGCTGATCCCATCTGACAAACTTGAGGTCAAGAGCCGCTATGCCCACAATCAGTGGCTCGGCACTACCAGCATCCTGCTGATTCGTGTGGGAGAAGAGGACCAGGGGGTTGTCGGCCTGCATCAGCAGGGTATTCCGGGGGAAATTTCACCCAGCCTGTCGACCCGCCTGATGGGTCTTGATAATCTCGGAGTTGCCTCTTATCTGCTGTCGCTATACTTCTCGGCTGCAGTGCTTACCGATGACGCAATCGGTGTGCTGGAGAACGTTGAAGTCGGCTACTACCACCACTACGAGCATAGTGTCCCGGTTGCTTACAACTCCGGCGCAGGAATTTAAAGAGGATACTCTATATGCCAGATATTACTCCTGACCTGATCGCACAGGTCGCTTCACGGCTTTATAACCAGATTCCGGGTGAACAGGCGGGGCTACCCCGGAACTCCACAGATTCTCGCTGCATTGCTACCACGCTGTTTGAACGGGCACAGCAGGAAACCTCTGCCATTCCCGGCGGAGCTCCTCTCATCGGTAGCCTGCCCGGGAGCGGTGAAGCTCTCGGCTTGATTACCAAGGCATTTGAGGCGATCAAAAGCTCATCATCACCTGCTGCTACCGCTATCGGCAATCCGTTTGCCCACGATCTGCTGTCATCTGTGAACCTGACTCAAGCGCCCTCCCTTGGTGCTCACGCCGATGGTCTCGTGCGTCAGCAGACCTATATCGGCAGTTCCGAGCGCCATAGCGACCTGAAAGGGTTCGTCAACAGCATCCAATCCTTTCAGCAACCGAACGGATGGGGCGGAAGCGGGGTCACGGTCGACCCTTTTGCTGCCCTGTTGCAGGCGTCGCTCCCCAAAAGCAGCAAGTTGGGGGGGCATCCACCTTTTAATGTAAGCGCTATTCGCGCCGACTTTCCAATCCTGCATCAGCAGGTACATGGCAAGCAGCTGGTCTGGTTTGATAATGCCGCCACCACTCAGAAACCGAGGCAGGTTATCGATGCTTTGAGTCGTTTCTACGAGCATGACAATTCCAATATCCACCGGGGCGCCCACACCCTGGCAGCGCGAGCCACCGATGCCTTTGAAGGGGCGCGTGACAAAATTCGTGATTACCTTAACGCAAGCTCCAGCGAAGAGATCATTTTTGTGCGTGGTACGACCGAAGGGATCAATCTCGTCGCCCATTCCTACGGAAAACGCTTCCTGCAGCCGGGGGATGAGATTCTGGTTTCCGAACTGGAACATCACGCCAACATTGTCCCCTGGCAGATTGTTGCCAAGGAACGGGGAGCGGTACTCCGCTCCATTCCGGTCCTTGATAACGGTGATATCAATCTGATGGAGTACGAGCGGTTGCTTGGTCCGCGTACCCGCATTGTCGGGTTGGCACATGCAAACAACAGCCTTGGCACGGTCCTGCCGATTGCCGAGATGACCGCATTGGCGAAACGGTATGGTGCCCATGTTCTGATCGACGGTGCCCAGTCAGTGGCACACCTGACGGTTGACGTGCAAGCCCTGGGAGTAGATTTCTTCGTCTTTTCAGGCCACAAGATTTTCGGGCCGACCGGTATCGGTGCCGTATATGGCCGCAGGGAACTTTTGGAAGAACTGCCGCCTTGGCAGGGTGGCGGTAATATGATCAAGGATGTAACTTTTGCCGAGACAATCTACAGTGATGTTCCAGCAAAGTTTGAGGCGGGAACGCCCAATGTTGCTGATGCCTACGGACTGGGAATCGCTCTTGATTATGTTTGCAAAGTCGGCAGGGCAAATATCGCTGCTTACGAGCATCGCCTGTTGGAATACGCTACCGAAAA
Organism: Desulfuromonadaceae bacterium; assembly: GCA_049318985.1. Taxonomy (GTDB): domain Bacteria; phylum Desulfobacterota; class Desulfuromonadia; order Geobacterales; family Pseudopelobacteraceae; genus JACRCG01. Next base: position 9,011 of record JBMOEI010000038.1, read on the forward strand.
ACTGCAGAGCATTAACGGTCTCCGTCTGATAGGCAATCCACGTGAAAAAGTTGCAGTAACGTCATTTGTGCTTAAGGATAAATCTGTCCCTGAAGTAGGTAAATACCTTGATCAGCAAGGCATTGCGGTACGGGCCGGACATCATTGCGCCCAACCATCGTTGCGAAGGTTCGGCCTGGAGGCAACCGTGCGGCCGTCGTATTCGTTCTACAACACTTTCGAAGAGATCGATCAACTGGTGCAGGCACTTAAGCAATTGCGCTGACAGAAAGGGAAGGTCATGACTCCAAGCTATGCTCAAAAAGTAACGCTGACAGGTATTCATCAAGAGCGGCACATTTATCGGGATAAGCCGGAAAGAGCTGATCCAGTCTGGACGCGACTTCGCCAGGATGTGTTCATCACGGCCAAATCGGAACCGATGCTTGCCGGATATCTTCATGACACGGTACTTAAGCATGGTTCGTTGGAGGGATCAATCTCATACTTTCTGGCAGGCAAGCTGGCATCGGCATATTTGACGACAACTTCACTGCGGGATGTTTTCTATGAAGCGCTCACGACATCCGAGGAGATGGGCATAGCGGTGCGGCGTGACCTCCTTGCCGTTATTGAACGTGATCCGGCTGCCAGAAGTCTCGCATTGCCGTATCTTAACTTCAAAGGTTTTCAGGCGCTCCAGTCTTACCGGGTTGCCCATTGGCTGTGGGGGATAGAGCGCCATTCGTTGGCGCTCTATCTGCAAAGCCGCATTTCCGAAGCCTTTGATGTTGACATTCATCCAGCAGCGCGAATAGGAAAGGGAATCTTGATTGACCACGGCACCGGTGTGGTAATCGGAGAAACAGCCGTTATCGGCGATGACGTCTCCATGCTGCATGGGGTTACGCTGGGCGGTACCGGCAAAGATTCCGGAGACCGTCATCCCAAGGTTGGTAACAGTGTGTTGATCGGCGCGGGGGCAAAAATTCTTGGCAATATCAAGATAGGGGAAGGGTCAAAGATTGCTGCCGGAAGCATTGTCCTCAATGAAGTGCCGCCACACTCTACAGTAGCCGGCATTCCGGCAAAAGTAGTCGGTAAGCCGAAGTATGCCGAACCTGGTAAGCAGATGGAACAGTTTGTAGAATTTGATTTTTGCATATAAATATCTACAATAAAGATAGATATATAATTTATATCTTGACAACATAAGTACAAATTGATACTCCTCTGTTGCGGACAGGTATTGTCAAGATACTGCTGCAGAAAGAGGAAGCAATGGAGACGCCACTTCGATTTGATTCACTACTGGTGCATGGCGGCCTGGAAGCCGGACCTGCCGGTGCAACCGCAGTTCCGATAGTTCAGTCAAGTTCGTTTGCCTATGAAAGTGCCGAGGGACTGGAGGATGTCTTTCGCGGGCGGGCGCTGGGGTCGGTCTATACCCGTATCGGCAACCCGACCACTGATGCACTGGAAAAGCGGCTGGCACTGCTTGAGGGTGGTGGCACTGCAATTGCCACGGCGTCCGGCATGGCGGCTATAACCACGGCAGTGCTGACTATCCTGCGATCGGGCGATGAAATCCTTTCTTCGTCTTCTCTGTTTGGCGGTACGTTTTCTCTCTTCCGGGATACCCTCTCTAACTACGGCATTACCGCAACTTTCGTCGATCCACTCGATCTTGACGGATTCAGAAACGCCATTAACGATCGCACCAGACTGCTTTTTGTCGAGACAATCGGCAACCCGAAGCTCGATGTCCCGGATGTGCCGGCGCTTGCCCGGATAGCCCATGATGCCGGACTTCCGATCATGGTTGATTCTACCGTTTCAACACCCTACCTCGCTACCGGCGCCGCCCTTGAAGCTGATATACTTGCCTATTCCACCAGTAAATATATCAACGGCACCGGCACGACCATCGGTGGAGTCATAATTGACCGGGGTGTCTTTAACTGGAACAGTCCCAAGTTTCCACATTTCGAGCAGTTCCACAAAAAATATCGCGCCTTTGCCTTCACCGCCCGCGCCCGCAAACTGGTGCATAAAGATGTCGGTGCCTGCGCTGCGCCGTTCAATTCATATCTTCTGACGGAAGGTGTCCAAACGTTGGCGCTGCGCATGGAGCGCCACTGTTCAAGTGCACTGCAGTTGGCCCGTGTTCTTAAAATTCACCCAAAGGTAGTCTGGGTCAATTATCCGGGGCTGGAGGATTCACCGCAGCATGACGTTGCCACCAAGCTGTACGGAGGTCGCTACGGCGGTTTACTGACCTTCGGAACCGGTGACAAGGCTTCCGCATTCAAAGTAATCAACGTGCTCAAGCTGGCAAAAAATCTGGCGAACATCGGCGACGCCAAGACTCTGGTCATCCATCCGGCCAGTACTATCTGTGCTGACTATAATGGCGAGGAAAAAGCTCTGATGGGTGTTACGGAAGACTTGATCCGGGTGTCGGTAGGCATTGAAGATAGTCGCGACATTATTGATGACTTCAGGCAGGCACTGGAAACAATATAAAAGAGGGAGAAAGTACATGCTGACGATAAAAGTAAACGGCTGTGAAGAAAAACTGAAGATAGGGTGCCGAACAAGTGTCTATCTTGATGTCCTACTGAAAATACTGGAATCAGATACCAAGCAGGTCTCTCTCAACGGTGAGACGATCATCAGTCATAAATTCGGCGAAACTTTCGTTACCAGCGGCGATTCGCTCCAACTGAAATAGGACAACGCAAGGAGTTGACAGATGAACATATCTATTAATGGCAAAGACACCATCCTGACCGAAAACAGTGACCGCACAGTTGATTCACTGCTGGAAGAGTTGGATGTATCACAGCGCCTATATGTGACCGTAGAACTGAACGGCGAAATTCTCGATCGTGCGGCGTATGAGACTACTCCGGTTAAAGAGGGAGACATAATGGAGTTCCTGTACTTCATGGGAGGAGGTCGCTGATATGCTGACGGAATCACAAATCGAGCGTTACTCGCGACATATTATTCTGAAAGAGGTAGGCGGCAAAGGGCAGCAGAAACTGCTTGACGGCAAGGTGCTGATTATCGGTGCCGGCGGTTTGGGCGCTCCAGTGGCGCTCTACCTGGCTGCGGCCGGAGTCGGGACAATCGGCATCGCCGATGCCGATGATGTTGATCTCTCCAATCTGCAGCGTCAGGTGATCCATTTTACCGCCGACATAGGTAAGCCGAAGGTGGAATCTGCCCGAGAGAAAATTGAAGCCATCAACCCTGATGTTAAAGTTGTAACCTACAAGGAGTGGGTAACGGCTGCCAATATTTCAGCAATTATTGCCGATTACGACTTTGTCATTGACGGTACCGATAATTTTGCAGCCAAATTCCTCATCAATGATGCCTGTGTCCTGGCTGGAAAGCCATATTCGCACGCAGGCATTCTGCAGTTTGTCGGCCAGACCATCACGATACTCCCTGGGCAGTCACCCTGCTATCGCTGCCTGTTTCCCAAACCGCCTCCCAAAGATGCCATTCCCACCTGCTCCCAGGCGGGAGTTATCGGAGTTCTTCCGGGGGTAGTCGGATCCATTCAGGCCACCGAAGCAATCAAGTTCCTGCTAGGCAAAGGCAAGCTGCTGGCGGGGCGGATCCTCATGTATGACGCACTTGATATGAATTTCCGTGACGTCGAGATCAAACGTAATGCCAACTGCCCGATTTGCGGCGAACATCCGACCATTACCGAACTGAAAGATGAACTGGACGCGCTGACGGTCTGCGACCTCAAGGAAAGCTGAGATGATTGCAATTCCAAAAGCAATTCATGACGACATGATCGCTCACGCCCAGGAAGGTTTTCCTCTTGAAGTGTGCGGCATTCTGGGCGGAACCGGCGACACCGTTTCGGCGAATTATCGAATGACCAATACTGATGCCAGTAACGAGCATTTCATGATGGACCCCAGGGAGCAGTTTACCGTAGTCAAAGATCTTCGGGCGAAGGGTCTTGTCATGTTGGCCATCTATCACTCTCACCCCGAAACCCCGGCCAGACCCTCCGAAGAGGATATCAAACTGGCACTCACACCGGGTGTATCGTATCTGATTATTTCGCTTGCCGATGCAGAAGCTCCGGTCATTAAATCCTTTAAAATAAGCTCTGGAATTGTGCAGAATGAGCCAATAGAAGTAATAGTATAGAAAATCTGTAGATAATACGAAAATATTGCTTGACAGCTGAAATCAATTTAGGCACTATCCACACATCACCTACATGGAGTAAATTCGATGGCCGATGAAAAACAGACAAAACTTGACCTGAGCAATCTGAAAGCCGGCGGCTTCATTAAGGAGCGCGGCAAGGATCTTTTTACCGTGCGTCTGCGGGTGCCGGGCGGCAGAATGAGTGTGCCGCGCCTGAAAAAGATTGCTGAGGTCGCTGAAAAATTCGGCGGCGAGTTTGTACATCTCTCTGTTCGTCAATCCATAGAATTAATTAACATCAACTTCAAGGATTTTGATGCGGTTGTTGAGGAGTTGGGAGAAAAAAACCAGAAGGTCGCGTCGTGCGGAGCGCGAGTGCGCGTACCGGTCGCCTGTGGTGGTTGCGAATATAATCCAAATGGCCTGGTCGATACGCAAAAATCCGCGCTCGAAGTTGACGAAAAGCTGTTCGGCACCCCAACCGGTCACCACAAATTTAAAGTTGCCTTTGCCGGCTGCCCCTTTGACTGCCCCAAGTCATCCACCAATGATGTCGGTTTTACCGGGGCCATTGAGCCGGTGCTGGACAAGGCCGTCTGCATCAGCTGCGGTCTTTGTGTTAAGAGCTGTGTTCCCAAAGCGGTGGTCATGGGTGAAGACAATAAGCCGGTATTGACGGCGGAAAAATGCATCTGGTGCGGCGACTGTGTCAAGGTCTGCCCGACTGAAGCCTGGAGCGTCAAGAAGAAGGGCTATACCGTGCGTATCGGCGGCAAATGGGGGCGTAATCCGTTGGTTGGCACCCTGTTCGCCACCTTTCTACCGGAAGATAAAGCGGTCGATTTCATTGCAGCAGTCCTTGAGTGGTACAAGCAGAAAGCCGAAGGACTTGGCCGTATCAGGTTGGGTGATACCATTATCAAGGAAGGTCCCGAGGAACTTCTCGGGCATCTTCGCAGACAATTCCCTGACTACACGGTTACCGAGACCATAGCACCGCAGATTATCCGGACACAGGTTGGAATCCAATAATAAAGGAGGACCTTTCATGCAGACCATAGACCTGCGTGGTATCAGTTGTCCCACTAATTTTGTCAAAGCAAAGCTGGCTCTGGAAGATCTTGAAGATGATACAGTTGCCTGGATTCTGCTCGATGATGGCGAACCGGTCAAGAATGTCCCGCGCAGCCTCAAGGCTGACGGTCACAAACTGATTGGCCTTACGCAGACTGATGAAGGCCACTACATTCTGGAGCTTGTAAAAGTGGGAGAATAACCCCGTATATTTTTTTTGTTAAATATATCTACTAAACCTATAGATTGTAAAAGGAGAGAATAATGAAAAAACACAAAATCACGACAGCCTTTACTGCACTCGCCCTGGTATTATCATTATCAACTGCTGTCCTTGCCGCCGACGTCACACTGCTCAACGTCTCCTACGACCCGACCCGTGAACTGTACACTGACTTCAATAAGTCTTTTGCAACATACTGGAAGGGCAAAACCGGTGACAATGTCACCATCAAGCAGTCGCACGGCGGGGCAGGTAAACAGGCCCGGGCCGTCATCGATGGGCTGGAGGCCGATGTGGTCACCCTCGCGCTTGCCTATGACATTGATGCTATTGCCGAAAAAGGGCTGATCAAGCCGGGGTGGCAGAAAGAGCTGCCTCACAACAGTTCTCCGTACACTTCCACCATTGTTTTCCTCGTGCGTAAAGGCAATCCGAAGCAGATAAAAAACTGGGATGACCTGATCAAGCCGGGCGTCGCTGTTATTACTCCAAACCCCAAAACCTCCGGTGGTGCCCGGTGGAACTATCTGGCCGCCTGGGCCTTTGCCAAGAACCAACCTGGCGGAAATGACGCCAAGGCGAAAGAATTTGTCACAAAACTTCTCAAAAACGTTCCCGTTCTTGACTCCGGAGCCCGCGGTTCAACCAATACATTTGTCCAGCGCGGTATGGGTGATGTTTTGCTGGCATGGGAAAACGAAGCGTTTCTGGCCATAAACGAACTTGGGCCGGACAAGTTTGATATCGTAACTCCACCGGAGAGCATTCTGGCTGAACCGCCGGTTACGGTAATTGACAAGGTTGCCGACAGACGCGGTACCCGTAAGGTGGCTGAAGAGTATCTCAAGTATCTGTACACCGATGAAGGTCAAACTTTAGCAGCCAAACATTATTATCGGCCGATTAACACCAAAATCCCGATTAAACTGGCCAAGATAAAAAAATTGTATACCATCGACAAGGATTTCGGCGGCTGGCAGAAAGCGCAGAAAACTCATTTTGCCGATGGCGGCACGTTTGACCAGATTTACGCACCTTCAAAATAGCCAGACAACCCGGCGGGGCAGCTCATGCTGCCCCGCTCCATAAAATATGCCGTTTCAGCATGATCCCGAGCAAGTGGAAGTGTGTGAACATGACATCCCCGATATTCCCAGCGGAACGTCTCTTCATCCCCTTCCACACCACAACCTGCACCACAGGAAGCAGCAATGAAACTATTCAAGCGTCACAACAACGTCCTGCCCGGCTTCGGGATAACCCTCGGCTTCACGATCTTCTACTTGAGTGTGATCGTACTAATCCCGCTGTCGGCGCTGATCTTCAAAACGATGGGACTTACCTGGGGTGAGTTTATCAGCACCGTAACCGCCCCTCGGGTAATGGCTTCATACAAGGTAACCTTCGGTGCAGCACTGATCGCGGCATTGATCAATGCGGTATTCGGCGTACTGGTGGCATGGGTGCTGGTCCGGTATAAATTCCCCGGACGAAAAATCGTTGATGCCCTGGTGGATCTCCCCTTTGCGCTGCCGACCGCCGTGGCCGGTATTACTCTGGCAACGATCTACTCATCAAACGGCTGGGTCGGAAGGTATCTGGAACCGCTCGGCATCAAGATCGCCTTTACACCCCTCGGCATTACCCTGGCAATGACCTTTATCGGACTCCCCTTTGTAGTACGCACGGTTCAACCGGTTATCGAAGAAATCGAAGTCGAGCTTGAAGAGGCTGCCGTCTGCCTTGGCGCCAACCGCTGGCAGACCTTGACCCGGGTGATCTTTCCGATGCTGTTTCCGTCAATCCTGACCGGGTTTGCCCTGTCATTTGCCCGGGGTGTGGGAGAGTACGGCTCAATTATCTTTATTGCCGGTAACATGCCGATGGTTTCGGAGATTACTCCATTGCTGATTATCACCAAACTTGAGCAGTTCGACTATCGCGGTGCCACGGCGATCGCCTGTGTCATGCTGCTGATATCATTTGTACTGCTTCTGGTCGTGAATCTGCTGCAAAAATGGAGCAGAAGGTACGCTGATTAGCTCAGAATAACGGAGAATTACCATGTCGGATCAAGTCTCACCCGGTACCACCTCAGTAAAAGCGCATGACAGGGCCCAGAATGAACCTGCAGTGGTGCGCTGGCTGCTGATCACCATTGCCTTGATCTTTCTGGCCCTCTTTCTCGCCCTTCCACTGGCCGCAGTCTTCAGCCAGGCCTTTGAAAAGGGTCTGACCGTGTACCTTGAAGCCTTGAGGGAAGCTGATACCCTGTCATCGATCAAGTTGACCCTGATCACCGCCGCTTTCTGTGTGCCGCTCAACCTGTTTTTCGGCGTGACTGCGGCGTGGGCGATCGCCAAGTTCACCTTCCGGGGCAAGAACCTGCTCATCACCCTGATTGACCTGCCGTTCTCGGTCTCACCGGTCATCTCCGGTCTGATCTATGTCCTGATCTTCGGCCTCCAGGGGTGGATAGGTCCCTGGCTTCAGGATCACGACATCAAGATCGTTTTTGCCGTACCGGGGATTATTCTCGCTACGCTCTTTGTCACCTTTCCCTTTGTGGCCCGCGAACTGATTCCGCTGATGGAGGCTCAGGGGAGGGATGAGGAGGAAGCGGCCCTCGTGCTCGGCGCCACCGGCCTGCAGACCTTCCTTCGGGTGACCCTGCCCAATGTCAAATGGGGCATCATCTATGGCGTGATCCTCTGTAATGCCCGTGCCATGGGAGAATTCGGCGCTGTTTCGGTCGTCTCCGGCCATATCCGCGGCATGACCAACACCGTACCGCTTCATGTGGAGATTCTTTACAACGAATATAACTACACCGCTGCCTTTGCCGTCGCCTCGCTGCTGGCGTTCCTGGCATTGATCACCCTGGTGATCAAGACGATCGCCGAATGGAAGGTCAGGCAGCAGTTGGAAAACCACTAATCGACAGGAAACTATTACCATGAGTATCGAAATCGAAAACGTTAATAAGCAATTCGGCGAGTTCAAAGCCTTGAGCAACGTCAGCCTCGCAATACCTTCCGGTGAGCTGGTCGCACTTCTGGGTCCTTCCGGGTGTGGCAAAACCACTCTGCTGAGGATCATTGCCGGCTTGGAATATGCCGACTCGGGACGGATCCTCTTTAATGGCGAGGATACCACCCTGAGCCATGTTCGTGAACGGCGCGTCGGCTTTGTGTTCCAGCACTATGCCCTGTTCCGGCATATGACCGTGTTCGACAACGTTGCTTTCGGTCTGACGGTCCGTCCCAAGGCAACGCGGCCATCGAAACAGGATATCAGGGAAAAAGTGATGAAACTGCTGCAACTGGTGCAGCTGGAGAACATGGCCACGCGCTATCCTGCCCAGCTCTCCGGTGGGCAGCGGCAGCGTATCGCGCTGGCCCGTGCTCTGGCGGTTGAACCGCAGGTGCTGCTTCTGGACGAACCATTCGGCGCCCTCGATGCCCAGGTACGGGCTGAACTGCGCCGCTGGCTGCGCAGACTGCATGATGAGATCCATGTTACCAGTGTCTTTGTTACCCATGATCAGGAGGAGGCGCTGGAAGTTGCCGACCGTATCGTCGTCATGAACAAGGGGAAAATCGAGCAGGCCGGGACTCCGGATCAGGTCTACGAGCAGCCGGCAACATCGTTCGTGCTCAACTTTCTTGGTAACGTCAACATGTTTCATGGCAGGATGTCGCAGGGCAAGGCGCAGCTGAGCGGGTTGCAGGTACATGCCAATGGCTATGCCGGCGCAGACGACTCCCCTGCCGTGGCCTACGTCCGTTCCCATGACATAGAAATTGATCGCAGTCACATTGACAGCAGCTCTATCAAGGCAGAAATAAAATCTATTCTTAAACTGGGTCCTACCGTACGCATTTCACTGCTCATTGAGGGGAACAGTGAGTTTGTCGAGGCAGAGTTAACACGAGAAAAATTCCAGAATCTGGACCTGAAGCAAGGTGAACATGTCTATGTCCGTCCGCGACAGGTAAGAGTTTTTGTGGATGATTTTCAGATTTAGCGAGTATGACAGGGTAAGGAGTGTAGATACATGTCAAGAAGTATCCCGAATAGAGAACCTGGCAGCAGTCCGGCAGAAATTCTCGCAGCCGGTATTAAGGCTGCAGGTGGTAACGTGTCATTAGCCTGCTCATTCTCAATGGAGGATGTGGGTATCATCGATATCGCCCATAACGCAGGTCTCACGCTGGGGGTGTTTGCCCTCGATACCGGGCGGCTCCATGAAGAAACCTATGAAGTCGCAGAAGCGCTCGTTGAGCGCTATCGTCTCACCATAGATTGGTACTTCCCCCGTCACGGCGACATGGAAACGCTTGAGCGCACGAAGGGACTGTTCTCCTTCCGCGAATCTCTGGATAACCGTCTCGAATGCTGCCGCATCCGCAAAGTGGAGCCGCTCTCGCGGGCCTTGCAAGGGCTGAATGGCTGGGTCACCGGCATGCGCCGCGAACAGAGCGTCACCCGCAGCGACCTGCAAGCAATCGAGCGGGATGAATTGAACGGCGGAATCCTTTCCCCGGCAAGCGGGATAAGTGCGGTGACGAAGATATTTTCTGCTGAACAGCCGCAGAAAATATCTTCTACCTTACTAAAGATCAACCCGCTGGTTGACTGGAGCGAACGCCAGGTGCTGGATTACACAACTGAGCACAATCTGCCGAAGAACCGTCTCTACAATCAGGGCTTTCGTTCCATCGGCTGTGCCCCCTGTACTCGCGCTATCGGTCCATCGGATCAGGAGAGGGAAGGGCGCTGGTGGTGGGAGAATCCCGGGAATAAAGAGTGCGGGCTCCATAGACGGTGATGCAAATGTAATCGAACTTTAAAGCAAAAACATTTTAACAGGGATAAAGGGGATAAACAGGATGAAATCTTTAGAATACAAAGAACATTTGTTTTAAATTTGAAAGTATTTTTTGATCTTATCCCCTGTATCCCTTTTATCCCTGTAAAATAAAAGATTATACATAACATGAGGTATGCTATATGAGTAAAAACCTGACCCACCTGCAGCAGCTTGAAGCCGAAAGCATCCATATCATCCGTGAAGTAGCCGCTGAATTCGGCAACCCGGTGATGCTCTACTCCATCGGCAAGGATTCGGCGGTCATGCTGCACCTCGCCCGTAAAGCCTTCTATCCGGCACCGCCCCCTTTTCCGTTGATGCATGTGGATACCACCTGGAAGTTCCGCGAGATGATCGAATTCCGGGACAAGATGGCCGCCGAATGCGGCCTCGACCTGATCGTGCATGTCAATGACGAGGGTGTCCGCCAGGGGATCTCACCCTTCACCCATGGCTCATCACTCTATACCGATATCATGAAAACCGAAGGGCTGAAGCAGGCGCTCGACCGCTACAAATTCGATGCCGCCTTCGGTGGTGCCCGCCGTGACGAGGAAAAATCACGGGCCAAGGAACGCATCTTCTCCTTCCGCAGCGCCAACCATCGCTGGGACCCGAAGCTGCAGCGGCCGGAGTTGTGGAACCTCTACAACGCCCGCATCAAACCGGGCGAAAGCATCCGCGTTTTTCCGATCTCCAACTGGACAGAACTTGATGTCTGGCAGTACATCCACCTCGAGAACATTCCGATTGTGCCGCTCTACTATGCCGCTGTCAGACCGGTCGTGGAACGGGACGGCATGCTGATCATGGTGGATGATGACCGCCTGGAACTCAAACCGGGGGAAACGGTACAGTACAAATCGGTTCGTTTCCGCACCCTCGGCTGCTACCCGCTCACCGCCGCCGTCGAATCGGAAGCGACCACGCTCCCGGAGATCATTCAGGAGATGCTGCTCACCCGCACGTCGGAGCGGCAGGGACGCCTGATCGACCATGACTCGGCCGGTTCCATGGAAAAGAAAAAACAGGAGGGGTACTTCTAATGGCACATCAATCAGAACTGATCGAAGAAGATATCCTCGCCTATCTCAAAAGCCATGAAGAAAAAACCATGCTCCGCTTCATCACCTGCGGCAGTGTCGATGACGGCAAAAGTACCCTGATCGGACGACTGCTCTGGGATTCGAAGATGGTCTTTGAAGATCAGCTGGAGTCGCTCGAAGCGGACAGCAAAAAGGTCGGCACCCAGGGGGGCGCCATCGACTATGCCCTGCTGCTCGACGGACTGCAGGCGGAGCGGGAACAGGGGATCACCATCGACGTCGCCTACCGCTACTTCTCCACCGAAAAACGCAAATTCATCGTTGCCGACACCCCCGGCCACGAACAGTACACCCGCAACATGATCACCGGTGCCTCCACCGCCCAGGTTGCCATTATCCTCGTCGATGCCCGCAAGGGGCTGCTGACCCAGACCAGACGCCACAGCTACCTGGTGTCACTGGTCGGCATCAAACATATCGTGCTGGCCGTCAACAAGATGGATCTTATTGATTTTGACCAGGAAAAGTTTACCGCGATCCGGAACGATTATGAACGGTTTGCGGCATCACTCGGCTTTGGCGATATTGCCGCCATCCCGCTCTCGGCCCTCGGCGGTGACAACATGATCGAGCCGAGCCCTAACACCCCGTGGTACGAAGGGCCCACCCTGATGCACTATCTGGAAAACGTGCCGGTTGGCGGTGACAGCCGGGCAGAGACATTCAGGATGCCGGTACAGTGGGTAAACCGCCCGCATCTCGACTTTCGTGGTTTCTGCGGCACGATAGCTTCGGGTACCATCAGACAGGGGGACGAACTGCGGGTTACCGCCTCCGGACAGACAAGCAGAGTGGCCCGGATCGTTACCATGAATGGTGATCTGCCGGAAGCGACTGCCGGCCGGGCGATAACGCTGACCCTTGAGGACGAGATCGACATCAGCCGTGGGGACATGCTCTCGTCTCCTGAGGCACCGCCGACATACGCCCGGCACCCGGAAGCATACCTCGTCTGGATGCATGACGAGCCGTTGCAGCCGGGGCAGATCTATCTGGTTAAAACAGCAACGGCGGTAACTCCCGGCCGCGTCACCGCCGTGCAGTATGCGGTGGACATCAATACCCTCGAACAGAAGCAGGTGCCGACACTGAAGCTGAACGAAATCGGTGTAGCCCGCCTGGAACTTGACCGTCCGATCTCATTTGATCCCTACCGGCAGAACCGGAATACCGGCAGCTTCATCCTGATTGACCGAATCAGCAACGCTACCGTGGCAGCCGGTATGATCATCGGGACAGCCCCACTGGAACCGCCGCTGTCTGAGAAAAGCACGGAACGATCAGGCCTGGGCAGTGACCTTCTCAAGCGGATCAACCTCAGTGAAGCCGCCGCCGGCAGCGCCGGCGTAAGCGTCGTTGATCTGAGCGGGGAGTGGGGAGCACTGGAATTCGATGTATCGAACAGCTTCCTTGATTATCTCGGCAAAGGGAACCGTATTCTCTTTCGCTTGAGGGATGTGGAACAGCTGCAGGCTGTGGCTCTGCTGGCGTACGAACAGACCCTGTCATTTGAGTTTGATCGTACGGCAGATGGGGTAAGCATCCTGCTCTTTATGCGGGGAATTCGATCCGGAAACAGATTGACCGGTGATGACGGGATCGGGATATGAGCGATTTCAGTTAAAACATATACAATGTTTGTAGGTATTGTAAAAATTATGTCCCGAGGAGTATTTTTTGTAGCTTTGGCTGTCAGGGTACCTGGTTATTCCGGCACAAAAGTCGGAGTATTGATCTGCATGGGTACCCCTTCGGTAAGCTGTTAAGTAAGGCGTGGCGAGGAGTTGACTACAGTGAGGCATGAACTCAAGTATTGGTGGAAAACGGAGTTAAAGCAATAAAGCAGCTGCGTCCACTATGGTTATATGATTGAACCATAATGATTCACACAGCCAACTCATCCCATGAAAAAATTTTGAGCCGTGAGGTAAAATCATCAATCTCCCGGAGTATTGTTACTCCCTTTGGGTGACGCGCCGCACCATAGCAGAGCAAGCAGACTAATCAATTTTGCGTATAGAAATAACCGTCTTTCCTTTGGTAAACATCCCCGGTTTCTTAACTACTTCCAGCAACAGAATCTCTCCGGTGTTCTGGTCAACCGAATAATCCGCCAGATATCCAGGGGAAGGGCGTGTATGCCATTTTTCCTTCAGAACGGCCCCTGTCTCTTCAAGTGAGAACAGGCTGTATTTATCGAAAGAGCGGTTGTTACCAAAGCTGAAAGTCCCCTCATTGCGGGGTACGAGCAGTGTCCCGTCTTTTAATGGTGTCATTCTCTGCTCCAGAAACATCCAGCGGAGGAGATCGCCGGTAGAGCGGTGATACTTTGCCTCATTCTTGAAAAAACTTTCCGATCCGCCATACTTTTCACTGCTCTTCCAAGCTTCTGCACCATCGGGTGGGTATACGACAAGATAGCCGTCTTCATCCAGCACAACAATATGCCCTTTGGTACCGGCTCCGTTCAGGCGGTTAAAATTGAATATGTTTGCTGAATCGGGGAGTATCTGCGCCTCTTTTGCCGTGAAACGGGAATCTGATTTCGTTAGCTCTTTGACTCCACCATAGTATTTCCCGTCGTTATCAATCTCTTGCGCATATACTCTGCGGGAATAAATATCAGTGCCGATGGCACGGAAAAACCAGGGTAATTTCTCAGCTATCGCCACAAAAGATGTGCCGTTAAATTGATACACACGTGAGGCAGGTGCTTCTCTCTCTATTATTGTGACGTACAATTCCGGTGTGCCGTCTTTATCAAGATCAGCTGAGTCGAGAGCGAGGATTTTAGCGGGCAAAGGAAGTGTTATCTCAGTAACGAGTGTCAGTTCCTTTCCCTTTAGATACGCGCGGATCATCTGTTCTCCGGACACGAACAGTTCCCGCTCACCGGAAGGAAGGGTGCGGCCTGGTGCGATGCTGTTGAAAACGCCTTCAATCGGAGCGCTTGACCAGGAGCCTGGCGCATCCAGTGACGAAGGCTCTGATTTGACAATATACTGCTCTTTTATGAGCAGCAGTGAAGCGGCAGGTGCAACGGGAATCGGCATTGGTGCTGTCCGGACAGGTGCTGACGCTACCGGTGCAGCAGGCGTCGATCTTTTCGCCATCTCAGCGTCAATTTTTTTTGCAAGCCGCCCTATTGCGGGGATAACATCTTCCTGCCCTTCTCCCTGTTCAAAAACTTTTACCAGGCTACCGTTGGCGTTGTTTTTTATGAGGATGTCAAGGCTGAACAACTTTCCAAATTGAGCATAACTGCCGGCAATTAAATACTCGGCCTGTTCCGGCTTTTCAACAAGGAGGACCTGGTCGGGGTTTAGTCGGGAAGTCAGAATCTCCTGCAGAGATATTTTTAATTCATGGTTGTTAGTGCCACCCGTTACATTAAACGGTGCGACGTGGGTTTTTATCGGATTCGCATGCCCTGTTCCCGAAATAGTCATAAACAGGATCAGTGCAGTCAGAACAGATATCATACTTTTCATGGGGTACCTCCAGTGTGCAGTGTTGTTTCAGTTGAATCGGGTGTGCTCTTTGTCCGGTTAAGCTCTGCATCGGAGGCCCGCAGGTAGAGCGGCAGAAGTTGTGCGGGCTCCAGCAGAGCACCAGACCGGTATGCATGCGATGCCAGTAGTGTGCCGTTGCCAGCATGCGGAGAGTTGAGAGGGTAGGGGGCAAAGACCGCCTGATCGCCCAGTCGTTCGGCTATGAGATCGTTATAGCGCACTGCTCCGTCGCCGACGAAGATGATAGAGTGTTTGTTCAGTGCTGCTATCTGATCGAGAAGAAGAGCGGGCGGGAGGACACAGTCGGTGATGATGGGAGAAGGGATTACAGTCGAGCAGTTGTAGAGCGCGGCATACACTTCGCTCTTGCGGGCATCAAGCAGCGGACAGACCAGCGCCGTCGTGAGAGCAAAGTTCATCGCCAGCAGGGCAAGTGATGAAAACCCCGCACATGGTTTGCCGGTTGCCAGTGCCAGACCCTGAATGGTTGCGATACCGCCACGTACCCCGGTGAATGAACCGGGGCCAACGGACGAAGCGAATATGTCAATGTCACCGAAGGAGCGGCCTGCGGTCGTCAGCAGTCGCTCAATTTCTGAGACAAGTCGGGCGGACAGGGTGCGATTGGTATTCAGCAGAGATTCGGCAACGACCTGCTCGTCAACAGAGATGGCAATAGTGGCAAAAGATGTCGACGTATCGATGGCAAGGATCTTCATCGTTATCCCGTACGGGTGACGAAATACCTGATGATGTCGTTGTAGAAGGCGAGCACCATAAGCCCCAGCAACAGAAACATCCCGATCTGCTGGGCATATTCACGTACTTTTTGCGGAACAGGGCGGCGGAAGATCAGTTCCGCGAAAAAGAATACCAGATGACCGCCATCAAGCACCGGAACCGGCAGCAGATTGAGCACACCGAGGTTGATAGAAATCAACGCTATAAAAGCCAGGAAGCTGGCTCCGCCCGATTCAGCCATTTTTCCCGCCATGTCTGCGATCATGATCGGACCGCCGACAGTGTCCATCGGCACTACACGTTGCGCCATCTTGACCAGAGACATAAAGGTAAGTTCGATTACTTTCCAGGTCTGTTCGGTCCCTTTTGCCACTGCTTCCAGAGGGCCGAAGTATTCGATGATCATTTCACCCGCAGATGCCACACCGACAGCATAGCCGTTAACTTTTTCGCCGAACAGGTTCTTTGAAACACGGGGTTCAGGAGTGATGGTAAAAGAGAGAGTCTGGGAATCGCGCTTCACCGATAAAACCAGCGGTTTACCGTTGCTGGCAGCGACACCTTCAGCAATCTGTTCCCAGCGGCTGACCGGCATGTTGTTAATAGCGGTAATAACATCATTTTTTTGTATGCCCGCTTTGGCGGCCGGCTTGTCCTTGAGGGCTTCGCCGATTTTGGTGGTAACGGTAGGCACCCCGACCATACAGAGTACGATGAAGATGAGCCAGGCAAAGAGCAGGTTGAATACCGGCCCGGCGATGACTATGCCGATGCGGGCCAGCACCGGCTTGTGGGCAAATGAGAAGGCTTTCTCTTCAGTGGTCAATTCGCGAAGAGTTTCCAGCGGCAGCTCTTCCGCAGGTATGTTATTGACCCCGTCGGTGGTATGAACTTCACCACCTTCAATATAGCCACCTTCCCCGAACATTTTGACGTAGCCGCCAAGAGGGAAGGCAGAAAGAAGATACTCGGTATCGCCGAATTTTTTGCCATACAACTTCGGGCCAAACCCGAGGGAAAATTTCTCTACCCGTACGCCAAAAAATTTAGCCAGTAAAAAGTGACCCAGTTCGTGAACAAAAATAAGCGGGCCAAGGGCCAATATGAAATAGAATAATTTACCAAGTACAATCATTATCAGTGTCCTGTTTCCTTACATAGTTCCCGGGCACACTCTCTGCCCCAGATATCGACCTTCAATACTTCTTCAATTGATCGCAGGGTATGAGCAGCGTGGGCAGCCATCGTGCGCTCGATGGTTTCGGCAATCCGGGTAAAGCCGATACGGCCGGCCAGAAATTCGGAGACAGCTATTTCGTTGGCGGCGTTCATGACAGCCGGCATACTCTCTCCCGATGTGGCAGCACGATACGCGAGTTCCAGACAGGGGAATTTGGCGGTGTCGGGGTTAAAGAAAGTAAGCCCGGAAAGAGCCGTCAGATCAAGCGGTTTAACGCCTGTCTCGATTCTTTCGGGATAGGCGAGTGCATACGCGATGGGAGCTTTCATGTCCGGCGTTCCGAGTTGGGCGATAACGCAGCCGTCGATATATTCGACCATCGAGTGAATAATACTCTGAGGGTGAATGTTTACCTGTATCTTCTCTACAGCACTGTTAAACAGCCAGCGGGCCTCAATTACTTCCAGCCCTTTATTCATCATAGTTGCTGAATCGATGGTGATTTTTTTGCCCATGTTCCAGTTCGGATGGTTGAGGGCGTCCCGAACGGTTACCGTTGCTAACTGCCTGGTAGGAGTGTTCAGAAAAGGGCCGCCCGAAGCGGTCAGAATTATTTTACTGATATCCTCGCTGCGGTGACCTTCAATCGACTGAAAAATAGCACTATGCTCGCTGTCGACCGGAAAAAGCCGGACCCCGAATTCAGCAACCAGATCCATGAAGAGATGACCGGCCGTAACCAGAATTTCCTTGTTGGCAAGGGCGATGTCCTTGCCGGCACGGATTGCGGCAGCGGTTGGTATAAGGCCGGCAGCACCGACAATCGCGGCGACAACCATTTCAGCTTCATCAACAGTTGCTGCAGCTATCAAGCCCTCTACACCACCGAGAACAGTGATGTCCAGGCCACTGCATAACTCTTTGAGGCGGGGAACATCAGAGTGAGAGGCAACGACCGCAATCCGGGGAGTAAATTGATGGATCTGGCGTATAAAAAGTTCGAGGTTTTTTCCGGCAGTCATGGCTACAACCCGGAATCGGTCCGGATGTGCCGCAATGATTTCAAGAGTACTGACACCGATTGAGCCGGTCGAACCGAGGATAGTGATGTTTTTCATCGGTCAGCCTTTGAAAAAGAAGAGGACGTAATAGTAGGTGATTGGGGCGGCAAAGAGGATACTATCCATGCGATCAAGCACACCGCCATGCCCCGGAATGAGTGTGCCGGAATCCTTGACGCCGAAACTGCGCTTCAGCAGCGATTCAAAAAGGTCGCCGGCCTGCCCGACCATGCCGATGACGAGCGCTGTCACGACGGCATCGCCGAATGTCAACTGCGGGAAGAACGTAAACTTTGCCAGCATGGTGCCGCCAAGGCTGCCGAACAGGCCGCCAATCGCCCCTTCAATGCTTTTTTTCGGGCTGACAAGAGGGTAAAGGCGGTTTTTGCCAAAGGCGCCACCGGTGTAATAAGCGGCCGTGTCATTCGTCATGACGATAAGCATGATTACGAACAGCCATTGGATACCGAAGCCGGTCTGACGGAGCATAACAATATGCATCAGCAGGAACGGGATATAAAGAAACGCCAGCAAGGCAAAAGCAACTTCGTGGGCGGCAGTTTCTATGGTGCGGATCCGGAACAGGAAGATAAATGAAAATACCACGAAAAGAAGGCCGATAACCGGAATAACAAGTTTTTCCGCCCCGGCAAAAGGAACAAAAATAAGCCCCGGACCGGCAAGAGCTGCCAACCAGAGCTCCATCTTTCTCTCCGGTAAGGCCATCCGGTAAAATTCAGCGATGCCGATAGCTGAAAACAGTGCCAAAAGGCAGGCAAGCAGGACCGGACCACCCTTCAAAACAATCAGGATGACAATTGGCAGCAGAATACCAGCTGAAATCAGGCGCTTAATGGGTCGCCCCTTTCTGTTATCTGATCACCGGTCATGCCGAAACGCCGCTCCCGTGACTGATAATCCGCAAGAGCTTTGTGCAACTCATTAATGGTGAAATCAGGCCAGTTTGTGTCAGTGAAATAAAGTTCCGTATAGGCGAGCTGCCAGAGGAGAAAGTTGCTGATGCGCATCTCGCCGCTGGTTCGGATAAGAAAATCGGGGTCAGGCAGGTTACCGGTATCAAGATATCTGTCAAACAGTTCAGTGGTAATGTCGGCGGGGGACAGTCTGCCGTCAACAGCATCCTGGGCAAGCCGTGCAGCAGCACGGCACAACTCCTGTCTGCCGCCGTACGAGAGTGCGAGTGTTAAAACCATGCCGGTGTTCGCTGCTGTCTTTTGAATGGCACCGTCAAGTGTCTCGTTGACGTCATCGGGCAGATCAGTGCGATTGCCAATAACGTTGTAGCGAATATTCTTGCGCATCATGCGCGCAGTTTCCTGACGGATATATTTTTTAAGCAGAGTCATGAGTGCCCGTACTTCCAAAACGGGGCGTGACCAGTTTTCAGAAGAGAACGCAAACAGGGTCAGGTATTTGATGCCAAGCAGTGACGCCTGCTCGACGACCATTTTGACTGTTTCCGCACCACGCTGATGTCCGATAATGCGCTTGAGCATGCGCTGCTGGGCCCATCGACCGTTACCGTCCATAATTACGGCCAAATGAGCCGGAAGTTTATGCGGATCAAGCGGAATCATCAGACTTCCAAGACCTCTTTCTCTTTATGGGCGACTGTCTCATCCATCTTCAACTCGAAACTCTTGGTAATGTCCTGTATTTCTTTTTCAAATT
Organism: Desulfuromonadaceae bacterium; assembly: GCA_049318985.1. Classification (GTDB taxonomy): domain Bacteria; phylum Desulfobacterota; class Desulfuromonadia; order Geobacterales; family Pseudopelobacteraceae; genus JACRCG01. The sequence continues at coordinate 28,640 of JBMOEI010000038.1, forward strand.
TTTTCAGTTCGTCTTCGGTAATTGACTTTTCTTTTTCAAGTTTTTTCATTTTGTCAATGGCGTCGCGGCGGATGTTCCTGAGGGCAATTTTGTCATCTTCAGCTCGCTTTTTGAGACCTTTTACGATTTCCTTACGGCGTTCTTCAGTCAGAGGAGGAAGATTCAGGCGAATCGATTTACCATCATTGGATGGAGTCAGGCCGATGTTGGCGTTCATAATGGCCTTCTCGATGGTCGGAATGATCTTGGCCTCCCACGGTGTGATGGTAATCGTACGCGCCTCAGGCACCGCAAGGGTTGCTACCTGGCTCAGCGATGAGGTGTTACCATAATATTCAACAGTTATGGAGTCCAGAATGCCGGTAGTAGCCCGTCCGGTACGAATTTTCTGGAATTCATTTTTGAGAACCCCCAACGTTTTTTCCATATGGATTTTCATGTCATCAAGCACGTTCTTTGGCATGGCTACTCTCCTTGTACGATGGTACCGATCTCTTCACCGCAGATAACTTTTTTGATATTACCCTCAGTTGTCAGATCAAACACAATAATTGGCAGGTTGTTATCCATACAGAGCGATATAGCAGTGGCGTCCATAACCTGCAACCCTTTTTTAAGAACGTCAATGTAAGACAGCTTCGAAATCTTGACTGCATCCGGATCTTTCTTGGGATCGGCAGTATAAATTCCATCTACTTTAGTTCCTTTGAGGATAACCTGGGCATTTATTTCCATGGCTCGGAGGCTTGCTGCAGTGTCAGTTGTGAAGTACGGGTTGCCTGTGCCGCCGCCAAAAATAACGACCCGGCCTTTTTCAAGGTGGCGCATGGCCCGACGCCGTATATACGGTTCAGCTACCTCCTGCATTGCAATCGCAGACTGGACACGGGTTGTAACGCCCTGTTTCTCAAGTGCATCCTGCATGGCAAGAGAGTTGATGACAGTGGCTAACATCCCCATATGGTCAGCACTTGTGCGATCCATCCCCTTGGATGAGGCAGACAGGCCGCGGAAAATATTGCCGCCGCCTATGACGAGTGCCAACTGCACACCGCTGTTGACGACTTCTTTAATCTCTCCGGCTATAGTGCTCAGTGTTAGCGGATCGATACCGTAGCCCTGAGCACCAGCCAGTGATTCACCGGAAAGTTTCAAAAGTACCCGGGTGTAGGATTTTCTGCCCATGTAGCGCCTCCGGAAATGTCTGCTTTATGAACTGCAGAATGATATGTGAAAGATGCAAATAATCGGGGAGAAAATAAAAAAGCCGACCATTTCAGGCCGGCTTCGATGAAAAAATTAAAGGCCGGCAGCTGCCGCCACCTCGGCAGCAAAATCGGATTCCTTCTTTTCGAGACCCTCTCCGAGGGCATACTTGGTAAATCGGGTGATGGTTATGGACGTGCCGAGCGCTTTACCTGTCTCAGCAGTCAATTGCTTAATGCTCTTGTCAGTGTCTTTAACAAACTGCTGCTCAAGCAGACAAATCTCTGCATAGAACTTGTTGACCTGACCATCAATAATTTTTTCGATTATATTTTCAGGTTTGCCGGTCTCACGTGCCTTGGCACGGTAAATATCCTTCTCGCGTTCAAGCACATCCGCATCAACTTCGCTCCGCTGAACGTATCTTGGTGAGGCAGCGGCACAATGCATTGCAACATCTTTGACAAAAGCGGCAAATGACGGATCTTTTGCTGCGGCGGCGTTGTCGCAGGTTGCTTCAACAATTACGCCGATTTTCCCGCCAGCGTGTATGTAGGATCCGATTGCACCGGCACCCGGAACAACATAGCTGCTGAAACGGCGGATCTGCATGTTTTCACCGATAACGGATATGGCTTCATTCAACATGGTCTGGATGGTTTTGCTGTTATCACCGCAGTAGGGCTGAGCGAAAAGTTCCTCAACCGATGCAGGGTTTGTCAGCAGGATGTGGTTTGCAATGTCTTTAACAAAGCCTTGGAAGATTTCGTTCTTTGCTACGAAATCAGTTTCACTGTTAATCTCAAGTAACACGCCGTTATCGCCTTCAGCGGATACCGCAGCAGCAACCATACCTTCTGTGGCGGCACGACCCGCTTTTTTTGAAGCGGCAGCAAGGCCTTTTGTGCGCAGGAAGTCAACCGCCTGCTCAAAATTACCGTCAGTCTGCTCAAGAGCTTTTTTGCAATCCAGCATTCCGGCGCCGGTTGACTTTCTCAATTCTGATATTTGTGCAGCTGTTACAGCCATTACTAATCCTCCTATCCTGGTACCAGGAATTGTTTGAAATTGGAATTATTCGGCGACTGCTTCGGCAGTGGCTTCTTGAGCAGATATTTCTTCAGGTGCGTACTCTTCTGCTACTTCATTATCCTTCTGCAGGGCGGCTCTGCGAGCCTGAACACCTTCGAGGATTGCATCGGCCATTTTTGCGGAAAGGAGGCGAATCGCGCGAATAGCGTCATCATTGCCTGGAATGACATAGTCAATCGGGTCAGGATCGCAATTGGTATCAACAACGGCAACTACAGGAATGCCGAGTTTGTTGGCTTCCTGAACAGCGATTTCTTCGTTTTTGGGATCAATAACGAACATGACACCGGGGAGTTTGGTCATTGTTTTAATGCCGCCCAGGGTTTTTTGAAGTTTTTCGCGATCGCGGGCAAACTGCAGCGCTTCCTTTTTTGTATAAGCATCAATGGTGCCATCTTCGAACATTGCATCAATCTTTTTAAGGCGGTCGATACTCTGCTTGACGGTAGCAAAATTGGTCAACATGCCGCCCAGCCAGCGCTGATTGACATAGTGCATGCCGCAACGTACCGCTTCATCGGCAACAGAGTCCTGGGCCTGTTTTTTTGTGCCGACAAAAAGAACTGTGCAGCCATCTTGAGCGGAGTCCTTGACGAAGCTGTACGCTGTTTTGAAGTAGCGCACTGTTTTCTGTAGATCGATGATGTAGATGCCGTTACGTGCCCCGAAAATGTAGGGTTTCATTTTGGGGTTCCAGCGTTTTGTCTGGTGACCGAAGTGGACGCCAGCTTCCAACAGTTCCTTCATACTGATACTTGACATGGTGTTTCTCCTTTGGTTTTTCCTCCGCCCCGTCGAATCCCCGACATCTAACTTCTTAATAGGGACACCACCGGATCTACCGAGGCGTGTGAATTGAATAGCGGGATTTTATATCACAGTGATGTTGGCAAAATCAAGGGAAATTACTACTCATTGCAGGGCCGCGTCACCGCAAATCTGATACGGTTTTTACGTGCAACCAATAGGGAGGTATGCGGGTTAGGTTCCCAGTTTAAACTGCTAGCGTTTTCCTGCTATCTCATATATACACAGGAAGGTTTTAGTACCAGCTGGAAGCACATCTGACACAAATCCTTTTGCCTCACGATTTTTGTATGGTTTGTCTTTTGGTTTGAGGTTGGAGAGAAATTTATCTGAGATGTTTTAGCCATTCCGACCTCCCATGAAGTAGCCCTCTGTCAAGTAGATAATGAGGACGCACTTGTAGTCTTGATTTGCCTATTATGGGCAAGATGGTTCGTTAACCTCCCATTCGAGCTCTGATGCTCATCATTCCGGTTCAAGTCTGGCGTCCCAATCTCCAAAACGGATTCTCTACAAACCCAAGGCGTATGCGGGCTTACCAGACTTCTTGAAACCATCCGTGCGTCAGAACTGAACCTACTACTTTCTGCAACTGTTTATGCCCTGTTCGGTGACAGCATTTTCGGATCAAAGTACGTTTCCGCTTTCAGTATGCCGAAGGCAATGGTTAGAAGCTTTCGTGCCAGGGCAACTACTGCTATCTTCTTGCCCCGGCGTTTGTGGATTCTTTCAAAGAACTCTCGTAACGGTTTTGATTCGAAGTTCTTCATCCGGGCAACAGTGTGAGCGCATTGCAAAAGAACCCGGCGTATTTCATGGCGACCATTCCGGCAGATGTGACCCATGTGTGTTACGTTGTCGCTCTGGTAGATCGTCGGTGTCAATGCACCATATTTAGCCGCAGCTTTCTTGTTGTCAAAACGATTGGCCTCGTCCAGAGCACCCAGCAGCGTCCGTGAGCTCAATTTGCCGATGCCGGGTATCGATTCCAGACGCTTTATCCGCTCATCACCGATCGCTACTATTTTTGTTTCCAATTCATCTTCGGAAGAAGATAAACCTTCAATCGCCTTCATGAACGAAGCAATGATAAGTTTGGTTGTTCCGCTGATCGAAACCTTTTCCAAACGATCATGCCAATCAGTGCGACTTAAAAATTGCTCGGGCAGCTTGATTCCTTCCTGCACTTCTCATAATCATCATAGCTCATATTCGCTCTATCCAGACATTGCTGTATTTGTGTCTGGTTCGGATTGTCATAACATTTGTTTCGCTGTTCTTCCTGAAAACCAATGTACCAAGCCTTGTATGTGCATCCCTTTAATATTGTGCAGTACAATAACAGAATTGATATACCGACAAACCGCTTCATACTAACTCCACAATAGAATTCTACTACATCTGAACGATACAGCTTGCACTATCAAAACGTACAATATTAACAAGATCAAGCACAGGATGAGCATACATTAGAACAAGTAGGTAGGGTTGGAATATTGATGTGCATATTATGTCATCCATATGTTGCTTTATTTGTTTAAAACAGTCTCTCCAGTATTTTTTCATCTGATCATCAAGTCTGTATTCAGACAGCATAAAGTCTTCCAAATCATGAGTGGCGGTGTTGTAGCAAATAAACTTCGGTGAATCTATTCCGATGTGCTTCTTTTTGTTCTTTCCCCGACCTTCAAACAGTATCAGCGGTTCAGGTCGGCATGTATGACCAACAACCTGGTTGAAGCGTGGATCCATTTTTCCATGTCCAATTGAACACCAGAATATTCCTGAAACATCTTGGAAACCCCCACGAACTGATCCTATGTCGAATATAGAGGATACATACGGCGGAGTACAGACCAGGTGCCGTGATCCAACCCCCACGATTCGTCTCGTTTCACCCCGGCAGAGCCGAGCAGTTCCACTACACGGTTCGCCAACTCGGGAGCACCTGGAGCAGGATACTGAATTTGAAAGAGTTCCTCAGGGAACCCGTAGAAATCGTGAATCGTCCGTGGTGACGGCATGGCAGTAACTTTGGTGCCATTAGTTTCCCAATGAGCAGAAACACAAAGAATTGCCTTTGGTCGGGGAATAGTTACAGCAACTTCCCGCCACGCAACGGTAAATGTGGTTTCCTCAATGGCATTCATCGGGTTGCCATGGCCGATGAATAGAACCGGCATACGAAGTGCGGAAGTCATGCTGTGGCACCCGTCAATCTTGTTCCCAATTCATAAGCCTTGCGACAATCCTCGGGGAATACTTCCATGCGTCGTTTTTTTCGCTCTTCAGGATCGAAATAATTGAACACGACCTTGTCGTAATCCTCGAACTGGAGCGTTTCAAAACAGCAGAGCGTTTCGGCCTGATGTCCAAACATTCTGGTCAGGTAGTTTTCGTTTGAACCAAAATGTACGGAGTACTGATATTCCGTCATCATTTTTTCTGAAATGTTCATGGCATAGATAAACGCAGTCGGTATTTTTTTAGTGAAAAGTGTACTTGGCGGACTGGTGTACGCCAGATACTGGAACAACAACCGTTCCATGAAAGAGCGCATCTCTCCTGTCACCGTGCCAAAGTAGATGGGTGAGCCAAGAATAAAGGCATCAGCAGTAGCAATTGTTTCGAGGACGGGAGTCAAGCCGTCATTCATCGCACATTTTCCGTAACTCTTTCCACCTTTCAACTTGCAGGAAAAACAGCTCGTACATCCCTTGAAATCCAGATCATAGAGATGAACAAGCTCTGTCTCGGCTCCTTGAGATGCTGCGCCTTCAAGAGCTTTTTCAAGTAATGTTGCCGTATTCCACTTTTTTCTCGGGCTGCCGTTGATAGCGATTACTTTCATAGATTATCTCTCCAATAGATTCATTCTGGACCTGATGATTTATGGCATTCAGTGGTGCCGGGCAATAAATTCGCGGATCAAAGGCGCTACCTGTTCGGCAAGGACATTTGCCAGGTCATGAGTACCACCACTAAGGACATGCAATTCGGAACATGGTATGAGCTTCATCAGTCGTTCTCCGACTTCAGGAGGGCTGATAGGGTCATTATCACCCCAAAGCAGTAGGGCCGGGGTCCGTATTGAGCCAAGCCTGTCTGTAAGATCAATCTTGTAATCGGTAAACCATGACAGGCATGTGGGATTCGCAGCCATGAAGGTTGGTCGCCAATTATGCGCCCCAAATTCATCAAGGTTCATTCCTCCAGATGTTGCAGTCAGTACCAAGTGTGTGACAAGATCAGGTTTCTCCAGAGCAGCCAGCAACGCAATCACTCCTCCCATAGACTGAGCAATCAACGCTGACGGAACTGTTATCTCGGCGGTAACAAGTTTGACAAGATCATTTATTCCCATAAATGCTGGATCATGAGGTGTCGGGCCGAATCCTGGCCAGCCGAAATGGACTTTTTCATCAGGAGCAGTCAACATGCCTGCAACTGGCCGCCAGAAGCTGGTGTTTCCAGATGCACCCGGCAGAAAAAGTAATCGCTGTGGCATAATCACGCTTTCCATCCCTCCTTACAACTTTCTGACAAGGTCAAGTATGCTCTCATCCGCCTATATCCACGAACCTCCGGTAGTTAACGGTCTGTGGTTCAACCCGTGTGCAGCTATGCAGGTGTCAACTCTCATTCATACGAACATCTTGAGAGATGCACGACCATTCAGAATTATGGTCATTTACCGCTTTCTTGGCCCGGTCGATATTTGAGGTTGCATAACAATACTGACATCCGAATCCGCACGTGTTGTTGACACCAATATCGGCACTGTAGTGACACAGGCACTCCTCCCGTAGTTTGTGGAGAGTGGTATGGGGTGCTACCTGGTCACTGATCGCGCTAAGAAGATGCACATCAACGCATCTTCCCGCGACGATTCCTGGTACATTTAGTGATGCTTCTGCACATGATTCTACACGCAAATTCCGGTCTGCCGCCTCTGTTGCGATCCAGTTCAGCAGATCTGTATATGCACTAATGCCATAATAAACCCCATTATTAACACGATCAAGCCTCCTTTGGGTCTTCATGTAGGGGTCAACAATGCTTATCACGAGATGATGTGCTGCTAATCCGATTGTGTCGGCAAGACGTCGAAAGTTGCTATGGTGCCACTCTGCCGTAATCTCGGCACTCAAAATAATCGGATCATATCTCCACACAACACGGTCAGAACCGACGGTCTCAGATAGAGCCAGGAAGGTCTTGATGGCAGTTTCCACAGGAGGAGAAGTCCCATCAATAGTTTGTGGATAGCCAATTACGGTGTACTGGAAGTAATACGGAAATCCAGCTTTATCGAGTTCAGGTAGGTATGACATAAGGGGGGCAGGGTGGCGAGTCCAAAACACAAAACCTGAAACATCTTCCTTAAGTAGGCTTACCCGATAGAATTTGGCCGGATATACCGAATTTGGATAGTAGCAGTATCCTGCACGTATTCTGTTCATCAACCAGGGGGTATAAAAAGCTGGAATATCCGTCCGGCGGCTGGCCGCTATGATCTTGCCATGACCACTCACTGTCGCACACTCCGATTATTTGACAGGTTTTCCCAAAAAGGGCTTGATAAATTTTTCAAAAATTGTCAGTTGCTTTACCGATAGCAGATCAAAATCACCCTCGTTATCCAGTAAAAAGGTGCCTACACCAATAACAGTTCTTGCAAGAACACCTGTCCCTTCGACAGCACGTTCAATTTCATCTCTTCGCTTGCTAATCAAGTTGTTCAACTTTTTCAGATCAATTTCCATGGCTTCGCTCCTGTTCTTTATGACATCACAGCAAACTTAGATGTTGATTAATTCACGGCGTTGCTTTGTCTCGAACCACAACTCTTTACGGAATGTTTTCATATTGGCACCTCTCTCCTGCATTATGGTGATAGTAGCACATATAATATTTGCTGCATCCTAACACATAAATGATTCACATAGCCGGGGCGATGCCTTTTTTAAGAGAAATATTTGGTTTTTACAAAAAACTGGAATAACTGATATTGTTAAAAAATATTTATTCAGCACATTAAATCCCTTATAGTGCCACCTCATTATCGACAATCCAGTGCTACGTGTAATTGTTAGTCGGTGCCAGACGCAGATTGTTCCGTTCAAAGCTATTTTTTCAAGGAAATCTGTACCTCGCCAAGAGGAAGCAACTGATTACGCACGCCTGATTGTTGATCATCTTCCCTTTATTGAAAAACAGTACCGACGGGCAGCGGAGTCTCCTGGCAGCTATCACTCTGACGCTGACGTTGATAATGAGGCAGATCATCTGCTGACCGAAGTTATTGATCATCTCAAAGCTGACAACTTCAAAGTGCTGCGGGATTTTCGTGGCGACGCTAAGATTACCACCTATCTCACTTCCATCATCTCCAACCTCGTTGTTGATATTATCCGTACTCGGAAGGGACGTTCCCGTGCTGGCGAACGTGCTAAAGAACTTGATCCGGTTGCTGAGCAACTCCATAAACTGGTGTACTGTCTTGGCTATACACTGACTGACTCACATGGCCACCTGGTTGCTTCCCATGGCATTAGTGAGAGCGAAGATGAATTGCGGGATATGTTGCAACAGATACGAGGCAGGGATGGTATCACGCATGCTGCGACTGCAAGCTGGCCGCATCAGGGTCGGGAGGTGCTCGTGGATAATGAAATTGAGGTTATTGTTCCTGACCCCGCCAAAGGAGCTGATGAGCTGTTAATCAACAACCAGCGTGAACAAAAAAGTGAGCTGGTTATTGGAACGCTCCTGGAAGAGCTTTCCGGGGAAGAGCGTTTCATACTGCGTCTCCGCTTTCCAGCCACTGAAAATGAATCTACTAAATCGATACGGGAGATTGCTGCTCTCACCGGTCAAGCCGAGAAGTCAGTGGATAATCGTTTGCGCCGGATTCTTATGCGCTGTCGGGAAACTCTGCTCAGTCGGGGACTTTCACTCGATGATCTAATTTGTGTGGGGGAATAGATGGAGCTGTCCGTCTAATGAAACCATGAAAACTACATCGAAAAATCAATCAAATACAGCAACAGCCGATCGCGATAGCATTATTGGTGGTGCCCTCAGCCAGGCAATTGCCAATAGTCCGCCAATTGATGACTGCCATCGTCTGAACAGTTAGCCGTTCTGGTGGATGGCACGGCTACAGAAGCAGCGCGTGAAACGCTGATGGGGCATTTGGCTGTATGTGATCGTTGTCGGGAAGTGTACCTTCTCACCCATGACTTGAACGTGGAAGAGATAGTACAGCAGAATTATCGCGGATGGTATCTGACTGGTGGATCTTTCGCCGCAGTGGCGTTGATTGTACTGGCGGTCAAGCTCACTGTTCAGAATCCGGTTATGCCTTCACAGCAGATGGCTCAAGCTCCTGTCCAGCAGCAAAGTGTAAACATCTCCCCTGTCACGCCAATCCCACCGATAGCGTCTGTTCAGACTCCGACAAAAGATATAGCCTTTTCCCCGGCAACAGCCGCCGTGCAACTGGCTAAAGCCACCTCTGCCGACAACCTTGCGGCGGCGATCGGTTCACCGGTCTCTGCTGCGTATGGTTTCGCCGGCAGTGGTGGCCAGCAGGCAACCGCTTTCCGTGCTGGTAAAGAGTTGTTTGAAGTGGAGTTGTGGCTGGCGGCTGGTGATAAAGAACGGGCTGGTTTAGCAGCAGAACGGTTGCTGCCGCTGCTTCGGGATGTTAACGCTATCGATACCACACCTGGTGATCTGTTCCGTCTTATAGAATCAGGGCGGGTTGATGATGTTGCCCGTCAGCTTGAAGCCTCTTTTAAATCCTCTCATGGGGAAATAATTCGCCTTGGTAGTTGGATGGCAGCAGCACGACTGGCAACGGAAACCGGTAGTGACCCGTACTTTGCCGGAAATCCGCCGCAACAGTTTCTCAAAGAGCTCGGCACCACCCTGTCACCTTCTGCGAGAGAAACGCTTGCAAAGCTCGATAAAAGTAGAGTTGGCAATAACACCGTTGAAATTCGGCGCTTATTGGATACATTTGCTGCTGTACTGTAGCCAAAGATACCCGTTAACAATTGCTTGCTTGTTAAAGGGTGATAGATTACGTTCGCTTCATCATTTACAGAGCAAGGATCATCGTCCTTATGTCCGATTTTTCAAAACCTCCTATTTTTCGACTTCTGATCACTGTCCTGCTGCTGGTCTCTGCGTTTGTCTTCGCTGCGCCTGTTACCTATGCCGCCGAAGCTGTTCCAATAAAGAAGGCAAACAAAGTCAAGCAAACTGCTGCAACCACTGATGATGATCGTGGCCTGAACCAGATCATGTGATTCTCCTTTTGAGCTTGGATTTTTGGCAAAAAGAAAGCCCCTGACCGGGAATGGCCAAGGGCTTGGGGAATGAAAATATTGTTTTGGTCTTGCTACTTTACAGCCACACGATCCACTATAAGACTCCCGGAACGAACGATGAGAGGCTCTTGCAGAGTTTTGAATTTGAACTTTCAAGCATATAAACCATAATTGTCAAGAATACTCTCCTGAAAAAATATTTCATAGACTGTTTTTCTTGTTTTTTAATGATAAACTTACCCCCCTATCAAAGGATTCATAGATCAGCAGAAGGAGGATTACTCCAATGCAAAATGACCTTCCACCAGAGTGGTTTCCCCGCAAAAAGTGAATTCCTATCTAACTAAAAGGAGAGAGCCATGTTTGCGACAACCCGAAAGTATCAATTCAATCCAAATGCGAGCGGAGAAATAGAGAAACATGTTCAAGACGGCTTAATTCCACTATTGCGTCAAACGCCTGGGTTTGTGGCATATTACTGGGTAGACAGCGCTGATGGCAAAGGCATCTCGTTAAGCGTATTTGAAAATGAATCTGGCGCTGATGAATCAGTGCGCCTTGCTTCTGACTATGTGAAGAAGCATTTGGCTGCGATTATGGGAACGCCCGAAGTTATTAAAGGAGAAGTGCGAGGACATTCATAGTGGAGAGTCAGGTAACGTTTTAGTCTGCCTTTGGCCAACAACTTGTGGGTCACCGGTTAACTCGCGCGAGTCGGTGATCCCCTAAAATGGAATATTTGTCCAGTTCCTATGCTTGGAATTGTCAGGGTGTCTAGGGAAAAACTCGTAGAAGCAATGGTTTTTTAACTATCCTTTACGCTTTTTTTCGGCATCTGGATATGGAGTGAATGTGCTGTTTATGTACAATGGGGGTGTGATCTATGAACTACGCAAGATATGCTGTGATCAATGCCCGACACCTGCCGCACAAGGTCTGTCTGATTGAAAGGACTCCTTCCAAGAATCAGAGACGGACGCTCACCTGGAAGCAGTTCAACGACGAAATCAACAGGGTGGCCAACTACCTTACCAAGGAACTGGGGGTAAAAGTCAGCGACTTCGTGATGCTTCTCCAGAGCAACTGCCTTGAGTGGCTCATCAACTATTACGGGATCATCAAGACTGGTGCGGTAATTGTACCACTTAATTACAGGTTCGATGGACCGGATATTCTTTATGCTGCAAACGTGTGCGATCCTAAATTTTTCATGCTTGGATCGGAGTTTGTGCCTGTGGTTCAATCGGTCCAGCAGTACCTTAAGACGGTAAAGAAGTACATCTGTATTGGCGATAGTGTCCCCAATGACATGACCGACTACAAGACCATAGCCGCCTACAAGGACACCCAAGAGGCTATTGTGGAGGTTGAGGATCAGCATGACCTGGCCATGATGTTCACCTCGGGGACAACGGGCACGCCAAAAGCCGTAATCCACACGCACTACTCCCTCAACAACACGGCCATCAGCAACGGCATGAGCTACTTTGTGGAGAAGAACGACAACTATGTTTTCTTCCTCCCCCTGTATCACAGCGGCACCCTGTTTCTGTGGGCGCCTTTTTATGCCACCGGAGCTACAGGAACAATTCTAAGGGAGTTCACGGAACCCAAGTGGATTTTGGAAGCGATTGCGCAGGAGAAGGGGACTGACATTCTTTTTGTCGTCCCTGTAGCCGTGAAGATTCTCAATGCCATCAAGAACGGCCAGCTCAAGCTTTCCGACTATGAACTTTCTTCTCTAAAGTACCTGGAGATAGGTGGCCAGCCAGTTCCTTTCGAAATAATGAAAGGGCTTGTAGCCAACTTTCCCTGTGCGGTCTCCAACATCTACGGAATCACGGAAGGAGGCGGTGGCGGGACATTTAACCTTTATTCAGAGGATGCCCTCAGGAAACCAGGCTCGATTGGTAAACCCACCTTTGGAGTGGAAGGCAAGATTGTTGATTTCGACGGGAAGGACGTGCCCCCGGGCCAGGTGGGTGAGCTGATTTTCACAACCAACAGGATGATGAAGGAATACTACAAGAACCCGGAGATGACGGCGGACGCGCTTAAGAATGGCTGGCTCTACACTGGGGATTTGCTGCAGACCGACGATGAAGGGTATTTCTACATTGTGGACCGTAAAAAGGACATGATTTCCAGTGGCGGGGAGAACATCTTCCCGGTTGAAATCGAGGCCGCTCTCATGCAGAGCCCGAAGATAGACGACGTAGCTTGCATTGGTTATCCCGATGACAGACTGGTTGAAGTAGTCATGGCAATCATCCAGGTCAAGCAGGGCCAGACTATGTCCGAGGAAGAGGTTCTGAATTTTTGCAAGAAGGTCAGTCTTGCCAGGTACAAGTGGCCGCGCAAGATCATTTTCGACATTGTGATGCGCAGTCTCACGGGTAAACTAATGAAGCCTCAGATGCGAAAAAAGTTTACGGGCCGCAAAGAGGCTTTTAAGAAGCTTGACTAGGTTAGAAATTCCCATGATCCCAGAAGGGAGGTCCGAGAGATGAAAGTTAAACTGGTCAACACGGAAGGGTTGGCGATCTTCGGACCGGACTCCGAGTGGTTCTGGTTGATGCTCCAGTTCACTGCCCTCGTAATCACCTTCTACGCCATCTACCACCAACTACGGGTACAACAGCTTCAAATCCGCGACAGTGCGAAACTCCTCCGAAGCCAGGCGCACTACGACTCGCTCTTTATCTTACAGCAGCACTGGCTTCTGTTAATCGCGAACGAGAGCCTAGCCAGCATTGTAGAAACTGGCTACACGACACCCGAGGCTTTGAGCGACGTCGATTGGGTTCGATGCAGCACTTACATGTTCATGCAGTTCAACGCCTGGGAGTACGTCTACTACCAGCATGCCGACGGCTCGATCCCGAAGGAGTTGTGGATTGGCGCGGATGCTTACCACAAAGACCTGATCCATACGAAGCCAGGCTTTACCCGCTTCTGGTCGGAATTCCACACCTCGTTCGACGACCCCTTCCACACGTACATCGAGCGGGAATTTACTAAGAAGTCGGAGGCAGCCAAAACGCCGGAGCCCGTGACCAGCATCTGCTGATCAGCGGATTGGGCGTCATTGCACGGCCCCTCCTGTCTATCTCCTGTCCTGTCCAGTCCAGTCCTCCTGTATTCCCTTCGGCTTCCCACGAGATGTCCTCCGGTTTTCCTCTTGACAAAAACTCCCTGCCGGTGCTACAAAAAACGCTCTTCGGGATGTAGCGCAGCCTTGTAGCGCACCTGCTTCGGGAGCAGGCGGACTTCTAGTTCAAATGCAGTTTTCCTGTCGAAATAGTTACACTAATTATGAACGGGGTGGCCAAATGGTCGTCCCGTTTTTTTATTGGGGGAAGAGGAAAGATGTGACGTCAGCCGCATATAGCCACAGACACGATCAGGGGCAAGCCGGTGGAGAGGCAGGTGGAGAGGCGGGGTGGAGGACGAACGATGGTGAAGGCATAAGTAGCCCTTGCCCCAGATAATAAAGGCTGTTACCGTCACGCTCCCCTGTGTGGAATGTGCTGCCTGAAGTGATTAGATTAGAACGCTTGCCTTTTGGTTCGCCGGTGGTATTGTTGCCTTTATGGAAAAATGGAAGCGATATTGCTGGATTAAGTTGTCTGTAATTATGTTTGAAAAACTATGCTCCAATATTTCCAAATGTCATGTTGCCCGAATCTGATCAATAAAGAGTTGGCCTGAATTAAAGGAGGAAACACCATGATCGGAGCCATTATTGCGAAGAAGAACGTAAGGGCCGGCTTGGAAGCTCTGAACAAGCGTGACGTAACCACATTTATGTCGGCGTGGGCGGACGATGCCGTCTGGAACTATCCCGGTGATTTGCCGGTCAGTGGCAGATTTGTCGGCAAGCAGGCCATCAGAGGCTGGTTCGAGAACCTGATACGACAGATGCCTCAGTTGAAGTTTACCGTCCACAGCGTCAGCGTCTCAAATGTGTTCGATCTGGTCGGCAATAATGTGGCGGCAGCCCATTGGGAGGTTGATTTCACCAACAGGGACGGATACCGTATGCAGTACAGCGGTGTGGCGGTCCTCACCATCAAGGGTGGCAAGGTCGTCGAGGGACGGGACTTCCTGTTCGTCATGAATGAGCAGATCGGCCGCCTGTGGGGTGAGTCGAAGCCTACGCCGTAACAGTGGGCTTGGCTGTGAAAAGGGAATTCCGAAAACTTAATTCCAACGTGACAAATGCACCCGCCCAAAAACCGGCGGTTCTCCTTCATGCCAGTTAGACATGAAGGAGAACCTAAATTGAGAAAAATACTACACTGCCTTTTGGGAACACTTCTGTGTTTACACGTAACGCCTTCGTTCGCTGGCGATGCCCCTGCACTGGAAAAGTCAATAAAAGAGTGGGCGGAGAAATCTACCGTTCCCACCTACAAGTATGCATTTGTCGATCTGAATGATGATGGAATCGATGATGTATTGGTACTCATGACTGACAACCAGTATTGTGGGTCAGGTGGATGCTCATGCGCCATTTTCCGAGGAGTGGCGGGTGGGTTCAAGTTTGTCTCCTCAAGTACCATTACGAGAGAGCCGATTCTTCTGCTGACTGAAAAGAAGAAAGGTTGGCATACGCTGTCTGTATTTGTTGCCGGTGGAGGGGCTAAACCGGGGCAAGTAATGATGCGGTTTGACGGCACTGAATATCCGAGCAACCCAAGCATGGAACCGAAGGCGAAGAGCAATGTTCTAAAGGCCGCTAAGACGATGATCTTGAAAAATAATTGAGTAAATGTAGTCATGTTAAAACAAAATGAAAGGCAACCATGAATAATTATGTCGCCTATAGCCGAAGCCCCGTTGTCGCTGTCGTATTAAATAACGACTGGAACAAGAGGAATGGTGCGCTGGCAAACACCCGCACGAACCCTGCCAACACGCCCCATACAGGAGGCCGAGTATGGAAAAATTGCTGCAACAGCTTCAAGAATCATTGCTCACTCAAAGTAGGCCGGTACAGGTTGCTTTCAATATATACGAGATTCTGAGCGAAGCCGGATACGATGATGAGCTTATAAGCGAAGTATCAGAGGCGCTGACGGATATTGTGGCTTAACTTATGGAGGGATTATGGAAAAGTACGTTGTAGTAATCGGTCTGATCCTTTCGTTAGCTTCCATAGCCTTTGCAAATGGAAACTGCAATCAAGACAGGTCGGGGAAAATAGTCTGCGCTCCTCCCGGTGGAACAATTACCACAAACAAAAACGGTGATGTGGTGTGTGGGAAGGGCAACTGTGTAATTACCGCTTCGGGGACGATATACTGCTCAACTCAACCGGGAGGGATTGCTGTAATCAATGGAGAAGGAAAGGCAGTTTGTGCCGGATTGTGCGTTTCTGCCTCCCCGAATACCTGTGTAGGTGCTCGATAACTTTCTGCGGTTTCCTATATACAATAACAGCCCCCGCATTAACTCTTCCAGCCACTGACAAAATATATTACCATGCACAATCAGGGACAAGCCGGAGGAGGGATTATGAGCGTATTGCCAAAAGCATTTTTCAATCAAATATCTAAAAGCGAATATGAGCCCAGCTTTGCCACTATAGGCCCATGGTCCCCAGAGTTCCAGCATGGAGGGCCACCGTCTGCACTACTTACTCACGCCATACGCACGTACAAATCATCCGGAAATTTTGTGGTCACAAGGGTTACTATTGAATTACTGAATGCGGTTCCAGTAAAACCATGCGTGATTAAAGTAGAAATAGTCAGGGGCGGTAAAAGGATAGAGTTACTTAGAGGAGAATACATTTCAGAAGGTAAAACATATCTGATAGCCCATGCATGGCGAATTATATCTGAGGTTGGTGTGACCAGTGCGATTTCAGAAACATTTGAACTACCATTACTTCCAGAACCTCAGCCACAGATATTTTTTTCAGGAACTGGCAGCTTTCCTTATGGAGAGGCTCTTGAATGGCGGTTTACCAAGGGAGGATTTGATACCTTAGGCCCTGCAACAGTTTGGACCAGACCACGAATCCCACTAATTGAAAACAAAAAAATAAATGGACTGGAAGCTCTTGTGCTGATGATCGATTCTGCTAACGGGGTTAGTGCAGAGCTTGAATTTCTCAAATGGTCATTTGTTCCGGTAGATTTAACTGTCGGGATCTATCGTCAACCTGAAGGGCCGTGGGTTGGAATGGATGCACACACAGTTATCGGCAATGATGGAATTGGACAAACCACAACTACTGCATTTGATAGCAATGGCAAAGTTGGCCAGAGTTTGCATACACTATTCATAAGACCTAGATGACCCCATATGGATACAGCATGGGGTCAGCATCGGGCGTCTTTAACTTAGAGCTTATCCGTAAATAACATGTACTTTGGTAGATTCGAGAAATTGCAGGACGTTATTTGCGCTATGGGTATCGCCGGGCCGCAGCCAGAAGTTGGCGACCAACCGTGCCTCTGCAATAAAGGCAAGTAACGGATGATGACTGGCTCGGCCTCGCCGGCCAGGATTGTAGCCTCGCTCTGCTCCCTCTTGGGAACCGTTGCGGGTTACCACTGTGGAATCAAGGTCGAGGGTCACCTTTGTCAGGCCTGAGAATTTACCAAAGAGCCAAGAGTACATCTGCATCTGTACACGCTCGTTGGTGAGCATGTCGAAGCGCTTGAACAGACGCATGATGGCCTTAAACTCGGCAGCGCATGGCCAGCCAAAGAGGCGGCATAGAACACTGTCCAAGCGCACCACTTCGGCATGAGCAAACCGGCAGCCGCCGCACCAGATGGAGACAATGAACTGCTCAATGAGTTGCAAAGCAGGATAGCCGCGGTTTGATGAAGACTCCGGTATGCCAAACCGGGCAAACGTTTCATGGAATTCAAGGCTTTCAAGCATACGCTTGAAAAGGGCCATACCGCCCCATGCCGAGACTTCCTGGTTGGAAAAACCGACTGAGAATCCGTCACCCTGAAGTTTGTGAGACATAAGCGCCTCGCAACAATATGAAATAAGAAGAAACTTTCTAATGGTTTCCATTAGACCATATCAGATCATTACGGGCAATAGGCCTAATGGAAAATCTGGGTTTAATAACGGCGGCCTATAATATATTTCCATGGAGTAGTTCGCTCTCTATGAAAAGGAGGCGTACATGAAACGGATTAGTCGTGCTTTTGTGCCTGTGTTGATATTGCTCTTGGTGGGTGCTGGCGTAGTTCAGGCAGACCACGGTCATGGAGGCGGTCATGGGGGTGGCTACAGAGGATGGGACTGGTTGCCGTTCTGGTTTGGGGTAACGGCGATAGCTACATTGCCTTATTATCTCGGCCCACGTAATCCGCCACAAGCAGTTATCATTCAACAGCCAGTTCGTGAAGTAGAATATGTCCAGCCACCCCCACCACCTCCACCTGCACAAACTGTCGTTCAGCAGTACTGGTATTACTGCCAGAACCCGATGGGATACTATCCTTATGTTAGAGAATGCCCAAATGGCTGGATGCAAGTGGTTCCCAAAGTGCCGCAGTCAGTTCTGCCAAATTCACCAGAACCTCCTGACTTTCAGAAGTGATAATAAATTTATTCTCGCCCGAACAAAGTTGAGCTCCTCACCGGTAACTGAGACTTAACTCAAACAATTGGGCCTTAAACAGTATTGAACAAAAGAACAATGCGGCACGATTCACCAAAATAGAAATCAACCATATGAGCGGTAAAGCGAGAAGGTAATTGATGCCAAACGTAGAGATAGTCAATTTCCCTGACACGAAGGTCGCGGTCTTTGAGCATCATGGCAACCCGAAATCAATCGGAGAATCCCTTCAGAGGTTTATCACATACAGGAAAGAGCACCATCTGCACCCAAGCACCAATGCCACCTACAATATCGCCTACAACAGTCCGACTGACGTTCTCGCCCAGGACTTCCGTATTGACCTGTGTGTAGCGACTGACCAACCCATTGGCGAAAATCAACATGGGATTGTCAGCAAGACCATATCAGGCGGAAGGTGTGCGGTGCTTCGTCATGTCGGCTCTGATGACACGCTTGGCGAAACGGTAAGGCGTTTATGTGCGGAGTGGTTCCCCCAAAGCGGAGAAAAAAGGCGGGATTTTCCCCTGTTCTTCCAGCGGGTTAAATTCCCCCCGGAAGTTTCTGAGGATGACAGCATAATTGACGTGTATCGACCCCTTCAGTAATGATAATTTTGCATGGTTCTGTGAATATGATGACCGACAATTAGAACTCCCGACCGTAAAAGTAGTTGACGTTCATCATCACCATATACAAACTGGAAAAGGAAGGCACCTTTCCAAAAAGGAAACAGCTGTCCGAGAAAAGGGTAGGGTGGCTTCACACAGAGGTACTTGACTGGATCACCAGCCGCAGCAACTCCGTCTCCCACGCCTGAAGCGCTTCCATCTTCTCATCGTCAAATTCGTATTGATCATAAACCTGGGCCATGCCACCTTTGGCATGGTTCAGGACTGCCTCAGAATACTCCCTCCTAATCCTAATCCTTGACATGTGTGTACGGGCAGTTCTTCTCAGATCATGTGGTGTCCACGGTGCAACTCCAAAGTGTTTTGAACCAGTAACGTGCTGTGACATAGCTATCCTAGTAATATGCCTTGTCTTAGTGTCTTTCATAGGACTCGGGAAAATAAATCCCTCTGAATCCCCAATCAATTCCTTTGCAGTTGCAGTCAGAAATATTCGGTGGTCTCTAATGCCTTTCAGATTTCTCTCTGCAGGCAATGTCCACCAGTCCCCAGATATTTCTCTTCGGTGTAGTCCTGCAACCTCCATAGGGCGTTGTGTTGTTACTAAAATTAACTTCAGCGCCCTCTTAGTTTGCGCAGTGCCACCTCCGTTTGTTATTCCTGCCCACACTTGTGCAATCTCCTGCTCGGTTAGAAATCTTGTTCGAGATTTATTTCTCAATGTCTTGATTACCCTCTTCATTTTATAGAAGGGGGAGTTACCGATATAGTCACGATCAACTGCATACTCAAACAAGGCATGGCAAGCTCTATATAAATTACGAGCAGCTCCCTCTCCGTTGCTCCTACCGTTTTCCACTAACTCTAAGGCCTATCTCTTTGTTATTGACGAAACAGTACGCTCGTGCCAGTGCTTCAATTTGTTTTCGTAAATGCCACCACCAGTAATGTGTTGACCCGTTTTTCTGAATTCAGGTTTACCCACC
>JBMOEI010000039.1:0-47468 GCA_049318985.1 Desulfuromonadaceae bacterium
TTCTTGTGCTCGCAAGGGTGTGCTAGTTCGAGTCTAGTCCCGGGCACCATCAGTAAGAATAAGGCTTTGCGGGTTTTCCGTTAAGCCTTTTTTCTTGCCTTTTTCTCTCCTCAAAACGGATTTGGTACAAATTTGGTACAGTGATTTACAGCACCCCACAATAAAACCCCTAATATTGCACCGGGCGAACAGGACAATTTGACCAGTTTGATTCTATCGGATCATCGGCCGACTTCATCGGAATACGCACATCGAACACCCCCCTTTGCATATTTATCGCACCGACGGAAAAAACTAGCCCGGATGGCCATCAAAACATAAGTTGTGTTGTAGGAATAACACAATTGCAATATCTCCCATCGCACGCCGCCGCTCTGGCCTGCCTTCCAGGGCGGGAGTCTCACTCCACGGCCTTTCCCGGCCGCAACAGGGCTTACAACCCCTATCACGTCGATAAAAAACCTATGAAACCTTTCTGTCGTTTGTTTAAGATCACCCCTTCTGGACACAAGTTGCATTGTCAACTTGTGTCTATCCGCTATAAATTAAATGATTTCAGCTTGTTAACGCAATTGCACTCATCGACGTCAACTAATGTCCTTAACAGGGGACCGGAAAATTTGTATACCGACAAAATTCAACATATTGATATTAATAAGCTAATTTATTACAGCTATTCGGCACGATAAATGCAAGAGCCTTTCCGAATAATAACAGAGGATATTTATAATCAACGCCCCCTTCTTCAATAACCTGAGCGGTTCTCTACAAATCACTAAACTGCGGAATTTTTCGTGTGCCGGTTTTTTTTGTTAACCCTGGAGTCCAATATGACAACCACACCAAGTAACACAGCACAGAATCTGCGCCAGCGTGCCGAGGAATTGTTCCGGACAAACGAATATTTTATCCCGGAACTGACCTCGCCTGAGGAAACAAAGCTGCTCTTCTACGAGCTGCGGGTGGATCAGATTCAACTGGAGATACAGAACGAAGAACTGCGGGCCGTATCAGCCATATATGAAAGTGAAGATCGATTTAAAAATATGGCCAATACCACTCCGGTGCTGATTTGGCTTTCAGGGACTGATAAGCTCTGCTATTGGTTCAATCAAGCATGGCTCGATTTCACCGGGAGGACAATGGCGCAGGAAGCCGGGAACGGTTGGACAGAGGGAGTCCATCCGGATGATCTGGAGCGTTGTCTCGCAACCTACATCAAGGCCTTTGACAACCGCCAACCATTCTCAATGGAATACCGGCTGCGTGCTGCCGACGGTCAGTATCGATGGCTGATTGATAACGGAGTACCGACCTATGCGGAGAACGCATTCACCGGGTATATCGGTTCATGTGTGGATATAACCGGGCAGAAGATCGTAGAGAAGGAACTGTCTGAAACGACTGCTCTGCTGACCAATATCACCAATTCCAATCCTGACGCCATCTATTCCAAGGATCTTGACGGACGGTATATACTGTTTAATAACGCCGCTGCGAGTTTTGTCGGCAAGAGTGCGGATGAGGTACTGGGTAATAATGACTATAACCTGTTCCCGCCGGATGTGGCTGAGAAACTCATGAAAAAGGATCACGAAAGCGTTAAGGAAGGCACTGTCGTAACCTTTGAAGAGACGGTAACTAATTTATCCGGTTTAGAGATATCGTTTTTAGTAACAAAGGGCCCCCTGATTAATCAGGAAGGGGAAGTATTCGGAGTATTTGGTGTATCTCGCGACATAACAGAGCGTAAACAAACAGAGAGAGAACTGACCGTATTGCGGGAATTGTCGTTACAAATGGCAGAAAAACGCACGGAAGAAATACGTAAGAGTGAGAGATTCACGAATGATATTATAGATTCAATGATCTCACATATTGCCGTTCTTGATGCCACCGGAAAAATTATCAAGATAAACAAACCCTGGAAACGTTTTGCAGAAGAAAACTGCGGTCATAACTATATTTCAGACTTTGTCGGTACCAATTATCTTACTGTCTGCAGAGCCAGTATAGACAGTGACAACGGTCAAGATGCCGCTGCCGCTTGCGAAGGCCTCAGCTCGGTGCTGCAGAGAGAAACGGAACATTTCTTGATGGAGTACTCGTGTCATTCTCCCGTTGAACAGCGCTGGTTTTTAATGACGGTATCCAGATTAAATGACAGTCAGGGTATTGTAGTGTCACATACCGATATTACCAAGTGCAAGCAGGCGGAAGAAAGAGAGAAAGAGACTAAGCAGAAGCCGGCTCGGCAGAAGGCAGAGCTGCCATGAAAAAAACTCTGCATCAATTATATATGTCTCTTTCATTACGGTCACACTTACTCATTTTGGCATTACTGCTTTCTCTGCCGGCCATTGCATTAATCGTCTATACCGGAATGGAGCGCCGCCAGGAGTATCTTATGAAAGGCACCAGGGATGTGCAGCAGTTGGTTCGCACCATTACCCATGAACAAGACTATTTGGCGATTCATATAGAATCGTTATTATCTTCATTATCTCACGTTTCTGATGTCAAGGAGCAAAACGTAGAAGCTACCAATGCACTTCTAAAGTCCATCCACGCGCAAAATAAGCAGTTTGGAAATATTATTGTTACCGATCTTGCAGGAAATGTCTGGGCTTCAGCATTGCCGATGACAAAAACTTTTTCCATGAAACAGAGACGATCTTTTATAAATTCTGTGAAGAGCGGCCGATTCTCCTCGGGAGAATACGTCGTTGGTACCCTCCTGAACAAACCCACCATAGGCTTTGGCTACCCGCTGACCACCGCCGATGGGGTAATAAACGGTGTCATTTTCTGTAACATTGATTTTGATGTGCACGATATCTTAAAGAATCATCTTGGCAGCCAATCAGGAGCGTCTCTCAGTATACTGGACTATAAAGGTGTAACTATACACAGTCACAACTCTCCTGAAAATCCTGACGGAAACATATCCGGTGAAAAAGCATTTTTGAAGATGAAAGCCGGTAAGGATAATGACACTTTTGTCGAAGCCGCTGGTAACGGAATGGAACAGATAGTCTCGTATCGTAAACTCCAACTATCGGGTGAGGAGTTTCCTTTTTTGTACGTGCGTGTGAACATACCTCTTGAGAAGGTGCTTGGCACGGCGAGGCAGGCACAGATTACCAGTAATGTATTGCTGTTACTGCTTGTGCTGACTGTTATTCTCTTAACAATACCTATCTGCAATTATTGTTTTGTTAACCGTATCAAGAAAATACAAACCGCTTCAAGGCGTTTAGCTGAAGGTGACTTGACGGCCAGAGTTTCTACATATTTAAAAGGAGGGGAACTCGGTGAGCTCGGCCGAACATTTGACGATATGGCAGAGCAACTTGCAGAGCGTGAAGATTTGTTACACCAAAAGAGGGAAGAATTAAACGTATTAAATAATGATTTGACACGTCGGGTCGAAGAAGAAACAGAGAGGCGTCTCAAGCATGAACGTATCCTGGCGCGTCATGCCCGTCTCGCTGCGATAGGAGAGATGATTGGAGCCATTGCCCATCAGTGGCGGCAGCCTTTGGCAACGCTTGGAGCGACTCTTCAAAGTATCAGGATGGCCTGGGAGTTGAAGTGCCTGGATGATAAATTTCTGGAATGTGCTGAGGTTGATGCGCAGAGGCAGCTTGAGTACATGTCAGAGACCATTGAGGATTTCAGACATTTTTTCAGCCTCGATAAAACGCTTGAATTATTCAATATCAGAGAGAAGATTGAAGAGCTGGTTTTGCTTGTTACCCCTCAGTTTTCAAACTCCGTCGTTACTCTTAAAGTGCTTGATAATTCGGGGGATAGTCCAATGCGGGTCAGTGGCTATCAAAATGAATTCAAACAGTCGCTTCTCAATCTTGTAGGTAACTCATTTGATTCAATAATAGAGAAATGTTCTGCTATTAAAGATCGTGACGGTTCAGGCTGGCTCGACGGTATGATTGTTATCTGTCTCTCTGTTACAGCAGGTAATGTAATTGTTGAGGTCATCGATAATGGTCTCGGAATTCCCGCTGATTATGTTGACAAGGTGTTTGAACCATATTTTACAAGTAAGGCGGATAAAGGGACAGGTATAGGACTTTATATGTCCCGGATGATTATCGAAGATAGCATGGGAGGGAGGCTCAGTTTTGCAAGTGAGTCGGGAAACACGGTGTTCAAAATTGAAATCCCGAGAGATATTCCGGAAAGCGCGGTTACCAATGTCTGATAAAATCAAGCTGAAAATACTTTATGTTGAGGATGAGCCAACGCTTCGTGAACGTATTTCAATTATACTTTCGATGCACTTTGAGTCTGTTAAAACTGCTGCTAATGGTTTAGAAGCCTTGGAACTTTTTACCCACGAGCGCCCCGATATCGTTGTGAGCGACATACAGATGCCTCTCATGGACGGTCTCGAAATGACGAAACGAATTCGGGATATCGCACCGGAAACTCCTGTCATCCTCGGCACCGCTTTTACGGAGACTGATCACCTTATAAAGGCTATCGAACTTGGCGTATTCGCTTACGTCCGCAAGCCGATTGATTGCAGAAAACTCGTTGAAACAATAACCCGTGCGGCTGAACCAGTACTTCACAAAGCCGAAATGGAACAGGTGCGGCAAGGTGAACAGGCGGCGCTTGAACTGCTGCTGGGAAATAGTCCGGCAATGCGTGATGTCATCAGGCAGTCTCAGAGGATCTCGAGAACTGATTATTCGCTGATTATTCAAGGTGAAACCGGAGTCGGCAAGTCTCATCTGGCTTCGGTGATACATGGACTGAGTTTACGGAGGCAGCACCCCTTTATAACTGTCAATCTTGGTTCTCTGCCTGAGACGTTGGCTGAAAGTGCCTTATTTGGACATGTAAAAGGTGCCTTCACCGGTGCAGATTCTTCAAAAAAAGGGCTGTTCGAGGAGGCTCACGGAGGGACTATTTTCCTTGATGACGTGGATTGTGCGCCGGCTGCCATTCAGGCCAAAATCCTCCATGCCGTCGAAGTTAAGCGGTTTTACCCTGTGGGAGGAACGCAGGCGGTGACGACGGATATACGCGTTATTGCCGCAAGCAACCGTGAGTTGCTTCATGATGCACAGGCAGGAAACTTCCGGGAGGATCTCTACTACAGGCTTAGTGATCTTGTGATTACTGTACCTCCTCTCCGTGATAGAGGTGAAGATATTCTGCCATTAGCGCGATTTTTTCTTAATAATATTTCACTGGAGCTGGGCCAGGCTCCACCTCGTATGACTCCGGAAGCGGGCATGCTGTTATGTCGCTATCAGTGGCCCGGCAATATACGGCAGATAAAGAGCGTGATGAAGCGCGCTGTCCTCTTTGCGGGTGAAATCATCACGCATGAAGATTTTGAAGCGATTCTCACAAATGCGCCTTTAAAGTCGTCCGAAAACAACACGTTCATCCCAATGACCCTTGAAGAGATAAAGTGCCAGGCCGTGCGCAAAGCTTTGGCTGCCACTGACGGAAAAAAAATGGAGGCAGCTCGCATCCTGGATGTTGACTACAGCAGTTTTAAAAGAATGCTTGACCGGTATAGTCTGTAACACTCCTCATTTTGCCCACCCCCTTTTGTCTTTGACTGTGCAATACGCATACCCCCCACGTGGTTATAAAAATAAATACCAGTGATTTCATTGCTAATCGTGCATGGCACATTTTTTGCTAGGTCAGCTGGATACTATCTGATTCATATTTTCGCGGGCTTCTGTTATTGCGGAGAATTGTACAGAAAGATGATCTTTCAAAAAAAAGTGTTACCGAAAAGGCACAATTCGAGGAATCGGATGTCGCAAAGCTACCTACCCAGAACGGGTGGAGGGGCCGTCGAAGTGATTGAGTGTAATTTAAAAAACTTAAATCCGCCTTTTCTGCAAAGGGCGGATTTTTTGTTTTTCTATCGCGTAAAAGAACCGCCCTACGTTTTTTTGAAGACATCAAAACTGCTGTAGTAACTGTAATAACTAATATTTATGTCAAATAAAGGGAGTTCTATGAAATTGTTCGGTCCCAGCCTGCTTCAGTTGCTGTGCGTTGTGATCTTTCCGATTGCCGTTCTGGCAGCCGATGTAGTCGTTGATTCTTCAACCCTTCTCGGCTTCGGATCGCGTGACATATCAGGTACTTCAAAAGAAACATTGATTCCCGCCACCCAGTTTTTAGGCGTTACCGCCGACAAGCTGGCCGACGGAAACCTTTCGCTGCATTTTTACGGGTGGGGACGGGCAGACCTGGCCGATAAAAGCTACAACAGCGAAACGAGCACCAGCAGCCTTACGTATGGGTATCTTCAGTACCGTTTCAACCAGGCTAACGCTAACGTCCGTGCGGGACGATTCTTTATCCACGAAGGCATAGTCAACGAGCAGGTTGACGGCGTCAGTTTCCGCACCGACCTGCCGATGGGTTTCGGCCTGTCTGCCTTCGGTGGTGCAACCGTGCATACCAAAGCCCTCAGTGGTGAAAACAGCGACGGCAAGGGAGATGCCATCTATGGCGGTCGCGTTAACTACCGCTACAAAGGCATGCTTGATATCGGCCTCTCAGCCGTCTCCGAAAGCTCGGCAACAACCCTCATTCATCCCGCACCTGTCACACCTCTTAACGGCACATACAGCCGCGTCGGCGGTGATATCTGGTTCACTCCCTTTGCGACAGTCGATATAATCGGGCAGAGCAGCTACAACACCGAAACCAGTAAAATTGCCAATCACTCCTACCTGCTCAACTACAAGCCGATCCCGAAACTGGTCCTGACCGGCGAATACAACCATTACTCCGACAGCAGCTATCTGTACCCGCGAACATCACTCTCAGCCAGACCACTCAATCCCAACGACAAATCGAGCACAGCCGGATTCATTACCTCATACGAAATCAGCGCAAACCTCGAAGCCTCCCTTGACTACAAACACTACAGCCGTGAATTCGGCTCAGCCGACCGCTTTGGCGGTGACCTTCGTGTCAAATATCAGGACAACTCCATACGTGGCGGCTTTGGCTATCACTACCTCGATGCCGGCCAGGGCTTCGCCATAACACCATACACCTCCGGTTCATACCAGGAACTGCGCTGCTACGTCATGCAGGACACCAAAAGCTACTTTGGCGCAGTGGACATTCTCGGGCAGCTTTTCAAAGATGACATCTACAATGAGAGCAGTGCCTGGGAAACAATCGCTTCCCTCGGCTATCACATCACTCCTGCACTGGCGCTCTCCGGAGACATCAGCTACGGCAGGAACCCCCAATTCACCGAAGAGGTTAAAGGCCTGCTCCGCTTGACCTACAACATGACCTATAACGGTAGTGGAGGAAAGAAATGAAACACAGAACAGCAACGCTCTCGCTCCTTGTCGTCGCAGGGCTTTTCGGCATACTTGCCTCCTGCGCGCAGATGAAAACCGTCCCCGGTCTCCCCGCGTCACATCCTGAAGCATTGGCAGTCGGACAGCAGGTAAGCTGCACTGAATGTCACGAAGACCAGCAAAAAGGCACCATGAAAGCCTATAACGCCTTCAACCACACCCGCTCTTTCGTCAAGAATCACCGTTTTTACGCAGCATCGGATGACCGCCTCTGTTCTACCTGTCACAAAAGTTCATTCTGTAATGACTGCCATACCAATCAGGTTGAAATGAAGCCGTCGACAAAATACGGCGACCGCCCTGACCGTGAGATGCCACATCGTGGCAACTTCATGACTATGCACAAAATCGAAGGGAAGCTCGACCCGGCCAGTTGTTATCGCTGTCATGGCCGAGCAAATAACGAACGCTGCGTCGCCTGCCACAAATAGTGAAGAGCCGCTGCATACAATGGAAAGAGGTATAAATTTAATGAATTCAAGGTTCTCCGTGATAAAACGTATATGCGTGATTGTCATCAGTACAGCCCTGTTCAGCTGCAGCTCCGCAAACAGCGATGCGCCCGGTGCAGCTGTTAACGGCACCCACCCTGCCAATTGGCTTGTCGGTCACCGTGCCGCATATCGTGAGGCATTGAAACATAATCAGGCGGCCGAATGTCGGGGTTGTCACGGAACCGACCTGACAAATGGTGAAGGCGGTATTACCAGGACCAACTGCACCACCACCTGTCATGCCGGGGCGCATGTTCCGCGTCTGGCCTCACACCCGCTTCCCTTTACCGACCCTCTTCTTCACGGCGCAGCGGCAAAAGCAAACCTGATCGGATGTCAGGCGTGCCATGGTACTGCAGGAGGTTCAGGCAGTAATCCCCGTTTCAATCTGCCTATCGGCTTACTGGCCGCCGGCTGTGAATCCTCCGGCTGTCATGCCGCCAAAACAGCACATCCCACGCCGAAAGATTCACGTGCAAAATCTTGGCTTACCCACAAAACAGCCGAAAATCAGCCCAACGACTGTGCCCTCTGTCACGGCGCTTTTTTTAGCGGTGGTAATGGCCCTTCCTGCGCAAAATGCCACAAAAAACTTGTTGCCGGCCAGTTGCCTCAGGTTAACAACTGTATCTCCTGTCACAGTTTCCCGCCAGACGGAGCGGTTGCACCAGACATTACCGGATCCCATGCCGCTCATACTGCGTTACCGGAAGTTCTGAAAAACTGCATGATATGCCATATCGGCGGCGGAACAGGTACCAAGCCGCATTACGACAATGCCTCTTCCAGCATAATCAGCTCTGCCAATGTAACGGTTGGTTTGCAGTCCACTTACAAAGCACAGAGCGGGACAGCTGCATATAACAGCTCCAGCAGGACCTGCGCCAATGTGAAATGTCATGGCGGTCTGCAAACACCCGTATGGGGCAGCGCGCTTCATATAACCATCTGCACAGATTGTCACAGCGCGGGCGGCCAGTTCAACTCATACGTATCCGGTCAGCACCTTCTCCATGTCAGTACATATGCACGTCAGTGCGCCGAGTGCCACGACATGGTAAAAATGATCAAACATTTCAGCAACTTTTCAACGAGTACCTTTAGTGCTGTACCGAGCGGCACGCTCCAAAATACCATAAATTATAATACAATAACAAAAACGTGTGCGCCAAATGGCTCCAGCGCCGCCTGTCACGCTGGACTCAGCAGTATCACGCAATCATGGTGAGCTTGTCGAACCATGAACCTTATTGTACGGCTGAAATCAAAGCAAAAGGCGTCACCAGAGCGCTTTCAGCCCGGAGGCATACTATTATGACCCCTTGCAGCAGAATAAATCGCTTCACTGCACTTGTACTAATCATAACGCTCGGACTGGTTCCCACTGCGTTCGCGGTTACCGCGCCGGTGGTCAGTACACTTACTTCTATCACAGATGGTGTGCGTACACCGGTCAGGCTCGCTCTCAGCCAGTGGGGAGATATATTTGTTACCGATCCACGCGGCGGCGGCTTGAATAAATACAACAACGCCGGATTACTGCAGAAAAGTATCCCCATGGCCGTTACGCCAAAAGGTGTTGCTGTTGCAGCAAACGGCGATATTCTGGTCAGCCAGGGAACCGCTGTAACAGTGCTTGACCCCGCCAGTGGAACGGTGAAAAGCAGCTTTGGAACATTCAAAATGGCAAACGGCATAGCAGTGGACAGCACAGGAATAATTTACATAGTTGACAGTCTGGATAACAGCGTGCAGGTCTATTCCGCCACGTATTCAAAACTTTCCTCCTTTGGTACAGCCGGCAATACGAACGGCCTGTTCTTCCAGCCAACCGGCATCACATTTGAAAAACTATCCAGGCAGCTTGCCGTCGTTGATACGTTAAACGGGAGGGTTCAATTTTTTACGACCGCCGGCGTATGGGTAAAAACAGTCGGGGCGTTTGGTGCCGGGCCGCTTAAATTTACCTCTCCACAATCGATTGCCTTTGAATACTCATCTGACGGGCTCAGGCTGGATCGCATGTATGTCGTTGACACTTTTCAGGGCAACGTACAGGTACTTGATGCCTCGAACTCCGCAACCCCCGGCTTTCTCCGGTATGTCGGTAACTACGGCATGAAGAGCGGTAACCTGGTCGTACCATCCGACCTGCTTTTTGATAGCTCGGATTCTGCCAACAGTCGTCTGATAGTTGCCAATGGTTCGGGCAGGCTTGCCCTGTTCGGCATCACCGGAGGCAACTCCGTACCGGCCGGCAGCACCGGCAGCGGCGGGACAACGGTAAGCATTCCAACAGTGAACACACCATCCGGCCCGACACTCACTATTGACAGCTATGCGTCCTATACCAACGTGACCTCGCTCATCCTTTCCGGAACCGTATCCAGCGGAACTGTCACCGTCAACGGCATCTCTGTACCGGTAAATAATAAAATATGGACCTCCGCACCAATCACTCTGAAAACAGGCAGCAACGTTATCCCTGTTGTCGCCACCGGTGCCGGCAGTACCAGCATCACCAGCCGAAGTATCACCATTAACGTAATTGCGCAGATCACGGCACTTGCTCCGGTAGTGCTGTCTGTTAATCGCTACACTTCACCCACCGGCAACAAAGATCTCGTGCTTGCGGGCACCATTGAGAAGTGTGCGGATGGAATAAGCGCAACAGCAGCGGTAACGGTTGACGGTGCTCCTGCTGCCATTAGCGGTACAACGTGGAGCCTGCCTGCTGTCACGCTAAAATCCGGTTCCAGCAGTTTTCTTATCAAAGGGACTACGGAAGGGTGCAGTGAAAGTATCACCAGCTTCAATATTACCCTGGATAATACCAGGCCGCTACTCACGGTATATGCGCTTTCTGATGGCAGCATAACCAGTACGCCGGTGCAGACGATCTCCGGAACAGCCACCGATGCCAGCGCAACGAGCGTAAGCATAAAAGTCAACGGTGTCGAACAGGCCAAGGCGCCGGTTAATGACGGTGCCTACAGCCTGCCGGTAACATTGGCACTTGGTATAAACACGGTTAACGTGACAGTAACGGACGCCGTCGGTAACATCAGCATCCCTGACCAGCGAATCCTCACCTATGAACCGCAAGCCACTCCTGTCGCGGTAAATATTTCGAGTGGTGCCGTCATTGCTCCTCCACTGCCGGCAGAGACCGGCAGCACACCCGCACCACAATTTACCTTTACCACTTCGGCACCCGCCGGTTTTAAACCTGTTATTTGGATCAACGGTACTCTCATTCCTGAAGAGGACATCGTCCGCGCCGATTCAATTGTCACCCCGGTGGCAAAAGCTGCCGCCAAGAGTACCATCGCAAAAAGTGTTGCCGCAGCAGTAGAACCTGCTGGAGATGTTGCCTGGGTGGTTTTAGTCAAAACCGCCCTTGTTGCAGGCTTGAATACTATTGAAATTAAAGCGGCCGCACCCGATCCAAAAGACGTTACGAAAACAATCTTTACTGAAACCGTGGCTGTAACGGTAAACTTCAGCTCGGAGCTGCCGGCAATCGCCGTAACAACACCATCGAAAGACATCACCACTGCCAACAAAACCTACACCCTGGTCGGCACAGCCACTCCCGGTGTTTCCGTCACTGCGCTTGTTAACGGCATTGCAACACGGGTTAATCTGGCAGCCAGCGGCGCCTTTTCATTGGCAATTGATTTTCCGGGCGCCGGCAGCTACGCCGCGACACTTAGTGCCACTGATTCAAACGGCAACACTTCCAACAGCTATCGTACTATCGTTTACGATCCGAGAGTCCCGTCAATCGCATACGATAAAATCACCAGAAAATATACGGCAAGCAGCGGTATTCTGTACGCTAAAGACAGAGACGGAAACTTTGTCACCTGCGGTATATCAAACAGCAGCAAATCCACTCTTGACGTCACTCCCTGCGATTCACTGAAACTTAACGTATTTGCACTCAGTGGTGGCGGTAATAACAGCCGTGATGGCGATATCGCGTGCGTAGTGAACCCGGATGGTACATGCACCAAAAACAGTGACGGCACTAACAAACGAAAAGGCTATGTAGATATTACCGATGCCATGATGGCATTGAAATTCTCACTCGACATATCAACATATAGCGACGAAGACCTGCTTTATGGCGATATTGCGACTGTTAATGGCAAGCCGATCCTTGACGATAAAATTCGTCTCGATGATGTTACTTCCATTCTGTATAAGGCAATCGGCTTAAACCAGTAAAGACCTTAAGAGGACGCAATCTATGAAATTGATGCAACGTACCATTCTATCAGCAGCACTCCTGCTCAGCCTGTCAGCCTGTGGCGGCGGAAGCGTCTCGGAAGTTCCAAAACAAAAGAAAGTTACGCTGGTGTTTGAGACGATAAGCAGCGCCCATACCGTTCCCCTGTTGGCTTTGCAGATGACGGCACAACTTCCCGCAGGAGTGACTGTTAACTCTACGTGCCTCTTTAGTAAAAAGAACAAAACAGGCAGCGTGCAAGACCCCCTGTATGATGCCGGTAAACAGGCCATCACGATTACGGTATTGAACGCAGGGTTGCCGATTACACTCGGTCCGTTTGCTGACGTCACCTGCAATGTTACAAACCCGGCCTTATTACTGACTGATTTTGCAGCAGCAGAGATTATAACCGACAAGCAGCTTGAAGGCCTTGATACCTCTGTATCTCCCCCCTCACGAGTAGATTTGTTGAAACAGTTAACTATAAAAAGCACCGCGACTTTCGGTTACTAGCTGCATGCATCAATTAAACAACGGGTATGACATTACCCGGAATAATACTAATTGAGATGCCGTATTTGCTGTTCAGGAGTTAAACATGAAAAAATCGGTAGCCGCGATCCTGGTTTTAGCGCTCTACTTTCTTATCCTGCCGCTTAATGCCGGTGCCGTTGATGCACCCCATCTTAATGCGGCGGCAGGTTATACGTGCGCTACATGCCACACGTCGAACCTCACTCTTGGCAGCACCGGCTACAACAACACGTGCCTCTCCTGTCATCGGCCCGGCGACCCGGGTGCCGGAGGCAAACCGATTACTCTTGAAGACGCTGCCAATCCATTTAATAACCATTCCACTAACGGCATCATCAAAATGCAGACATCTCACCGCTGGGACGGCCCGGATACAGTTAAGGCAGCCGGTGCCCAGGCACCTCTGGCAGCTGCCATGAATCGAAGCGACCTGAGAGCCCGTACCGGGTCTGAACTGGCATGTGTTCGTTGTCATGATCAGCATACCAAAGGGGACATTCTCGCGGCCGACGGCACCATCGTCACCCCCGGTAAATTCCTGCGGGTTGCCAATGATAAAGACCAGATGTGTCTCGACTGTCACCGCTCGCGTAATGTTCAATCACATCTTCAGGGAAGCCATCCCGTTGTAATCGATTATAACAGCAAGGCAGCAGCCAAACCGGGGGCGTTCAATAATCCACCGCTCAACAGCAACAGTGCTAATCCAACGTCTGATCTTAATGCCCGCCTGACCTCTACCGGTGGGCAGCTTTTGTGTACCACCTGCCACGGCGTTCACTTTACCGATTCACGCAGTTCCACCCTGGACGGCACAGGAAATTTCACTAATCTCAGCAGCGGAGACGGCTTTGTGCTGCGCACTGATCGTCGCAGTCCCAAAGTTGCCGCCGGTCAACCGGACAAGATGAACATCTGCAGCAACTGTCACGCAAGCAGACATAACCATAATAACAAGGGCCAGGACGTACAGTGTAACGATTGCCACAGTGCGCACGTGGATTATAACAAAGACGGCAGCACTGAAATCAATGCCTACCTGATTCGCAGAAATGTAACTAATAAAGCCACCGGTGCTGCCGGCAGTATTTTCTTCACAAAAACCGGCAGTCAGCGAGCGTATAAAAATGATCAGGGTACCGGTGTCTGCCAGGGGTGCCATGTTGTTCCTGCACCCGGCGTTGGCAATGCTCCGGCACTTCATAACAGTAACGATCCAAACGTATGTAACGCCTGTCACTCTCACAACAACACGACTTCTTCGTTCTCGGTTGCCGGCGGCAACTGCGCCGCATGTCACGGCGATGCGGGCACTCTGGTAACCAATGCCCACTCCATGCACGTGAGCGGCAAAGGATACAGTTGCGATACCTGCCACTCTGCGACCGTAACCGGTAATTCAACTATCAAAAATCCGTTACTGCATGGTGACAACAGTGTAGAGATCGCCGGTTCCACCATCACCATCTTTAACTCTGTTGACAAAACATGTGCCACCTCCTGCCACGGATCTGCAAAACCCTCATGGACAAACAAAGCAAGCGGCGCATGCGGAAGCTGTCATGCTGCACTTGCGACTACAACCGGCGGGGTAATTACCAGCAACGGTCACAATGCTCACTTTAATGCGGCTTACGGACCAGCTCTGGCCGGCAACAGCATCAACAGCTGCACAATCTGCCATTTGTACACCGCAGCCACGCACGTCAATAAAGTAGTTGATCTGGCCACTGGTGCCTGTACCACCTGCCACAGGCAATCTACCAACTGGGCTACCGGACGGGTCAGTTGCGAAAGCTGCCATAGCACCGCCGGCGGCGAACTTTCCGTTATTGGCGGCATAACCGCACCCGACAAGACTTCTGCAGCAGTAAGCGGCCACGGCAAAGCCGGCATCACCCAGGCGTGTACCGCCTGCCATGACAACAGCAGCTCGCACATCAGTGGCACTCCTGGCGATAACAAGCGCCTTCTCAGCGGCTTGACCGGTTCTGTCAACGCCGAATGTAACTTTTGCCACACTGATTCCGCCAGAGTAACAGCACAAACACTCAACGTGAAAGCGCACCGCGCTTCCGGCCCCGGCAGCACATGTGCCGATTGTCATAATGCCCACGGTACCGCCAACAGCATGATGGTTAATGCCACTATCAATGGCACCGCCGTCAGCTTTAGCGGCAGCAGCACTTTTGCCAACGGCTCCCGGACAGGTGTCTGTCAGGTCTGCCATTCAGCGCCAATCGCCTATTTCACCAAGGCTGGACAGCCCCAGGCGAACCACGTGGACAGCACCACCAACTGCCTTGAATGTCACAAACATAACCCGGCCACCGGCTTCGCGTTTGAAGCGAACCGTGCCTGCGATGCCTGTCATGGTTATCCACCTGCTCCACGGGTTGCGGCAACGCCAGTCGCATTTGGAATTGCCGGCAGTTGGCCGAACGCCCGTTTTGAGGATTATTCAGGCGGCGGCGGCGCGCATCTGGTCGCGGCTCATATCGCAAAGAACTCCGTACCCTCAGACGCCTGGAAGCCATGTCTTCCCTGCCACAGCGGCGGAGCTGCAGCCCACGCAAAAGCGTTACCGCTTCGCAATAATGTTACGGGTGTCACGGTAAATGTTGATTCACAATACCGTTTTGACAGCAGTTTCACCGTATATACCAGCGGAAAGCTGCTTAACCCGCCAGCACGCAATATTACCGGAAGCTGCTTCAATATCAGTTGTCACATGAGTAAATCACCACGCTGGAGCATTGAACGGTAGGTAGCAGCACCAGACGCACGCGAGCCCATCGTATAGTCTAGGAATGACTAACGATTGTAGCCATATCACGCAGGGGGAGGATAAAGGATGAGAAATGGAATTGTTTGTAGATTGAGGTTTCTCAAGACGACAACGATGGTGTTGTGTCTTGGGCTGGTCATGGCGTACGGTGGGTCAGCACACGCTGCACCTCAGTACGCTCTGGATTGTAAATCGTGTCATACGATGCCGCCATTGGATTCTGCAACAGCAAAGAAGAACCCGTTTACCGGTGCAGTACCTGGTAATCACCAGACTCACGCCGGCACAACGGCTTCTACATGCGCAAAGTGCCACGGTGATGGAGTTGTATCTTATGACAACTCGCATCGTAACAAAAAAATCGAGTTCATAGATGGACTTGGTTACGGGCGTAAGCCGCATGATCCGGCTTTTATGAACGCGACTTCTATTCCTCCAAACCCGTTGTCAGTTTGTTCTACTGCGGCCTGCCACAGTAACGGTAAAGCAGCTTACCGTGTGACACCGGCATGGAGCAGCAAGACTGGCGCGAACTGTGACACCTGCCATGACTCAAAGCCTTCAACAAACAGCCATACCAAGCACATTTCTAATACGGCAGGCTACAACTTCACTTGTGATAAATGCCATACTGACCACGCAGCCAAATCCGGTGCAAGCCGCTTCCAGCATGCGACCAGTGCCGGCAGGAACATTGATGTCCATTTCTCCACGGCTCCAAATGCCGGTGGTACATTTGCGTCAAATCAGTGTTCAAATCTCTATTGCCATAGTAATGGCCAGACAGGCGTCGGTAGAACAACTACAGTACCAGTTTGGGGTGTTGCAGACGTAACTTGTACATCGTGTCACGGTAATGCAACTACTGCAGGTACACTTTCCGGCAAACACGCCAGCCACGTAAACAATGCCGCCGTACTTGGTACAAACTTCGGCTGCGTTGTGTGCCACTCCTCTACTGTCAGCAATGACACCACCATCAGTGACGTCACCGTACACGTAAACGGTACAGTAAACGTTGCGGGTGCAAAAGTTGGTGCTGTTGCCGCCGGCACAACCTGCGCCGCATCTTCCTGTCACTGGGATGGTAAATCCATTCAAAAACCGGTAACCTGGACTCAGACAGCCACCCTTGGTTGCGATGGCTGCCACGGTACGTCCGCAAGTTTCGGTGCACCTGCGTATGTAAGCGGTGCGGCAGGTTCTGTATCAGCAAACAGCCATGCCAAGCATGCCACATCGGTTGCTACCTGCGCGAACTGCCACTCCAAGACCACCACAACAGGTACAGCCATTATTGCCGGCAGCCAGCATACGGATGGTTTTATTAACTTCACTTCCGGCAACGGCAAAACATTCGGCAAACAGGCCAACAAAACCTGTTCTGACATCAGTTGCCATAGCGGTAGCGGAATTGTTGCTAACGTTCCTGCGGCACAATGGGGAGCTGCACTTACCTGCGCCGGCTGCCATGGTGACAGTGCAACCCTGAACACTCTCTCGCACGGAAAACATCTTCTTCATGGCCTCTCCTGCGAAACATGCCACTCTGATACTGCCGCCGGCAGCACCGCAATCAAATCAGCAGCTCTGCATGCGAACGGTGCCATCAATGTTGTTGGTGGAACTATTACCTTCGCCGCAAACACCAAAACCTGCGCCACTGTATGCCATAAGGGTGCAACTCCTGTCTGGGGTTCAAGTGCAACTGCTGCCTGCGGTACCTGCCATAGCATAGCTACTACGTTCAGTGTTGGTTTTAACACCAAACCGGCCAATCAGCCCCTGCATGAATTCCATTACAGCGCTGCTAACGGTCCTAAAGTTGTCGCTGCTGTTCCAAACGGCTGCCAGATCTGCCACTCATTTGTATCTGAAACAGACCCATCTCATGCAAACGGAACTGTAAATATGAACTCAGGTTTTGCCGCTACTGTTGGTACAGCCTGCGGTACGTGTCATAAGCAAGCAACAACCGGCTGGGTAAAAGACGCAAAAGTAACATGCGAAAGCTGCCATAGCACAGTCGGTGGCGCACTGTCCGTTATCGGCGGCATCACTGCTCCCAATAAAACATCCGCAGCAGTAAGCGGCCATAACAAAACTTCGATTGGTCAGACCTGCGTATCCTGCCATGACAGCAGCAGCGCACACATCGACACAACTGTTGGTAACAACAAACGTCTTCTTCCAGCTTTGACTGGTACTGCCAACGCAGAATGTAATACGTGTCATAACAACCCATCAATTATCGTAAACAAGCCTCTAATGCTGAACATGAAGGCTCACCAGACATCCGGTATCGGCGCAGCATGCTCTGATTGCCATAACGCTCACGGTACCTCCAACATCATGATGGTTAATACAACTATCAACGGATCACCCGTAGCCTCCTTCCAGAATAACGCATCCTTCGCCAATGGTAGTGGTACAGGTGTCTGTCAGGTTTGTCACACGAATCAGGCTAAAACATCGCACTTCAACAAAACTGTTGCAACACAGACTCCTCATGTTGACAGTACTGCAAACTGCCTTGACTGCCATCTGCATAACCCGACATCAGGCGGATTGGCCTTTACTCCGAACGGCGGCTGCGATGCGTGTCACGGCTATCCACCGGCACCAAGAAACATTGTCGGTCTTAAGTTTGGAGCTCAGAATCAGTGGTCTTCAGCCCGTTTTGAAGATTATTCAGGCGGTGGTGGTGCTCACCTTGTTGCTGGTCATATTCCTGCAACTGCCAAGGAATCTGACGGCTGGGTAAACTGTACTCCATGCCATAGCGGCGGACAGGCAAACCACGCACGGGTATTACCACTGCGTGGCAACGTTGAAAAAGTAACCGTAAAAGTTGACCCGCAGTTACGTTTCAGCGATGAGGCCTTCATTACCTACACCGGTGCCAAACTGGTTAACGGCGGTGCAAACAAAACAGGTAGTTGCTTCAACGTCAGCTGCCACATGGTAACGTCAAAACCTTGGAGCACTGAACGCTAGATTCACCAGACAGCAAAACCGTAGGACAACTCCGATGGGGGAGGCAACTCCCCCGTCGGAAGGTTTGTTTAAAAAGCACTACCGTCAGGTGTCAGGGATAAGGAGTAGGAAATGAAGAGCTACCGCAGACTCGGCTGGTCAAATACTCGAGTGGCAGCATGTCTCATAATGTTCGGCTTTGCACTCTTCACCGGGGCAACCGCGCAGGCCGCACCGCAATATGATCTTATTTGCAGTGAATGCCACCAAATGCCGCCGCTCGACTCAGCCAACGGATCACGTGATCCGTTCACCGGCGCCTTCAAAGGCAGCCACCAGAGCCATGCGGGCGCTACTGCTGTAACCTGCGTCAAGTGCCACGGGACGGAGCTGACTTCTACCGGACATAGGGATAAAACCATCCAGGTCCAGGGAAACATCAACGCTTCTCCTGCTACCGGTGCGTATAGCCAGGTTTTTCATAATCAGACATCCATACCTTTCAACCCGCTGGGAACCTGCTCCAATGTTAACTGCCATTTTGAGTCAAAAACACCGGAATGGGGAAATCCTTCAGGAATTCTTATTGACTGTTCGACCTGCCATTTGGCACTACCCACGACCAAGTCTCATCCGGCTCATACTGAGCAGTACGGCGGTGTCAATGCCTGTAGTAACTGTCACACCAACCATACGACTTTTAACCACGCGACCAGTGCCGGAAAGCGGCCGATTGACGTGGCAGGAACCGGATATGCCGGTTCAAATAGCAACTATCTGCCCAGTCAGAGCGGTAGCCGCGTTGTCGGCAGCTGTTCAACTGCGGCCTGCCATGCAAACCCTTACGGCAGCGGTTTGATACCGACTCCGCTCTGGGGCACCGCTTCCGGATGTGATGCCTGTCACCTTGGTACTCCCGGTATTTTTCAGGCCAGCGGCGCCCCGGCTACCGGCAGTCATGATAAACATCTCGCCATTAGCGGCGCCCTCTGCAATCAGTGTCACGCCGGCACGGTAAAAAACAGTGCAGGCGGTACTGATCACGCCGACGGCAAGATTGACGTTACCAACGGCTATCCGCTCAATGTGGTCAAACATGCTCCCGGTTCTTATGGAACCTGTTCCGCCGCTTCCTGTCACTCAAATCCTTATGGCACCGGGATGGTAACAACTCCGGTATGGGGAATAACAGCCGGTTGCACAGCCTGCCACAATAATACTGATACCAATAATACCGGCATGTTCACAGGCGACGGTGCTCCTGCAACCGGCAGTCACGCAGCCCATATGGCCCTGGTTGGCGCAACGTGCGCTAAATGTCATGACGGAGCTGTTAAAGGTTCAAACGGTGGTTCATCACATGCAAACGGCACGGTTGAAGTTGCAAACGATTATATCGGCTCTCCGGTGGTAAAGCATACTTCTGGCACCTACACCGGTTATTGCGCCTCAGCCTCCTGTCACTCAAGCCCGTATGGCCCGGCTGCAGTGAATTCGCCCGTTTGGGGCGCTACTACCGGCTGCGCTTCATGTCATACCGGTGACGGAGCATTCAGTGGTAACGGCGCACCGGCCACCGGCAGCCACAGCAAGCATCTGGTTCTTAACAGTTCAGGCTGCGCCCAGTGTCATGACGGCGCAACCAATGGTGTCAGCGGGGGCAACAGCCACGCAAACGGCACTGTTGAAGTGCTTAACGGCTATGCTTCTCCAGTCAGCAAGCACCCAATCGGAACATACTCCGGTACCTGCACCACAACAACCTGTCACTCGGACGGAAACGGTAAGCAGATCGCTTCACCTAAATGGGGTGTCCCTATGCCGGCCAACTGCAGCGGCTGCCACGGCGGCGATGCTACGGTTACACCTGCTTCAGCACCCATCAGCACCGGCAGGCACAAACCGCACATGAACAATTATTCGACACTTGGTCGCGGCAATAACTTTGTCTGCGCCGAGTGCCACGCAAAGACAGTGTCATCAGGCAGCAACACAACCATTACTAACTCCGCCAATCATCTCAACAACTTTAAAGATTACTCCGGCGTTAAGGCGGGCGGCAGTGACAATTACGTCACTGCAACCGGTGTCTGCAGCACTGTATATTGCCATAGTTCTGGCCAGGCAACACCGGTGTACCGCAACATGACCGGCAGCAAAGCATGGGGCAGCAGTGCTAAATTCAATTGCAACGGTTGTCATGGTAACGAGGCGGATGCAGCCTGGATCAGCACTTTTGGCGCACCAAATTACGCTAATAAATCAGATGGGACGCTTGCCACGGCTAACAGCCACCAAAAGCATACCGTTGAAACCGGCGTGGTTGATTCGCGCGGCTGCGTCAAATGCCATGCGACAACAGTTGATCAGAGTGTTGCCGACAAAATGCGCAATTATTCATCGGCACATCTCAACAAAGTACGCGATGTCGCTTTTGATATTACGTTTGCCGGTTATTCAGGGGCCTATAAGGATGTTTCGAAAACCTGCAGTACCTATTGTCACAGTAATGTACAGACTCCCGGCGGTAATGGCCCTGCGACAACATATTCCAAGCCTTCGTGGGGTTCAAACGGCACCATGAACTGTGCAAGCTGCCATAATGATATGGCCGGGCTTTCGGAACCAAACGGTCTGGCCTCACCTGATCTCTCTTTTGGCAGCCACAAACGTCACGCGGTTGATGCCGCATACGATTGTTCGGTCTGCCACGGAGCCGGCAATTCGGCAACGTTATTTAATGCCGCAACACATGCAGATGGTCTGATCAATCTGGCCTTCACCGGCAAGGCTGCCGGCGTCACCTATTCACAGGCCGGCAATAACATTCCCGGTGATGGGTACGGAACCTGTTCAACCAGCAAATGCCATGGCAGAGCCACCCGCAACTGGGGCCTCAACACCCTTGCTCCTACCTGCGAAAAATGCCATGGTTCTGCCAATACGGCACAAGCTAATGGAGAATTTAAGGATACTGCCGGTAACCCGACCAGTAAATATGCCGGTACGCATGTTTCCCATCTGGCAGGTACGCATGAAATATCGTCACCTGTAACCTGCGACCAGTGCCATGTGGTACCAAACTCGATTAACAGCTTCGGCCATATGTCCAGTCTGCCGGCCCGTCTGACATTTGGTTCTCTGGCAACTCACGACAGCTACCCCACATCAAACACAAATCGCACTATGGTACCGGCCTACAGCGTTGTTACCGATGGCGGTACCACCACCAGAAGCTGCTCCAATACCTACTGCCATGCCGGTGTACGTAACGTAGATAATTCACCTTCCGGAGCATTACCAACTCCTTCGTGGGGACAGGGTGTCTACATGAGCTGCGATAAGTGTCACGGCTATCCACCGGCAGCGCCGCATATTCAGAAAACCAACTGTAGTGGCTGTCATTCACATGTGAACGAAACCAACACAGCCTTTGTCAATAAAGCAAAGCACATTGACGGTACAGTCGATGTCACGGTTGATGCCTGCCTGGCATGTCATTCTTCAACCAATGCCTGTCTGCCTGGAGATCAAACCTGCTTCAACATGCCTTTGTTGGGTGCGCACGCCAGGCATACAGACGCCGAATTGTTCCTGACCGGCAAATCAATGTCGGCTGGTGACTACATAGACCCCACCTGGATTTATGGCATCCGTTATAAAAACGGCTTCCCGAAATATGCCTGCGGTTTCTGCCATCCGATGAATTCCAGCACGCACCGGAGTAAAATCGAGATTGACCTTGATCCGAGTCATAGCCTGGTTGGTACGGTTAAAACCAGGAATAAGGTGGGCGGCCCCTGGGTTGACGCTGCATCTTTTGTGTCCACCACAAACGTAACGTGCAACAATGTTTATTGCCACAGCAACGGTTTCATTTCCGAAACAACCAATGCGTATGCCTATAAGGAAACACCGAACTGGTACACAAATGACCCGTGGAACGGTCTTGATAAATGTGCCCAGTGCCACGGCAACTCACCAAATAGTGGTGGCTTGGCAGGATCATCCGCACATCCAAAACATGTAGTTGGTACTCACTACAAGGATGTTTTCTCCGGCTACAGTGCCAAGTTTGTTGCCGTCGGCGCAGCCGGTTCCGGTGCTGCTCATGGCGATCCGGCTACCTCCACTGTTCTTAACTGTAACGTGTGTCATGCCAACACCGTCAATGTCGCCTACAACGATAAGGGTACCGCCTGTTCTCCGTGTCATAATTCATCAGGATCCGGCGGCGTGAAAGGTATTATGAATGTGTATTCTTCCAGCTTCTCTGCCCATATCAACGGTGTGGTTGATGTAGCTTTCCCGGAACCTTTCGTTCTGAAGAGCAGAGCGCAGTTGCGTAGTGACATCAATTCAGTCCCGTCAGTCGCCGCAAGCTGGACACGGGTGAAGGGTTACAAAACGTACAGCTCGTATGATCTTGCTAAAAATAAGCCGGCCTATTCACTGGGTACCTGCTCAACGACTGCCTGCCATAACAACACCCAGATGGAATGGCGTACCCAAGGGCCGCTGGCTTGTGCTGCCTGCCATACCGGCTTGCCGCAGTAGGGGGGACGAGATGATTAATGCTCAAAATGAACGTGTGATCAACGACAATTTACGTTTAAAGGCTGGAGACATCGCATGGGAAAAGTAATCGTGAAAAATATTAAAGGGATGGGCTGGAAGGCGAGGTTCTCTCTCATTGCGATGTTCACCCTGATATTCAGTGTGCTGATGTATCAGGGGTGGAACAGACCAAGAGAAGCAGCGTCAGCGGTCAGCTATGTTGCTATGACAGCGGCAGGTGCTGCGACAGGCAATCTGACTATAGCAGCACCGTCAGGTATTCAGGTCGGCGATCTCCTGGTAGTGAATATTGCGAATCAGGGTACTACCAACACGGCCCCCGCAATTTCCACCACAACCGGAACCTGGACTTCTTTTGCCAGTTTAGTACCTAGAACAACGACTCCATTTGAGCGGACTCGGGTTTATTATAAGTATGCAGCAGCTGCCGATATTGGTGCGTCGTACACAATAACAAATTCTATGGTCGGTAGGATTGCTGCTAATGTGTATTCATTTCGTGGAGTAAACACTACAACTCCGCTTGTTGGTTCGATAAGCATTGCTAAAACGACTGCTTCAACTGCACTAACTTTTGGAACAGGACCTACTCCGACTGCAGGTAACGCCATGATTGTATACCTGGGCCAGGTTGCTAAAACAACGGCGTACAATATTAACACATGGCAGACATCAACCATTGCCGCTGCAAACTGGACGGCCATAAACAGCACCGGTACCACAAATGGTTCACTCTTTGCGGCCAGGTACCTTCAGACCACGGCCGCTTCAACGGGCACCGGATCCTCTGTCATTTCAGCAAGTGTCACGAGTGGTGGTGTTATATTAGCTTTGAACCCTGCCACCACTACCCTCGCAAACGGCACTGTTGGAACTACTGGAAATGTAGCCCCCGCTGCTGTTGATCAGAAGATTGACGGTTTCTCCTTCGTCACGACTGGTGCATCCGATAGCATTACAGGATTAACCGTAACCACTACAAATCAAGCAGCTATTTCAAGCATGAGAATTACGAATGAAGCAGGAACGACCCAATACTTTGCCACGGTCAATAACCCAACCACAGATACCTGGACTTTTAGTGGCGGTACACCCATACCTGTTACCAGCACTGCAACGAATTATAAAATTCTCGTTACGTATGATGCGAGAGCGCTTGCGCCAGTGGGTAATACGGCAACTACTGCGAGAGTGACAACATATACCTCAGGCAATATTCAGGCAACGGGAACCGATACCGCCGATACCACCCTGACACTACTCAATACCCACGTTGCCTCAACCTGGGGAGCAAGCACACCAGGCAATGCCCAGGTAACGCTCAATTGGACCAAAGGAACTACGGCTCAGAGTGTTGTCGTTATCCGCTACACCGCCAATAGTGATAGCACCAAACCGGTTGATGGTACCACCTACGCCCTTGGGGCCGCCTTCGGTACCGGCGGTACGGTTCGCTACATCGGCACCGCGAATACCCTTATTGACAGTGTCGGGCTAACCAACGGTACCACCTATTACTACAAAATATTTGAATATGACTCGCTGAATTATTACTATAACGCCTCTGATGTGTGGACCTCTGTCACCCCGATCAGCCCTGATGCCATTGCTCCTGCTGTCGATGCCGGTTTTGCCGCCACTTCGCCGGTGAACAGTGTCAATGTACCGATCACCTCATTCAGTGCAACCGATAATGTCGGCGGCAGCGGCATTTCCGGATACCTGATTACCACCTCCGCTACTCCACCGCTTGCCGGGGCTGTCGGTTGGACAGCAACACCGCCTGCTTCATTTACTGTGACTGGAGGAGAAAACAGCTACACCCTCTATCCCTGGAGTAAAGATGGCGGTGGTAATGTCTCCCCGCTTTATGCCTCACCGGTGACCGTTGTGGTTGACTTGACCGCTCCGACCGTATCAACTTTTACTGTTGCTTCTCCTGCAACAAGCAAAATTATCCCAATCGCTGCGTTCAGTGCAGCAGACAGTGGCGGCAGCACTCTTGCCGGTTACCTGATAACGGCCTCCAGTACCGCCCCGCTGGCAACTGCTCCCGGTTGGACAGTTACCGCACCCGCTACGTTTACGGTGGCTGGTGATGGTTCTTACAACCTCTATCCGTGGGCTAAAGATGCCGCTGGTAATGTTTCTGCGGTCTCTACATCTAAAACGGTTCTGGTTGACACTACCGCACCGGTCGGGCTTTCAGCATACTTGCCGGCGGACGAGACAACCGATCTGCCACGCGCGGTGACCCTGCAGTCAACAACAGCCACAGACGTTAGTGGCCCGGTTC
The DNA here is from genome assembly GCA_049318985.1 of Desulfuromonadaceae bacterium. GTDB lineage: Bacteria > Desulfobacterota > Desulfuromonadia > Geobacterales > Pseudopelobacteraceae > JACRCG01. The sequence continues at coordinate 25,292 of JBMOEI010000039.1, forward strand.
AGTATTGGTTCCAGATTACCGATAACGATACCTATTCCCAGAATAGCGGCTGGATCAGCGGCACCTCATTTGCCCCGTCAAATCTCCAATATTCTACAACATATGTCTGGAAGGTCCAGGCAAAGGATGCTCTCGGTACGACGACGGCTTTTACGGCACCGAGGTCTTTTTCAACCGGCGCCGCCTGTATTCGCAACAATCCGACTATGACGCTGCTGTCAACAGATTCGGGTGGAATTTCGTCTAAAATCACCGCTGACGGAGGAACGGCGCCCTACACTCTTAAAATTGTCAACAACGATTTTGGCAGTTGCGGCAGCTCGCAGTTTAACCTGACAGTGGCCGATAGCGACTCTACAATTAGTTTCTCCGTCTCCACAATGGGTACCTCAGCGGTGGTGCTGAATCCCGGTAAGCAAACCACTGTCCAGGTGACGGTTAATGCAAAAGCCGGGATTCCGACAGGATACAATAAAACCAGGGTTACTGCCGCTGCTGATTCAGTTCACGCCTTGGTAATAACCGGTGAAGTGCAGACAACGCTTAATGTTGTCGGCTGTTATCCGGGTACTCCGCTGCTGATTATCGGACCCGACTCCGGCTATGTGAACAAGGGAGGTAATCTGGCCTATACGGTGACGGTAAAGAACACCAACACCGGCACCGGTTGTTCAGCAGGTGCCTTCACGGTAAGCAGTGGGGATAATAATCCAACGGATTTCAATGCCTCTCTTCTCAGTGCAACCAGTTTAAGCCTGAATGCCGGTGAGCAGGGTTCAGTGACACTTCTTGTTTCCGCCAAGTCTACAGCCACAAAAGGTAATGTTAACGTATCTACCCTGGCCGTTTCGGCGCCTGGGTATACATCGCCTGCCAACAAAACGGCGACATCCACGGTCGGCAACCCGATGCTGCATAATTCAAACAACACTAATTCGTCAAAATGGACAGCCTTTGGCGGGTGGGGCATCCCCGGCACGCGATATGGCGAGATTGTCTGTATAACCTGTCACGTGGATGGCAACTCTGAAACCGGTAATATCAAACGGGTACGGCAAGCGGTGTACGCACCCTATACATCTGGTGTATCACCACCAAAATTTCCGGGAAATGGTCAACCGATTTTATATAACAGAATGGTTGGTTCCAGCCCGACCCAGGCTTCACTCGGCTGGGATTCTACTGCCACACCGAGAGCAGGCTCGTCTAAAATCTGCGAAACATGCCATACCTATGATGCAGGCCGAACGAACGGAGTTAATGCCCATCCCTATAATACCGGCGTAGCGACTTTAACCAATCATTTTGGTACAGATGGTGTTAAAGACTGTATCTCCTGCCACAAACACAACATAGGGTTCGGGGCGGCTAACATGAACTGTAATGCCTGTCATGGTGATCCTTCTGTTTCTAATCTTTCCAGTGCTAATCTTTCCGAAGCTAATCTTTTTGCTGTTGCTCCGCCTCTGAGTGCGAGTGGCAAAACAGGTGTCCTGACCGGTACAGCAGCACAGGTCAGTAATGATCCGAAAGTCGGTGCCCATCAGACCCATCTGAAGCTTTCACTCGGTTTCAGCAACTACAGTACGGCTGCATTCCGCTGCGAAAACTGTCATGGAACGGTACCTGTCGGTTTTGCCCATGCTGATGGCACTTCGTCACCTGCGTTTCAGGGGTTGGCTGTGCGCGGTACATCGTCGCCAACATGGACCGCTGCCAATCTGACCTGTTCCAGCGTGTACTGCCACAATCCCGCCGGCAGCGGGATTTTGAAAAAAGCCACTAACACCGGAACTAATATTTTCCCTTCATGGACCGGAGCACGCCTGCTTGGTGAAACAACACACAAAACTCAGGCAAACTGCGGCGTCTGCCATAAATCACCTGGTGATTCCGGTTTTGAACCGGCCGGTACACATACGGGTATGACTGTTGGAGCAACCTTGTGTGCTAAATGTCATGGTCATGAAGGGGATAGCCAAGGCAAAGTTGGACAAAGGCATATTGACGGCAAGCTGTTTGGCGCCGGCAGCTGCAACAGTTGTCACGGGTATCTGGCCGATTCATGGGCCACAGCGCCTGTCATAAATGCCGGTGGAATGGGAGCACATGCCAAGCATATAACCTATCTGACAACGGTACGATTCAGTCCGGCTATAACTTTAAATCCTGATACTGATCAGTATGCCTCGGCTGCAACAACCTGGACCAATGTCTGCGGCGTCTGTCACGGCAGCACTGCTGCCAACCATATTAATAACACGGTTAATGTTTCTGTCAGTTCAACATACCGCCTCAGCCCGGCCCTGCTGCCGTTTTACAGTGGCACTCCTGGTACGCTGGTCAACAAAAACTGCTCCAACGTAAGTTGTCATTATTTCACAACGCCACTCTGGTCTAATTAAGCGCAGGGAGATATATAATGGGAAAAGTCATCAAGAAAAAGATTCAGGGTATGAACTGGTTGATGAAGAGCGGGATTGTTCTGCTTCTGACCCTGGCGACGACTGTGTTTATGTATGAGGGGTGGTATAAGCCGAAGCCGGCAGATGCGGCGATAACTTCGGTTGTTGCAGCCGCCGCAGCTACAGCAGGCACAAATGCTGCCCCGACGGTAAGTTTTGCCATACCAACAAATGCCTCAGGTAAGCGCATGCTGGTAGCCGGCGTGTCATTTGCCACCAGTACAGCGGTTGTTCCAACGGTCACCTGTACTTATGGCGGAACAGCCTTGACTGCAGTAACAGGCACAAATACTTCGGCAACATCATCTACCGGGCATACGGTGTTGTTTTACATGCTTGATAATCCTACTCTTATGAATAACACTGCCCGTGCGCTTACATACACAGTTTCCGTCGGCACTTTGACAGCAACCAGTCTACATTACGCTGTCTATGATGGTGCAGCCCAAAATGCCCCATCAGGTGGTAGTTATAATGGCGGTACAACATCGAATTCAACTACTGCAATAAGTCCGGCACTTGCTATTGCGACCGGGGACATCGGTTTTAGTATTATCCAAACTATTCGAGGAGGAGTTGCCACCTTTATAACTGTGACCCCCGCTACCAACTGGGCTTTACCAGCAGGAGTTACGGCCCAGCAGGGTGGCGCTGCTACACCAGGTGGTGCCTCCCGATATCTGTTTACATCAACGACTGCTGGTGCTGCAGATACGGCTGCACACGCGACAGCTCGTGCAGGGTTTAATTCAGTTTCTGGCATGGTTATAAAAATGGGTGATACCACTCCACCCGTTGCAGGTACTGTTAATATAAGCCCTGACTATACAAACGGAGCTACGAGTTATACCGGCGCCTCAGCGACCATAACTGCCCAATTTACTGAAAGTGATGCCGGTTCAACGGTAACCGGATGCGAATATACCACTAATGGAACGGCTTGGACTGCGACTGGAGCGGTCGTTTCCGGTTCTGGTCCGACATATACTTGCACTGCTACACCTACTGGCCTTACTGGCGTTTTGACTATTAATATGCGGGCTACATCTTCGGGAGGTGTTGGTACAGCAACGGCGCTTACCCGTACCGTTGATGCTACTGCGCCTTCAAATTCGACTCTTACTATTTTGCCCGGTAACGCGAGTAACAACATCTTCTGGTCAGCGGCAACTGACACTGGTGGTGGCGCTATTGGGTCGTATGTTCTTGTGTATGCAGCCAGCTCAACAGCACCGCTCGACTGTGCATCTGGTACTGCCGTACCCGGCAGTCCGTTTTCGTCTTCAATCTTTTCAGCTGTTCACTCAGGGTTGGCTAACGGATCGGCATATTCCTATCGAATCTGTGCACAAGATACGCTTAACAATAAATCCGTTGGCGTTGTTAGAACAGCCACACCCGTTAATGACCTCACAAAAGTATCAAGCTGCGCCGGCTGTCATTTCAACACCGGCATTGCCGATGCCGCATCACCCCGAGGCTCCCTGTTCCAGGGATCACATGGAAAGCATGCCGGTTCTGCTGCCGGTCAATATGCTAAAGCCTGCTCAACCTGCCATATATCGAATACTGCTTATAATCATGCCAATGGTAATATTAATATGGAGAACGTGACGTATTCAAAGACCGCAAGTTTTGCAGTAAACGATGGTACTTTTAGTGGAGGCACTTGCGACGCTACATATTGCCATAGTAATGGAACTTCGGTTATTAGCGGTACTGTCCCAGCAAATACCTCAGGTGTCTGGGGAACCGCTGGTAACTGTGGTGGCTGCCACGGAACTGCGGCAGACGATGGTCGGCCAAATTATGCCAATGGAACACCAAAACGTAACACACATGGAGATGGTGTCAGCTATGGCAAAACTCATAAGGTAAAAGAATGCTCTGTATGTCATGATGGAATAGGTGGTTCTAAGGGTGCCTTTACGATTATATCGACTTCTCATCATAATGATGGAACCTACAATATTCGGACGACACTGGGCTATAATCAGACTGCGGGTACGTGTGCAACTGCGGGTTGTCATGGCAGTGTTGCCTGGGGTGGGAGTCTTGGTTGTATCGATTGCCATAACATCGCTCAAGGTACTCGTAGTGCTATTACGACAGAGTTTGGCCTGGCCTGGGGTCATAAGAAACAAGGTCGTGGTACTATTGTGAACGGTACAAATGTAACAAATGCGGATTGTATCGTCTGCCATCTGGAAGGTAAATTTTCTACCCAGGCAATAAATACAACTTACCATCTGGGAGTTCCAGGTGGAAACATCGACCTGCGTGACCCTGATGCGCTCGGTACCGACGTAAATCTAGGTGAAACGCCAATAACCAATATTTCAAATACTGCGTTTACCTTTACGAAGTTTGCAACATCGTATGCAGCTGGATCAAGAACTACGACCGGTCATTTATCAAATACCGATATTGCCAATGTCATTACACAGAAGTTCTGCCTCAAGTGTCATGACGCCAATGGTGCAACTAATACAACAGCCCGTTCCGGTGCCGGTGCCACCCAATATCTGCCATTCGGCGCTGCAAGTGTAAACGGTGCTGCATACACTGTCGGCCTCAGTGCTGGCGTAATTGGCGGTGTTGTTGATGTGGATAGTATGTTTGCCACAACCAACTCCACCTTCCATCCGGTCAAAGGGCCGCAGAATAACAGTTATGCCAGTTCTACCACTCCGAGGATGGTTGCACCCTATGGCGTAGCGAAGACTGCTGGAACGCCTTCAATTGGTGTCGTTATGAACTGCTTCGACTGTCATAACGCACCGACTACTCCACTTCTCACGCGAACAGTTGCAGCTCATGGTTCTACTGCTCCAAATGCTTTCCGTGGCGCTGTGTATGAGACTACGAATACACTCTGCCACGTTTGCCACACCGGTTATACCGTGACCACCGGTAATCACGGTGCGGGATCTGCTATTAATTCATCCACAAACAGTGGTATGGGAACCTATATGGCAGGCCAGTGCCAAAGATGTCACGCCAGCACGAATACGGCAGTTCGCCCGGTACGTGGTGAGGATGCCCATGGTTTCAACCGATTTGCCGGTACCGGTACTGATGCAATGTGGCCAATCGGCGCAACCGAAACATATCGGCCATTTGCATTCTTCAGGAATACCACTCAGTGGACAACAACTAGCTGGAAACCATTGTCAGGTACTGGTGTGCCAACCGGGACTGCTACATGTGGCGGCACTATGTCTGCTACAAACTGTGGAGATAATATGATCGCCTATACACCTGGTGGCGCTTTTTAACATCTGCTGTGCATCTGTTTAACTAAAAGCCCCGCCCGCAAAGGCGGGGCTTTTTTCGGAAAGATTCTCTGTAGGTTACTCGTTATGACCCAAGCGTACGTGTGCTTGTGTTGGTTAGGTAAAGCTGTTATTTGTTCCACGGTCATATCGGTTCAAGGAGTGATGTCATGTATTTAAAGCGTCAGCGCGTCTTGTGGTGCGTTCTTTTGTGTTTTGTAACAACTTTTGCCGGATGCAGTCGTGAACAGCTGTTACAGCCGGTGAAGAGAGCTGTTGTCTCGAAATCGGTTTTGCATGCAACTATCTCAGATACGGAGGCACCGCATACGGTTGATTCTGCACCACCTAATAAACCAGGCTTTTATGTGGAATTCAGTCGTCGTGGGGACGGGGTAGTTTATATTGCCAAAGTTGCTGAATCTCTCCACGTTGTACTCAACGGCAAGGCGGGCAAAGCTTATCAGAAAATTGAAAATGTACGCATTAGCCCTGATGGGCAGAGAGTAGCCTATGTTGTGCCGCAAAACGGAAAACAAAGCCTTGTTATTGATGGCCGTGAGGGCCCATCGTTTGACGATATTGGTCCACCTGTGTTCAGTCCCGATAGCAGCCATATTGCCTTTAAAGCCCTGTCTGGTGAACAACTTAATATTGTTGTGGACGGAAAAGTAGGCGAAAGTTACCGAAGATTTAATGGTGCACCGGTATTCAGCTCGGATTCGGCCAAAATAGCGTATGCTGAAGGCGCTGAAGAAAACCGCCCGGCCAGGTTGGTGATCAGTGACCTGGCCTTCAATAACAAGAATGTCAAGGAGTCCTGTGGCGATCAGATCGTTACAAATGTTGATAGCTCCCGGATTGCCTCCGTATGTACGAACAACGGTAAGCAAAGCGTAAGCGAGTTAAGTTTTGTCCAGCCTCTAAAAACCTCTGAGGGGCCTTTGTATGATGCCATCAGTCATCTGTCTTTTGCCAAGAATGGAAGTACGCTTTTGTATGTTGCAAAAAAAGAGGGCTCATCTTATTTGATCATGAACGGTGGAGAGGAGCAACTTCCTAAAAAATCTGTACCAACGGCAAATCCTGTTATTTCGCCCGATTTAAAGGGTGCAGGAGTTATAATGAGTACTGTAATTGAGAACCCGCAACGCAATAGTCCACCAGGAAAATCATTCCTGTATCAGGTCATTAATCATGTTGGGAAAAAAGAGAGTGAATATGATAATGCCGAAGATTTGGTGTATGACAAGGTTGGCAGTCACCATGCGTACGCTGCTTTGAAAGACAAAAAATGGCGAATTGTTGTAAACGGCATTGATGGCCCATTGTTTGATCGGGCTGTCGGTCCTATGTTCAGTCCTGATGGGACACTGCTGGTCTATCGTGCCCGGCAGGACGGCAAGCGCTTTGTGATCGTTGCTGATGCTAATGGAAAAACTATTCGACAGCACCAGAGTTACGAGTTAGTGTTCCCGCCGGTTTTTACCGAGGATGGTAAGTCACTGGCCTACGGTGTTAAGGATGGCAAAGAACTGTGGTGGAAGGTGGAGAAATTAAAGTGACAGAATATAAGAACCTGCCTGATTCTGACGACCATCAGTTTCCGATAGAGCCACGCTTCCATCCTGTCAACAGGATAGTGAGGCGCGTTTATGACTGCTTCGCTTCTTCAAAGCTCGCCATGACCTTGCTGGTCTCCATTCTGCTTTGCTGCATAGTAGGGGTCACATTCTATCGAGGTGTTCGTGCTGGTGAAATGATTTTCGGCACACTTTGGTTCAACGCTCTGCTGGTACTGCTGGTGGTGAACGTTGCATGCTGTTTTTTTGGTAGGATCTGGCACCGGAAATTAACGCTGATTACGTTCGGTATGATCCTGTTCCACTTGAGTTTTGTCTCTATACTCGGAGGGGTTGTTTACAACAGCCTTTTCTACTTTCGGGGTACCATCAGGCTTACTGAAGGTGAGACTCTCCCGAATGGCGAGAAGCAAAGTTATGATATCTTTGACCATGGGCGATTTTTTAACTTTTCACGGCTGAAAGGTGAGACGACCCTTTTGAAAATGCATAAGGGGTATAAGATCAAAGGCGATGACAAGCGTGTCGCTTACGAGATTGCAGTTGGTGAGGGACGTGCAAAAAAGAAGGGCCTTCTCTACATAACCAATCCCTTTGAATATAACGAATTTTCATATTTTAGCGATAAGGAAGGTTATTCCCTGTTGATTGTTCTCTCCGGCAAGGAGGGAAAAGACATTTTTGGTGCGTATATTCCTCTCCAGAGTATCAAGCAGAAAAACAATTCCTATCTCTATACGACAGGGTCAAAGGAAGGGCCCGGAAGTTTTCCGTTTCCACAGGGTGAAGTGAAGCCTCTTGTTGGTATGCAGGTATCATATCTTCCGTCTCAGCTAAAAGAGAGGGGGGGGGATGCCCTTTTCCAGGTCTGGCCGCTCAATGCAGACGGAACACCGGTAAAGAAACCTGTTGCAACAGAAAAAGTGGCAATTGGAGAAACAATTGCTGCAGGGGGATATTTTGTTGCCGCTCGGGAGGTGCGCTATTGGGTGGCTATGGTGGTTCGCTACGAACCGGGCAAGCCGATTATTCTTGCCAGCCTGTGGGTGGCTCTTGCGGGAATGGTTATCACGACCTTCGGGAGGATGTTTAAGAAGGGTGGGAAGCGGGTGGTGGAATCGTAGGGTAATGTTTTTTGGTTCGCAGGGGCTATGCCAACGGCTCGCCCGATTTTAAGACGTTCGCTTTTATCCCTGATGCAATGGACGACATCAGTGAGATGTGCGGCGGATTTAAAGGCGGGCGAGCCGTTGGCGTCGCCTCTACGGTGTGTAAATCTGACCTTTGGTACGTCTCAAAAAACACAAAACAGTAACGATAATTATATTTGACAATATGCCGTATTTATGTAAACAATAGTTTCCATTATGGACAAAAAAAGAAACACTACAATCTACCCTTCATCCGCAAAAGAACTTAAGGAGCTGGGCCAACGACTCAAAGACGCCAGGCTGCGACGACGCTTCTCCATGGAGACTGTTTGTGCCAGGGCTGACATTTCGCGACCGACGCTCTATAAGGTTGAAAACGGGGAGCCTTCAGTAGGGATTGGTACCTACGTGCAGGTGCTGCGGGTTCTTGGTCTGACGGGCGATCTGGCGCTGGTCGCCAAGGAAGATGCTCTTGGTCGCCGCCTTCAGGATGAATCTCTCCCTTTGCGTAAACGCGCCCCACGGCGCATCGTTATAAGCGGTAATAACAATGGCTAAAGCAGCAAACGAACAGATATGGGTGTGGCTTGACGACCCGGCCTTCGGCCCACTAGAGCCGATTGGCACGCTCTCCCGTGGTGATCGGGGTAGTGTACGATTTGCCTATAATAAGACATGGCTCATGCACGCTCGTACCTTCCCACTTGATCCGGAGTTGGATATCATGCCGGGTGAATTTTTCCCGGCGAATTCCAATTTTGGTGTGTTTATGGATTCGTGTCCTGACCGATGGGGGCAGGTACTGATGCAGAGAAGGGATGTGGTCGAAGCCAGAGAGGAAGGCCGACCGCCGCGAACACTGGGGCCATGGGAGTTTCTACTCGGGGTTCAGGACTGCACACGAATGGGGGCACTGCGTTTCAGTCTTCCTGGTGGACAGGATTTTCTGGCAAACGAGGCTTTAGCAGCACCGCCAATTGCCAGGATCGATGAGTTGCAAGCAATCTCCTTCGAATTAACCAGGAAAAAGCAGGACGATCTTGGCAAGATTAAAGAATGGTTGAAAGTGCTTGTTGCGCCTGGTTCTTCACTTGGTGGAGCCCGCCCCAAGGCCAACGTGGTTGATGATGCAGGAAGTCTCTGGATCGCCAAGTTCCCATCATCCGACGATAGCCTCGATGTGGCTGTGTGGGAAAAGCTCGTGCATGATATGGCGAAGACGTGCGGAATTACCGTTCCGGAATCCCGTCTTATACAAATTGGCACGGGATATCAAACTTTTATGGTCAAGCGCTTTGATCGTGTCGGTAATAACCGGCGTTTCTTTGCATCAGCCATGACAATGCTCAAACATTCCGACACTGAAGACGCCAGCTATATTGAATTGGCCGAGTTCATCGCTACGTACGGCCAACAAGAGCATATTGCCGCCGACCTCAAGGAACTATTCACCCGAATAGTTTTCAACGTGGTCGTGGCTAACCGTGACGATCACCTCCGTAACCACGGATTTATGCGTTCCCCTGCCGGCTGGCGTTTGGCACCGGCGTTCGATATGAACCCTTCATTCAAGAAGAATGAACATGCCCTGTCCCTCAATTTTTATGATCGACTGCCGAATCTGGAAATCGTTCTATCAACAGCAGACTACTACAGGCTGGACAGAGGTCATGCGCGGGAAATTGTGGCAATGGTGTGCGGGATAGTAAGTAAATGGGAAGTCAGTGCAAGGAAGTTGGGATTATCGGCACGGGATCGTGCTGAAGCCGAGCATCTATTTATATGTGAACCGTAATCCACCATATCGCCTTACCAGTGGTTCGCCCTGCAATCTACAATTATATATACTGGGAGTGTTGGAATGAGTTTTGTAAAAATGGTAGTAATCGTTGCAACTTTTACAATGTTGGCGATGGGATGTGCTCAAGAAAATGAAACGAAACGGCAACCGCACATACCGGTGAGTCCCACCGCGCATGGTGGCGTTCCTCAGGCCGGGAAAAGTGAAACCGGGATGGTGGAAGCCGTTAAAAAACAAACCCTGGCAAATTATGCCTCGACTACTGTCGGCACAGCTATTGATAGTTACCGCTATTTTTCTAAAAAAGAATGGCAAGAATCCCGTAACTCGAAGGGTACCTTTTATGTTGATTTCACCGGATGGCTTGACACCAATACATCCACTCCGCAGTCGATAAAAGAGGGGATCGCTGGCAGGGGGGTGCAGATAAAATTTGTAATATATGAAAACGGTTCCTTTGGTGTTGCCATGATTTCAAAGGTTGAATCAAAAACGGACGGCAGGCTGTACGTCTCACCTCTGGCAAGCGGTGACGTACTTGACAGTCTTTATGCCAATAAGCCGATGATGTTTTAGTTGGAAAGTTTGCTGGGTTTCATCTGACTGTAGCTGGTCGGAGCTATTTCAGCTGGTGTTGTTAGCATGGAGGACTCCATGCTATAACTGTCTAAGTGTTCCACATAAAGACAAAAAAACCACCGAATCCCCGAAGGGATGGGTGGCTTTTTATCATAGCATTTGTACGACTACTTTACGCAGACAGTACCGGGAACTTTGATCTGAGTCTTGATCTGTGTTTTGGTCGCTGCAAAGGCGGTCATACTAATGGACATTACAACGAGGGCTGCGGTTGCTACGATAACGAGTTTTTTCATGGTGAGGCTCCTTCTTGATAAGATAGTCAATCTAACCTATATAAGAGCATGTGGCGTGCCAAGTTTGTAACATAGCGAATATACTTATTTTTAATTTTTTATACCGAATGATTAGCGCCGTTGTCGTGCATATTCTGCACCTGACTGATATGCATTGCACTTCTTTGCGCGGACTTAGAAAGCCACATTCCCCTTGATGATGGAGTATAGCCCGAAAGCGACCAGAACGCCGCCAGTGATGTAGCGGAGGACAGTATCATGCCGCAGTAAACCCCTGATTTTGTTCTGTATCAGTTGCGATGAATACCCTATGATCAGCATCGGTATCGCCAACCCGAGGGAATAAAAACCGAGCAAAATAATTCCGGTTGCCAGTTGGCCACTGGTGGCAACCATCGTCAACGTGCTGGAGAGAAACGGGCCAACGCACGGAACCCAGATCACACCGAGTGACAAACCGAGTATCAGACCGCCTATGTGCCCTTCCCCTTTAACCCGGATATTGGAGAGTTGATAGAAACGTTTGAAGATGCTCAGATCAAACATCACCATCAACCCCATGATAACGATGATTGCAGATCCGCCAATTTCAATATAACGGGTTTTTCCGATCAGCAGAGCCCCGAACAGAGACGAGACAGCCCCCATCGACATGAATGAGATGGCAAGGCCGGCCACAATAATCAACGGGCGCAAGCGGTCTTCCCGCTCAGAGCCAGCCATGATTATCGGGATAACCGGCAGTACACAGGGAGACAGTACGCTTGCCAATCCTGCGCCGATCGCCATAAAGAGAGTGACGATGCTGAAGTCCATTATTTCAACCCGTCAAGTGCAGTAGAGATGGTTTCGATGTTCTGAATACCGGGAGGGAATACCTTGCTGATATTACCCGCTTTGTCAACCAGAACCAGCGAGGGGAGACTTCTGACACCATAGTCGTAGAATGCTTTCTGGTCGTTCTGCTCCATGGCATTGACGGGAGCGATAGTGAAGGTCCCCTTCCGTTTTTCCGTCAGTTTATCAAGCACCTGTTGTTGAGCCTTGCAGGGTCCACCGTTGGGATTCTGAAAAAATACCAGGGTAGGTTTGCCTTTGCCAATAGCCTGGCTGAGCGCCGGGGTGCTCAAAGTGGCTTTTGGTGCGGCTGTAGCAAGTGATGCGGTTGCAAATACGGTTACGGCCAGCAGTGCGATGATGCGTTGTTTCATGGGTCTGTCTCCTTGTGTGGGTGATCTGGAATTATGCCTGGGCAACGGCGAGAAGTACCGGATATGTGCGGTCTCCTTTTAGCATTGTTGTTGCTTCTGTTATTGAGATTGAAACATAGCCGGAGTTTTCCAGGAGGCTTGCCAGTTCTGCACGGCTGAAACCGTGGTGGAACACGCCGGTGGGGTCTTCGTGAAAACTGCCATCCTCAGCTTCAAGATCGGCAAAGGCGACCCACCCACCAGGATATAACCGAGACCGGAGCGATGATAAAAGCGTCTCAGGATCTTTAATATGATGCAAGGTCATGGCGCTGATGATCAGATGAAATGTGCCTTCGGGCAGTTCACCGCCGGAAAGATCGCACAAGGCCGTTTTTACATTTGTGATTCCGGATGCTTTTACTTTTTCGAGGAGCTTGGCAAGCATGGCGCCGGAACTGTCAATACCGGTAATAGTTCCCAGTTGAGGTGCAAGGGCAAGCGTCACCAGGCCGGTACCGCACCCCATATCCAGGGCATCCCAAGCATTTGACAGGTTGAGTGTATTGCTGATCGCAGCGGCAACTTCTGTTGCAACCTTAACCCGACGCGGCTCTTCGTCCCAGTTCCCGGCAACTGCGTCAAAATCTCGTATGTTTGTCATACCTGTTTCCTGTACGGTTTTACCAGATCACGGATAAATGCTTCATACTCTGAAGCAGAGGACATTGTGGCGCTCAGTACGCCGATAGCGACGATAAGACATCTTTTTCTCATAAACTACTCCTCAATGTTATTTTTCTATTTTTAATCCAGCTTTGCGCCATCCGGACATATGACCATCCAGAAGGGTTGTATTTTTGTAGCCATATAGACTCAAAAGCCCCTGTGCCATTTGAGCGCGAGGACCATGCTCGCAGGTGATAACCAATTGGCGGGTTTTATCGTCAGGCAGTTTTGCCATTTTCAGCAGAATTTTAATATTTGAAGCGTGAATAGCTCCCGGGATGTGGCCTGAATTAAACTCAATGCCACTCCTCACATCGAGAACTGCCGGTGCTTTTTTTGATGTTAATTGCTGCAACAGCTCTTTCGCCTGCATAGTAACTCCTTTGAAATATGGCCGGTTATCTTCATAAAAATTTTCATGGAACATTGCCATGGCCGATGGTCAGTGCCGAGTTGTGTACGAGAGCCAGAGCTATTTTTTTTCTGCCTGAAGCCAGGAGTCGCTGTACCGTACCCCGTGATATTTCCATGCAAAGGCCTGCCTCTGCCTGCGTTTTGCCAGATCCGTCGCAGAGGAAAAAAGCCTCAAGTTCATCATGTGCAAGAGCTATCATATGCAACTCCGAGAGGGTGCTGCCAGCAGGTTTAAACGTTGAATTAAACACAGCCCTCTGAGGACATGCGCATTTTCTCGGTTTACACGGTCGTCCCATATCAGTGTGAACACTCATGATTGTGCCCATGACCGCCGCAGCTATGCCCCGGCATAAATTCCGGCAGATCATCGGCTTTAAAAAGTTCCATATTTTTGCCAATGGTTCCCTGCTGAGCCTGAAACACTCGTAACCCTGAATTATTAAGCTTGTGGAGTGCGCCTCTTCCGATCCCACCAACAACGATCGCATCAACCTGATGGCCACCCAATCCGGCAATAGGATTACACGAACCATGTTCGTGAATCTGGTCGCTATTGTTGATCGAAGTGACCTCACCGTTATCAGTATTGACTACTACAAACATTGGTGCAGACCCAAAATGACCAAACACATCACTTGCCAAGCCTTCGTTTACTTGCACCGGAAAACAGATTTTCATTGTGGCCTCCCGCTTATTATGTGACTATGCACAAAATACAATTCATTTATATGAATGTCAATATAAATGGACGTAACTACTATTTGACTGGACTTTAGGCGTCAACGAGAAGTCATGCAACAAGGATGGGCGCTGCGGTCTGTCCACCGGGGTTGATCGAGTTTACTCCAAGCAGTACCCGGTACAGATAGCTGAGGCTGAACAATTATGTATTGGATGTGGACACTGCATGACAGTCAGTCTGTCAGGAAGTCTTCTGCATAAAAATATTCCGGTTGCTGATTGCACCGATATAGGGAGCTCAGGTGTTTATATGAAAAGACTGCAGTGCGGAAACTATTTACACATGTAATCAGCCCTGCATCGTATCAAGTCGGACGAGATCTGGCACTTCTACACGGGTGAATCGTTGACTGTGCACGTTATCACGCCTCAAGGAGAATACTATCCATTGAATTTGGGCTCTAATATGGCATTTGGTGATAGGTTCCAATGCGCTGTGCCTTCTGGATGCTGGTTTGGAGCTGAGGTATGCCGAGATGGCTACGCCCTTGTTGGATGTACTGTGGCACCTGGCTTTGATTTTGCCGATTTTGAGATGGGATGCAGAGAAGAGCTGTTGAATCAATTCCCTGAGCAAACGGAGATAATCCAGAAATTCACCAAAATCCATTATGAAGTGCCCCTCCAGGAGAAACGATGATAGAGATATTACGCAAACGCCGCAGCATACGGTAATTCACTACTGATGGTCGGGACGTATGGCGAAGCCGACAAGCCCAACCTGATGAATGCCGCCTGGGGAGGCATCTACTGTTCCGATCCTCCCTGCGTTACCGTGTCTATACGCAAGGCGGGATATTAAATATACCCATGCCGACTCGTCCCTTGTCATTACATATTCAATAAAATGCATATGTGGTGATTTTATTATTCTGTCAATGTTATAGTTGCTGCTGTATAGTTGCCACTTCAGGCAATAAAAAGATAGTATGGATAGCCCTTGGTGCTGCAGGTTAAGCCCATACACCCACTTTACGGAGGATTTCATGCGGAAAATCATTTTGTTTTATTGTGCGCTGGTTCTTTTGGCAGCAAACAGCACAGGTGCGGCGGAGCGACCGGTTGCGCCTAATGGAATAGCTCTTTATCCGGACTACCTGTCGTGGAAAGTCATTGCGCCATCTTACCGGGAAGATAAGGGCCATATCCGTGTCATAACCGGCAATGAAATTGCTGTCACTGCATTACGTGCCGGAAAGAAACTGCTTCCGGATGGCAGTGTCCTTGCCAAAGTAGCCTGGAAAGCGGAAAAACATCCCAACTTTCCGGTTGCTACGGAGCCAGGGGCGTTTGTTCAAGTTGAGTTTATGGTTAAAGACGCCGGGAAGTATAAAGATACCGGTGGATGGGGTTTTGCCCGTTTTGTGGGAAATGACCTGAAACCATATGGGAAGGATGCTACGTTTGTCGGTGAATGCTATGGATGTCATCTTCCGGTTGCCTCAAATGACTTTCTCTTTACCAAGCTGGTAAAAACACCCTGATTTTAAGGTTTTAATGTCTGGTAAATGGGAACAATCCTGCTGCTGAACAGGACTGTGACTTATTTCACTTGTCTGGTGCAAAAAGGTTGAAGCTGCTGCAGATTTTGCACCATAACTCGTCAACAACGTACTCTAGTGAGTATACGTAAGTAAATAATTCCGTGAGTTTAGGGGTTGGATTTTCTTTTAACATGCTCTGTGAAAAACAGCACATAAACAAACCCCCAAAGGAGAAACACCAATGAAAAAGCTCATGATCGTTGCAACCGCAGCTCTCGTCGCACTGTCCCTCTCCGTAGCCGCATTCGCCGCAAATGGCATCCAAAGCCAGGCCGGCACCAAAACCCAGATCAAATCCGGTACCTGAGTAAAGTAAGTTGACAGGCAAGGGGAGTAGCTTTTGAGCTAACTCCCCTTTTTATACGCAATTTAATCCGCCTCCTGATATGTACGAACAGCACATTATTTATGATCTCATTCCCCCGGACAATTATATTATTACTTTCCTGTGTGTTCCTTTCCTCACCAGGCGTATGTGCCCCGCCGGAATCGTACCAAGTACAGGAGCACAAGGCTCCCGCGCGTATAAAAATCTCTTTGAATGAAGCAATCGTTATGGCGGTCTCCAGGAATATTGATCTGAAGATCGAAGCTCTGAATTCAAGAATGGCACTGGTTGATGCAATTAAGAGCCGTGGTATCTACGACCCGCTACTGAATGTGACGGGATCCGGCGGAGTATCGCCGATAACCGGGGAAGAATATTATTCCACACGGAATTTTGTTTCTTCAGTTGGTATAACCCAGGCCATACCGACGGGAGGTTCTATTACCGCATCAACCCAGACCGGATATTTCAGTATGGATTCTGGCATGCCTGCAACAAAAGAGTGGCAGGCGACGGTCGGCATCAACATTACCCAACCACTCTTGAAAAACTCCGGCAAGGAAACCTTCGAGCTGAATATCTCTCTGGCGGCAACAACCCATCAGGACTCACTGGAACGGTTTCGTTCTGCAGTCAGTGAAACGGTTGCCACTGTTATTGCCACGTACAATCGTTTATATGTTCTGCGCCAGGTACTGAAAACCCGTGAGGCAGCACTGGATACGGCCCAAAAGCTGCTTGAAGTGATTGGTAAAAATGAGCAGAGGGCACCTCACGGAATCGGATTTGCCGATGCAGAGTTTGCAATTGACCAACGCAGAAAAGACCTGGTTGAAACATATCGTGGTGTCACAGAACAGGAAATATACCTCCGCTACCTTATCGGGCTTGAGACGCCGGATAAAATAATTCCCACCGACGCCCCTTTCAAGCATGAACCGTTGGAAACATATGAGCAGGCGGTCGAGATGGCTCTGGAACTTCGACCAGAAATACGGCAGTTGAAGAGCGGTCTACAATCGGCGCGTTTGCTTGAACGTGTCGCCCGGCATCAGTCACTGCCGGAACTTTCCGTAACAGCTGGCACAGGAGTGACCGGTACCGGCAGTACTCCCGCTGATGGCTTCCGGCAGATCGGCAGGGATGCGGCACTGAATTGGACCGTCGGCATGCTGTTTAATCTTCCGCTTGGTAATACGGCTTCACGCAACGAGTATATTAGATCCAGAATCAGAACCGAGCAGGCACAGGATCAGGTAAAAGCTGCTTCATGGAAAATGCGCAACGAAATCCAGAATGATATGCGCACCCTCATTTCTGCCCGACTGCAGATGCAGTTGGCAGATAAATCAAGTCAATCTGCTAAGCTTCGTTTTGAACAGTACCAAAAGAACAGCCTGCTTAAAATGACCGCTATCCAGGATCTTCTGAATGCGGAAAACGACTTGAACATTGCACGGAATGCCCAAATGGAGGCGGGTGAATCGTTTTCCAATGCCGTGACAAAACTCTGGAAAGATATGGGGATACTGCTTGAGCGCTATAGTATAAGGATTGACGTGTCAAAACCGGCCGGAATATCTGACTGGCAGGAGATGGCTTCGCTACACGAGCAATCACCCGGTGTAGAAAAAATGCAGGGACAGGGCTCTGACGTGCACATTTCGAAGACACCGGCTGCGGGAAAAGAGGAATCATCCGGAAGTCTCCCGACCCGTTCGCTAATCCCGATGAAAAATCCGGCCGAGATAGACCGGTCCTACACTCTGATTTTGGGAGATTACTCAAGTAAGCAGCGTGTATCAGACATAGTCAAAAAGAGAGAACAAACAGGGCTTGTTGTGCAGGTAAAGGAAATACCCTCAAAGAATGCGCGGATGACCCGACTTTTATATGATGAATTCCCCCGCCGCAATCTGGCAGAAAAGGCGCTCAAAAAACTGGGTGCTTTTACTACGGACGGGTTCATATTGTCGAAGAACAGTAAACATCATTTTGTGTATGCCGGTTCCTATCTGGATGAAAAGACCGCATTGGAAGAAGCGATGGATCTTGCAGGAATAGGAATCAACGTTCGGCTCGAAACAACCTTTGCCCAGGTACCGACATTCCTGATTTCTGCCGGTAATTTCCTGAGTCAAGACGTTGCCTGGAAATATGCACAGCAGCTGGAGCTACTCGGGCTGCGACCATCCGTCTCGGAGAAAAAATAAAATGGTACGTACCTTTCACAAACTGTGCACTATTTTACTGACCGGCTACAAGTACACCGATTTGTCCGGAACTTACTGATTTGAGAGCGGGGGAACCCATACCTCCGGTGTTACTATTTATTGCCCATTGTATCCTGGAAGCGGAGGCGCGTCGCATTGACTGACCGTGGCACCCTGCACAATAGCGATTGTACAGTGACCAGGCTTGAGACGGTGGAGTAAATGCAGAGTTCTGGTATCCGGTCTTTGGCATGCCAGTGGTAGTTCTGTAAGAATCCGCCATTCTCATGGTGTCAGTTACCGGCTTTTCTTCGGCAAAACATATCGAGGCTGTATAAACTGCAAAAGCATAAGAGATGCAGCAGCGGGAAATTACTGTCATGAGAGTGGGGCACATAAAATATCCCTTTCCGTGCCTACTCTGGCAGGCACAAAATAACGGGGCGAAATCTGCAAGATATTTTCGGCGACCCGGCTGTCTCAGGGAGACCCAGTAGGTTTTCCGTCCCATCCTCGCGGATGGTTTAGTATTGTCGTCTACCTTATCTGTACTGTGCAAGAGACTTCAGATAGCAGCAGGATGCGAGAGAGTCGCATCCTGCTGCCAACGTCGTGGTGCTGAGGGCAAGTTGTCTTGCCCGATAATTCTTACTTAACGCAAGTGCCCAGTTTGATCTGGTCACGAGTACCGGACTGTGCCTTGGTTGCAGCGAAGGCGGTTACGGACAGCGACAGGGCGACGAGGGCGGCGGTTGCTACGATCATAAGCTTTTTCATTGGTGTTTCTCCTTTTGAGTGTGGTGTTGATACTTAAATTGGTTTGGGAATTTACTTAACGCAAGTGCCCAGTTTGATCTGGTCACGAGTACCGGACTGTGCCTTGGTTGCAGCGAAGGCGGTTACGGACAGCGACAGGGCGACGAGGGCGGCGGTTGCTACGATCATAAGCTTTTTCATTGGTGTTTCTCCTTTGTGGTTTAATTGTCTTATCTATTCCACGCACTGTGCCAAAGAGAGAATTTTTTTTAAATTATTGATTTTAAACATTAAATATTCTATTAACAAAAACTATCTTCCTTAATTAAGTGCAAAATCTGCATTTACATCATCTATTCTTGCACGAGCCTGCACTTCACATTTCTGCATTCTCTCTGGTGTCGCAGAAAAAATCACTTACATACTTTATATTTTCTAATAACAAGATATACTGATAACAGCTTGTATCTTACATAAGGAGGAGCGAAATGCAAAAGAGCTGTCTTACCTCAATTGCCATTCTTCTGTTTGCCGTATCTCCCGCTTTAGCCGGGTTGCCTGATGACGGGGAAAGAATGGCCCAGACCTGTGCAAGCTGCCACGGCACACAAGGCGCATCGCCAAGTTCACATATTCCGGTAATCGGTGGACAGAATGCGGCATACCTGGCCAAAACCATGAAAGAGTACCGGGAAGGGACGCGCCCTGGTGGTGTAATGGCCAATCTGGCAAAAGGATATTCTGACGGCCAAATTGGTGAGATATCCCACGCAGTGGCAGCATGGAAGTGGAAAAATTCTCCCTT
Source organism: Desulfuromonadaceae bacterium (assembly GCA_049318985.1). Taxonomy (GTDB): domain Bacteria; phylum Desulfobacterota; class Desulfuromonadia; order Geobacterales; family Pseudopelobacteraceae; genus JACRCG01. The sequence goes on from JBMOEI010000039.1 coordinate 45,165, forward strand.
AGCTGCCAAGTCAAATGGCAAGAAACTTGCCGTATCCACAGAAAGCTGCGCCGCCTGTCATGGGAAAAAGGGTGAAGGCACGGCACTGGCACCGCACATCAAAGGGCAGTCTCCCGGTTTTCTGAAAGAGGCCCTCCTTGAATACAAAGACGGCAAGAGGAAAGCCCCGGAGATGGGTATAGTGAAGGGGATGTCGGATGCTGATTTTGACCAGTTTGTTACCTACTACACACGCAAGTAAAGGGGAAATGACTCTATGAACCGACGTGAATTTATCAAACATACGGCTGTTGGTGTAGGTGCTCTGGCACTGTTCGGACCGCAGGTTGTATATGTGCAAGCGGGTGAAATTCTACCAAAAAAAGGGAAACGGGTTGTTGTCGTAGGCGGCGGATTTGGCGGGGCTACAGCAGCAAAGTATCTCAAGATGATGGATCCGAAGCTTGATGTGGTACTGATCGAGGAACGCACTGAATTCATTTCCTGCCCGGTAAGCAATCTCGTCATCGGTGGCTTGAAAGAGATGAAGGAGATAACCCTTTCCTACCGCACCCTTGCCAAAAAGTACGGTGTAAACATATTGAACGCCAGAGTACTTGGCATTGATCCGGAATCCCGCAAGATAGAAACGTCCAAGGGCAGTGTTGCCTATGATCGTATGATTCTCTCACCGGGCATCGACTTCATGTATGAAAATGTCAAGGGCATGGATGAAGCTGCACAGAAACTCTTTCCTCATGCGTATAAGGCAGGTGAACAAACTGTTCAACTGCAGCGGCAGCTTGTTGATATGAAAGCGGGCGAGCATATCATCATGTCTGTTCCTGAGGCTCCCTATCGATGCCCTCCGGGACCGTACGAGCGTACCTGCATGATTGCCAGCTATCTGAAGAAGAACAAGCCTGGCTCTAAAATTATAGTCCTTGACGCAAATCCTGATGTGGTTTCAAAAGGGAAGCTGTTCAAAGCCGCCTGGAAGGATTATTACGAAGGTATTATTGAATACAAGCAGGAAGTTGAAATAAAAGAGATTAATGCTGATTCGCGCAGCGTCATTACCTCGGCAGGTGAATTCAAGGGGGCAGTATTGAACATAATTCCAGACCAGAAGGCAGGTAAAATGGCCTACATGGGTGGGCTGACACCACAGGGAAAACGTTGGACGCCGGTTTCAGCGCTATCCTTTGAGTCTGCAATTCATAAAGATATCCATATTATCGGAGATGCCACAGATGGTGATGTGATCGGCACGCTGCCAAAATCCGGTTTTGTGGCATCGTCCATGGGAAAAGCCGCTGCGGCCTCAGTACTTGCAATGCTTGCGGGCAAGGAGCCGTTAGCTCCGTATCTTGCCAATACCTGCTACAGTATGGTTGATGAGCGCCAGGCGATTTATGTGACTGCGGTGTTCGAATTCGACCCGCAAACGAAAAAGCTTGCCGGCAAGAAAGCTGCTGGCGGTGTTTCTCCCGGGCGGTCTGTACGCTTGGGGTTACAAGCGGAGGATTGGGCAAAAAGTATCTGGTCAGATGTCCTAGGATAATTCATCCGAGGCCACTCCAGGGTTGTCGTTACGGTAGGAATGCCGGTTACCCGACACCCCCGCGCAAGATCCGTACGTGCGCTCATTAGCGCATACGGCTCCTGCCCCGGGATCAGACGCCGAAACGCTCAGTGGGATATGGGTGTGTGACTCGCGCCGTGGGTAGCCATGTGCAATGCTATTGCGTAGACAGAAAAAATCTCCTCCTGACGGATACTTCTGTCAACAATGATAGTTCCTTTTCAAACCAGCGCATCAGATATTCTCATGTGCCGGTTTTTTTCAATAGGAGGCTTACCCCATGGACCCAGATCGCCGCAGTTCTGTAACGCCGGAAGATTTCCACTCCATCATCTCCATATCCATAGACGGCTTCCTTCTGGTCAGCCTGGAAGGTAACATCATTGAAGCCAATGACAGCTACTGTCAGATGATCGGGTACGTGCCTCATCAACGGTTTCGGCAGTTTCTACAAGTTGCGCAAAGTCTTTGATGCCGGCCAGCGGATTGCGGATTTCATGTGCCATAACCGCCCCCCAGCTCACCAAGCCACGCCAGATCTTCCTGTCTTGCCAGTTCTTGTTGGCGATTTTCGTCCCGCCGCAAGAGATACATTACACCAAGGGTACCAAGCCAAAGAGAGAGAGTCAGAAAAGCCACTACCGTCACACCGGTCTGCGCCCGTCTGATAACTCGATCAGCCCGAAACGTATGCATGCCAAGGTTCAGAAGATAGTCATCACCAACACCATGAATAGTGG